>CAZSNP010000038.1:0-24416 GCA_964608265.1 uncultured Anaerolineales bacterium | reverse complement strand
GCAAACGTGACCGCGACGCGCAGCCGCATCGCCCTCGCGTCGTAACGCCGCCACATCAACAGCGCCGCCAGCGCACCCAGCGCCGGCGCCAGTCCAAACGACACCGGCACCGTCACCGGCTCCAGTCGCGGGTCGAAGGTGAACGAGGCCGCAAAGAGTTGCGCGGGTGTGAGGAAGTAGTTGCGGAAGTCGAGCGTGGCCGGCGCGGTGAGTTGCGCCACCTGGGCCGCGCCCGTCTCGAGTAGCGCCGGCAGCCAGAAGAACGCCGCGAGGGCCAAACCGGAGATGAGTGAAAGAATGACGAGTAGCCCGTGAAACTTGAAACGTGAAACGAGAGGGCGTAAGGCCGTGGCTTCGACGACGAGCCAGACGATTGCCAGGCCCGTACCGAGGACGGCGGTGAGATTGTGCGTAAGTAAAAGCGCAGCGAACACGAGCGCGGGCCGCGCCAATGCGGACGGCGTTGGGGCGACAAGGGCGCGGTGCAGGCTCCACAACAACCAGGGCAGCAGCGCCACGGCCAGCGCTTCGGGCGCGGCCCCGCGTGTGAGGGCGTTGAAGAGCGTGTAGGGGGCAAAGACGAAAGCTGCGGCCGCGATCACGCCGGCCGGTTCGCCGAACCATTCCGCGGCCAATGCGAAAGTCCCCCACGCGCCGATCACGAACGTGAGCGCAAAGATGGCATGCAACGCCGCGACGAATTCCAATCCCACTGCATGCAGCAGCACGCCGAGATAGTAAGTCAGCGGCGCGTAAAAATTGAACAGCGGGTAACCATTGCCGTAGGCCAGTTCGGGCGAGTAGCGCGGCCACCGCTCACCGTTGCGGATGGAGTGGTCGAGCAGGATGAGGCGGTAGAGATGCGGGCGGCCATCCGCGCTGCGCGGAAGTTGAGTGGAGAGGAGCGGGACGAGGGCCGCCGAAGCAAGGGCCGCAGCGATGAGCAAGCGCCGCAGCCACGGGGCAGCGATCGTCATGCCGGCTCGGAATCGGGGTACACGCGCCAGCCCAGCCGGTCGGCCTCCTCGGTTGGGAGTTGATCGAGCGAGACCTCGGCCATCAGCACCTCCGCCTCGGCCAGCACCTCGCCGGTCTGGGTGCGGATCTCGGCGCGCGCGGTGACGAGGCGGCCTCGATCTTTGACGGCCCGGGCGACGGCGCGCAGCGGCGTTGCGAGGGGCACCGGCTTGCGGTAGCGCACCTCCATTTTGGCCGTCATGCCAAAGCGGTTGGGCGCGCCGGCCATCATCACCCGGCTGCCGACCTCGTCGAGGATGGCGGCGACCACGCCACCGTGCACGACGCCGGGGTAGCCCTGGTGATTGGGGCCGACGACGAAATCGGCCCAGACCTCATCCGAGCCGTTGTCGTAGAAGCGCAGCTTGAGGCCAAACGGATTGTCGAGGCCGCAGGTGAAACACATGCGTGAGTTGGGCTGTTTGTGATTCGTGACGTTGGACATGGAACAATAAGCGGGCGAACGCGGCAATCATACCGCACCTCGGAGGCCGTATTCTATACTCGTCACGTCACAAGGCAGGGTGTGTGCAAAGTCATCGCGCTCGCCCTGGCCACACGGAGAGCGTTAGCCGGTCTCGTATTTCGCCCCTGCGGTGTTCGCTGTTTGGGGAAGCTTCCTCCTGACCAATTGCAATCGAGTTGCCCCCGCTGGTCACCGCTGGTTACCCGACGAAAAACGATTGGGGCGAGCGCAGTTGTTGGTACTGTGCCCAATCCTCCGGGGTATCGAGGTCGAGGGCGAAGTGCGGCGCGCCGCACACGCGCGCGGTCACGCCGGCCGCGGCGGCATTGGTCATGTGCTGCTGAAAGCTGTTCGCACCGAAGGCCAGCGCCATCACATTGGGCGGGCGCAGGAAGAGCGCGTTGGTGCCGGTCTCGTGCCGGTCGGGGGCGATGACGATGGCCGGCTCATCGCCGGGCGGCTCGAGAATCTGCTCGACATCCGTCGCCGTCAGCAGCGGCAGATCGGTCGGCAGGATCAGCACGGCGTTGACGCGGAAACTCAGCGCCACCTCCACCGCCGACCGCAGGGCGGCGTTCAGGTCGGGCGCGCCGGTCTCGTTCACCGTGCGGGCCTTGTACGTCCGCGCCAGAGCCAGGGCGTTCGGGTCACGGCTGATGACGAGCGTCTGGTCGATGTGGGTCACTTGCCTGATGATGTTGAGCGTTTGGGCGAGTAGGCCTTTGCTCGTCGCCTCGCGTTCGATGGGCGGAAGGACGGTGGCCAGGCGGCTCTTGGCGTGTTGAAACGGCTTGACGGGGACGATAGCCCAGATGGACATGCAGTCATTGTACTGTATCGAGCGGCGCGGAAAATGACGCGCTGGTGCTGTCCTCAAACGCGGCCGGCGCGGCGTGGCCCGATCAGGTCACCCGCCGTTACCGATAATGGGTGAGCCGCGACCGCGCGCCTCCAAAGTGGTGACAAAGCACACGGCGCAATTCCGACAAACAGCACCCCAATTCATCGGCCCGCTCACTACAATTCAAGCGGCCGTCACTCCCTTTTCTTTGCGAGGTCACGATGCAAATCCCAGGCCCTGAACAATGGTCCGGCTATACCCGGTTGTCGTCATGATTGATCTACTGCTCAACAACCCGTTGCTGCTGCTCTTCCTCGTGATCGCCGTTGGTTATCCGCTGGGAAAGATCAAGGTCGCGGGCAGCAGCCTCGGGCTGGCGGCGGTGCTGTTTGCCGGGCTGGCCTTCGGGGCGTTGCACCCGGATATGAAGCTGCCCGAGCTGGTCTATCAACTGGGGCTGGTGTTGTTTGTGTACACCATCGGCCTGAGCAGCGGCCACGGCTTCTTCACTTCGCTGCGCAACAAGGGTCTGCGCGATAACGCCCTCGTGCTCGGGGTGCTGCTGCTGGCGTTTGCGCTGACGGCGGGCCTGCACTTCGCGCTGGGGCTGAAGGGCACCTTCACCGCCGGCATGTTCGCCGGCGCGCTGACCAACACGCCCGCGCTGGCCGGCGTGCTCGAATACATCAAAAACAACGCGCCGCAAACCGTGCGCGACCCGCTGCTCGCCGAGCCGGTCGTCGCCTATTCACTGACCTATCCCGTCGGCGTCATCGGCATGCTCGCCGCCATCGCGGTGGCGCAACGCGTGTGGCGAGCGGATTATGCCGCCGAGGCGGCCGCGCACAAAGAACTCGGCGGCAGGCGCGTCACCCTCAACAACCGCACGGTGCGCGTCACGCGCTCCGAGGTCACCGGCATCCCGTTGATCAAACTCAAACGGCAGCATGGCTGGGATGTGCTGGTGGTGCGACAGAAGCGCGCCGGGAACCTCTCACTGACGACGGGCGAGGCCCGGCTGGCGTTGGGCGACGACATCACCATCGTCGGCTCGGACGAGGAGCTCGATCGGTTCACCGCCGGCGTCGGCGAGCCGAGCGCTGAGCATATCGAACTCGACCGGAGCGAGTTCGACTTCCGGCGCATCTTCGTCTCCGATCATCGCGTGGCCGGGCGCCGCCTGCATGACCTCGACCTCAGCGAACGCTTCGAGGCCCTGATCACCCGCATCCGGCGCGGCGATGTCGATCTGCTCCCGCACGGCGATACGCAACTGGAACTGGGCGACCGGGTGCGGGTCGTGGCGCGCCGCGAGCAGATGGGGGCCGTCACGCGCTTCTTCGGCGACTCGTATCGCGAGGTGAGCGAGGTTGATATCCTCACCTTCAGCCTCGGGCTGGCGCTCGGCTTACTGGCCGGCCTCATCCCCATCCCGTTGCCGGGCGGCGCGGAGCTCAAGCTCGGTCTGGCCGGCGGCCCGCTGCTCGTCGCCCTCATCCTGGGCAGTTCGCAGCGCACCGGGCCCTTTGTGTGGAACGTCCCCTATGGCGCGAACATGACGCTGCGGCAAATCGGGTTGGTGTTGTTTCTGGCCGGAGTCGGCACGCGGGCCGGCTATGCGTTTGTAAGCACGCTGGCGCAGGGCGGGGGGCTGGCGTTGTTCTTCGGCGGCGCGCTGGTCACCACTCTGAGCGCGATCATGCTGCTGTGGGTCGGCCATCGCGGGCTGAAGATCCCGCTCGGCTTCCTCGTCGGCATGTTGGCGGGCTTTCAGACACAGCCGGCGGTGCTCGGTTTCGCCAACGAACAGGCCCGCAACGACTTGCCCAACCTCGGCTATGCCACCGTTTACCCGCTGGCCACCATTGCCAAGATCATCCTCGCGCAGTTGTTGCTCGCCTGGCTGCGGCCGTTTTGAATCCACGACGGCCCACGACGAAACGCGAGCTTGCCGGTTGTCGTTCGGTGCGCCGCCGCACCGCTGCCTCAGTCATCGCCGACCTTCTCCACCAATTGCGCCCGCAGCGCCTCCGCCTCGGTCACCGGCAGCAGGCAGGCGAAGTTGACGCAGACCGAGGCCGTGGCTTTGCCGTCGCGCTGTTGGCGGCCTTCGAGGAGCGAGATGGGCGAATCCTCGCCGTTGCGTTTGAGGGCGACGACCTTGAACGGGTGGAAGTCGGTGAAGACGGCGTCGAGCAGCGCGCGCATGTCGGCCTGCGCCGGGTCGCCGACGAGGGCGACCTCCTTCGGCTGGCCGAGCATGAACGTCGTGGCGCTGAGCCATTGGCCGAAGCCGGTGGGAAAGCGGGCCAGCAGCGGCGCGACGGCCGCCAGGGCGCGTTCGGCGGCTTCGATATACCGGCGCTCGCCGGTGAGCGCGCCCAGCTTGAACAACACCGTGGCCGCCATCGCATTACCCGAGGGCGTGGCGTTGTCCTGCGTATCCTTCGGGCGCAGCACAAGTTGTTCGTGATCGTCGCTCGTGTCGAAGAATCCGCCCGCCGGGTCGGCGAAGTGGGTGAAGGCGGTCTCCATCAACTCGCGGGCGGCGGTGAAGTAGCGGGCGTCGAAGGTGGCCTCGTACAGCGCGAGCAGTCCCTCGGCGACATGGGTGTAGTCTTCAAGGTAGCCGTTGAGCTTCGATTGCCCGCCCTCACCCCCATAAGCAAAGCGACTCCCACTCCCTTCGGGAGGGGGGAGTGTGCGCCGGTATGAACGGAACATCCGCCCCTCGGCGGACCGCAGCTCGCGAAGGAGGAAGTCACCGCAGCGGCGCGCGGTCTCGCCGTAATCATCGCGCCCCAGAACCGTCGCCGCCTCGGCGAAGGCCGCCAGCATCAGCCCATTCCATCCGGCCAGGATTTTGTCATCCAGGCCCGGCGGCACGCGTTTGGCCCGCAACTCGAACAGCGCCCGGCGCAGCGGCGCAAGGCGGGCGAGGGCCTCGGCGGTCGGTTCCTGCGCGACGAAGAGGATGTTGTGGCCCTCGAAGTTGCCGGCCTTCGTGACGCCATAGAATTTCTTGAAGAACTCCGAGTCTGTGCCGAGCGCGGCGGCGATCTCGGCCTCCGACCAGATAAAGAACTTGCCCTCTTCACCTTCCGAGTCGGCGTCGGTGCTGGAGTAGAAGCCGCCGCCCTCGCCGGGGGCCGTCATCTCGCGTTGCACGTAGTCGAGGGTTTCCTCGGCGATGCGGCGGAATTCGGGGTCGCGGGTCAACTGCCACGCATGCAGGTAGACGCGGGCGAGCTGCGAGTTGTCGTACAGCATCTTCTCGAAGTGCGGGACGAGCCAGTGCGCGTCCACCGAGTAGCGATGAAAGCCGCCGCCGAGCTGGTCATACATGCCGCCGCGCGCCATCGCCCGCAGGGTTTTGGTCGCCAACTCCAGCGGTGTGCTCTCGCCGGTGAGGGTGTGGTAGCGCAACAGGAACTCAATCGTCATCGGCTGCGGGAACTTGGGCGCGTTGCCCCAGCCGTGATCGCGCCAGTCGTAGCTGCGCCACAGGGCTTTGACGACCTCGGCCAGGTCCTCGCGCGTGGGCAGGCCGGCGCCGGTGGCTTCGGCGGCCAGCGCGGCGCGCAGGTGGGCGGTGATCTCCTTCGCGCCGTTGAGGACGGACTCACGCCGTTTGGTCCACGCCTCGTGTACGCCGAGCAACACCTGGGTAAAGGCCGGCAGGTTGTGGCGCGGCTGCGGCGGAAAGTAGGTGCCGCCATAAAACGGCTCGCCGTCCGGCGTGAGCCATACGCTCATCGGCCAGCCGCCCTGCCCGGTGAGGGCCACCACGGCGTTCATGTATATCGAGTCGAGGTCGGGCCGCTCCTCGCGATCCACCTTCACGCTCACGTACAGGTCATTCATCACCCGGGCCGTGGCCGGGTCTTCGAACGACTCGTGCTCCATTACGTGACACCAGTGACAGGCCGCGTAGCCGATGGAGAGGAAGATGGGCTTGTCCTCGGCCTTCGCCCTGGCCAGCGCCTCCTCGCCCCACGGATACCAATCCACCGGGTTGTCCTTGTGTTGAAGGAGATAGGGCGAGGTTTCGTGGGCGAGGCGGTTTGGCATTTTGGATTTCTGATTTGTGATTTTGGATTGGTGACCGAGATTGTACCGCCGCAGGGGTGCAGGCGGTGGTACAGGTGACTATCACTGGGCACGCGAGATTCGCGCAATACCAAACGCGGAAAGCCCAGTGACAATCACCATACTTCAAAACCAGCGTACAATCCACGCCATCAGCGTCCTCACTTCAGGAGCAACAATGGCAGAGCAACTCGGTTTCGACAAGGTCGGCTTCATCGGCCTCGGCATCATGGGCATGAGCATGGCGCGCAATCTGCTCAGGGCCGGCTTCCCGGTGCGCGCCTGGAACCGCACGGCGAGCAAGATGGACGCGCTGGCCGCCGAGGGCGCGACCAGCGCCGCCTCGCCCGCCGAACTGGCCGCGCAGTGCGACATCATCTTCATCTGCGTCAGCGACACGCCGGACGTGCAGGCCGTGGTTCTGGGCGAGGGCGGCCTCATCCACGGCGCGCGGCCCGGCGCGCTGGTGGTGGATATGAGCACCATCAGCCCGGCGGCCACCCGTGAGTTGGCGGCGGCGCTGGCGGCCAAAGGCGTGGCGATGCTCGACGCGCCGGTCAGCGGCGGCAGCGAGGGCGCGGCCAGGGGCACGCTCACCATCATGGTCGGCGGCAATGCGGAAGACGTTGAACGCGCCACACCGTACTTCAACGCGATGGGCAAGACCCTCACTCACGTCGGCGGGAACGGCGCGGGGCAGATGGTGAAGCTGGTCAATCAGATTCTGGTGGTGGTGACGATGCTGGGCGTGAGCGAGGCGCTGCTCTTCGCCAAAGCCGGCGGGCTGGATCTGGAGAAAACGTTGGCCGCCGTCTCCGGCGGCGCGGCAGGCAGTTGGATGTTGAGCAATCGCGGCCCGCAGGTCATCGCCCGCGACTGGCGACCGGGGTTCATGATTGATCTGCAACAGAAGGATGTGCGGCTGGTGCTCGACGAAGCCGACCGGCTGGGGGTGCCGATGCTGGCGACGAGCACGGTCTTCAACCTGTATCGCGTGCTGCAGCGCGACGGCCTCGGCGCGGAGGGCAACCACGCGCTGGTGAAGGCGCTCGAAAAACTCGCCGGGCTGACGGTGGGTGTGACATAGATCGATCTCGGAGTTGGCTCGGGCCCTTGCCGCGCGCGAGTTCGGGCCAAGCGGGCCGTTCGCGCGGTTGAAGTCATCTTTGCGCCGTAACTCGTGCCTCCGCGAGGCGGGCGTGAAAACCTTCCAGCGTGAAACGCGCGCCGCCGGAGGAGGCCGCGTTGGCCGCGCCGGCGGCGGCTCCCCAGCGCAGCGCCTCCGGGGCATCCAGTTTGCGAAGCGCCGCGCACAGCAGTCCGCCGAGAAACGCATCACCGCTGGCGACGGTGTTCACGGCGTTGATGGCGGGCGGGGCGACGTGCCAGCGGCCGGCCCCGTTCACCAGCACCGCGCCGCGCGCGCCGAGCGTGATCACGACCGTCGCGGCCCGGCTCAGCGTGCGGAGCGAGGTCGCTGCGTCCATCGCGGTATCAATCGTGGCGACCTCGCGGCCCAGCACCGCGCCGGCTTCGGCGGCGTTCACTTTGAGATGGAGGCCGGAGACCGATAGCGCCTCGGCGAGCGCCGGGCCGCTGGTATCCACCCAGACTGCCGGGCCGGCGGCGCGCACGTTTCGCAGCAACGCTGCCAATGCCTGCGGCGGTGATCCCGGAGGCAGGCTCCCGCTCACGCTCACGCACTCCGCCCGCGCCGCCTGCGCGACCACATCGTTTTGAAGGCGCGCCCAGTCGGCGGCGCCGACCGTTGGCCCCGCTTCGTTGACGGCGGTGGAGTGCCGCGAGTCGGGGTCCACCAGAATCGTGCAGGTGCGCGTCTCGCCCTCGATCCACGTCCACGCCGCGCCGAGGCCCTCGCGCTCGGCGAGGTCAGCCACGAGGCGGCCCGCTGCGCCGCCGAGGAAGCCGGCGCACATCACCGGCGTGTGCGGCGACAGCGTACGGATAGCGCGGGCGACGTTGTTGCCTTTGCCGCCCGCCAGCGCCGCGCTCTCCGGCACGCGCACAACCTCGTGCGTGCGATAGCCCGGCGCGATCAGGAGGCGATCCAGCGCCGGGTTCGGCGTGAGGCACAGGATCATAGATGGGCGAGCGCCTCGGCGAGGGTGGCCTGCGCGCCGGTGCCGCCCGCCGCGCGTGTGGAGAGCGAGCCGCACACACCGGCGAACCGCAACGCCCGCTCGAGGTCCCAGCCCGCGAGATGCCCGTACACAAATCCAGCGTCGAACGAATCCCCCGCGCCCGTGGTATCCACCACCGGCACGGGCAGAATCCCGGCCCGGGCGGTGAGCGCACCGCGCCGCGCCACCGACCCCTGCGCGCCGAGCTTCACCGCAATCAGCGGCACCGCCGGTGCAAGTGAGTCCAGCGCCGCCTCCACCGTGGGTTGGCGCGCGATGGCGCATAACTCTTTCTCGTTGGGCAGGAAGAGGTCGGTGTGCGCCAACACCTCGGCGATGCCGCCCGCCCATTGTTCGCTGGGATCGTAGTTCGTGTCGAGCGAGACGGTCAGCCCCAAATCCTGTGCGTGGCCGAACAGGCGCGGCACGTGCGGTTGCAGGCCGGTGAGCAGATAGTAGCTGCCGAGGTGCAGATGGCGCGCGCGCGGCAACAGCGCCAGATCAAGATCGCCGAAGCGCAACTCGGCGATGGAGCCGGCGAAGGTGAGCATGGCGCGGTCGTTGCCCTGCGAGAGGATGACCGTGAGGCCGGTCTTGAGGCTGCCGTCTACGACGACGCCCGAGACTTCGATGCCGCGCGCCGCCAGCTCGCGCAGCATGAAGTGGCCGAATTCATCGTCGCCGACCTTGCCGAGGAAGGCCACGCGCAGCCCCAGCCGCGCCGCGCCGCAGGCGAAGATGGCCGACGAGCTGCCGATGGTGAGCGTGGCCTCGGCGACCAGCTTCTCCACCTGCCCGAAGACCGGCATCACATCGCCGCGCAGGATCAGGTCACAGTTGAGTTCGCCGACGACGACGATGTCGAAGTCTTTGGGCATGAGGATAGACAGTAGCGAGTAGAAAGTAGAAAGTGGCCGGGCGTACTTTCTACTTTCTATTACCTACCTGCCGGTCACCTCGTCGTACCGCCGATACCACTCCGTCCCGACGGGTTCGGCGGCGTAGTGCGCGGTCCATGGTCGCGCCAGCGCATCGCAGAGCGCGGTGAGGCGGGCCATGCGCTCGCGGGCGGTGGCGCGGAGGAAGGCCTGGCGCGCCGGGCCGGACAGCGCCGTCGCCTCCTTCCACACCGCGCGACCCGCCGCCACGCCGGAGGCGCCCGCCCGGCAGGCCACGGCCACCTGGCGCAGATAGGTCGCAAAATCCACACCCGCCGAGAGCAACACCCAGGGCGCGGGGCAGGCCGTCGAAAGCTCAGCACAGGCCTCGGCCCAGTGGCCCTCATCCGGCTCCGCCGCCACATCCAGCGGGAACTCCGCCTTGAGCACCTCCACGCCCGGCGTCACTAATCGCCGCGCGCTTTCGACGACGACGCGCCGCAGCTCGGCGGAAGCAAGTTTCTTTCTCGAGGGGTCGAGCGAGTACGACAGCGGCTCGACGCACAGCGGTAGGTCGCTGGCCGCGCACGCCTCGGCCACGTGTTGCACGAACGTTTCGATGTCGCGCGCGGTGGGCGCATCCGGGTGATAGTAGACGAGCAGCTTCACCGCGCTGGCGCCCATCCGTTTCGCCTTCGCCACGCTCCATCCGGGCAGGATTTGACTCTGGCGCGCGGTCGCGTCGCCGGTGTACCCGGTGGCCTCGGCTGCCACCATCAACCCGATGTGGCCGGGCAGCGCCCCGGAGGCCACGCACTGCGCCGCGCCGAACTCGGGGTCGAGCAGGGCGGCCGTGGCGGCGGGCGCGACGGCCTCGATGACCTGCTGCTTGAACTCCGTCAGCATCGGCGCGGTGACCGACTCGGGCGCGTCGGGATTGAGTGCCCGGCGCAGGTTGTTGCGCTGATCGAGCGCGAGGATGCTGAGCGCGCCGCGGGGCGTGCTGCACTGTTGCAGTCCGCGCCGCTTGCCGATGGAAAGCGTTGGCATGTCAATCCTATTGGGAGAGGACGGAGAAAGCAACGGCGTTCGGATCGCTCGCGCCGGTCACCGAGGGATCAATTTTGATGGCGGCCGAGAGCACGTTGAAGCCGCTGGCCTCGTCCCACACCTCTTCGTTGGCGAAGCGCACGGCGTAGCGCGGGTCGTCGCGCAGGGTCTCCGCCGCATCCGGCAGCCACAGCGCCAGGCGATACTCGCCCGCCGGAGCGGAGGCGGGAACCCTGAGGCTCACGGCAAATGACGCCGGCCCCGGCTCCCAGCGGCGCACCTCCACCTCGCCCAGCGTGACCACAAAGCGCCCCGGCCCATCCAACACCACGTTGAGCGGGCGTGGATTGACCGGTGCGGCGAAGCCGGTGTTGGTGAGGGTGATGTTCAACCGCATCACACCGCCCGGCCTGACCTGTTCGTTGAAGCTCGCCGTTTGCAACGCCAGCCGGTAGCCGAGCCGCCGGCGAATCTCGTCGAGGCAGCCCTGCCGCTTCCAGCCGCTGACGATGCGGGGGTGATAGCTCTGATTGATCTCGGTGAAGTGCAGCCGCGCCATCTCGCGCAAGGTGCTCTCACAATCGGAGAGCGGCGGGTAAGGGGCGCAGGTCTCGCCGCCCACCGGCGTGAAGCGCGACATCACCGCCAGCCGGGCCTCGTCCTCGGCGCGGGTGTTCGTACCGTTGCGCTCGTACGTGCCCACGTCGGTGTCGCTGGAGAGGAAGCAATCGTTGTGATGGCCGACGCGGGCCTTGTCGCTGCCGGTGAACGCCTCCGCCTCGGCAAGCGGATCGCCGTACAGTTGCCAGATGTCGGCGGGGTAGCGCAACTGCACCGAGCGCGATGCGGGCAGCGCGGCGAGCAGCGCGGTGAGCACCTCGCGTTTGGCCCCGAGGTCCCGATCAATGCCGTGGGTGCTGGTGTGCCACTCGCCCCATGCGCCCACAAAGCCGGCGCGCATCCACGCGATGACGTCCGCGTTCTTCTGTAACACCGGCTTCAGTTGCTCGATGTGGCGCAGCATCTGCGCCTTCGAGGCGTCCGGCTCCGAGTCGGGATACGGGCCGAAGTTGTAGGCGAAGCGCAGAATCACCTTCACGCCCGATTGGCGAATAGCGGCGAAACTGGCATCAAGTTCATCCAGAAAACTCTGCGGTAAATCAGTCTCGCGCCACTCGTCGAGGCGCACGTACGAATGCACGAGCGTGTTGCCCAGCGCGGTGCGGATGACGGAGGCATCGGACTCGTTGGGCAGGTCGAACGGCGAGTACATGCCGCGTTCCGGGTTGGGGAAGTCGGCGGTGCTGGCCGTGTACGTGTGGTCGGTCACCGGCGGCTCCGGCCCGGGGTTGGGCGCGACACAGGCGGCCAGCGTTGTTAGCCAGAGTATCGCGCCAATAAACCGTTGCCTCGTCACACCACACATCTCTCTGTGAACTCTGGGTACTCTGTGGTTCAGTGGTATTCCGGCAGCATCGGCCCGTGCGCGGCGAGGAGGTCATCCACCAGCGCCCAGATCTGGTCGAGCGAGAGTTCGGCGGCGGTGTGCGGGTCGAGCATGGCGGCGTGATAGATGTGCTCGCGCTTGCCGGTCAGCGCCGCCTCCACGGCGAGCGATTGCACGTTGATGTTGGTCTGCATGAGGGCGGCCAGGTGCGGCGGCAGGCTGCCGATGCGGGTGGGCTGCACGCCGCTCCGATCCACCAGGCAGGGCACCTCCACCGTGCAGCCGGCGGGCAGGTTATCAATCAGGCCGTGGTTGGGCACGTTGCCGTAGACCACGCGCGGCTGGCCGGTCTCCATCGAGTGGATGATCAACGCGCCGTACTCGTGGCTGCGTTCGTGGGTGATCTCCAGCTCGCCGCGCTCGAAGGCTGCCCTGGCCGCTTCCCACTCCGCGATCTGCAGCTCGCAGCGCACCGGGTACTCATCCAGCGGAATCTCAAAGCGTTCGATCAAGTCCGGCCGGTCGCGCTTGATGAACCACGGCGTGTACTCGCTGAAGTGCTCGCTGCTCTCGGTGACGAAGTAGCCGGTGCGGCGGAAGACCTCGTAGCGCACGTGGTCGGCCAGCTCGCGGTAACGGCGGCCATACGTCTTCGCCTCGGCCACTTGCCGCAGGCGCGGGTACAGGTCTTCGCCATTCCGCTCGAACTTGAGGTAGAAGGCCATATGGTTGATGCCGGCGCAGATGTAGTTGATCTCGTCATACGGCACGCACATATCCTCGGCCAGCGACTCCGCCGTGCCCTGCACGCTGTGGCACAGGCCGATGGTTCTGATCGTGCTGGCGCGATTGATGGCCCAGCAGTTCATCGCCATCGGGTTCACGTATTGCAGGAAGGTGACCTCGGGGCAGAGCGCTTCCATGTCGCGGCAGATATCGAGGCAGACCGGGATGGTGCGCAGCGCGCGCATGATGCCGCCGATGCCGAGCGTATCGGCGATGGTCTGGCGCAGACCGTATTTCTTGGGGAGGTCGAAATCAATCACCGTGCTGGGCCGGTAGCCGCCGATCTGGAACATGCTGATGGCGTAGTCGGCGCCGTCGAGCGCGCGCCGCCGGTCGAGCGTGGCCTCGATCTTCGGTTTCGCGCCGAAGAACTCGGCGACCTTGTGGGCGACGACCTCCGAGGTCCGCAACCGTTCGGGGTCAATGTCCATCAACCGGATGGTGGCGTGGGCGAGTTCGGGGAAGCTGAAGATATCGCCGAGCAGGTTCCTGGCGAAGACCGTGCTCCCCGCGCCGAGGAAGGTGATGGTGGGCATAGGCTCCTTTACTTGAAGGCGCTCTGGCTGGCCTGATCCACGATCCAGCGTTGCGCAAAGATGTAGACGACGAAGATGGGAACGAGGGTTAGGATGGAGGCCGCCAGCACCAGGCCCTGATTGGAGGTGTGCTGGGTCTGATACCACACCAGCAGCAGCGGGATGGTGCGGTTCTCGGGCGTGGTGAGCACGATGAGCGGCCAGAGATAATCGTTCCAGGTGGCCATGAAGGTGAAGATGCCCAGCGAGGCCAGCGCCGGGCCCATCTGCGGCAGGACGACGCGGGCATAAATGCCGAACTCGCCGGCGCCGTCAATGCGGGCGGCGTCCAGCAGTTCGGCGGGCAGGCTCTCGATGAACTGCTTCATCAGAAAGATGCCAAAGGCATCCACCATGGACGGGATGATGAGGGCCCAGAGCGAATCGATCAGGCCGAGCCTGACCACGATCAGATAGTTGGGGATCATCACCACCTGAAACGGGATCATGATCTGAATCAGGATCAGGCCGAAGGCCAGGCTCTTGCCGCGGAAGTGATACTTGGCAAAGACGTAGCCGGCGAAGGAACTGGTGAAGAGCGTGATGGCGACGCGGGCCAGTGAGACGACGACGCTGTTCAAGACGTTGCGCGCCAGCGGGATGTCGGCGTCTCCCAGGATGGTGGTGTAGTTGCCGAGGGTCGGTTGCTGCGGAAAGAAATCGGGCGGGGTCTTGCGCAGCTCCGCCCCGGGCTTGAGCGACGAGGCGATGATGTAGATGAAGGGCAGGAGCGTGGCGATCAGCCCGAGCGCCAGGACGGCGTACACGCCCGACCGGCCGAGCAGCCGGACGGGGTTGAAGCCTCGGTGGGTGGGCGCGGCCTTCACGTCAATACTCCCATTCGGTGCGCAGGGCGCGAAACTGGATGACGGTCAACATCAGAATAATGATGAACAGAATCATGGACATGGCCGCCGACAGCCCGAGGTTGTTGGCAAAGCGGAAAGCGTTCTCATAGATGCTGAGCAGCATGGTCTGCGTCTGGTTGCGCGGCCCGCCGCGCGTGAGCAGTTGGAAGATGACGAAGACCTGCAACGAGGAGATGACGGTGAGCACGCAGGCCAGCAGCACGGTGCGGCGCAGGAGCGGCACGACGACCAGCCAGAATTCCTGAAACGCGCTGGCCCCGTCCACGCGCGCGGCTTCGCGCAGGGATTTGGGGATGCCCTGCAGAGCGGCCACGAAGATCACCAGGTTGTAGCCAAAGTCCTGCCAGACGTAAGCGACGACGACGCACACCATCGCCAGGGGCACGCCGAAATACACCGCCGTCGGGTCCTGCAGCCACGATTTGGGCGGCACCAGCCCCACCGTTTTGAAGATCAGGCTGAGCAGCCCCCAGCCGGGCGCGTACACATAGGCCCAGATGATGGTGAGCGCCACCGCCGAGCTGACCGTGGGCAGGAAATAGATGGCGCGGAAGACGGTCTTGATTCGCTCGCCGACGCTTTCCAGCAGGACGGCCAGCGGCAGGGTGACGGCCAGGTTGAGCGGGAGCACGAGCGCGGCAAACAGGAAAGTGTTCCCCATCGCCAGGCGGAACACCTCGGCGGGTTTGCTCGAGCCGAAGAACAGTTCGATGTAGTTGTCAATGCCCACAAACGGGTTCTGTCCGCCCAGTCCCAGAAACCAACTGCCCTCACGAATCGGGGTGTAACTGAAGAAGCCCAGGACAAACGCCCACAGGACGGGGAACAGGGAAAAGAACCCCATGTACAGGAGAAGCGGGGCCAGGCTGGCGTAGGCAAACCGCCGCCGACCGGCCATGAGTTGCCCGGCTGAGGCGGCATTGAAACCTGGCCAACGGCGTGAGGCGGTAGTCATGGGCGCACTCCGTCCGCACAAACCCTGAGGGCCGCGCGGGCCCTCAGGGTTTGGCGTTGCGGGGCCTTACTGAGCCGCGTCCACCATCGCGTTGGCCGCCTCGTGAATGCTGTTGGCGGCTTCCTCGGCGCTGACGTTGCCCTGGATCGCATCGAGGATGGTCGGGTAGATGATTTCGTACGCGAGCTGATCCGGGTCGGTCAGGTTGCCCTGATACGCGCCCGCCTCCAGGATGGGCAGCACGGCGGCGGCAAACGGAACGGCCTTTACGTAGTCGGGATTGGCGGCGACCGATTGCATGGCCGGGATCGTGGCGGAGGTGGAGTTGAAGTACAACACATTCGCCTCGTCCGCGCCGAGGAAGGCGGCCAGCTTCCAGGCCACCTCGGGGTGCGGCGTGCTCTTGCCCACCACATAACCCCAGCCGCCCACCGACACAAATCTGTGTTCCGAGCCCATCAGCGGCGGCAAGGTCACGTAGTCGAACTTCAAATCGGGATAAGCCACCCTGGCATCGCCCGCATACCACGAGCCCAGCACGCCAATGGCGTTGTGCCCGTTGGCGAACGAGTCGCCCACCCACTCGCTCTCCGCGTTGAAGATGACGGGGTCCACGATGGCGTCCTGTTGCGCCATGTCAATCAGCTTCTGAATCGTCGCCACTGCCTCGGGTGAATTGAAGTTGAAGTGTTTGCCGTCGTCGGCGAAGTAATCGCCGCCCTGTTCCAGGATGCCTGCCAGGAAGTAGGTGAACAACTGGTCGCTGTTGGTGTAGTGCATGCCGGCGACCGTCATCACGCCATCCGAGCCGAGCTGGGTCAGCTTCCTGGCGTCCGCCACGACCTCATCCCACGCGCCCCATTTGGGCGGGTACGCCACCCCGGCCGCCTCGAACAGCGCGGGGTTCACGTACGCGCCGCCGTACTCAAGATTGTATTCGGCCGGGAAGCCATACAACCTGCCATCACACAACTGCCCGCCGAGCGGCGCTTCAAAGAAGATCGCCTGTGCCTGCGCCGGCGTCATCACATCCGCGGGCACTTCGAGCAGTTGTCCGCCCGAGGCATAGCGGCAGGTGTACCCGCCGGGTATCAGAATCACGTCCGCCGTGTTGCCGGCCGGCAGGGAGGTTTGAATCGTCTGGATGAAGACATCCCACGGAAAGGTCTCGTACTTGATGGTCACGTTCGGGTTCTGCCGCATGAACTCGTCGAACTTGGCCTGATTGGCGTCGTTGAACGCCGGCGCCTGGTGGCCCCAGAAGCGGATTTCGATTTGCTCGCCGCTCGGGGCGGCGGTGGGTTGTTCGCCGCCCGGGGCCGAGGTGGGCGCCGTCGTCGCCTGCGGGGCGGCGGTCGTGGCGGCGCCGCCGCAGGCGCTCAGCAGCAGCGTTGCAACGACGATGAGGGCCAACAGTGTCTTCTTCATGGCAAGTCTCCTTTGGGTGAACTGATCTCAACTTGTCACTTCAACGTGACAACGGCTTCCAGATTGTTCGGCCGATCCGGGTTCAGCCCGTTGAACAAGGACCGCTCGAATGCCAGCCGCTGA
Source organism: uncultured Anaerolineales bacterium (assembly GCA_964608265.1). Classification (GTDB taxonomy): domain Bacteria; phylum Chloroflexota; class Anaerolineae; order Anaerolineales; family UBA6663; genus JANWXR01. The sequence continues at coordinate 7,751 of CAZSNP010000038.1, read as the reverse complement.
CCGACCGGCAGATATAGCAGGTTGCGGGCCGGCTCCGTAATCCCGGAGTCAAAACTCACGGCGCAATCCCGCTCGCCCAGCGTCAGCACCTGCGCGCCCATCGCCCGCATCTCCTCGAGCACGGCAGCCTCGTGCGCGCGGTTCACCTCCGACAGCAGGCCGACGATTAGCGTGCTCGGGGTGACCATGGATTTGGGGCCGTGACGGAACTCGAGGCAGTGAAACGGTTCGCTGTGGCTGAGCGACATCTCCTTCATCTTCAAATTGAGTTCGGCGGCCAGCCCGTAGCGCGCGCCCGAGCCGAGGAAGTAGAAACGGTCGAGGCGGCCATCGCGGCCCAGCGCCTGCGTCGTCTCGTTGCACCGGCCCAACAACGAGCGGGCAACAGCCGGCAAGCGGCCCAGATCGTCCAACACATCGGTGCGGCCCGACCACAACGCACCCACGGCCAGCGTGCCGAGGTACAGCGTGCTGAAGGCCCGCGTCTGGGCGATGCTGTCCTCCTGGCCCGAGGGCAACACGAGGTTGTACGTCCCGGCCTCGGTGAGTGCGCGGCCCGGATAGCAGGACAGCGTCAGCGCCTCGCCCTGGCCGTGCGCGCGGAACGCCTCGCAGGCGCGCAGGGTCTCGGTCGTTTCACCGGAACGGCTGAGGGCGATGAGCAACGTGCGTTGGGTGGGGAGGTAAGCGGTCTGCGGATTGAGCCACACTTCGGAAGCCGGGACGCCGCGCGCCGGCAGGCTGAGCATCGCTTGCAGCGCCGCGGCTGCGGAGAGCGCCAGATAGTACGTCGAGCCGCAGCCGGCGAGCACGATGGCGTCGAAGCGATTGGCGTGAAGGAAGGAAGTGAGCGCCCCGGCCTGCTCGGCGATGGCGGCCAGCGCCGCCTCCCACGCCTCCGGCTGCGAGTGGATTTCAAGATGGGTGTAATGGCCGGCGGGCGTCATAGCTTGAAGATCCGTTGGGCGTTCTCGAAATAGACTTTCTTCAACACGTCATCGGGCAGGTAGAGGCCGCAGGCATACCAGCGACCCTGTTCCGGCACCTCGCTGACGTTGTAGTTGAAATACTCGTCGTCGGTTTCGAGGAAGCGATAGTAGAGGCGATACGACTCAAGGTGGGGGCCGGAGTCGGCGCCGAAGAGGATGCGGCCGGCGTGTCGCAGGAAGAAGCGCCGCGCGGTGTATGGCTGCCGGCCCAACTCGCCCAGACGCGCGCTGATGTCCACGTAGAAGTTCGGGCAACGCTCCAGCACGTCGCCCACCCACGCCAGGTTCTCCGCGTAGCAGCCGACATGCGCGCCGATGAACGTCGTCCCCGGATGGCGGGCGATGAGGTTGGCGAGCGCATGCATGATCGCGAGGAAAGGTGGGTAGGGCGGTGAGGGGAAGGACCAATCGGGATGTTGCCCGAGTTCCTCCCACCGTTCGTTGTGATTATCAATGGGATCGAAGAACGCCACCGGGTCGGCGACGTGGATCATCACCGGCAGGCCCAGCTCGCCCGCCGTCGCCCACAAGGGATCGAGCCGCGGCTCGTCCACGGCGACGCGCCGCCCGTGTTGGTCGCACACCTGCAGGCCGAACGGCTTCCAGATTTTCAGACCCTCGGCTCCGCGCCGGGCCTGAGCGCGCAGCCGGCGCGCCGCCCATTCGCCGAAGCGATCGCCGTGCTCCGGCCACTGGCTCCAATCCACCCCCCCGAAGATGCGGAAGCGTTCCGGCGCGGCGCATTTGAAGTGATCGAGGTGACGATGCAGGATGGCCTCGCCCCAGCCGCCATCGAGATCAACGTAGGCGCGCACGCCCGCCGCGTCGAGCACATCGAGGAGTTCGCTCAGCGGCCGTTGATCCCAGCCGCCGCCGAACGGCTCGGCCAGGTGGTTGTGCGCATCAATCACCGGGAAGCGCGGTTGGGTCACCCGTGTCGTTCGAGTGACCAGTTGCGCGCGCGGCTTGAAGTCGGTCAGCAGCATGGTCAGGCCGTGATGACGGTGATGGATTGTTCGCGCAACGCTTTCACGAACTCAGGCGAGGCGCCCGTGTCGGTGATGAGGGCGTGGATGGCGGAGAGCGGGGCGACGCGCGCCAATGACGCGCGCCCGAGCTTGGTGCTATCCGCCACCACGATGATCTCGCGCGCCATCTTCAGCACGGCGCGGTCAATCATCGTCTCCTGCAAATCGGCATTGGTCAGCCCGTGCTCGAGGTCAACGCCCCGAATCCCGAGGATGACCTTATCCGCGCGCACGTCGTTGAGCGCCTGCTCGGTCAGGTGGCCGATGAGCGACATCTCGCTGCGCCGCAGTGTGCCGCCCAGCCCGATGAGCGTCAGGTCGGGCGCATCGGCCAGGGCGTTGATGACCAGGAGTGAATTGGTGACGACGGTCAGTTGGCGGCGTTCGCGCAGATGCCGGGCCACCTCCAGCACGGTGGTGCCGCTGCTGAGGAAGACCGTGTCGCCGTCCTTGATCAGCGCGGCAGCCGCCTGGCCGATGCGTTTTTTCTCTTCAGTTTGCTCAGCCGTGCGCTGGAGGACGGGCGGCTCGGGCGGGGCAGGGCGCACCGCGAGCGCGCCGCCGTGGACGCGCTGGACCTTGCCCTGCTCGGCCAGCGCATCGAGGTCGCGGCGGGCGGTGGCCGGGCTGACGGCGAATTGCTCGATGAGCTGCGGCACAGTGACGCGTTGGCGTTGCTCGATCCACCGCCAGATCTGGAGCTGTCGTTCAACCGCGGAAAGGGTGTCTTTGTCCGCCACTGGATTTTGTCTCAACTGATCATATAGTAATCACAAAAAACCATAGAGTCAACACGGAAGTGACCTTTTGTGGCGCTAATCTGCTTCGCTCTTGACTGATTACAAGGAGGTCGTGTCACCCCGAGCGAAGCGGGCGTTTGCAGAACGCACGGTCTCCACTCAAGCCTGGCGCGATTTGCGGCCAGCCAGAGATGCCGCGATGCCGTCGTTACGAAGTAACGCCGCATCGTCCGTCGCTCCGCTCCTCGGCATGACATTCGACCGCCTTGATTTCAATTAAGAGCGATCTGCTTTTGTGGAATTCGAATTTCCCGAGCGAGGGGCTTGTGGGCTTAACCGTCAGAGGCGCGGCGTATGTGCTTCCGGGGTGCGCGCCTCCTCCCCTCTGGGGCAGAGCGTGAAGGAGAGCTGGATGGATGTGAGGTGGGAATAATCCAGGGCTGCAGAAGACCGCCCTGACGGTCTGGCCCGAGGCCGTGTGACCTCAGGCCGCTGACGCTGGCTGGCCTCATCGGCTGCGGCGGCCACGCTTGCGTTTCTTCACGGGAGGCAACTCGACGGGTGCGGGCCGGGGTGTGCCGGCAGACGGCGGAACCAGCGTCGGTTGAAGGGCCGACCTGATCGCGCCGATGAGGTCGGAGGTGGTCTGCAAATTCGTCTTCATCTTCCGTGTCAACTGCTCGATCCGCGCCTCCTCGGCCTCTGTCAGCCGCCGCCATTCTGTCAGTTTGGGATGATCCAGCCCGTTGACAACATGCAAGACCAATAAATGCTCCGCCAGATGCGGATCGCCGGGCCGCCACAACGCCACCAGCGCCGGGATGGCCGTGCGGCTGCCCGTATCGGCGAGCCTGGCGGCAAAGGCCTCACGCTCACGCCAATCGGCGAATGCCTCAAGTTGCATCCGCTCCAGCAATATCTGTGCCGAGCGCTCACACGGGATATTACCGAGCACACCGGTCAGGTAGATGGTGCGCGTATCGTCGTCGTTCAGCGCTCGCGCTATCGGCTCCACGGCCGCCGGCCCAATCGCCGACAATGCCTCGGAGACGGCCTCGAGCAGGAAGTCGCCGCTCTCGTCGGTGACGTGCGCGATCAGAGCCGGGATGGCCGCGTCACAACTGCCGGGATAGCGCTGCGCGAGTCTGGCCAGCAGTTGCGCCGCGCGGATGGCCCCCCATTCCATGCGGCCCGGCTCGAGCAGGGTGATCAGGCGCGGCACGAGCGGCGGGCCGAGGGCGACCAGCTCTTCACTCACCGCTGGAAGGATGTTCTCGCGATCCGTGCCAAGGATGCTGAGCAGTGTTGCAGTCCGGTCCTCGGCCTGCTCCAAATCGCCTTCGTCATCGCGATCGGCCCACAACTCGCAGACCAGCGCCAGCGCCAACACCCCTTCCCTCGGGATGCGGTCTGGCCGCTGGCCGAGCGGCGCAGTCAGAGCTTCCAGGATGAGGGTCGTCAGGACCGCCTGCCGCCGATAGCCCACCAGGCGCTCGCCTGCCTCCCAGGCCGCACGCCAGCCGGCCACGTCATCGCCGCGAGACTCCAGGATATGCCGGGCTTCATCCAACACAATAGTGAACAGTCGCGATTGCCGCTGGCGCACGGCCTCGGCAAGTGCGCGCTGCGCTTCGGGGCGAAACGCCGGTCGCTGATTGAGCCACCGCTCCGCGCGGTCCAGCAACATCGCGAGCCGGTCGCTTCTGGCATCCGTCAGTTCATTGGCGAGGCGACCGGCACCGACCGCAACCGCCAGGGCCGAGAGTGACGTGCGCCAGGCGTGCTCGGAGTCTGGCCAGGAACGTAAGCGCTGAACGAGCGGCCGGATGTCCTCCGGCTGCGCGACTTCAAGCAAAGCCGCCACGACGCTGCTGGCCGTCATGCCGTCGGCGGTGAACCGGCCCAGGAGTTTCCACAGCCTGGATCGCGCCTCAGAGCCGCCGGCCCTCCCGAGCGCCTCCACCATGAGCGGGAATTCGTCGGCGGTGACTTTGATGCGCTCGGCGTCCACACGTTCCGCCAGCCATGTTTGTGCCGTCCCCGGGTCGAGCCGGGCCAGCGCGCGAATCAGGTGGCCCAGCCGGCTGCCCTTCGCCGCTGGGAGTCGTTGCAGCAGGGGCGGAGTGCCGCGCACCCGGTCACCCGACTCGGCCAACAACTCAGCGGCCCGCAGGATAAGGTAGTCGTGATCGTCATCCAGCAAAGGGATGAGCGCGGACGGCGCGTGGTCGGGGAAGCGCTGTGCCAGCCGGTCGAGCGCCCAGCGGCGCACCGCCCGATCGGGATGAGACACGAATCCAGCTACCTGCTCGGCCGTCCAGAGAAGTTCAAGCATAGTCGTCATGGCCGTGTGAGGCCGAGATGGCGACGATGGGCCGGCGCGCCAAGCGGCTCAGTCAGCCTCATCATCGTCGTCCACAATATCACACGGCCACCAGGCGCGGTAGTCGTCGAGCACGGTGGCGATGCGCCCGGCAGGTTTGCGTGAGAAGACCTGATGCGCGGGCAACTCGTATTCATCCCCGTCCTCGTCCGCGGTGAATGTCAGGCCGCGCTGATCTTCCCAATAGATAGACGTGCAGCGAACCGGCCACTTCAGCCTCGCCATAGCAATCCACAAAGAACTCGGCGGCGCGCCGCTCACTTGCGCCCAAAGTCGGCAGGGTTCTCGCCCCAGGCCTCGGTCTCCCATTTGAGCACCCGGCTGCGAGACCGATTGTCTCGCAGCCATCGCTCGGCCCGGACGATGAGGGCGAACAACCCGGCATTGCTTTCGACCCGCGCCAGCGTTGTTCGACACTCGCCGACATTCACCCATTCGATGGCCGACTCCGAGTCGGAATACACTGGCAACTCCGAACCCTTCCGGGCCAGGAGCGCCAGGGCGTGCACGATGGCCAGGAACTCGCCGACGTTGTTGGTGCCGTTGGGAAAGGGGCCTTGATGAAAGACCTGCCGCCCGCTCTCCACGTCCACGCCGCGGTACTCCACCGGGCCGGGCGAGCCGCTGCAGGCGGCATCCACCGACCAGCTGGGCAGCACCGGCGGGCCGACTTCCAGCAGGCGCTGTTGATTGATAAGGGATTTGCCTTTGTAGTCGGCGTATTCTCCGAGCAGGGCTTGCTCGGCCTCCGCCCGTGTCCGAAAGGCCATGAACTGCGCGTTGGGGAAGCCCCTGACCTGGGCTTCACAGTCGGCCCAGGTGGTATAGACACCGGGCTGGCGGCCCTGCCAGACCGTATAGAACTTGACGGGCTTGTTCATGCCACCCGCCCCCCGCGTTCGACCGCGAGATCGAACACTACCGGCCCGTTGACGACCTGATACGCCGCGTTCACTTTGCTGGCCTTGACAAACGTCGTGCTCGAGTATGGATAGACACCATCGCCCCCGTGAATGTGCCCGAAGACGTGCAACTGCGGCTGCCCCCGCCGCACCGCCCGAGCCGGTTCTCCGCAACCGGCGTGCTCGCCTGCCTGTGTGAAATCCAGCCCGCCTGCCGGGGGCCCGTGTGTGATCAATACGTCGCACCCGGACGGGATGAGGGCCCAATTCTCGCGCAGGGCTTTTCCGCGTGGCGGCTTGGGACGATGCGGGAGTGAGCCGAGGAAGGCGTTGAAAGCCACGACCTCTGCCAGCGAACCCGGGCCGGTGAGGTCGCCGGCGTGGAGGAGGCGACCCCCGCCGGGGATGACGAGATGCTTGTGCATCCGGGGCGTGGCGCTGATCAGAACCGGCCGCATTTGCGCTGCCAAAATCGTCGTCCTGGAAAACGATGAGGCTGAACCGAGGCTGTGCCCATTATACGCCGCCGCGGTTATCATCCACAGTGGACGACCACCGCCTTTCAGAGAACTCAAGCTCCTCGACGGCCGTCCCGATTGGGCCTCCGTTGCTCATTGTCATGTCGTTCAGGGTGCGATAGAGGAAGCGACTGTGTCGAATGCGAGGTGCGAGTCGAAGCGGGCAGCACTCGGTCCTTCAACGCCTCGGCGATCTCGCCAAACTGCTCGAGCGCGGCCTGCAGGTCTTCGACGATTTCCGCTGCCAGCACGTCCGGCTCGGGCAGGCTGGCGGTGTCCTCGAGCGACTCATCGCGCAGCCAGAAGATATCGAGGTTGACCTTGTCGCGGGCGATCAGCTCATCGTAGCGGTACGCGCGCCAGCGGCCCTCGGGGTTCTGCTCGGACCAGGTGGCCGTGCGGGCGTGTCGGTTCTCCGCGTGGAAGCAGGCCACGAACTCATCGAGATCCGAGCGTGTGAGCGGGTTGGTCTTGAGGGTGAAGTTGATGTTGGTGCGTAAATCGTAGAACCACACCCGCTCCGTCCACGGCGTCTCGCGCGCCGGCTTGCGGTTGAAGACCAGCACGTTGGCCTTGACGCCCTGCGCGTAAAAGATTGCGGTGGGCAGCCGCAGGAGGGTGTGCACGTCGCACTCGTGCAGCAGCTTGCGCCGCACCGTCTCGCCCGCGCCGCCCTCGAACAGCACGTTATCCGGCACAACGCGCAGTACGTTGCAGTAATTCCACAGGCGTTGGACGATGGTGGCGGAGTTGGTCATTCGGTTGGCAGATCGGAAAGATACTCGGCGGTTGAGCGCGGTGCGGGCAGGCGGCGGCTGTTGGCGGCGTTGTCGCGGTCGAGCGCCCAACGCCGCGGGTTGTCGTGAATGTAGCGCCGGATGGCATTCAGTTCGCGGTCGTGGCGCACGATGTGTTCGTAGTAGTTGCGTTGCCACACCGGCGCGCCGGGGGTAGCGCGGGTTTCATTGATGTGTTTGGTGGTTTGATATTTGAAATAGGCGATGATTTTGCCCAATGGTTCGGGTAGGGGCGCGGTGACCGCGCCCGTACCGAATGGGGGCGCGGTCGGTGGGGGTGGGGGTGCGGTGACCGCGCCCGTACGGGATGCGCCCGGGCGGGGCGCGGTCGGTGGGGGCGGGGGCGCGGTCGGTGGGGGCGGGGGCGCGGTGACCGCGCCCGTACGGGATGCGC
>CAZSNP010000037.1:6733-47195 GCA_964608265.1 uncultured Anaerolineales bacterium | reverse complement strand
GCATGTCTTAAGCACGCCGCCAGCGTTCATCCTGAGCCAGGATCAAACTCTCCGTAATGAAACTCCAGACCGAAGTCTGAAAGTGTTTACAGGGGTTTTGCTGACTTACTGTTGCTTCCTGTCACTATTCAACTGTTAAGGTGCGTATTCCGGCGCTTTCGCCCGGCCGGCGCAACACTGCCGCCGAGTCCCCGCAGGGACACAAATACCGATGCTAACCTTCAGCATCGGCATCTGGGGTTTGAAGTTTGCTGGACTTCAGGCCGGAACTACTCGGTTGTTGGATCTGCCGCTTGCTCCAAGTGGCTAGACCGTCTGCGAGTGGAAATTATAGGCCAGTCAGTGCCTTTGTCAAGAACGCTTTATCTTAAAGTTTGGCTTACATTTCTCCGCGGCCCTCGAGCGCGCGGGCCAGGGTGGTCTCATCGGCATACTCCAAATCGCCGCCGACCGGCAGGCCACGCGCCAGACGCGTCACCCGAATGCCGCCCCGCCCCACCATCTGCTTCTGCAAATACATGGCCGTCGCCTCGCCTTCCAGGCTGACGTTGGTGGCCAGGATAACTTCCCGAACCGGCTCGGCATTCACCCGTTCGATCAGCTCGCGGATTTTCAAATCTTCCGGCCCGACGCCCTCTACCGGCGAGATGGCGCCGTGCAGCACATGGTACTTACCTTTGAAACGACCAGTGCGCTCGATGGCCAACACATCCAACGGCTCTTCGACGACGCAAATCAGGCTGGCATCGCGGCCGGTATCGGCGCACACCGGGCACGGGTCGCTTTCGGTGATGTTCTGGCAGACGGAGCAAAACCGCGTGCGCGCGCGCAGCTCGCCGAGCGCAGCGGCCAGGTCTTGCGATTGCTGGCCATCGCCACGCAACAGAAAGAACGTCAGTCGCGAGGCCGACTTCGGGCCGATGCCCGGCAGCCGCGAGAACTCATCAATCAGCCGCTGAACGGATCTGGGAATCGCGCTGCTCACAACTACATCCCCGGCAAGCCCAGCCCGCCGCTCAGGCCCTGCAGGCGTTGCGCGGCCAGGGCCTGTGATTGCTCGAGGGCGTTGTTGAGGGCAACCACGAGCATAGCCTGCACCAGCTCACGATCGGCCAGAGCCTCGGCCTTGATTTCAATAGCGTGGATGTGTTGCCGCCCGTCAATCACTACTTTCACGGCGTCGCCGCCCGACGTTACCGTGAGGCGCTCGTCGCCCAGCGCTTCCTGCGCCCGCAGCATGTCATCCTGCAGTTTCGCCAGCCGCTCCATCAGGCCCTGATTCATCCCCGGCTCGGGGCGGCCGCCTCTCATCTTCGCCATATCTTTGCCTCTATTCCACGATTTCGCCGCCGAGATCGAGGGCGGCGGCGACCATGCCCGACGAGGCCTCCGCCGCTGGGGTGCTGCGCGGGCCGTCGGCCAGTTGGAACCGTACGCTGTGCGGTGAGCCGAGCACATCCGACAACGCCTCATTGACCGCGTGTTGAAAATCAGGCCGCGCCTTCATCCGATCCAGCATGGCCTGGCTCGTCACCACCTTCAACAGCGTGCCTTCGAACCGGTCGAGGCCGGCGTTCTCCAATTCGCTCCTGGTCAGTTTCTGCACCTTCTTGCGCTCCATCAAGAGGTCGAGGGTGCGGCGCCACACGGTACGCAGATCATCGCGCGATACGGTTGAAGTGGGTCGCGGCGGTGCGGGAGGCGCGGCGCGCGCGGGGGCCGGTTCCCGAGGGGAGGCGGCTGCCGGGGCGGAGGCGGCTGCCACGGGGGAAGGCGGCGCGGGCACAGTCGTGCACTCCACGACTGCCAGTTCGAGCGGAAGTTGCGGCTGCCATCCACCCTTGATGTCGTTGGCGGCCGTGTTGAACGCGCGGATGGCGCGCAGCAACCCGGCCGGCGCCCACTGCTCGGCCTGCCTGGCCATCACGGCGCGGTTCTCGGCGGTCGCATCCACCAACGCGGCGTTGCCGAGGCGGATGAGCAGGAGGCCGCGGAGATAATCCACCATCTGCCGCGCGAGCTGGCGCGGGTCGGCGCCGCCATCGATTACGGTGTTGATGAGGTTGACGCCGGTCGTCGTGTCGTTGGCCGCGAGGGCCGCCGACAACTCCGGCACCGTCTGCCCGACGGCGGTGCCGAGCAACGCCTGAGCCTGCGCCAACGTCACCGCGTTGTCGGCGGAGACGAGTTGATCGAGCAGGCTGATGGCATCGCGCAGCGCGCCGGTGGCCTGGCGCGCCACCAGTTCGAGGGCCGGCCGCTCGGCGGAGACGTTTTCCTGCCGGCACAATTCCTCCAGCCGGGCGACGATATCGGTGACGGGGATGCGCCGGAACTCGAAGCGCTGGCACCGCGACGAAACGGTGGCCGGGATTTTGTAGCTCTCGGTGGTGGCGAGGATGAAGACGGCGTGCGGCGGCGGCTCCTCGAGCGTCTTGAGCAGCGCGTTGAAAGCGCCCATGCTCAGCATGTGCACTTCATCTATGATGTAAATCTTGAAGCGGCCCTGGCTGGGCGCGAAGTTGATCTTGTCGCGCAGCTCGCGGATGTTCTCGACGCTGTTGTTCGAGGCCCCGTCAATTTCGATCAGGTCGAGGAAGCGACCCTCGTTGACGGCGACGCAATGCTCGCAGGTGTTGCACGGGCGTTTGGCCGGATCGGGGTCGAGGCAGTTGAGGGCTTTGGCGACCAGCCGCGCGCTGGTGGTCTTGCCGCAGCCGCGCGGGCCGGCGAACAAGTAGGCGTGGCCCATGCGGTCGGCGGCGATGGCGTTGCGCAGCGTCTGCACGACGTGCTCTTGCCCCACCACCTCACCCCACAACTGAGGCCGCCATTTGCGATAGAGTGCTTGCGCGGGCATTGCCGGAGGAGTGTAACAGACGGGTAGGCTTCCCGCAAGATATCGTAGCCGGTGCTATAATCGCAGCAACTCAGTGAAGGGATTGTAAACATGTTCGGACTTCCCAATGGCATGGAATGGATCATCATCCTCATCATCGTGGTGCTGCTCTTCGGCGTCGGCCGATTGGGCCGCATCGGCGGCGAGATGGGCAGCGCCATCCGCCAGTTCCGCGAAGGCCTGACCGGCGACAAAAAAGATGTGCAGAAACCGGACGAGGACAAGAAGGACGACTCCAAGCCGGCGTAGCGCTGACGGCGACAACGAACACCGCCCCAAATCGGGGCGGTGTTTTTGTTTCAGCGCGTTGCCTGCGCGACCTCGGCGTCGCAATCGATGACCACACGCTGCAACTGATCGGAGGGGACTTTGAGGTTTAGTAACCGGATGCGCTGGTTGAGCTGCGCCACTGTTTCGCGGAATTCCGCCAGGAGGCGCTGCCATTCGTCTTCGACCCACGCCCGCCGCCGCAGCGACCCTTCGTCGGACTTGCCGCTCAACGGCCGCAGCTCGGCCACGCGCCAGCGGTGGGTGCGTTGCAGCCTCGTCCGCGCCCGCTCTAATTCCTCCCGGATGGATAAATCCTCCTCGAGCCAGGCCGGCCGCAGGTTCTGACTCTTGAGCAGACGGTTGGCCGCCCACTCCTCCGACGCTTCGTTCTCGTTGTCGAGCCTGAGAGGCTGGCCCTGCCCGCTGAGGTTATCGAACTTGCCCTTAGCCTGCGCCTCGCGGATGATTTTCTCGATGAGGCTGCCAAAGTCCATCACGGCACCGAGTAGCGCGCGCTCAGGTTCCCGTTCGGGTCGGTGAGCAGCAGCAATTGGCCGGCGCGCCAGGCCGGCCCTCCCAATCCCCAGTACAAATCAATCACGCTGTCCTCGCCGGCGCGGGTGTGCACGTTGACGATGCCGCCCTCGAACAGGGTGAGCGCCGGGAAAGTGTATGCGCGGCCAGTCTCATCGCGCAGCGTCCAGCCGGCCAAATCCACCGGGCCGCCGGCGTTGGCGATGACGACGACTTCCTCCGCCAGCACGCCGGCCGACCGCACCTCTCGGATGGTGAGGCTCGGCGCGGGCACGTTCGGGTCGGGCGTAGCGGTGGGCAGCGGCGCGACGGGCGGGGCCTCGGTCGCCGGCGCGGTGGGCGGTATCCCCACAATGAGCGTCTGGCCCACATCCAGCCGGTTCGGGTCAGTGAGGCTGTTCAGCTCCATCAGCGCCTCGATCGAGAGGTCGTACTGCTGCGCAATGGAGCCGAGGGTGTCGCCGCTTTGCACGACATGTGTCACCGGCCCGGCGGCCTGCTGGGTGGAGGGGAGCGTCGGCAGCGGCGAGGCGATGACGCCAGGGAACCCCTGGGCCGGGAAGCCGGGTGCGGTGGTGGGCGCCGGCGCGCTGGCGACGGTGCGCGGCCCGGCTGCGCGCGGCGAGATGTAGTTCTCCCAAATCCACAGCGCCAGCCACGTCGCCGAGATGGAGACCACGGCGTTGAGGAGCAGATACAGAACGAGCCGGCGCGCATTCATCGCGGCGGATAATAGCACAACGCCTGGGTGCTACAATCCACCCATGCCGTTCATCATTGATGGGCACAACCTCATCGGCCAGATGCCGGGCCTCAGCCTGGCCGACCCCGACGACGAGCAGAAGTTGGTGATGCTGCTGCGCGGCTACCTTCTCCGCGCGAGGAAGAAGGGCACGGTGGTCTTCGATCGCGGCCAACCTACCGGGCAGGGCAGTCTGTCAAATTCCACACTCACGGTGCGTTTCGCTCGCCCGCCACGCACGGCGGATGAGGTGATTGTGGAGCTGGTGCGCGCGGATCGCAATCCCCGGGGATTGACCGTCATCACTTCCGATGCGCGGCTGCAGGCCGCCGTGCGCGAGCGCGGAGCCACGGTGCGCGAGGCGGCCTCCTTCGCGCGCGCGATGTCCGCCACCCCCGCGAGGCCGAGTCAAAAAGAACAGGGGCTGACCAGCGCCGAGGTGGAAGTGTGGGAGCAGGAGTTCAGGCGCAAGCGCTCATAGCCCCGCTACTCATCCATCATTTAGCCTATATTCACGCATCGCTCAGTCACGGAGTCTACAAAGGTCGTAACGCGCCACCCCTCCGAGTGGAAACGCATAAACATAGGCGCGTATCAGGTCAGCGAGTAGTCGCCAACCTGACCCATAAGGCCCAGCGATCCCCCCCGTCGCTGGGCCTATCCCCTTAAATAACAAGGCCCTTCGGTTCTGGAAACCCGAAGGGCCTTGCCGGTTACAGCGTGTACAGCTCGCCGTATTTCCTGCGCAAATACTGGAGGTAGGGCGCGATGTCCAATCCGCCGCCGGTGACCCTTTCAATCAATTCCGGCGCGGTGTATTTGCTGCCAGACTGGTAGACGTTGTCCTTCAACCAGCCATGCAGCCCACTGAACTCGCCGCGCGCGATCTGCGCCGGGATGTCGGGGCGCGCCTCGAGCGCCTTCGCGTAGAACTGAGCGCTGAGGATGTTGCCGAGCGTGTAGCCCTGAAACATCCCGCCGATGAGGGCATAGAACCAGTGCATGTCCTGCAGCACGCCGTCGCCGTCATCGGGCGCGCGCACGCCGAGGTCGGATTGATAGCGCGCGTGCCACGCCTCGGGCAAATCCCTGATCGCCAGCGAGCCTTCGAGCATTTGCAGTTCAAGGTCGAAGCGCAGGATGACGTGCAGGTTGTAGGTCACCTCGTCGGCGTCGGTGCGGATGAGTGAGCGTTGCACTTTGTTGATGGCGCGATAGAACGTCTCCAGCGGCACGCGGCCAAACTGCCCCGGCAGCGCGGCCTGCAGTTTGGGATAGAAGTGCTCCCAAAATCCCCGGCTGCGCCCGACGAGGTTCTCCCACAGACGTGACTGGCTCTCGTGCACGCCCGCCGACGTGCCGCCGGCGAGCGGCAACCCATCGTAGGCCGGGTTGACTCCCTGCTCGTACATCGCGTGGCCGGATTCGTGCAGCGTGCTGAAGAAGCCGTCGGCGAAGTCGTCGTCTTTGAAGCGGGTGGTGATGCGCACATCGCCGATGGCGAACTGGGTCGCGAAGGGGTGCGCGACTTTATCCTGCCGTCCCCGGTTGAAATCGTAGCCAAAGGCTTTGATGATGGCGACGCCGAAGGCAGCCTGCTGATCTTCGGGGAAATGTTGATGCAGGCAACCGTCGTCGGCGGGCGGCTGGGCGGTGATGGCCTGCACCAGCGGCACGAGTTGCTCGCGCAATTGCGTGAAGACCGCGCGCACACTCGCCGCCTGCATGCCGTAATCCTGAAAGTCAATCAACGGGTCGGCGATGTGGTCGTAACCGGGGAAGAAATCGGCCAGGCGGCGGCTGAGGTCGAGCGTCTTTTCCAGCATGGGCCGCACCGAGGCGAAGTCGTTGGCCGGGCGGGCCGCTGCCCACACCTGCAGCGCGGCGGATTGGTGCTCCGACAGTTCGGCGATGAAGGCCGGCGGCACCTTCACCGCCCGCTCGTAATCGCGCCGCGTCTTGCGGATGAGCGCGGCCTGATCCGACTCATACGGCAGGCTCTCGGCGTACGGTTGCAACTCGTCGAGCAGCTTGCCGATGGCAGGGTCAATGAACTTCTCCTGCGCCAGCCGGCTGAGCGTGGCCAGTTGCCGCCCGCGCGCCGCGGCCCCGCCCGGTGGCATGTAGGTGTGTTGATCCCACCCCAGCACTGCTGCAGCGGAGTTGAGGTCGTTGATCTCGAGCAGGCGGGTTTTGAGGTCGGTGAGTTTATCCTGCATGTTTGAAGGTGGGCGAGAAGACAGTGGAAAGTAATGGGCCCAGCAGGACTCGAACCTGCAACCTAGCGGTTATGAGCCGCGAGCTCTGCCATTGAGCTATGGGCCCGTGTAAACGCAAGTCGAAGCGCTTGCTTTCGTTTCGTATCGTTCGTTCATCGGTTGCATTCTACTATGTTAGCTGCTCCAATCTTCAAGATCGAGACCGTGATAGTTACGATAGTCGGCCCGGTTGAGGGTCACAAGCGTCAGGCCCTGGGTTGCAGCAACGGCGGCGATTTGACCGTCCACGAAAGCCGGGGTACGACCCTCCGCGATTAATCTAGCTCGTTCCACCGCGTGCCATTCGGCCGATTTTTCGTCGTAGGGTAATACCACAACTGAAACGGAGACGACTTCGACAAGATACCGTTCAATCGCCTCACGTTTGGCCGAGGCAGGCAAGCGAAGACAGCCAAGCCACAACTCGTGCCACACCACTGAAGCCGTCGCCAATTCTTCCCGATGCCGTTTTAGGCGATTGACAATCCCGCTGTTGGGTGATGGGCGCAGGGGTTCCGAGATGACATTGGTATCCAACAGATACTTGGGGGTCACCACTCAACCTCACGTCCGCCGCTTCGGTCACGTGCGCCGAACAAGACTTCCGGTTCGATCTTCAATTCTTTCAATGCCACCGAGTCGCGAAACGCGGTGAAGGCATTCCAAAAATCCGTGCGCTTAAGTGATAGCCGCCGGTATTCCTTGATCGAAAGCAAAACAGCGACCGGTGCGCCGCGCCGAGTCAATTCAATCCGTTCCTTGTTATCGAGTTCATAAACGATGGACGCCAGATTGTGGCGCGCTTCGGCGATTGAGTATTGCTTTGCCATGCCGACCTCCTTTATGGCTATTTAGATGGCTATTTTAGCGTGACACGGGCAAGGGGTCAATCATTCCTCGTCACCCGCCAGCGCGGGGCGCGGCCCTGCAGCACGGCCAGCACCTCCTCGGCGATGGCCAGGCCGGCGCGCGTCTGCGCCTCGTGCGTCTGCGCGCCGATGTGCGGGGTGGCGATGACCTTCGGGTGCGTGGCGATAGAGCCGGCTGGAGCTGGCTCTATCGCGAACACATCCAGCGCCGCGCCGGCCAGATGACCGGAGTCGAGCGCGGCCCGCAGCGCGGCCTCGTCGATCACCCCGCCGCGCGCCAGGCAGATGAGGCGCGCGCCCGGCTTCATCCTGCCGAGCTGCTCTGGGTCGAGCATGTTGCGCGTCTCGGTGGTCAGCGGCAGGTGCAGTGAAATGTAGTCGGACTGAGCCAGCACGGCTTCGAAGCCGCCCGGCTCCGCGCCGCGTTCGCGGATCTGCGCGTCGCTGAGGTATGGGTCGTAAGCGATGGCGCTCATCTCGAACGCCTTCGCTCGCCGCGCCACCTCCGCGCCGATGCGGCCAAAGCCGAGCAGGCCGAGCGTCTTGCCGTACAACTCCGAGCCGGTGAACGCGCTCTTCTCCCATTTGCCCGCGTGCATGGAGTGATCGGCCAGCGGGAGCAGCCGCGCCAGGGCCAGCATCATCGCCAGCGTCAGTTCGGCCACCGAGATGGTCGCGGCCAGCGGGCTGTTGACGACCGTAATCCCCTGCGCCACCGCCGCCGCCACGTCGATGTTATCCACCCCCACGCCCGCGCGCCCGATCACTTTGAGAGCCGTCCCGGCCTCGACCACCTGCGCCGTCACCCTGGTGCGCGAACGCACGACGAGGGCATGATACGCGGGCAGCGCGACCAGCAATTCCTCGGCGGTGATTTTGGGGTTGACGGTGACTTCACCCACCGTCTTGAGCAACGCAATCCCCGCTTCCGACAAGCCATCGGAGATTAGAATTTTGAAAGACATTTTGTTACCGCGAAGACGCAAAGAGCGCGAAGAAGGCATAAAGCTTGCTTTGCGTCCTTCGCGTCTTTGCGGTTCAGTTTTCAGCCGTTCTTTCTTTGAAACTCGCGCATGAAGTCGGCCAGCACGCCGGCGCTCTCGGGCGGCAGCGCGTTGTACAGCGAGGCGCGGATGCCGCCAACGACGCGGTGGCCCTTCAAGCCATCGAGGCCGTTGGCCGTCGCCTCTTTGACAAATTGCCTGTCGAGGTTTTCATCCGGCAGGGCGAAGGTCAGGTTCATCTTGCTGCGGCTATCGGGCCGGACGAAGCCGCGATAGAAGCCGCCGCTACCGTCGATCACGTCGTACACGAGCCTGGCCTTGGCGGCGTTCCGCTGCGCCATCGCCTCCAGCCCGCCGAGGCCGCGCAGCCATTTGAAGACCAGGCCCACGATGTAGATGCTGTAGCACGGCGGCGTGTTGTACAGCGATTTGT
Source organism: uncultured Anaerolineales bacterium (assembly GCA_964608265.1). Taxonomy (GTDB): domain Bacteria; phylum Chloroflexota; class Anaerolineae; order Anaerolineales; family UBA6663; genus JANWXR01. Next base: position 38,186 of record CAZSNP010000037.1, on the reverse strand, counting down.
TCTCGGCCTGCACCTTGTAATCGAGCATCAACGGGAGCCGGGGCGGCGTGCGCGCCAGCAGGTCTTTGCGCAGGATCACGATCGTCACACCGGCCGGCCCGGCGTTCTTCTGCGCGCCGGCGTAGATCAGCGCGTACTTGCGGATATCGAGCGGGCGGCTGACGAAGTCGGACGACGAATCGCAGACCAGCGGCACGCCCTCGGGCGGCGCCGGCTCCGCGCCGAACTCCACCCCGTGGATGGTCTCATTCGAGCAGAAGTAGAGATAGGCCGCCTTCGGGTCGAGCTGCAGTTCGGATTGGGCCGGCAACCGGCTGAACTTCTCACCTTCGGCGCTGAAGGCCACGCGGGTTGCCCCGAGCTTCTCGGCTTCTTTGATCGCGCCCTTCGACCACGCGCCGGTCACGACGTAATCGGCGGAGCCGGTCGCGCGCAGGTTCATCGGCACCATCGCGAACTGCAGCGTCGCGCCGCCCTGCAAAAACAGCACTGCGTACTCCTCCGGGATTCCGTACAGCGCGCGCAGGTCGGCCTCGGCCTCGCCGATGATGGTCTCGAACGAAGCGGAGCGGTGGCTCATCTCGAGCACGCCCATGCCGGCGCCGCGCCAGTTGAGGAGCTCGGCCTGCGCCTGTTCGAGCACCGGCAACGGCAGCGTGGCCGGCCCGGCGGAGAAGTTGTGGATGCGCCCGTGGGGCAAGGTCATGGCTCGTCCTTTCATTTGAACCGCGAAGCCGCAAAGAACGCGAAGGGAACGCAAATGCGATTATAGCGGAACCGATGAAATACTTTTGGGTTGTCTTCGCGCCCTTCGCGTCTTTGCGGTGAAAATCACTTCGCGTACAATTGCTGCCATGCCCATCCAATACCGCTCGGACGCGCTGAAGCAGAGTTTGCAAACGTTGCACCGCCGCGCGCCCGCCGTGCGCGGCAGCGCCATCATCACGCAGGATGGGCTGGTCATCGCCGCGCACCCGCCGGGCTGGGATGCGAGCGACATCAACGACCCGACCGGCGGCGAGCATGTGGCCGCGCTGGCGGCGGTGGTGGCCACCCAGGCCGAGCGCACCCTCACCCGGCTGGCGCAGGGGACGATGCAGCGCGTGTTGATGGAAGGCGAGCACGGCACCATCGCCGTGTTGCCCATCACCGACGACTCGGCGCTGGCGGTGCTGATCGAAAAAGAAGCCAAACTGGGGCTGACGCTGCACGCCGCCAAGCAGGCGGCGGAGTCACTCCGCGCCGTGTTGCAAAAATCCAGTTAGAGCAGCCCAACCGAGAGCTCGAATGAGACGCGCCGCGGCGCGCCGCTACGGATTCGCATCCCTGCGCAACTGCTCGCGGAGGGTGTTGATGGGCAGGCGCTGGCCGGTCTGCGCATCGTCGAAGAACCAGTGCTCCCAGCCGTTGCACGAGGGTGAGCCCTGCACCGCGCGGCCGACGGCGTGGATGGAGCCGACGGTGCCGTTGTGGCGGATCTCGCCGTTGGCCAGCACGGTGGCAACGACCTTCCCGTGCCTTCCAAAGTAAAGCGGCTGGCCCGGCTGCAACAAACCGTTTTCGAGCAGCGCGCCGAAGGGGATGCGGCGCGCGTTGCGCTTCTCCGGCACGACATAGACGCTGTCGTCCATCTCAATCGGCGGGGTAATGGCCGCGAGCCGCTCGCGCGCGAGTTCGACGTAGCCGGCGTCCTTCTCGATGCCGACGAAGCGGCGGCGCAGCTTCTTCGCCATCGCGCCGGTGGTGCCGGTGCCGAAGAACGGGTCGAGGATGACATCGCCCGGGTTGGTGCTGGAGAGGATGACGCGATAGAGCAGCGCTTCGGGCTTCTGCGTCGGATGGGCCTTCTGCCCGTTGCTCCGCAGCCGCTCCCGGCCCGTGCACAGCCCGAAGTGCCAATCGCTCCGCATCTGCAACTCGTCGTTGAGCGATTTCATGGCGCGATAGTTGAAGGTGTACTTCGCCTCGCGCTGTTTTTGCGCCCACAGCAGCGTCTCGTGCGCGTTGGTGAAGCGCACGCCCCGGAAGTTGGGCATGGGGTTGGTCTTGATCCAGACCACGTCGTTGAGCAGCCAGTAGTCGAGGTCCTGCAGGATGGAGCCGACGCGGTAGATGTTGTGATATGAGCCGATGACCCAGAGTGTGCCGGTGTCCTTCAGCACGCGGCGGCAGGCGGTGAGCCAGGCGCGGGTGAAGGCATCGTACTCGGCCAGGCTGGTGAAGCGATCCCACTCATCGTCGACCGCGTCCACCTTCGTCATGTTCGGGCGGTAGAGTTCGTTCTGCAGCTGCAGGTTATACGGCGGATCGGCGAAGACGACGTCCACCGATTTCTCGGGCAACTGATAGAGCAGCCGGGTGCAATCGCCGTGAAGGACTTGATCGAGCGGCAGGGCGGCGTGTGCGATGGAGGGTTCGGGATGGGAGCCGTTGCGCGATTTCATCATCAGTCATCCACGAATTATGCGTGTCGCGCCGGGCAGGTCGCCGGCGTGCAATCGTAAAAGCCGTCGTCGGACTCCATCGGCCCCGCGCACATCACAACGCCGTAGCGATGGCAGTGCACAGCAACACCGCCGCCGCGCAGATCAGATTGAGCCACATCAGCACCGACTCGCGCCTCCGCAGGGAATCGGTTTCCGCAGCGGGGAGCGGCTTCCCCCGGTCGGCCAGCAGCGCGGCCCGCGCCAGGGCCGGCTGAATCCACACCTGCAACGCCACGCCGATCACGACCATCCCCGCGACCGCGAGATGTTTGAGCAGCATCGCCGTCGCCCACGGGCTGTCGATCTGCAGCAAGCCCGTGTAGTTGGAGTCGGCAGTCATTTGAAACATGCCTGTGCCGACGAGCACGGCCAGGCTCAGCCACGCCCAGGGGATGAAGCGGCGCTGCAAGTCGGCGAAGACGGGGGCCGATCCCACGCCGAGCCGCGCGCGCAACGCCGGCCACACGAGCAGGGCCATCACCGCCAGCCCACCGACCCACACCACGGCGGCGAGGAGGTGCAGCCAGTACATGATCGCCAGCGCCCATGTCGGCATCGCGGCGAATTGTAGAGTCTCCGAGTCAATTTAGCAATGAAGGCGACGGACGTATAATCCTGTCAGCGGCCGCGCGCAGTCGTCCGGCCACTGTCCGGCTCGCGCGCAGGGCCGTGCGCTACAATCACCGTACCGAACAAAGGAGACTCAGATGGATGCAATCTTCGGAGCAGGCGGCATTTTTTTCGCGTGTGTAGTCGGCCTGGCGTTGCTCGTCCTCGCCGGCTTACTCGTCACCTCGGTGCGCATCGTGCCGGAATATCAGCGGCTGGTGGTGTTGCGGCTCGGCCGCGTGCTCGGGCAGAAGGGGCCAGGCCTCGTGCTGCTCCTGCCGGTGCTCGATCAGGGTCGCCTGGTAGATTTGCGCGAGCAGGTGCGCGAGGTGCCGCATCAAACGTCTATCACGAAGGATAACGCGCCGATCTCGATTGACTTCCTGTGGTATTACAAAGTCGTCGAGGCCACGCTGACGGTGGTCGGCGTCGGCAATTTCGAGATGGCGGCGGCCGGCATCGCCACCACCACGCTGCGCTCGGTCATCGGCGGCATCCTGCTCGACGACGTGCTCTCGCAGCGCGAGCACATAAATCAAACGCTGCGGGTGAAGCTGGATGAGGTCACCGAACGCTGGGGCGTCAAGGTCACCAACGTCGAAATCCGCGAGATCATCCCGCCCCGGGATGTGCAGGAGGCGATGAACCGGCAGATGTCGGCGGAGCGCACCCGCCGCGCGCTGGTCACCGAATCCACCGGCGACAAAGAGGCGGCCATCAACCGCGCCGAGGGCACGAAACAGGCGGCCATCCTCGGGGCCGAGGGCGAGCGGCAGTCGAACATCCTGCGCGCCGAGGGCGAGAAGCAGGCGCAGTTGCTGCGGGCCGAAGGCTTTGCGGCGGCGCTGCAAACCATCTATGCCTCGGCCAACAGCATAGATCAGAAGACGATGACGCTGCAATACTTCGAGGCGCTCAAGGCGCTCGGGGCCAGCCCGGCCACGAAGTACATCTTCCCGATGGAGTTCACGTCGCTGATCGGCAACTTCGTCGGCAACAGGAGTGACAAAGAGTGAGTGGAAAGTAGAAAGCAGCGCCACAGCGCCCGCGCCGCTTTCTACTTTCGCTTCTGTTCACCCGGCCGGCCTGCGCGATCTGCCGGCGCTGTGGCGCCTCGAACGCGCCTGCTTCGGCGCGGAGGCGTGGGGGATTCTGGAATTGTGCCTCGCGCTCCTCGCCTCCAGCGTGCGGCTGCGGGTGATGGAGGGCGAGCGATCCGTCGGCTTCGTGCTCGCGGAGCGCGGCTGGTGGCGGGACGAGGGCACCATCACCCTGCTCGGCATCCATCCCGACTACCAACGGCGCGGCCTCGGGCGGCAGCTCCTCTCGGCCGCCGAAGCGCAACTGAACACTCGCCGCTACAAACTCACGGTGCGCGTGAGCAATGCGCCGGCCATCGCGTTGTATGAGCACTGCGACTACCGGCGTATCAGCCGCTTAACCCGCTACTACGCGCGCGGCGAGGATGGCTGGGTGATGGAGAAGACCGCCGGCGCAGATGCACGCCGTTGAGCCCCGATCTCCATCTGCGTGACTCCGGGTGTATTTGCGTCCAATCGTGTGCACGCACGCGTTGTCGGGGAAAGACCGACGCGGTCGCGACGACCGCGTCGGTCTGCCCACCGGCTGACAACCTTTGCGTGCACACGTCCAATCTCATCCTTGATTGATTCGCCTCCGGTCTGCTAAAATGCCGTCCGCTCCGCAGACTGGCGCGAGCGATTCTGCAATCAGGGCGTTGTACCCTTCGCCCGAATGCTTCTGTGGAAAGGGCTTGATCCCCATGCGAGTGCTCTTGCTCAAAGACGTATACAAGTTGGGCCACGCCGGCGATGTGAAGAAGGTCGCCGACGGCTATGGCCGCAACTACCTCCTCCCGCAGCGGCTGGCCGTGCTGGCCACGCCCGGCGCGCTCAAACAGGCCGAGACGCTCCGGCAGAACGCCGCCATCGCCCGGGCGAAACTGAATGAGGAACTGAGGGGAGTGGCCGAGCAGTTGGCGACGCTCACCCTCATCTTCCCCATGAAGGCCGGCGAGACCGGCAAGCTGTACGGCTCGATCACCTCAGCCAACATCTCCGCCAGGATCAAAGAACTCTCAGGGTTGGAGATCGACCGGCGCAACATCCCGGCCCAGCCCATCCGCGAGTTGGGCGAGTTCAAAGCCCCGGTGCGCCTCACGGCGGATTTGACCGCGCAGGTGAAGGTCATCGTGCATCGCGAGGGCGAGGCGATCAAGACCGCGCCGGTGGCTGCGCCCGAGCCGGGCGCGGCGCCCGCGCCCGAGGCAGAAGCCCCGGCGGCCTAACGTTCGCCGTGAAGGGCGTCGAGTTGCCAAAGCCATCGGCACTATAATGCCGGTGGCTTTTTTGACCCCCCTCTGTCCCCCCGGCGCGGCAAGGTCACTCGGCGCAATCGGCCCGGGGTGCGCGGCGATGGGGGGAGGGCATGATGGCGACTATCGGCGAAGCACTGCGCGCGGCCCGCGAGGCCAAAGGCCTCTCGCTCGAGGCAGCCTCCAACGCTACCCGCATCCGCCTGAAACAACTGGAGGCGTTGGAAGCCAGCGACCTCTCGGCCTTCGCCTCGCCCCCGCAGGCGCGCGGCTTTCTGCGCAACTACGCCGAGTACCTCGGGCTGGATGCCGAGGCGCTGCTGGCGAGCTTTGTGCCGGCGGGCCGCAAACCGCGCGCGACCCCGCCGGTCAATGGGCAGACGCCGGCGCGCGGCATGCCGCCGGTGCGGCTCCCGTGGTATCGCCGCATCTTCACGCGCGATCTCTTCATCGGCACGCTGGTGACTGCGCTGGTGCTGCTCGTGTTGGGCTGGGGCGTGTGGAGTTTTTCGCAGGGTGCGCTCAACCCGGCCACGGTGACGCCCACCCGCCGCCCGGCCTCGCTCGCCTTCAGCACCCTGGCCGCCACCCTCACGCCCACGCCGCCGGCGGCCACGCCCACCGTGCCGTTGCCGACCGCGCTGCCCAATTACGTCGGGGTCAATCTCGTCGTGCGCGCCGAGCAGCGCCTGTGGGTGCGGATTGTGGTGGATGGCGTGGAGACCTTCGCCGGGCAGATGGTGGCGGGCGAGACGCGCGAGTTCACCGGCAACAGCGTGGTGGAGTTGTGGACGGGCAACGCCAAGGGCACGCGCGTGGTGTTCAACGGCAATGATCAGGGCGTGCTCGGCAATTTCGGCGAAGTCGTTATCCGCTTGTGGACGCTGGAGGGTGTGGTCACGCCGACGCCCTCGCCACAGCCGCTAAGATAGACGTTCACCGCGGAGCGCGCGGAGTTCGCTGAGAAGGAACAAACTCTCCGCGGTCTCGGCGTTCTCAGCGGTTCGATTGAATGGCAAAAGTCAAACAAAAGCATTTTCATTTAGTCAGCCTCGGCTGCTCGAAGAACACGGTGGACTCGGAAAGCATGGCGCAACTGCTCGGCGAGGCCGGTTTCGCCGCCACCGATCAGCCGGGCAAGGCCGAGGTCCTCATCGTCAACACCTGCGGCTTCATCGGCCCGGCCAAACAGGAGTCGGTGCGCGTGCTTAACGAGCTGGCCGAGGGCAAGAAGCGCGGGCAGATGCTGATCGCGGCCGGCTGCCTCTCGCAACGCTACGGGGCCGAGCTGCTTAAGTGGTCGCCGGGGATTGACGGCATCATCGGCACGCGGCGGTGGATGGACATCGTGGACTTTGTGCAACGCCTGAGGGAGCGCGGGAACCCCGAGCCGTTGTATCACCTGCCCACCGAGGCGCTCGTCGTCGGAGCCGACGAGCGCGGGGCGACGCGGGCCGCCGTGCAGGGCGCCAGCGCATACATCAAAATTGCGGATGGCTGCCGCCGCCCGTGCGCGTTCTGCGCCATCCCGCTGATCAAGGGCACGGCGGTCTCCCGCCCGCTTGAGTCCATCCTGCATGAAGCCCGCACGCTGCGCGACAACGGCGTGCGCGAACTCGTCCTCATCGCCCAGGACACCACGGACTACGGCCACGACCGCGGGATGAAGGAGGGGATGGCGACGCTGCTCGAGTCGCTCGCCCGCGCCGTGCCGGATGTGGATTGGATCCGCGTGATGTATGCGTATCCGGGCTACGTCACCGACCGCATGATCGAGACGATGGCGACTCATCCGCAGATCGCGCACTACCTCGACATCCCCCTGCAACACGGCCACCCGGCGACGCTGTACCGCATGCGCCGCCCGTCGAACATCGAGTGGGTGCACCGCACGCTGGCGAAGCTGCGCGCGGCCATGCCCGACCTCGCCATCCGCTCCACCTTCATCGTCGGCTATCCCGGCGAGACCGAAGAGGAGTTCGACGCGCTGCTCAAGTTCGTCGAAGCGATCCGCTTCGACCGCATCGGCGCCTTCACCTTCTCGTTCGAGCCGGGCACGACCTCCGCCGACCTCGGCGACCCGGTGCCGCAGGAATTGAAGGACGAGCGCCGCGAACGGCTGATGGCGCTGCAGCAGCGCATCTCGCTCGAAAAGAATCAGGCCCAGATCGGCCGCACGTTGAAGGTGCTGATCGAGGGCAACGGCGATGGGTTGAGCGTGGGCCGCAGCTATCGCGACGCGCCGGAGGTGGACGGGCTGGTGATCGTTGATGGCGAGGCGCCGGTGGGCGAAATGGCCCCGGTGCGCATCAGCGGGGCGCTGGCCTACGACCTCAGCGGCACGGTGGAGACGGCCTCGGCGCAGGTGGTGGGCATCCCCATCGTCAATGGCTGAGCCTGGACTTCTCCTCGCCCGCCTCGACGATATCGGCCGCGCGCTCGAAGCCAGCGGCCACGGGCTGGCCCTGATCGGCCTCGGCTCGGTGGGTGTGGAGCTTGACCGGCTCGATGACTATTCCGATTTGGATTTCTTCGCCATCGTCGAGCCGGGCCACAAGCGCGCCTTCATTGATGACGTGGTTTGGCTCAGCGCGATCCACCCCATCGCCTTTCACTTCCAAAACACGGGTGACGGCCACAAACTACTGTTTGCTGACGGCATCTTCTGCGAATTCGCCGTTTTCGAGCCGGCGGAGTTGCGCCACATCCCGTTCGCGGGCGGGCGCGTCGTGTGGAGGCGGCCCGACTTTGACGAGGCGCTCGCTGTTTCCGTGCAGGGCGACACGGCATCGCACGCCCGCACCCCCGAGTGGCTGCTGGGCGAGGCTCTGACCAACCTGTACGTCGGGCTGGGGCGTTACCGGCGCGGCGAGAAGCTCTCGGCGATGCGCTTCATTCAGGGATATGCGGTAGATCGCGTGTTGGAGTTGGCCGAGTCGGTGGAAGCGGCCATCCCCGGCCAGCGCGACGAATTTGTAACCGAGCGCCGCTTCGAGCAACGGCATCCGCAAGTCAGCCGCGCGCTGCCGAACTTCATGCAGGGTTACGAGCGCGGCCCCGACTCCGCGCTGGCGATTCTGGCCTTCCTCGAACGCCACTTCACCGTCAACGCCGCGCTGGCGCAGGCCATTCGGCAATTGGCCTCAGACTGACCCTCACCCCCAACCCCTCGCCCGCCAGGAGAGGGGGACAGGCCGTGATGATCACCGGCCCTTATGAATGCCCCGCGCGCAACCGCGCAAACTCGGCTTTGAACTTCGCTTCGAGTGACCGGCGGCGTGGCTCGGGCAACAATGAAGCCCGCAGTGCATTGAGGCTGAGTTGCTCGAACGTCTCCGCGCCCCAGCCGAAGGTCTGCGCGGCGCGCACGTACTCGTCGGTGAGCGTGGTGCTGAACAGCGGCGGGTCGTCGGAGTTGAGGGTGAGGTACAGGCCCTCGGCCATGAGTTTTGGCAGCGGGTGCCCGGCCCAACTCGGCGCGACGCCGAGGCAGACGTTGCTGCTCGGGCAGACCTCCAGCGGAATCTGCTGCGCGCGCAGATGGGCGACGAGCGCCGGGTCTTCGAGGCAGCGCACGCCGTGGCCGAGCCGCACCGAGCGCCCCACCCGCAGCGCGCCCCAAATGCTCTCGGCCCCGCCCGTCTCGCCGGCGTGCAGGATGCAGGGCAGGCCGGCGTCGCGCGCGCGGTCGAAGGCGCGGGCGAACTTATCCGGCGGGTGGCCGCGCTCGAAGCCGCCGAGGCCCAGCGCGCCGACCCCGTTCCCGTGCCCGCGAATGGCAAACTCCGCAATCGCCAACGCGTCCTCGGGGCCTTCGCGCTCGCGCACGATGTCAATGATCAGCAGCATCGTCACGCCGAGTTCGCGCTCGGCCCAGTCGCGCGCGCGATTGATGGCGGCGAGTTGAGCCTCGAGCGGGAGGCCGCGCTGGAGGAATTGGGTGAAGGCCGTGTAGGTCACCTCGCTGTGGACGACGTTCTGGGCGGCCTGCCCCTGCAGAAACTCGCGCGCAACCAACTCGATATCGTCCACCGTGCGCAAACAGCGGGCGATGGTCATATAGATTTCGACGAAATGGGGGAAGTCGCGGAACGTGTACCACTGGCGCAGGCCGTCGAGGTCGTCGGCGGGCAGCGGCACGCTGTTGCGCCCGGCGAGCTTGAGCAGCGTCTCCGGGCGGATGGCGCCTTCGAGGTGGACATGCAGCTCGACCTTGGGCAGTGCGAGGAGGTGGGCTTCCGGGGCGGCGGGCATGCGGCGCAATGATACGGCAAGACCGCCGCCCGTGAAAAATCGGTTGGCGCGCACAAATCGCCCGGCGGGTCTTCGTGCGCTCAAACCCCCCTTGCCCTTTTGCCCGACTGCGTAGATAATCGGGCAAATCTCACGCAATATTCATCTGCAACTGAACGGAGGTGGTTTATCGGGTTACGGCTATGAGCTCCTTCACGTCTGTGTTCACGCGCGACCTTTGGTCGCCATCATCCTTTCTGAGGAGAAAAAGAGATGAAGCGCATTTCAGTTGTTCTGTCCACGATTTTGGTGGCGAGCCTCGTGCTGGCGGCCTGTGCGCCCGCGCAGGGCGGCGGCACCACCGAAGCCACGACCGTCAAGATCTACTCCAGCCTGCCCCTTACCGGCTCCAGCGCCGGCCAGACCACCACCGTCGTCAACGCCATTCAACTGGCCCTCGAGCAGCAGACCAAGGACGGCGTGGTGTGCGATGGCAAGATCAAGATCGAGTACGAGTCACTGGATGATGCCACGGCGGCCGCCGGCAAATGGGATGCCGCCAAAGAGCAGGAAAACGCCAACAAGGCCGTGGCCGATCCGAACACCGTCGCCTACATCGGCACATTCAACTCCGGGGCGGCCCGCGTCTCGATTCCGATTTTGAATCAGGCCGGCATCGCCATGATCAGCCCGGCCAACACCGCCGACGACCTGACCGCCGGCGCGGACACCGCGCAATACTATCCCACCGGCAAGCGCACGTATATGCGCGTGGTGGCGCGAGATGCCTTCCAGGGCGCGTTTGGCGCCAAATGGGCGGCCAAGCTGGGCGCGAAGAGCGTCTACATCCTCGACGACACGGAAGTGTACGGCAAAGGTGTGGCCGATCAGTTCGAGAGCAACCTGGCGGCCAACGGCCTGACGCTGGTGGGCCGCGACGGCATTGATGGCAAGGCGGCGGATTACAAAGCGCTGGCCACCAAGGTCAAGGATGCCAACCCCGACCTGATCTACTTCGGCGGCATCACGCAGAACGGCGCCGGGCAGTTGCTCAAGGACATCCGCGCCGCCGGCATCACCGTGCCGTTTATGGGCCCGGATGGCATCCTCGAAAGCGCCTTCATCGAGGCCGCCGGGGCGGACGTGGCGGAGGGCGTGTACGGCACCATCGCCGGCTCGCCGCGCGCGCTGCTGCCGGAGAAGGGCAAGAAGTTCTTCGAGGACTATAAGGCCAAGTACAACAGCGAGCCGGAAGCCTACGCCATCTACGGCTACGAGGCGGCCAGCGTCGTCATCAGCGTCATCGGCAAAGTGTGCGCCAAGGACAAAGCCGCCATCCTGGATGCGATGTTCGGCACCAGGGATTTCAACGGCGTGCTCGGCACCTGGTCGTTCGACGCCAACGGTGACACCACCCTGTACTCCATGCTCGGCAACATCGTCAAGGGCGGCGCGTGGACGGAAGCGCCGTCAGAAATCCTGCCGTAACCCGTAACGCTGTCGCTGACATGAGATAAGCGTGTAAAGAAAAGAGGGAGCGAAGTTGTGAGACTTGGCTCCCTCTTTGTGTATCTGCTGCAAAACCGTGCAGGGTCACCCGCCTACCGGGTATCTCTATGGCCAATTCCTCCAATCGCCAATCGCTGCTCCGCTCGTTGTGGATCGTGGCGGCCATCTATCTTGCGCTGCTGCTGGGCCAGCCGGCCGGCCTCGACCTCGTCAACATCGCCGCCAACCTGCGGGCCAATCCGCTGACCTTGCTGCAGCAGCTCGTCATCGGCCTTTCCAACGGCGCCATCATCGTCATCGTCGCCCTGGGCTATACGCTCGTGTATGGCATCATCGAACTCGTCAACTTTGCCCACGGGGATGTGTTTATGATCGGCGCGTTCACGGCGCTGCTGGCCGTCTCGCCGTTCATTGTCACCACGGCCACCGGCGGCGCAACGGCGCCGCTGTGGGCGGCGCTGCTGGGCTTCATCCCGGCGATGGTGATCTGCGGTTTGCTGAATGCCGGCATTGAACGGGCGGCCTATCGGCGGCTGCGCAACTCGCCGAAACTGGCCTCGCTTATCAGCGCCATCGGCGTGTCATTCATCATCGGCAACATCGGTCTGCAACTGGGGGCCTTTGGCAAGCTGGCGCAGGTCGGGCCGGAGTTCGCCGTGTTCAAGGTGCTCGGCTCGAACAACGCCGCGCCCAAATCATTCCCGGTGGTGTTGAGCAATGACAACCTGCTCGGGCCTGACTTTCCCATTCGCATCACCCAGGCCGATGTGCTCGTCATCGTGACGGCGCTGGTCTTGATGGCGGCCCTCAACTGGTTCGTGCAAAACACCAAGCTCGGCAAGGCCATGCGCGCCACGGCGCAGAACCGCGACGCCGCCGCCATCATGGGCATCAACGTCGACCAGATCATCGCCCTGACCTTCCTCATCGGCGGGGCGCTGGCCGGCGCGGCCGGCATGATGTTCGGGCTGTACAACGGCACGGTGGTCTTCACCATGGGCTTCACCGCCGGGCTGCGCTCGTTCACGGCGGCGGTGCTCGGCGGCATCGGCAACATCCGGGGCGCGGCCCTGGGCGGCATCCTCATCGGCATCCTGGCCGCCTTCAGCGATCAATACCTCGCCGTGCGCTGGACAAATGCGTGGGTGTTCCTGATTCTCGTTTTGGTGCTGCTCTTCCGCCCGACCGGCCTGCTCGGGGCTGAGTCAGGAGACAAAGCCTGATGAAACAGAAACTTTTCTCCAACGGCGAGATCATCGCCATCGTGCTCATGGGCTTCATCGCCCTCATCGTCGGCGGCTGGTCGGTGATGGTGCTGGCGGTCATCGCCGGCGCCATGGTCGGCGCGGACGCGCATCCGGGCCAGGCCGATGGGCTGCGGCGAACCGCCATCAACGCCACGCTGGTCACCCTCATCGTCGTCGTCGCCACCATCCTGCACAACACCCTCATCGCCAGCCTGCCGCGGCAAGAAACCATCCCGCCGGCCGCGCAAAGCCCGCTCACGTACATCGTGGCGCTGCTATTGGGGGTCATCACCGGCGTCGCCATCTACTTCATCCGCTCGCACCCCGACGCGCGCGTGCGCCGGTTCGGGATGATGGGCCTGGTGCTGATTTTCGCCGTTGTGTTTCCGTTCTTCGAGCAGGCGGTGCAACTGTTCTGGGCCAACGCCGTCATCGTGGCGATGATTTACTCGCTCCAGGCGCTTGGGCTGAACATCGTCGCCGGCTATGCCGGCATGCTCGACCTCGGCTACGTCGCCTTCTTCGCCATCGGCGGCTACACCATCGCCCTGCTCAACTCGCCCCATTTCGATTTGAGGCTTTCATTCTGGCTCATCATCTGGATCGCGGCCGCGGCGGCGGCGTTGTTCGGCCTGATCCTGGGCCTGCCGGTGTTGCCGTTGCGCGGCGACTACCTCGCCATCGTCACCCTCGGCTTTGGCGAGATCGTGCCGATTGTGTTCAAGAATCTCGAAGCCGTGAAAATCTACGAGCCGATCACGGAGATCGCGGCAGCCATCACCGGCAACCCGGCCCTGGCCTTCTGTCTGGTGGGTTGCCCGGAGATGGTGAACCTGACCAACGGCACGCAGGGCATCAACCCCATCGGCCGGCCGGAGTTCCCCGGGGTGCAATTCGTCACCGGCCAATACATCCCGTGGTATTTCCTCGCGCTCTCGCTATTGGTGATCTCCGTCTTCTTCATCGCCCGCCTGCGCGGCAGCCGCATCGGGCGCGCCTGGGTCGCCATCCGCGAAGATGAGCTGGCCGCGAACAGCATGGGCATTGACCTGGTCCGCACCAAACTCGCCGCCTTCACCCTCGGCGCGATGTTCTCCGGCTTCGCCGGCGCGTTCTACGGCAGCTACGTCTCCTTTATCTCGCCCGATGCCTTCGACTTTTCCATCTCCGTCATCGTGCTGTGCATGGTCATTCTCGGCGGCACCGGCAGCATCGTCGGTGTGCTCCTCGGCGGGCTGATCATCAAGGTCGCCGACCTGCTGCTGCTCGACAAACTCCAGGTCGTGGTCGGCGGGCTGCTGCGGGCGACGCTGTTTCAGGGCATCCAATCGCAAGCCATGCAGAACTTTTTGGAGAGCCTGTTCAACGCCAGCCAGTACAAGCTGCTGCTCTTCGGGTTGATCCTGGTGCTGATGATGCAGTTCCGCCCGCAGGGGTTGGTGCCCAGCACCACCGAGAGGGGGCAGTGATGGCCAACGAGACGCTGCTGGCCGTCAACGCGGTCACCAAACAATTCGGCGGCCTCATCGCCGTCAACAACGTTGACTTCCACATCGAGAAGGGCATGATCGCCGGGCTGATCGGCCCGAACGGGGCGGGCAAGACCACGCTCTTCAACAACATCACCGGGCTGTACACGCCGACCAGGGGCGACATCATCTTCGACAGCCAAAAGATCAGCGGGCTCAAGCCGCACGAGGTTCAGCAACGCGGCATCGCGCGCACGTTCCAAAACATTCGCCTGTTCGGCCAGATGACGGTGCTCGAAAACATCCTTGTCGGCATGCACTCCCGGCTGCACGGCAGCATCATCGAAGCCTTCTTCCGCCCGCCGCGCGTGCGGGCCGAGGAGAAAGCGGCGGTGGCCAAGGCGCTCGACCTGCTCGAATTCGTCGGCCTCGGGGGGAAGTACGCCCAGTGGCCGGCCCGCAACCTGCCGTACGGCCTGCAGCGCCGCCTCGAGATCGCGCGCGCGCTGGCCTCCGACCCGCAACTGCTGCTGCTCGACGAGCCGACCGCCGGCATGAATCCCGCCGAGACCGCCGACCTGACCCAGTTCATCCACCGGCTGCGCAAGGAGAAGGGCCTGACCATCCTCCTCATCGAACACGACATGCGGGTGGTGATGGGGATCAGCGACCGGGTGTCGGTGCTCGACCACGGCGAGAAGATCAGCGAGGGCTCACCGGCCGAGGTGCAGCGCGACCCGAAGGTGATCGAAGCCTACCTGGGCAAGGGCACCGCCGCGGAGGGTAAATAACATGGCGATGCTCGAACTCAAAGACGTTCACACCTACTACGGCAACATCCACGCGCTCAAGGGCATCTCGCTGCATGTGGAGAAAGGTGAGATCGTCACCCTGATCGGCGCGAACGGCGCGGGCAAGACGACGACGCTGCGCACCATTCAGGGCCTCAACCGCCCGCGTTCCGGCTCGATCATGCTCGAAGGCATCGAGCTGACCAAGTTGCCGGCCCACGAGGTCAACCGGCGCGGGGTGTGCCAATCGCCCGAAGGCCGCCTGGTCTTCCCACGGATGACGGTGCTGGAGAACCTCGAGATGGGCGCCTTCAGCCGCGCCGACAAAGACGGCATCAGCCGCGACCTCGACCGGGTGATGACGCTCTTCCCGCGGTTGCGCGAGCGCACCCGGCAAAAAGCCGGCACGCTTTCGGGCGGCGAGCAGCAAATGGTGGCGATGGCGCGGGCGATGATGGGCAACCCGCACGTGCTGCTGCTCGACGAGCCGTCCATGGGCCTCGCGCCGCTGCTGGTCGAGACCATCTTCGAGACCATCAAGGAACTCAACAAACAGGGCACCACCATCCTGTTGGTGGAGCAAAACGCGCGCATGGCCCTCGGTATCGCCCATCGCGGCTACGTGCTGCAGACCGGCGAGATCCGGCTGCAGGGCGAGGCGGCCAGATTGCGCGACGACGAAGAAGTGCGCAAGACGTATCTCGGCGAGCATTGAGCCGAAACGGAGTCTGTTGGACGCGCCTCCCGCGACCCCTCGCGGGAGGTTTCGTTTTGAGCCAGGGCACCCGGTCAACGGATTGCCCGCGGCGGAGAGGATGAGCGGATTGACCCGGGCCTTATCCGCTCATCCGCTCCCCCAATCGGCTGACCAATTGTGCAATGCCCACCTCCTCGTTTATACTTTGCCCACGATGACTCAAACGCTGTGGGGATTGCAACTCGATGAACGCTGACACCTTGTACGAGCGCGCAACGGTGGCGGTGCGGACGCGCCAGCTCGAGGAAGCGCGCCGGCTGCTCTTCGAAGCCGTCAAGCTCAACCCGCGCCACGAACAGGCCTGGCTGACGCTGGCGTCGGTGCTCACCGACATGAATCAGGTCATCGACTGCCTGGGCCGGGTGCTGGCCATCAACCCCGAGAATCACACCGCCCGCGATTGGTTGAAGCTCGCCCAGCAGGAACGCGCGCGGCAGGTGGCGGTGGCCGAGCACACGGCCGACCCCGAGCTCAGCGAGGTGCTGATCGAAGTGCCGGGTGATGAAGACCGGCCCGTGCCGCGCCTCGGGCAATATCTGCTGGATTACAAGTTCATCAGCGCCGATCAACTCAAGAGCGCCCTGCTCGCCCAGCACCGCGCCGCCGAAGCCGGCGAGGCGCGGCGCCTCGGCGACCTGTTGCTGGAGCAGGGCGCCATCTCCCAGGAGCGGCTCGACTTCGCGCTGCGCGAGCAGAACCGCAACTTCTACAGTCTGATGGATGAGTAGCGGCCCGGCCGCAACCGCGCTCACCCATCGCGCGTAGAGTCAGCCGGAGGTCATCATGTCCACTGAAGAGAAACGCAACCTGCTCGGCCCGTACATCCCCGAGGGCAGCTTCTTCCGCGAAGTGGTGCAGCAACTTAAGCTGGTCTATAACCTGATGCTCGATGGGCGCGTGCACCCGCTGACCAAGCTCATCCCCATCGCCTCAGCCGCCTATTTGCTCTTCCCGCTGGATATCCTGCCCGACATCGCGCCGGTGCTGGGCCAGTTGGACGATCTGGCCGTAGTGATGATGGGCCTGCGCTTCTTCCTCGAGCTGGCCCCGGCCGAGGTCGTGCACGAGCACCTCAAGCGCCTGACCGCGGGCAGCCAGTGGTCGGTGACCGACAACCCGGCGCAGCCCGAGAAGAAACCCGACGGCGAGGTCATCGAGGGCAGCTACCGCGTCGAAGAATAGTTCAGTCCGAGCCTATCCCGCCCGCAATGACGCCCCTCTCAGCGAGGGGCGTCGTCATTCCCACCTCCATGACTGCCTCTATCACTCTCTACGGCGCAACCGATTGCGACGACACCGAGCGCACCCGCCACCGGCTGAACGCGCTGCGCCTCCCGCATCGCGAGGTCAACATCGATGCAGACGTGGACGCCGAGCGCTTCGTCATCTTCATCAACGCCGGTTTCCGCAGCACCCCCACGCTCGTGTTCGAGACCGGCAAACGCAAACTCGTGCTCACCGAACCCACCGACGCCGAACTCGAGGCGGCCCTGCTCGAACTGGGATTTCAGTGGCCATGACCGGACACACCTTTGATTCGTATCGGTCGCCCGTCATCGCGCGCCGCGGCCTGGTGGCTTCGAGCCAGCCGCTGGCCTCGCAGGCGGGCCTGTCGATTCTGATGGCGGGCGGCAACGCGGCCGATGCGGCGGTAGCGATGGCGGCGGCGCTCAACGTCACCGAGCCGACCTCCACCGGCATCGGCGGGGATATGTTCGCGTTGTTCTACGACGCGCGCACCCAACGCGTCAGCGCCCTCAACGGCTCGGGCCGCGCGCCGGCCGCGCTCACCATCGAGCTGATCACGGCGCAGGGCCTCGCCCGCGGTCACGAGATCGGCGACGCTTATCACGCCCACACCATCACCGTGCCGGGCGCGTGCGCGGGGTGGTGTGATTTGATCGCGCGGCACGGCTCACTGCCGCTGAGGGAGGTGCTCGCGCCGGCGATTCGCCTGGCGGAGGACGGCTTCCCGGTTGCGCCGCTCACCGCGCACTTCTGGCAGCGCGGCGCGGAGCGATTACGCGCTGCCCCGGGAGGCCGCGCACTTACATTGAATGGAAATGGCCCGCGTGCGGGCGAGGTCTTCCGCAATCCGGGCCTGGGGCGAACGTTGCGCGCCGTGGCCGAGGGCGGCGCGGCGGCGTTTTATCGCGGCGAGGTCGCCCGCGCGATTGCGGGCGTCGTGCAGCGGGCCGGGGGCGTCATGACCGAGGCCGACCTAGCCGCGCACACCTCAACGTGGGAAGAGCCGATCAGCGTGGATTATCGCGGCTACCGCGTATGGGAATGCCCGCCCAATGGCCAGGGGCTGACGGCGTTACTGGCGCTCAACATCCTCGAGGGCTTCGACCTCGCCGCGCACCAGCCGTTGAGCGTGGATCGCTGGCACAGGCTCATCGAAGCGCTGCGGCTCGCCTTCGCCGACGCGCGCTGGTATGTGGCCGATCCGCGCTTCTTCGATATGCCACTCGCCGGGTTGCTCGCGAAGGATTACGCCGCGCAGCGTCGCGCCCTCATCAATCCCCATCGCGCCACCCTCGACCCCCGGCGCGGCTCGCCCGTTGCCTCCTCCGGCACGGTGTATTGCTGCGTGGTCGATGGCGCCGGCAACGCGTGCTCGTTCATCAACAGCAATTACATGGGCTTTGGCACCGGCATCGTGCCCGCCGGCGCGGCCGGGCCGTTGGGCTTCACGTTGCAAAATCGCGGGCACAACTTCTCGCTCGACCCGGCGCACCCCAACGCGCTGGCGCCGGGCAAGCGGCCGTATCACACCATCATCCCCGGCCTGCTCACGCGCGCGGATGGTTCGCTCTTCGGCCCGTTCGGCGTGATGGGCGGCTTCATGCAGCCGCAGGGCCACGCCCAGGTTGTGGTGGCGATGATTGACGATGGGGCCGACCCGCAGGCGGCGCTGAACCGGCTGCGCTTTTGCATCGGCGCCGAAACGGCCGGGGGTAATGTGTTGCTGGAGACGGGCCTGCCGCGCGGGCTGGTGGAGGGGCTGGCGGCGCGTGGGCACCCGCTGACGGCGGAGGTCTCCGGCTACGAGCGGGCGGTCTTTGGTCGCGGGCAGATCATCCGCCGCGAAGCCGACGGCGTGTTGTGGGGCGGCAGCGACCCTCGCGCCGACGGCTGTGCGCTGGGGTTCTGAACGTGCGTGACTGAGCGTGATCCGCTCGAGTCACCCACAGCGATTAACCCCGAAACGACAGCAGGATCCAACCGAGCAGCAACGCAATCGCAATCGGCCCGAGGACGACCACGCCGAAGGCGACGATGACGTTGAGGGCGAGCAGGGCTACGCGCGCGAAGACCTGCAGAAACTGTGGAGCGAAGATGGCCAGCGCGCACACGCCCGCCCCGGTCGCCAGCCAGCCCGCGCGCCACAGCGTTTGCCGGAAGCGGCGCAGGGCGGACCGGCGCCGGCGTTCCTCCGCCCACCCATCCGCCCGCGAGCGGGCCAGCGCCTCGCGTCGTTGCGCGTCGAGCTCAGCGCGCCGCTGCGGGTCGAGCAGAAGTTCGCGCGCGGCGTTGAGCTGGCGCATTCGCTCGGCTGCCCATTCTTTGCGCTGAGCGGGCTGCGTGTCGGGGTGCACCTGGGCAGCCTTGCGGCGGTACGCGGCGCGAATGTCGTCTTCGTTCGCGCTGGGCGTGAGGCCGAGGAGGGCGTAGGGGTCGGCGGACATGGCGTGTGCGGAATCGTATCACGCCAGCGAAAAGAGACGCGCCGGCGGCGCGTCTCAACCCACACTCCCGGCCTTCTCAGCGTCGCCGCGGTTTAGTAGGCCGCCACAATCCCCATCTCGCCGTAACCTGTGTAGCCCGGAAAGATCGCCGCGACGTTCGGGTTGCCGAGGCGTTTCACCAACACCTCGCTGAGCACGTTGCGGTAATCGGTGGTCACGGCCAGGTCGGCGCGGTCGTAGAGTTGCTCGTTGCTCAGGCCCGGCCACTGGCCGTATACCTGCCCGCCGTTCACGCCGCCGCCGAGCACCAGCATCGCGCTGCCGTGCCCGTGGTCGGTGCCGTAGCTGCCGTTCTGCGCCAGCCGCCGCCCGAACTCGCTCATCACCACCACCGTGGTGCGCTCGGCATACCCGCCGAGGTCGGTGTAAAAGGCCTCCAGCCCGCGCGCCAGTTGCCCGAGCAAATCGCCGAAGTAACCCTCGTGCCGGTCACCCTGATAGTCGTGCGTGTCCCAGCCGCCGAGATCCACCGCGCCCACCCGCAGCCCGAGGTTGAGCTTCATCATCTGCGCCAGGGTTTTGAGGTTGACGCTGAAGTAGTCGTCGGGATACTGCGCGCCGTTCTCCGGCACGTATTCGCTGACGCTCTGCTGCTCCACCAGTTCGACCGTGCGCAGCGTTTGCGCGCCGGCCTGCCGCATCCAATCCTCGCCCGCATACATCTGCCGCAGCACCACGCGCTGATCGGGCTGATACGAGCCGTTGCTCCAGATCGAGAAATCGGAGGGGGTGTTCATGGCGATGGTGTTGGAGTGGGCGAGCAGCGCGGTGGGCTGCGCCCCGGCGGCCAGCGCCGGCATGAGCGCGCCGTTGGGCAGGTGCGGGTCGGTTTGCAGCGCGCGCGTCATCCAGCCGGCGGTCGTGGTCTTGTTGCCGGGCGTGCCCAGCTCGATGTATTCCATCGCGTCGAAGTGCGAGCGCGTATCGTGGTTGAGGCCGCAGGCCTGCACCACCGCGAGGCGCTTATCCTGATACAGCCCGTACAGCGGCCTCATCGCCGGGTGCAGGCCGAGCGTGTCGTTGAGCGGCAGCGCGCCGTTCGGGCCGCCGGCCGCGATCTTGAGCGTGGGCCGCGCGGTTTCGTACGCGGCGCGGTCCGGGCCGTCGAGCACGGGGAAGACGTTGAGGGCATCCCACCCCCCGCGCAGAAAGACGACGATGAGGGCATTGTCGTTGGCGGCCTGCGCGCCCGGCGCGGCGAGGGCGAGGCGAGTGAGGCGTGAACCGGCCAGCGCGGCGATGGCGGCGGAACAACCGACCATGAATTTGCGGCGGGAAATTTTGGAAGGCATAGGTGTCTCCAAATCAGTAACTGGTATTTACCGATTACCGTAGTTGAAAATCCGGGCTCATCAAAATCAACTCCACCAGGCCGGGCAGACGCCAGTCGAGGTGATCGGCGGGCAGCTCGTCGTCGAGGCCGTACTCGCCGGCGATGAAGCGGGCCAGGGCGTCGCGGTCGGCGGCGTGTTGCAGCGGGCGGCCCAGCAGCCGGTCAATCCAGTAATCGGCGAGGGCGGCGGCGCGGTTGAGTTCGGGCGGGGTTTGCGCGCGCAGGTCAACGGCCAGCGCCCTGCCGCTCTCATCGCTGATCCAGCCCTCGATCAACGCCACGCCGAAGTTCCAGCGATTGAGCAGGCCGTTGGTGCTGCTCCACGCCTCGCGCCGGTCGGGGTACCCATCCGGCGGGCGGCGGCCGAAGAGCGGCTGGCCCAACCCATCCACATACCAAAACAGCGAGTCGGGCTGTTGGGTCATATCCACCTCGAGCGCGCGCAGCAGGCTGGCGACGGCTTCGAGTGGGCGTTTGATCTTTTCGCCCCACGTGGTTTTGAACTCTTCCGACAGCGCAATCTCGCGGACGACGTGCCTGAGCTGATCGGGGGCATCTTTGCGTTCGAGGAAGATTTCTGCGGCGCGCTGAACAACGGATTCCGGCGGACTATCGCTGATCAATCGCCGGCACAGCTTACGGCAGACGAAGCGCGCGGTGCCGGGATGCGCCGCCAGCATCCCCAGCACATCCAGCCCATCCTTCATGTCGGCCTGATCGTGCGGGAGGTATTGGCCGAGCACGAGTTTGTTGAAGCGGTCGTGCCACGGCCGGTGAAAGTAGAACGCGCCGGTGCCCGGCACGCCGGCGTCTTCGTAGCCCCACGAGTTGTCGCCGACGCGCCAGCCGGTGAAGGCGCGCGCCGCCTCGTACACGTCATTGTCCACATAGCCCGCCGCGATTCCGTTCGCGAGCTTCGGCACGCCCTTCGGGTCCCGCACGCCGAAGTAGTTCTCCGCGCCGAGCGTGTGCAACTCGAATAGCTCACGGGCCCAGTTCTCGTTCGGCCCCGCGACCTGATTGTTGTAATTGTCGAGGTAGTACAACATGGCCGGGCTGGTGGCCACGGCGGTCAGCATGTCGCGGAAGTTGCCGAACACGTGCGCGCGGATGGCGTCGCGGTCGTACGCCATGAACAGCGGCGGCGTGCTTTCGGTCTCGCGGAAGACGTTGAAGTGGTTGTGCCAGAAATCAACCAGCACCTCGTAAAGCTGGCGGCGGCTGTGCGTCATGCGCAACAGCGTGGCCTGCACCGTCTCCGTCATCGGGCGGACGAAGCGCTGCCAATCGTCATCGCTGTTCATGTCGTTATCCACGACGTGGTCGGCCCAGATTTGCTCGGGCGATTTATGCAGGGTGGTGAATCCGGCTGCGGCCAGCCTGGCGTCGCACTCACTGTCGTCGAGCGTTTCGGGATAAAGCTGGCCTTCGAGCCACTGCGCGAACACTTCCTCCGGCGCGGCGTTGCGCGAGCGCCACTCCACCAGGTCACTCTGGCGCGGGCCGAAGGCGAGCCGGTTCCACACGATGATGTCGAGCGGCACGGCGGCCTCGATGCTGCTCCCGGCCAGGGTGGGCTGCGGCACGGCTGTCGCCGGCGCAACGCTCACCGGCGCGCGGGTGGCGGCGGAGGTCGGATGGCTGTGATGATTGTGCCCCATCCCACCGGGGGTGGCCGTGGCGGGCCCCGGCGTTGCCTCGTTCCGCGCGCAAGCCGCTGAAGCGGCTACTACGAGCAGCGCTCCGGCCTTCAACACCTCGCGTCGCGTCATCGGATGTGGCTCGGACATACCCTTGCTCCTGAGTCGAGACCCTGCGGGCCAATAACAATTGCGGCTCAATTTAGCAGGGTGCCCGGAGGCAGGCTGGATGCGAAGGGGGCGCGAAGGGGGCGGGCAACGGATGGACAGCGGATCAACGGATGGCGCGAGCCGCGGAGTTGCGGCTGAAATCCGCTACTCCGGTCCGCTGACGAGCCGCAACCCCTGCCCGCGCAGCACCTCGAGGTATTCGCGTTCAGGTTGCGTTTCGCGCAGGCGGGCGCGCAGGCGTTTGATCAGGCCATCCACCGCTTCCTCGCTCACGCCCGCCGGGTCGGAGTCGGGCCAAACCGTTCCGATGAGTTGCGCGCGGGTGACGACGTTGCCGGCGTTGTCGTAAAGCAACTTCATCAGCGTGAACTGCGCGGCGGAGAGGGGCGGCTCGACGGGTCTGGCATCCACCCACACCGCGCGCGCGGCCTCGTCGAGCCACACCCCGCGCAGCTTGCCGAGGCGCGGCCCCTCCACCGTCTCACCGGGGTCGTGGAACTTCAATGCGATCACACCGCCGAGCACGATCTCGTCGCCATCTTTGAGCCGCACGGCTTCCTCCATTACCGGCTGCCCGTTGACGAAGGTGCCGTTCCGGCTGCCGAGGTCGCCGAGGTAATGGCCCTGATCCACCCGCGTGAGCAGCGCGTGCTGCCGCGAGATGCGCGGCGAGGCGAGCACGATATCGGCGGGCGCGTCGCGGCCGAGCAGATATCTCTCGGACTCGAGTTTCCATTGCTGTCCGTTCGGGCCGGTGAGCCACGGTGCGTATGACATGGGGAGTGTTTCGCGCAATGACGCCAAAACGCAAAAGGAGTCCCTGGCGGCTTTGCGTCTGGGCGCGGAATGTTTACGGCGGCCCGTATCCAAACATCGACCAGCCGGGCACGAACAGCCAGCCGCCGGCGGGCGCGGGCGGATGATAGCCGCCGTCATAGGTCGTGAGGCGCAGCGAGGTCTCCTCCCCGCCATCACTCACGCGCAGAAAGCGCAGGTTGCCATCCGACTTGCCTTCGCTGTACGGCACGGCGACGGCGACGAGGTTGCCATCGGTGAGCGGCACGGCATACAGCGGCACATCGAGGTTGACGGCCCACGCCAGCTCACCGGTCTCGATCCACCACGCATACACCTGGCCCTCCTCGGCCACGGCGTATACCCGTTCGTCGTCGTGGGCCAGGCCGGCAATGCGGCTGCTGGCGCGCGTCGGCGGCCAGGCCGGGTTGCCGCTGTCGAGCCACAACGCATGCACGAAGCCCTGCTCGGTTCCGACGAACAACCGGCCGCTGCCCGGCGACACACTCGGCGGGGTCGAGGGATTGCCCCGCACCTCGCCCGTCCACAATACCTCGCCCGACTCGACGTTCACGGCATACACCGCCTGCCGGTAGCCGGTGAGGTAGGCCACCCCCTCGGCCAGCGCCGGCGCGCCGTAGAAGCCATCGGTCGCCGAGAGGTCATAGCCGAACCATTCGCCGTCCACCGGGTTGAGGCTGTTGAGCCAGCCGTTGCTCGTGGCCGCGTACGCGCGCCCGCCGGCCAACGTCACCCCGTTCACCGAGCCGTTCAATTCCTCCGCCGACCGCTGCCACACGAGTTCACCGCCGCCCGCCTCGAGGCCCGCCAGCCCGCCGTTCTCCAGCGCCACGAGCAATCTGAAATTCGACTCATCCCCATACAACACCGGCTCGGCGATGACCTCCGCCTCGAGCTGTGTCTGCCATTGCGGCAAACCCGTCGTCCAATTGAGGGCGCGCACCACGGCGCCGTTCGCGCCGAAGAAGACCAGCCCGCCGCCGGCCACCATCGCCGTGCGCCCGCCCTGCTCACCGCGCGGCGGGCGCGACCACACGGCCTGCGGGTTGAGCGCCGGGAAGCCCGACCACACGCGCCCGCTGTACGACGAATCGCCACTCACCATCGGCCACCAGCCATCGGCGGCGGGCGGGTTGTTCACCGGCGTGGGGATGAGGGTGGGCAGCGGAGTGGCCTCGGGCGTCGGTTGCTCAGTGGGCGCTTCGGTGGCCGTCGCGGTTGGGAAAGAAGTCGGGGCCGTGGCGGAGAGCGTGGCTTCGGCGGCCAGCGTCTCGGCCATGCGCGCGGTCAGCGTCACCTGGG
The DNA here is from genome assembly GCA_964608265.1 of uncultured Anaerolineales bacterium. GTDB lineage: Bacteria > Chloroflexota > Anaerolineae > Anaerolineales > UBA6663 > JANWXR01. Next base: position 13,736 of record CAZSNP010000037.1, on the reverse strand, counting down.
CGATGGAGTTGAAGGTGTTGAAGTTGTTGAGGGCGAAGGCGGCGAGCAGGCCCATCACCCCGATGACGGCACCGACGATGAGCAGCGGCGCGAGCCACCGGCGCGGGGCGCTGGCCGGCAACTCGGGCGACGCCAGCGCAGGCCCGAACGGGACGCCGGCCTCGCGCGCGGGCGCGGCCTCCGCCGAGGGGCGTTGACTGACCACGACTTCGCCGCGCAGTGCGCCACAAAACTCGCGCGCCGACTGAAAACGCTCGGCGCGATTTTTCGCCAGGGCTTTGTTCAACGCGGCCTCGACCTGCGCGGGCAGCGCGGGGTTGTGCTCGCTGATGGGCAGCGGCGGCGTGTACAGGTGATGGTGCAGCAGCGCCGGGGTGGAGTTGGCCTCGAACGGCAGCTTGCCGCACAGCATCTCATAGGCTACGACGCCGAGGCTGTACAGGTCGCTGCGCCCGTCCAGCTCGTCGCCGCGAATCTGTTCGGGCGAGATGTACATCGGCGTGCCGAAGACCAGCCCGCTGGCGGTGAGGGCCGGCGCGCTCTGCATCGTCGCCAGCCCGAAATCCACCAGCGTGGCGCGGCCCTCGCCGGTGACGATGATGTTCGCCGGCTTGAGGTCGCGGTGGATGACGCCGTGCGCGTGCGCGAAGTCCAGCGCCCCGGCCAGTTGTTCGAGCAGGGGCAGCGCGCGGTCGAGGGGCAGCGGGCCGCCGTCGGCCAACAGGTCTTTGAGCGTGCGGCCCTCGGCCCATTCGAGCGCGATGAAGGGCAGACCGTCGTGCTCGCCGAATTCGTACACCAGGGCGATGTGCGGATGTTTGAGGTTGGCGATGGAGGCGGCTTCGCGGTGAAAGCGCAGCCGCGCGCTGTGCTCGTGGTCGAGGTGTCCCGCCAGCACCTTGAGCGCCACCGCGCGGTTGAGCGCCGGGTCGAGCGCGCGATACACCACGCCCATGCCACCGCGCCCCACCTCGCGCTCGATGACGTACCGGCCAACGGTTGTGCCCGCCGCGAATGCGCCCGACATGCGCGGAATTATAGCGTCCGCCCAGGCCCTCACCCCCAGCCCCTCTCCCACGCGCGAAAAGCGCGCGTGGGAGAGGGGTGTCCCCTAATTGAGATCAGGGGGATGGTATTGGGCCTTACGTAGTCGAGAGTGTCACCCCGAGCGAAGCGAGGGGTCTCTGGGTCAAAAGTAGAGACTCCGCGAAACCTTTTTCCGACCGCCGCGTTGCGGTTACGCCAATGGCAACTCGCGCGCGGCCAGTGTATGTTTGTCGTGCAGCGCGACGATGGGCTCGATTTCGGGGTGGAGGCGCGTGTCGCCGTAGTGGGCGATGAAGCGGCATACGGCATACTGCGCGGTTGTGGCTTGATAGCCGTGCAGCCAATGTTGATAACGCGCCTCGGCCTGAGGGGTCTCGCGAGGGAAGGCGCCCGGAGGGTTGGGCAGGCCGCAGCGCCACGGCTTCGGCGTCAACCGCGCGCGGAAACTTTCCTGCGCGCGGCAGAGGGTGACGTACAACGGGTCGCTGCCGAGCGCAGTCAAAATCTGCTGCGCCTCGCCATCCGCCGGATGAAACGGGTACGAGGTGACCAGGCCGCGCAAGCCGGCGGCGGTGCGATAGACGCGCAGGCCGTTGTCGGGCCGGCGCGCCGCCCACTGCTGAATCCGCGCCAGGGCTTCGGCCTCCGGCGATGGCTTCTTGTCGCCCAACAAACCGCCGAACATCCCGGCCGGTTTGGCCTCGGGCAAATCAATGTCAATGAACATGGCCCGCGCGGCGTTGAGCACCAGCGCGCCGTACGCGTTGCGGGTGATGACGGCGAGCGTGCGCCCGGCCTCATCATCGAAAACTTCGAGTTGCTCCTCGCGCAACGGCCGGTCGCCGTAGCCGTAGCGATTGAGCGGCTGCCCGCTGACGAAGCGCGCGGTCACCCGCTCGGCGCGGGCGTACGCCTCGCGCTGCGCGGCCTCGGCGCTCTCATCCGACCAACCCCAACAGGTGAAAGTGAAGGCCTTGCCGTTCGGAGCGGCGCGCGTGTGGGTGGCCCTGGCCCAGTGTTTGGGGAAGCGCATGGGCGACGATCAGGCCGCCGGCTTCAGCAGTTGCTGTCTGCCATCACGTTCGACGATTTTCACAATCCGGTCGCGATGCTGGGTTCCCCACGCGGCCAGAGATTCGAGCATCGGGCTGAGGGTGCGGCCAAAAGGGCTGAGGGCGTATTCGACGCGCGGCGGCATCTCGTGGTACATCGTGCGCGTCACCAGTTCGTCGCGCTCCAGTTCGCGCAGTTGCTGGGCCAGCATCTTCTCGGTGATGCCCGCCAATTCGCGGCGCAGCTCCCCGAAGCGCAGCGTCCGTTGATGCAACTTCCACAAGATGCGCGCCTTCCACCGTCCCCCGATGAGTTGCAGCCCGGTCTCTACCGGGCAGAGGTGGGCGCGCCGCAGGCGTTGATGTTGGGTGAGGGCCATGCTGCTTCTCCAGGCTTACTTTTCGGTAAGTACATTACACGAAAGTGCGTTCTTGCTTTCGCGAAAGTCTACTCACTATAATCACCGGCGTCAATCATCCAATCCGGCAAGTGAGGAGACGATCACTGATGTCCGCCAATATCAGCACGCTTAATCCGAACAAACCCAAGCGCGTGCTCATCATCACCGCCAACCCGGCGGTATCGGCACAGACCGGCTGGCCCATCGGCGCCTGGGCGGCTGAGTTTGCCCATCCATATTGGGAATTCGTCGAGCACGGGTATCAGGTGGAGTTTGCCAGCCCCAACGGCGGCAAGGTGGAAGTTGATGGGTTCAGCGACCCGCGCCACGAGAGCGGTTATTCGGCCGACGACATCCTGAGCCTGGGCTTTCTCACCTCGCCCAAACATGCGGCATTGCTGGAAAACACCCGGGCCCTCAACGAGGTGAACGTCGCCGATTACGACGCCATCTTTATCACCGGCGGCCAGTCGCCGATGTACACCTTCATTGACAACACCGCGCTGCATCAATTCGTCGCCCGCGCCTACGAGCAGGAAAAGGTGGTGGCCGCCGTCTGTCACGGCACCTGTGTCCTGCTCAAGACCCGGCTCGCCAACGGGCAACTGCTGGTCGAGGGTAAAACCTGGACAGGCTTTGCCAACAGCGAGGAGCAGTTTGCCGATTCGTTCGTGGGCAAGCGCATACAGCCATTTTGGATCGAGGACGAAGCCCGGAAATTGCCGAACACCAACTTCATTACGGGCTATCGCTTCCAGGCGTTTGCCACCCGTGATGGGCGGCTGATCACGGGCCAGCAGCAATTCTCCGGCGGCGCGGCGGCCAGACTGGTGATTGAAGCGCTGGGCGTGTAGCCCGCCCCACCGCCGATGATTCTCAAGCGCAACTTCGACCCGCGCAAAGTTGCGACCTACGTCTGGCGCGAACTGGCGCTGGCGCTGATCGTGAGCACGGGCGTGTACGTCTTGCACGTCGCGCTGGGCCTGCAACAGGTAACGGCGCCGTTTGGATTGCTCAGCCTGCTCGGCGCGGCGCTGGCGATTTTCCTAGCCTTCCGCAATAATACCGCGTTTGCGCGCTGGGGAGAGGCCGCCCAGCTCTGGTATGGCATCGTTAACCAGTGCCGTATCCTGGCACGCCTCGTCGTCACCTTCGTGGACTCGCATGCGCACACCCCGCAATATCGGGCGGAAGCCGCCGAGGCATTCAAACGCGAAATGGCGCACCGGTTGGTGGCCTGGGCGCACGCCCTGCGTCTGCAGTTGCGCGGCGTTCCCGAGTGGGAGGAGTTGCGCCCGTTTCTGAGCGCGGAGGAGTTCGGCGTCGTGCGGCAAGCGCAGAACAAAACCACTACCCTCATGCGCCTGATGGGCAGGCACATCTACGTGGGCATGGCAAGCGGCATCCTGCAGGGCTTCGACAGTTTCCAGATGGAGGGCGCGCTGGCGCAGTTGAGCAACCTGCAGGCCAATTGCGAGCGCCTCAAGGCCATTCCCGTGCCGCGTCAGTATGATTACTTCACACGCCTGTTCGTCGTCATCTTCATTGCGCTGACGCCGTTCGGGCTGGTGCGCCCGCTGGTTGCCGAAAACGTCGCGCCCCTGCTCATCCCGTTCAGCGTGCTGGTAGCGTTTGTCTTCACGATCCTGGAGCGAACCGGCGAGGTAAACGAAGCGCCCGTCGAAAATCGCATAACCGACGTGCCGTTAACGGCCCTCTGCCGCACGATTGAACGCGACGTGCGTGAGATACTGGGCGAGACGGAGTTGCCGCCCGTCTGGCAACCCAAAGACGGATACCTGTGGTGAGAAAGGTTGACCGATGAAAATCGCAATTCTGGGCGCAAAGACGATTGGCCCCACGCTGGGCCGCAGCTGGGCGCGTGCCGGGCACAGCCTCATGTTTGGCGTGCGGAACTTGAACAACCCCGAAGCCCAGGCGCTGGCGCAGGAATTGAACGCCACGCTGGGCGTGACCGGCGCGGCGATTGACTTCGGCGATGTGGCAGTCTTCGCCATTCCCGGTGCCGCCATGGACGAAACGATCCAGGCGCACGCGCTGGCGTTGAACGGCAAGGTCGTCATTGACGCGGCCAATCGCATGGGCGGCGGCCCGCTGAACAGCGCGGCCGCGTTTGCCACTCACGCACCTGGCGCGCACGTGTTCCGTGCATTCAACAGCTTGGGCTGGGAGAACTTCGAGAATCCGCGGTTTGGCGAGACTCAGGCCGACTTGTTCTATTGCGGACCCGGCGGCCCTGCACAATCCACGGTGGAGCAGTTGATCCGGGAAGTCGGCCTGCGGCCGGTGCGCGTGGGCGACCTCGGCCAGGTGCAGTTGGTGGACGCGGTGGGCGCGCTTTGGAGGGCGCTGGCCCACGGGCAGAGCTGGGGGCGTCAGCTCGCTTTCAAAGTGCTGACGCGTTAGCCTATCCGGCGCTGAGCATTGCCCGCAATTTACAATACCGCCGTATCCATGCTATGGATACGGCGGTTGCTTTTGCGGTGTTGACACAATCGTGCGAGATACAACCTGCGCCGCCGGAGGCGACGTATTGCCGCTTTCGTAGCAGGCGCGGGCGGCGGCTTCGCGCTGCGCGACCGCGGCGCTCTCATCCGACCAGCCCCAACAGGTGAAAGTGAAGGCCCTGCCGTTCTGAGCGGCGCGCGTGCGGGTGGCCCTGACCCAGTGTTTGGGGAAGCGCATGGGCCGATTCATTCGCGGGCGTCTTCGCGGTTAACTGGCCCTTGACTTTCCCATTGTGGGAAGGTGTACAGTTTGGGCGCATGTTCCGCATCAAGGATTTCGCCCGCTTCACGCGCGTCTCGGTCAAGATGCTGCGGCATTACGATGAGCTGGGCCTGCTCAAGCCCGCGCGCGTGGACCCGGCCACCGGCTACCGCTACTACTCGGCCAATCAGGTGCCGCGCCTCAACCGCCTCATCGCGCTCAAAGACCTGGGTTTCTCGCTCGGGCAGATCGCCGAGTTCCTCGACGCCGGCCTCTCGCTGGCCGAGTTGCGCGGGATGCTCAAGCTGCGGCGGGCGGAGATCGCTGCGCAGTTGCAAGCCGGGCAGGCGCGGCTGGCTCAGGTGGAGGCGCGCTTGCAGCACCTGGAGGCGCAGGCGGAGCTGCCGCCTTACGATGTGCTGCTGCGCGAAGTGCCGCCGCAGTGGGTGGCCGCCATCCGCGCCACGCTGGCCGACCCGGACGAGGGCATTACGCAACTATTCGAGGAGATTGAAACGTTCCTGGCCGAGCACCGCGCCCGCGCCGCCTACAGCCCGCTGACGATTTATCACGAGGCTGAGTCCGAAGAAGCGCAGGAAGTCGAAGTGGCCGTGCCGGTAACGCGCGTCCTGCCCGGCAACGAACGCATCGCCGTCTACGATTTGCCGCGCCTGCCGCTGGCGGCCTGTGTCGTGTACGAGGGCAGCTACGAGCGTGGGCTGGATGCGCTGCAGGCGCTCTCCGCCTGGACGGAGGCCAACGGCTACGCGGCCTGCGGGCCGCTGCGCGAGGTCTACCTGCGCTTCAACGCCAACGACCCCGAGAAACTCCGCCTGCCGCGCGCCTTCCTCACCGACGACGTGGGCCAGTACGTCACCGAGCTGCAGTTGCCCGTGACAAAGATTCGACTTACAAACCAGGAGACCCCATGACCATGCGACTACGTTTGCTCGGCCCCAGCGGCCTGCGCGTTTCGGAACTGTGCCTCGGCACGATGACCTTTGGCGAGGACTGGGGCTGGGGCGCGGACCAAGAGACCAGCCGCGCCATCTTCGAGGCCTTCGTCGAGGCGGGCGGCAACTTCGTTGACACCGCCAACAATTACACCAACGGCACGAGCGAGCGCTTCGTCGGCGAGTTCATCGCTGTCGAGCGTGACCGGTACGTGGTGGCGACGAAGTACACGCTGCGCAACCGCGCCGGCGACGAGCGGGACGCCAACCTGGGCGGCAACTCGCGCAAGAGCATGCTGCGCTCGGTCGAGAACAGCCTGCGCCGGATGAAGACCGACTACATTGATCTGCTGTATTTGCACATGTGGGACTTCACCACACCGGTGGAGGAAGTGTTGCAGAGTGTGAACGCGCTCTGGCAAGCCGGCAAGGTGTTGTACTTCGCCTTCTCGGATACGCCCGCATGGGTGGTGAGCTACGTGATCGCGAAAGCCGAGGCGCACGGCTGGCCGCGACCGGTAGCCCTGCAAGTCCCGCACTCGATTTTGGATCGCGGCGTCGAGCGCGCGGAGCTGCCGATGGCGCGCCAGCACGGGTTGGCGATTCTGCCGTGGGGGACTTTGGAGGGCGGGGTGCTGACGGGCAAGTACAGCCAGCCCGGCGACGAGCCGCGCCGCCAGTCGAGCGCAAGCGAGTCCGAACGGGCCGCCGGCGAGGCGGTGGTGAAGATTGCGCGAGCGGTGGACCGCTCACCGGCGCAGGTCGCCCTCAACTGGGTGCGCCAGCAACCGGGCAACGTCATCCCGATCATTGGCGCGCG
>CAZSNP010000037.1:0-6633 GCA_964608265.1 uncultured Anaerolineales bacterium | reverse complement strand
CCCTCAACTGGGTGCGCCAGCAACCGGGCAACGTCATCCCGATCATTGGCGCGCGCCGCCTCGCGCAATTGCACGATAATCTCGGCTGCCTCGAATTCAAGTTGAGCGACGAGCACCTCGCGGAACTCAACGCCCTGGCGAACTTCCAGCAGGGCTTCCCCAATTCGTTCCTGCACAGCGACCACGTGCGCGGGTTGATCTTCGGGGAGACGTTTGCAAGGCTGGACAAATGAAAAGACCTTCGGGGATTTCGGCATCGCACAGCGATGCGCCACCCTGAAGGTCTCAATCGAGCGTGCCTGCTTACTCGGCAGCGACGACGCGTACCTCGGTGCTGTAGCCGAGCCGTGCCAGAAGATTCGAAAAGTCCTCCCACGTCAACCCAAACTGCCGCACGTCGGCCACTCCAAGCCGGGCGACAACATCGCGGAGGAGGGCAGCGTCACGTGCCTCGATTGCCTCTTCGCGCAGCGCATTCTCGGCCCAATCCACCAGTCGCGCGTCACCCCGAGCGAGGCAAGGGGTCTCTGCCTAAATCAAACGCAGTGTTAGACCAGCCAGAGATTCCGCGCGTCGCTCGGAATGACACTCCGCGTTCAAATTGGGAGCGAACTATCCTTTCAGTAATTGCAAATTCGCCACGCTGGCCACGAGGCGTTTTATGCCCACAGCCTCGAAGGCGACGGTCACTTCCTCGTCCTCCGCCGAGCCGCGGCTTTCGATGACGATGCCCTCGCCGAAGCTGCTGTGCTTCACGCGCTGGCCGGTGCGATAACGCGGCTCGGGCCGCGGCGCGCCGCTGTTCGCCGCGAGCGTGCGCGCGCCGCCCGTCCGCGCCGGCGTCTCCCAACTCGTCGCGCGCTTGTACGCCTCCGAGGATCGAATCTGCTTATGCGGCTTCTGGCCGGCGAGCAAGTGATCGGGGATGTCATAGAGGAAGCGGCTGGCCTCTGAGATGGATGAGTCGCCGTAGGTCGAACGCCGAAACGCGCGGAGCAGGTACAGGCGGTCTTTCGCGCGCGTCATCCCCACATACATCAGCCGCCGCTCCTCGAGCATCGCCTCGCCGTCCTCCATCGAGCGTTGATGTGGCAACACGCCCTCATCCAGGCCGACGATGAAGACGACCGGAAATTCCAGCCCCTTCGCGGCGTGCAGCGTGAGCAGGATGGGGGCCTTGCCCTCCTCGGCTACGGTATCTTGGTCGGAGACGAGGGCGATTTGTTCGAGGAACTCCGCCAATGAGGCCTCGCCAAAGTCTTGCGCCACGCCGCGCAACTCGAGTACGTTGGCCCAGCGCTCATCGCCCTCCTCGGTGCCGTCGAGCAGAAAGTCGCGATAGCCGGTGCGGTCGAGAATCGCATCCATCAATTGCACCACCGAAAGCTCACCTTTAGCCGCCGTCCAATGGCTGAGCATCAGCCCGAAGTTGGCGAGTGCGGCCGCGGCTTTGTTGCCGAACTTGGGCGCAAACACCGACCGCGGGCCTGAGTCGCCGAGGTCACGCACCACCTCCGCTGCGGTGAGGCCGGCAGAGCGGGCCGCCTCCTGCAACTGCTCCAACGTCTTGGCGCCGATGCCGCGCGCGGGCACATTCACCACACGCAACAGGCTGACCGAGTCCGCCGGGTTGTGGACAAGGCGCAGGTACGCCAGCAGGTCCTTGATTTCTTTGCGCCCGTAGAACCGCTGCGCGCCGACGAGTTTATAGGGCAGGTTGGCCCGGATGAAGGCTTCCTCCACCGCGCGGCTCTGTGCATTGGTGCGGTACATCACCGCGAAGTCGCCGGGCTGATATTTCTTCTCGACCACCAGCCCGGTGAGGGTGTCCACCACGAAGCGCGCTTCTTCGTCCTCGTTGTACGCCTCGAACATCGAGATCTGCGCGCCGCCGCTGCGTGAGGTAAACAGTTGCTTGCGCGTGCGGCCCGGGTGCTTGTCAATCACCGCCATCGCCCCGTCGAGGATGGTCTGCGTCGAGCGATAATTCTGTTCGAGCAGGATAACGTTGACATCGGGATAATCGCCCTTCAGTTTGTTGACGTTGCGATAGTCAGCGCCTCGCCAGCGGTATACGCTTTGATCGGGGTCGCCGACGGCGTACAGGTTGCGGCGCACCGCGGCCAGTTCGCGCAGCAGCGCATATTGCACGGTGTTCGTATCCTGAAACTCATCCACCAGCACATGCTCGAAAGCCCGCTGATACTTCGCCAGCACGTCGGGGTGCTCGCGGAACAGCCGCACCACGTTGACGAGCAAGTCGTCAAAGTCCATGGCGTTGTTGGCCGTGAGCAATTCCTGATAGCGCACGTAGACGCGCTTGGTGATCTCGGCGGCGTAGGTCGGCGCGGGATACTCGTCCGGCCCGATCAGTTCGTTCTTGGCATTCGAGATTTTGCCCAGCAGCGAAGCGGGCCGGAATTTCTTGTCGTCGAGGTTGAGTTCCTGCACCACTTGCTTGATCAGCGCTTCCTGATCGCTGGCGTCGAAGATGACGAACTCGTTGGTCACGGCCAGATGTTGCGCCTCTCTACGTAACCAACGCGCGCAAATGGAGTGGAAGGTGCCGATGGTCAGCCCGCGCAGGTTGCCCTCGAGCAATCGCTCTATGCGATCCTTCATCTCCTTGGCCGCTTTGTTGGTAAACGTCACGGCGAGGATGTGATACGGCGCGACGCCGAGGTGCTGGATGAGATACGCGATGCGATACGTGAGCACGCGCGTCTTGCCGGAGCCCGGCCCGGCGAGGATGAGCGTGGGGCCGGCTGAGGCGGTGACGGCCTGATGTTGTTGTGAATTCAATCCGGAGAGGAGGTCCATAACGCGGAGGATTGTAGCATGGGCGGCAACATGCCTCGCCATTGCAAATTTTGAGTCAGCGCGTAGAATGCATGTTCAAACCACCTTGAAAGGGGGAGACATGTCTCACCATATTTTCGGAGGCGACTGGACGACTGAAAAACTTGAACGAGTTCGCAAATATCTGCGGGCGTATACCACCATCTTTGCTAGCAACGAAAAAGCCCGCCGACTCACAACCACCTATGTGGATGCATTTGCGGGAAGTGGAAGCCGTCTGGCATCAAAGACGCACGGCTCATCGGTACTTGGCTTCGATGAGCTAATCGAGCCCGATAATCAGGCGTTCCTCAAAGGTAGCGCTCGGATCGCTCTTGAAGTCGAACCAGCATTTCGGCAATACCTGTTCATTGAGAAGGCCCCCGAGCGGGTTCAGGAATTGGAGAGGCTCAAGCACGACTTCCCGAACAAGGCTTCTCGAATAACAATCGAACAAGCCGATGCGAACAGTTACTTGGCACGATGGTGCGACTCAGTTGATTGGAGACACAATCGCGCGGTTGTATTTCTGGATCCATATGGAATGCAGGTCGATTGGAATGTCATTCAAGCGATTGGCCAGACAAGAGCTATTGATATGTGGATGCTATTTCCCTTGGGCATGGGAGTAAACCGTTTGTTGACAAGACGGGAACCTCCCCCAACTGAATGGGCGGGAGCACTTACGCGCATTTTTGGAACGGACTCATGGCAAGACGCATTCTATCCAACCAGAACGGTGAGGACACTGTTCGGTGAAGAAGAGCACAGGGATAAACAAGCCGATTTCGAAGCCATAGGCAGGTTCTTTGTTGAACGTCTAAAGACAGTCTTTGCCGCCGTGGCCGAGAGTCCGTTGCTTCTTCGCAACTCGAAGAATAGCCCTCTCTACATGCTCTGCTTTGCGGCAGAAAACCCAACCGCACTAAAAATTGCCAGGGATGTTTTACGGAGATGAAATGGCCACAGTGAGTAAGATCGAGTGGACACAAATGACCTGGAATCCGGTTACTGGATGCACCAAAATCAGTGCCGGATGCAAACACTGCTATGCGGAAAGAATGGCGAAGCGTCTTCAAGCAATGGGTGTTGAGCGCTATCGAAATGCGTTCAACGTCGCACTTCATTACGATCTGATTGATTTGCCCAAGAAATGGAAACAATCACGAGTGATCTTTGTGAACTCGATGAGCGACTTGTTTCATGAACAAATACCCCTTTCATTCATTCAACGAGTGTTTGCAACCATGGAAAGTTGCCCGCAACATACTTTTCAGATCCTAACGAAGCGAGGCAAACGACTTGCTGAGGTCGCCAATGAGTTGACCTGGCCACAGAATGTCTGGATGGGCGTAAGTGTTGAAAACGACTTGGTCGTTCATCGCATAGATGATTTGAGATCAGTGCCCGCGACCGTTCGCTTCCTGTCTTGTGAACCACTCATTGGGCCACTAGACAGCCTGCCACTGTCCGGTATCCATTGGGTAATTGTGGGTGGCGAGTCTGGCCCCGATGCGCGCCCGATGCAAACTGAATGGGTTGAATCTATACTGCGACAATGTCGCAAGGCAGATGTGGCCTTCTTCTTCAAGCAATGGGGTGGGGTGAGAAAAGGTAGGACGGGGCGCACCTTGCATGGCCGCACCTTCGACGAAATGCCAATGCAGGCTTCTCCTATTGACGAGCTTGAAATGTCGTTGGCCTTGTGACAGCCATGTACATCGCCATCGAAGGCGTCATCGGCGTGGGCAAGACGTCGCTGGCGCGCCTGCTCCAGCCCTCCTTCCACGCCGAGCTGCTGCTCGAGGTCTTCGAGGAGAATCCGTTCCTCTCGGATTTCTACAGCGACCGCGCGCGCTACGCCCTGCAGACCGAGCTGTTCTTTCTGCTCTCGCGCTATCATCAGCAAAAGGACGTGCCCGAGATGCTCGAACGCGGGCCGGTGATCGCTGACTTCACCTTCGCCAAGAGCGCGCTCTTCGCCAGCCGCAACCTGGGCGGCGATGAGTGGGTGCTGTACCAGCGGCTCAACGATGCGCTGGCCGAGAAGGTGCCGGCGCCCGATTTGATGGTTTACTTGCAAGCGCCCACCGAGACGCTGATGGAGCGCATCACACGGCGCGGGCGCACTTATGAGCGCAACATGGAGTGGGCGTACATCGAGGAACTCAGGCGCGCCTACGACGAGTTCTTCGCCCGATACACCGCCGGCCCGGTGCTGGTGGTGGATGCGGCCCCGTTGAATTTCGTGGACGACCCGGATGATCTCAAGCTCGTCACCGAACGCATCCGGGTGATGCTCGGCCTCGCCGATTATCAGGTCGCCCTGCCGCTGCCGTCCGCGGAAGAGTCCGCCGAACCTGAGTCCGCTGAGCGGGGATGACGCCGCGTGGCCCTCACCATCGAACGCAACACCCTCATCCAGATCGCCAAAGACGCCGCGTTGCAGCGCATGGCCGCGCGGCCGACGCTGATCTCGGCCTATCTCACCGGTTCGGTCGCCGCCAATGAAGCGTTGCTCGGCGGCGCGACCGACATCGACCTGATTCTGATCGACCTGGCCGAGCCGCTCAACCGCGAAGTCGTGCGCCTCACCGATCAGGTGGCGCTCGATGTCGAGTATCGCCCTCAACGGGATTACGAGCATCCCAAAAACCTTCGCACGCATCCGTGGCGCGGGCCGGAGTTGGCCGAGCCGCTGTTCGTGCACGACCCGCGCCACTTCTTCGAGTTGGCGCAATCCAGCGCGCGCGGCCAGTTCCATCGCCCCGACCACGTGGCGGCGCGGGCGCGGGCCTTCGTGCGGATGGCGCGCGGCGAGTTGCACATCGGCCTGCTGCCCGGCAGCGAGCCGGCTGAACCGGTGACGCTCGAAAACTTCTGTCGAGCCTTGCTCTACTCGGCCAATGCCGCCATCAGCCTCACCGGCTTCCCCGGAGCGGGGCGGCGTTTGCTGATCAAGCTCGAGGCCGCGGCGCAGAAGCTCGCCCGCGCCGATGCGTACGACGATTTCCTTGCGGCCTTCGGCGGGCCGGCGCTCGATTCGGCGCAGGCGCAACTGCTGCTGGCCGATTGGTCGGCGGCCTATCGCGCCGGGCAGTCGGAGATGGATGAACTGATCCACCCGGCGCGGCGCACGATCTACGAACGCGGCTTCACGGCGCAGATCGAGGCCGACCGCGCCGCCGAGATGCTGTGGCTGATGCTGTACACCTGGCAGGCCGCCATGCGCAACGTGCCCGCCGACAGTCCGCACACCGCAGCGTGGGCGACGTTCCTCGAACGCCTGCGCCTCGCCGATCCCGAAGAATACCGCGACCGCGTCCTCGCCGTGCGCGGGTATGTGGAAACGGTGGATGCGCTGGTCGAAGGCTGGGCGGAGTCCAATGGAGCATAGAGCTTCTTGCCACAGAGACACAGAGAAAATTCAAAACTTCTCCGTGGCTCTATGTCTCTGTGGCAAAAGGATTTGTGTGAAACGGTACGTGATCGTCGCCGGCAACATCGGCGTGGGGAAGTCGAGCCTGGTCGAGCGGCTGTGCGCGCGGCTGGGCTGGCAGCCGTTCTACGAGGCGGTGGCCGAGAACCCGTACCTCGCCGACTTCTACTCCGACATGCTGCGCTGGGGCTTTCACTCGCAGATTTTCTTTTTGGCGAACCGGCTACACATCCACCGGCAGATCGCCGACCACCCGACCTCGGTGATTCAGGATCGGTCGGTGTACGAGGACGCCGAGGTCTTCGCCCGCAACCTGTTTCTTCAGGGCCACTTCAGCGAGCGCGATTACGCCACCT
>CAZSNP010000036.1:28857-48015 GCA_964608265.1 uncultured Anaerolineales bacterium | reverse complement strand
GCTCGTTGATGATGCGCAGCACGTCGAGGCCGGCGATCTTGCCGGCGTCCTTGGTCGCTTGCCGTTGTGCGTCGTTGAAGTAGGCGGGGACGGTGATGACGGCCTGCGTCACCGGCTCGCCGAGGTAGGCCTCGGCATCGGCCTTGAGCTTGGCCAGCACCATCGCGCTGATTTCCTGCGGGGTGTACGTCTTGCCGTTGATCGGTACCTTCACCTGCGCGTCGCCGCGCGGGCCGGCCACCACCGTGTACGGCACCATCTTGCGCTCGGCCTCCACCTCGTCGAGGCGGCGGCCCATGAAGCGTTTGATGGAATACACGGTGTTGTCGGCGTTGATGACGGCCTGGCGTTTGGCTGTCTGCCCGACGAGGCGCTCGTTGCTTTTGGTGAACGCCACCACCGACGGCGCGAGCCGCGAGCCTTCGGCGGTAATGATGACGGTCGGGTCGCCGCCTTCCATCACGGCCGCCACCGAGTTGGTCGTGCCGAGGTCAATTCCGATGATCTTGGACATGGATACCTCCATTGCCTGAGTCGTGAACGATAACTACGCGGGATTGTAAAGTTGGGGGTATCAGAGTTTTGTTAGCGCGAGATCGGAGAACCGTAGGAGCAAATTGCATGCACGACGGAATCAAAAAGGACGGAGATGGCTCCGTCCTTGCCTTCATTGGTCTCTTTTCCCGTTGTCAGTCCCTCAAATACACCTCGAGGTCGCGCACCTTCGGCATCGCGCGCAAGTGATCCATCGCGCGCTGGCTGATCTGGCGCACACCCTCCGGGCTCATGTTCCACTCGCTGGCGATGGTGCGCAGCGGCTTGGCCTCGCCGCCGCCGATGCCAAAGCGCATGCGCAGGATTTCGGCCTCGCGTTCGTCGAGGCGGGCCAGCGCATCTTCGATGACGTGCTGCAACCCCTCGCTGATGACGACGGTCTCCGGGTCTTGCGCGGTCACATCCGAAACGCGGTCGAGCACGGAGCGGTCATCGGGGTCATCGGGCGGGGCGTCGAGTGAGATGGTCGGCTGGCCATCGCGCAGCAGCTCCTCGGCGGCCTCCACCGTCACGGCGGCATGGCGGGCCACCTCGGCCAGCGAGGGTTCCTGCCCGGTCGCTTGAGTCAGCTGCGCGCTGATGCGGCGCAATTGGCCCACCTTCCAGCCCCGGTTCACCGGCAGCCGCACGGTGCGGCCCGTGTTCGCAATCGCCCGCCCGATGGCCTGCCGAATCCACCACACCGCCAGCGTGCCGAAGCGGGTGCCGCGTTTGGGATCGTAGCGCTCGGCGGCCTTGATCAACCCGAGCACGCCTTCCTGTATTAAGTCTTCATAGGCCAGGGTGGAGTTGCGGAAGCGGCCGGCGACGCTCAGCACCAGCGGCATGTTGTGCAGCACCAGCGCCTCGCGGGCTGCCGCGCCATCGGCGACCTTTTGCTTGAGTTTACGCCGCCTGGGCAGGGGCAGGCCCTTCTTTACCAGTTGCTTTTCGGCAGCCTGGCCGGCAGCCACCCGGCGCGCCAATTGAATTTCCTCGGTGTGGGTGAGCAGCGGCAACGGCGCCTGCCCGCCGAGCACGTTGGTGAGTGGGTTGGATGAAAGCACCATTCCCGTTCCTTTCGTGGCAACTATTTAGCCCTGAATTGCCTGCTTTGCATAGATAGTGTATAGGCTTTTGTATAAAAAGTAAAAGACATGAATCGGCTAAAGATGATAAGATATATCTATGTTCACCGCCGCGCTGTTCCTGACGTTATCGCGTGAGCGAGTTAACGCCCTATCAGCCTCGTCTGAGCAAATGATGAGTTGAGGTGTGCCATGCATTTACGCCATCTGGAATCGTTCGTCGCCGTCGCCGATCATTTGAATTTCTCGCGGGCTGCCGATGAATTGCACATCGCCCAGCCCGCCGTCAGCCAGCAAATCCGGGCCCTCGAGACCGAATTGGGCATGGATTTGTTCGACCGCATCGGCAAAAAGGTGACGCTCACCGAAGCCGGACGCGCGCTGCTCCCGTATGCGCGCCAAATCCTCACCCTGGTGAACGCCGCAGAAAATGAGGTCCGCGAGCGCGACCAGCTCAAACGTGGACGGGCCAGCCTGGGCGCGCCACCCACGGTCAGCATTCACATCCTGCCGGCCCGGCTGATGCAGTTCAAGCAGCAATGGCCGGGCCTCGAGGTCACCCTGCGCGAAGCGGGCACGCAGACGCTGCTCGGTCTCATCGAGGACGGCAAGCTCGACCTGGCCGTGGCCGCCACCGATGTGCTACCGGAGAGCGTCGAGAGCACGCCCTTCCTCGAAGAGACGTACTTGCTTGCCGTCAGCCAGCGACATCCCTTCCTCGGCAAGCGGCAAACAGTGAAACTCGCCGACCTGGCCGCCGAGCCCTTCATCCTCTTTCCGGAGGGCTACAAGTTGCGGGAGGTGACCCTGCGCGCCTGTCGCGCCGCCGGCTTCGAGCCCCGCGTCGCGCTGGATGGCGGCGCGATGCAGAGCGCGCTTGAGTTCGTCAGTGCCGGGCTGGGCGTCGCGCTGGTTCCCGAACTGGCCCTCACCGATGGCAACGGCATCCACGCCGTGCGCATCTCCGATCAAACCCTCAAGCGTGAACTGGGGCTGGTGTGGCTCAAAGGCCGCTCCCTCAGCCCGGCGGCCCGCACGCTGCGCGATTTCCTCATGCAGCGGAAGTAATGACCCCTCGACTCGTGGTGTGGCTTGCGGCGCTGAGCTGGCTGTACGCCTGCGCCACCGGGTCAGTGGCGCTGCCGGCAGAGCACACGGTTGCGCCCACCGTGCCACCCATCGCCTCGGCGACCCGCACCGTAAACGCAACCCGCCCACCCGACAACACCCCGACCGCGACTCCCATCGCGTCGCCATCGGTTACGCCCTCACCGACGCCAGCGTCGAGGCGCGTCGTCATCATCTCCATTGACGGGCTGCGGCCGGATGCGTTACAGCAAACGGCCTCCCCGAACATCCAGGGGTTGGCGGGACGGGGGGCGTATTCGTTCGCGGCGCAGACCATCTTCCCCTCGGTGACATTGCCGTCGCACGCCTCGATGCTCACCGGCTTCGGGCCATCGACACACAAAGTTGACTGGAATGATTACGAACCGGCGCGCGGCCCGCTGGCTACTGTGCCGACGATCTTCGACCTGGCTCATCGCGCCGGGCTGCGCACGGTGATGGTGGCAGGCAAGGAGAAATTCAAACACCTCGAGGTGCCCGGCACGCTCGATGTGTTCGTGTATGCGCCGGCCGGTGACAACGACGTGATCGAGAATGCGCTGGCCCAGGTCGCCGGCGGTTTCGATCTTCTTTTCGTGCATCTGCCGACGGTCGATCAGGTCGGGCACTCGTCGGGCTGGATGTCGGAGGCATACCTCGCCCAGGTGACGCGGGCCGATGAGGACGTGGGCCGGCTGCTGGCCGCGGTGCCCGCCGAGGCCACCCTCATCGTCACCGCCGATCACGGCGGCCTCGGCACCAGCCACGGGCGCAGCCTCCCCGAGGACATGACCATCCCGTGGATCATCGCCGGGCCGGGCGTGCGCGCGAATCACCAGCTCCAGCAAACGATAGTGACGATGGATACGGCGGCGACGGCGGCCTATGTTTTGGGATTGAGCTTGCCGGGCGAAGCGGAGGGCAGGCCGGTGCTGGAGGCGTTTTCCGCGCCTTCGGCGACTCAGACACCGGCAGCCGCATCCGCGCAGATGACGCGCATCCTCTTCACCGGCGACATCAACCCCGGCCGGTGCCCGGCACAACGCGCCCTCGCGGCTGATGATTTCACCCTGCCATATCGCGCCGTCGCCGAAAGGTTGCGCGCCGCCGACCTCACCGTGGGCAGCCTCGATGGCGCACTCTCCGATATCGCTGCCCCCAGCCCATGCCCCGAGACGCTCAACCTCATCGGCCCGGTGCGTACGGTGGAGGGGTTACAGTTCGCGGGCTTCGACCTCATCACCACCGCCACCAACCACGCCAAGGATTGCGGCGAGGTGCGGGGCATTTGTGATCAGGCGCTGCTCGATACGCAACGTGCTCTCGCCGCGGCCGCCATCCACTCGGTGGGCAGCGGCGCGGATCTGGCCGAGGCGCGTTCCCCCATCCTCCTCGAGCGCGGCGGCGTGCGCTTCGCCTTCCTCGGCGTGTGTTCGGTGTGTGCGGGGCTGTACGCGCGCGAGGGTCAGCCCGGCGTCGCGCCGCTCGACATCGAGGCCGTCGTCGCGAGTATCACTGCTGCGCGCACACTGGCCGATGTCGTCATCGTGCTGCCGCAGTGGGGCGTGGAGTATGCCGAGGCCCCGCTGGCCGAACAACGCGAGTGGGCGCGGCGGATGATGGCGGCGGGTGCGACTCTCATCGTCGGCAACCACCCGCACATCATCCACCCCCTCGAGCCGTTGGAGGCAGGCCTGGTCGCGTACGCCCTCGGCAACTTCGTCTTCGATCAAGGCCCGCCGCTGACGCGGCAGGGAGGCCTGCTCGAAGTGACCTTTCGGGGCGCGCAACTTGAGAGCTGGCAAGCGCTGCCCATCGTCATCGAAGACCTGCATCAGCCACGCTGGGCCGAGGGCGAAACCGGCGCCCAAATCCTCAGCCGCCTGCACCCATCTCCGTAGCGGAATCCCACATCTAAAAATGCAGGCAAAATCGAACCAGCGCCGCCAGCCCTGGGTATTAATCTGTTAGCGATTAGAAATAATGTTTTGAATTCACATTCGGTTTTAGGATTGTGAACTAATTAATTCCATAAATCAATCAAGTTAGAAAAAGTAACAAAATAATTGTTGACAAACTTCAATTTTCTTGTAGACTGTATCAAGCGGATTCAGAGAAAGGTCGGACATATGAAAACCGCAGTCAATTCTTCCCTCGCGGATAACGGTTTGTGGCCCAACGAGCGCGAAGGAGTCGTGATGAGCAATTATCAACGGGCGACGGTCGGCGCGTGGCTCGGCCTGCTGATCGGCGCGTTGTACGGGTTCGTGTCATCCGTCATCAACGCCGTGGTCTTGTCAGACGTCGCCCTGCGCGTGGATGGTGGGCAGGTGGTGGCCAACGTCATCACCTCCGGTGTGGCGTTGGCTGTGGCCGGCTTCATCATCGGTTGGTTCGATTCTTCGTGGCGCGGCATCCTTATCGGCGCGGCGGTTCTGGTGGCCGTACAGTTGGTGCGCTCGTTCATCAGCTTCGGCGGCGGGGCGGTCGAGCGCCTCGGCATCTCGTACGTATTGCTGGTGTTCACACTGCCGCTCGTGGTGCTGTTCGTTGGCTTCACCGCATTGCTGCGCTGGGGGATCAATTCGCACGAACATGCGATGCGCGAAGAGGGCCGCGACCGGCTGACCGGGTTGGCGCGTGTGTGGTTGAGCGCGGCCCTGCTGGCCGTCGTCACCGGCTATTTTGCGCAGATGACGACCGATGAGCAGGACGGGGTGCGCCGCATCGACACGCTGGTCAGTAACGCCCTCACCGCGGAGCGTGTGCCGGCGCCCCTGCAGCCCATCGACGATTTCCGCAACCGGGCCTCGGAGAATTACACGCTGGAAGTCAGCACCACTGCCAGCACCGACTTCGACTCGGCGGGCGCGACCACAACTCAGTTTACGACGGTGCGCGTCTTCTTCGATACGGGCCTGGTGATCCAGTGCATCACCGGCAGCACCATGGGCCAGCCGGTCTGCTCCGAACCGTAACTGCCCACCTCCGAAGACGAACCCCGCGAGACCGCAGCCGACCGTCGCTGCGGTCTCGCTTTGTCTCGCCCCTGCGGTTTGCCTCCCGCGCCGCTCGCGCCTACAATGCAGGGCGACGGAGGCCCATGATGCGGTTACCCTCTCAACTTTGGCGGTATGCGCTGGGGGCGCTGATCCTGTTCGGGCTGGCAGGCGTGATGACGGCGGCGCCGCTAACCCGCGCGCAGACCGGTGAGACCCCGCGCCCACCGGCCACCGAAACCTCGCGCTTCCAGCCGACCGCGACCCGCACGCCGACCAACACGGCCACCTCACAATTCACAGCCACCAGCACGCTCACTCCCTCGCGCACGTCCTCGCCGACACGGACGCTCGTCCCGTCGCGGACACCCATCCCCTCCCTCACCCCACGCGTCTCGAACACGCCGGGCCCGACGAGCACGCGCGGCCCATCGAGCACACCCGGCCCGACTTCGGCCGGGACGCGCACACCGACGCTGGTGCCCGGGCCGGATACGTACACGGTGCGCTTCGGCGACACGCTGGCCAAGATCGCGCAGCGTTTCGGTATTTCGCTGGGGGCCTTGCTCGGCGTCAACAGCCTCGACAACACCGCCACGATTTACGAGGGCCAAATCCTCCGCATCCCCACGCCGATCGCGACGATCACGCCGCCGTTCAGCACCATCCCGCCCGGCTATCAACTCTATCGGGTGCAGCGCAACGATCAATTGCTGGCATTGGCGCGCCGCTTCCGCACCACCACCGCCAATCTGCGCGCCGCCAGCAACCTGTCGTCGGATACGATCTTCGAGGGACAGTGGCTGCTCATTCCGCCGCCGAACACGCCCACGGTCACGCCCACGCCGTTGCCGCCCGGCGCGCAAACCTACATCGTGCAACGGGGCGATCAGTTGCTGGCGCTGGCCCGGCGCTTCGGCCTCAGCCTGACGCAGCTCAAATCGGCCAACGGTCTGACGAGCGATACGGTGCAGCCGGGGCGGGTGCTCTTCATCCCCACGCCGCTGCCGACGAGCACGCGCCGGCCACCGACGGTCACGCCGACCGGGGTCTACATCGCCTACGTTGTGCAACGTGGTGACCGGCTGCAACGCATCGCGGTGTGGTATGGCGTGACGATGACGTCCATCCGCTCCGCCAACGGCCTGAGCGGCGACGTGATCACGGTTGGGCGCACTCTCACCATCCCCAACCCAACGCGGCGGCCAATCGCGTACACTGTACAACCGGGTGACACGCTCGTCGGCCTGGCTGCGCGCTTCGAGACTACGGTTGAGGCATTGCAGATCTCGAACGACATGGGCAAAGGCGAGACGATCCTCGCCGGACTGAACCTCATCATTCCGGCCAAACCTTAGCGCCGGAGGTCCCTCCGCAATGCGGTCGCATTCCGAGGACACAACAACTGAGTCGGTTTTGCTCCAGGCCATCGAGCAGGCGCCGGTGGGTCTGTTCAACAGCGATGCGCGCGGCGAATGGACGTATGTCAATACCCGCTGCGCCCAGATGCTTGGGTTGACGCCGGCCGAGGCGTTGGGGCACGGCTGGGTCAACGCCGTTCACCCCGAAGACAGCGAGTACGTCATCACCCAATGGGCCGCCGCCATCCGGGCCGGACGGGCCTTTGCCCTCGAGTTTCGGTTTCAACATCTACACGGCTCGTTCAACTGGGTCTACGGCTATGCCGTCCCGCTCCACACAACTACGCACGAGGTGCTCGGGTATGTGGGCATCCTCGAGGACGTGACCGAGCGCAAAGACTCGGAACAGGCGCAGCTCATGGCCCAGGAAAAACTGGCCGTCTGGGTGAGTGAGCTTGAACAACGCAACCGCGAGATCGCCTTGTTGAATGAGATGGGCGGGCTGCTGCAAAGTTGCCTGACCGCCGAAGAAGCGTTTGGCATCATCGGCCAGCAGGCGCCCCGGTTGTTCGAATCAGCCGCCGGCCTGCTCGGCATCGTGCACGAGTCGCGCCGCCTGATCGAGGTCGCCGCTCACTGGGGAGAGGCGGCTGAGAAGATGCTGCCGTTCGCCCCAGAGGATTGTTGGGCGTTGCGGCGCGCCCGGGTGCATAGCGTCGAGCCGGGCAGCGCCAGCCCGTTCTGCCGGCATGTGTCTTCCGCCGAGACGGAAGCGTATGTGTGTTTGCCTTTGCTCGCCCAGGGAGAAATGTTGGGCGTCTGGCACCTGCGCCGCCATCCGGGCAGCGGGGCATTCCCCGAGAACCAACAACAACTCGCCCAGGCCGTCGGCGACAGCATCGCGCTGGCCCTGTCGAACCTGCGCCTGCGCGAAACGCTGCGCCAGCAATCCATCCGCGACCCGTTGACGGGGTTGTTCAACCGGCGTTACCTCGAAGAATCGCTCACCCGTGAGTTGAGCCGCGCCACTCGCGCCGGCCAGCCGGTCAGCGTCATCCTGCTCGACCTCGATCACTTCAAACGCTTCAACGACACCTTCGGCCATGCCGCCGGTGATCATCTTTTGCGCGAACTCGCCAAGATCCTGCAAGCGCACATCCGCCTGAGCGACATCGCCTGTCGCTTCGGGGGCGAGGAGTTCACCCTGATCCTGCCCGAGGCCTCGCTCGAGATCGCGCAACAGCGCGCCGAGACATTGCGGCGGAAGGTGAGCGAGTTGCGGCTGCAATACGAGGGGCAGCCGCTGGGGGATGTGACCTTGTCGCTCGGGGTGGCGGCCTTTCCGCAGCACGGTCGCAGGAACGATGATCTGCTGCGTTCGGCAGATGAGGCGCTGTATCGGGCCAAAGGCGGGGGACGCAATCAGGTGCAGGTCGCCCCGCCGCCCTCGGCCTAGCCCGTCGCCCCATGCTCCCCGTTTCCGACCCAACCCCCAAGTGGCGTGTGCTGGTGGTGGATGATGAGCTGGGCGTGCGCCGGGCCGTCGCCATTCACCTCAAGCGCTGCGGCTACGAGGTGGTGGAGGCCGAGGACGGGCAGGCTGCGTGGTCGCTGGTGCAGCAGGATCACATCCAGCTCATCATCGCCGATTGGTACATGCCGGCGATGGATGGCATGGAGTTGATCCGCCGCATCCGCGAGGCCGGCCTGGCCCACTATGTGTACGTCATCATGCTGACTGCGCTCGATCAACGCCAGCATGTGCTGAGCGGGCTGAAGGCCGGCGCGGACGATTACATGGTCAAACCCTTCGACCTGGACGAGTTGCAGGCGCGGTTGAAGATCGGCGAGCGCGTCATCACCCTCGAGGCGCGGCTGAACGAATCGCTCGCCCATCAGGCCGAGCTGGCGTTGAGTGATGCGGTCACCGGGCTGCGCAATCGGCGCGCGTTCGACGCTCGTCTGGACGAGGAACTCCGCCGCGCGACGCGCTATCACCATCCGCTGGCGCTGTTGATGCTGGATATCGATTTCTTCAAAAACTACAACGACACGCACGGGCATCCGGAAGGGGACAAGTTGCTGCGGGAGATGGCCGCGGTCTTTAAGCGCTGCGTGCGCGCCTCCGACATCGTGGCCCGCTATGGCGGCGAGGAGTTCGCCTTCATCCTCACCGAGACCGACCGCGAGAGCGCCTACCTGGCCGCCGAGAAGTTGCGGGCCTCGGTGGCCGGCCAGCCCTTCCCCGGCCCCGACGCTCAGCCGGAGCGACGCGTGACGGTCAGCCTCGGGGTGGCTAACTTCCCACAGGATGGCGCCGACAGCGAGACCTTGATCCGCCGCGCCGACGAAGCGCTCTATCGCGCCAAACGCACCGGGCGCAACCGGGTGGTGGTGTACACATGAAAATCCTCATCGCCGAAGACGACCCCAACCAGCGCCGCTTGCTCACGGTGCACCTCGAGCGCGCCGGCTACGAAGTGGTGGTCGCGAACGACGGCCTGGCCGCGTGGCGAGCGATGGGGCGCGAGCATCATCGTTTTCTGATCACCGATTGGATGATGCCGGAGATGGATGGCCCGGAACTGGTGCGCCGCGTCCGGGCGGCCGATTTGCCCGGCTACACCTACATCATGCTGCTCACCGCGCTCGATGGGAAGGAGCAGATCATCACAGGGTTGGAGGCCGGCGCCGACGACTACCTCACCAAGCCGTTCAACTCCGCCGAGTTGCGCATGCGGGTGTCCATCGGTGAGCGGATTCTGAAACTCGAAACCCGGTTGCGCGAGATGGCGGCCCACGACCGGCTGACCGGCCTGTTCAACCGGTACGCCTTCGATCACCGTCTGGCCGATGAGGTGGAACGCGCCCGGCGCTATGGCCGCCCGCTCTCGTTCATCCTGCTCGATCTCGATCACTTCAAGCACTACAACGACAGCCATGGCCACCCGCAGGGCGACGCGCTGCTGAGTGAGTTCGGCAGCGTGCTGACGGCCGGTGTGCGCGCCACCGATTTCATCGCCCGCTACGGCGGCGAGGAGTTCGCCATCATCCTGCCCGAGACCGACGCGGCCAACGCCCTCGTGGTCGCGGAAAAAATCCGCACCGCCACCCAGGCCTATCCCTTCCCGCGGCGCGAGAGCCAACCCGGCGGCGCGATCACCATGAGCGTTGGGGTGGCCAGCTTCCCCGCGCCCATCGCTGACTCGGCGAAATTGCTCGAGAGCGCCGACCGCGCGCTGTATCAGGCCAAGCACGCCGGGCGCAATCGCGTGGCCGCCTCCCCGGCCTGACGCCGTCGCCCGCGTAATGGATTTCGCCCCGGCCGAGTCTGTGGGGGACAGTGCGTCATTGGGCGCGCCGGGAGAGTTGTGATGACCGAGCTTGAAGAATACCGCGCGGAGAAGGATGATTTCTTCCGCACCCATCCGCAATCGCCGCTCACGCCGCAGCAGAAGCGCGCGTTCACCGGGCTGCACTACTTCCCCGAGAATCCCGACCTGCGGCTGGAGATGACGGTGGAGGTCTTTCCGCAACGCGAGGTGATTGAGATGCAGACGACGACGGGCGAGGCGCAGTCGTATCAGCGTTTCGGGCGCTTCAGGTTTTCGGTGGAGGGCCAACCGGCGGAGTTGACGCTGTACGCCTCGGCGCACGGGTTCTTCCTGCCGTTTGTGGATTCGCTGGCGGGGAAGGAAACGTACCCGGCGGGCCGCTACCTCGAGCCCGAGCCGCTCGGCGACAATCGCTTCCGCGTGGATTTCAATCTGGCCTACAACCCGTATTGCGCGTACAACGACGCGTGGTCATGCCCGCTGACCCCGTTCGAGAATCGGCTGAAGGTCCCCATCCGCGCCGGTGAAAAACTCTTCCCGGACGCATCCCACGCGTAAGCGGCACGGCCCCGGCAGAAGTCTCACACATCTCGAGAGGGAGGCTTATTGACCGCCGAGCGAACGGCAATAAGAACCGAAATGCCATCGCTCTCCTTTCACAATCTCCACAAAGCCCAGCCGGCTCCTCCATAATTCTTCCACAATGAATGAGTAGCTTTGGAAAATCTTCTCCAAAGCACTCATCCATGACAACTACTGCAACCTCCCCCATGACCTACGCCGGAGTCGCTGGATTCACCTTTCTCCTCTGCATCATCGCTGGCATAACCAGCATGTCGCTGGGCGGCCAGTCGCAGGCAGCGGACCTGCTGTTGTTGCTGCAATCGCTTTCGGCGCTTGTGCTGGGGTTGACCCTGTGCACGTTGACGAGTGAGCAGGGGCCGGTTCTGGCTTTTCTGGCGTTAACCTGCCGGATTGCAGAAGCCATCCAGTACGGCGAGAGCGCCATTTACTTCGCCGTTGGCAGTCTCGGCTTCTCCTGACTCTTCCTGCGTGGGCAGACGATTCCCACTGCGCTGGCGCAACTCGGCGTGCTGGCCTCGGCTGTGCTGATCGTGATCCTGCCGACTCAACTGGCGGGGCTCTTCGGCGGCCCCATGTCTTGGGCAGCGTCTAACACCTTGCTGGTTTGGCTACCCATGCCGGTCTTTGAAGTGATCCTTGCCTTCTGGCTGATGATTAGAGGAGTCGCTCTCAAACAATGACCAGCGGAAGTATCACGATCTATCCATCGGTCACACAGAAAGTGGGACGACTGGAAGCGAGATTGAACCGCTCATGTTTTCCCATTCAGGGAACCCGATTACTGGAGTCCACATGAAAGCTATCACCTACCGAACCTATGGTCTGCCCCATGTACTGAAGATTGAAGAAATAGAAAAGCCGAATGTCCCGGACGATGGCGTTCTGGTTCGCGTGCGTGCATCGTCCGTGAACATCGCCGAGTGGTACGCTATGACCGGGTTATTCCTGGCCCGGCTCGGCAACGGGCTTTTCGGGCCGAAAGACCCGCGAATAGGGGTGGATTTTGCCGGCGTGGTCGAGGGGGTGGGCAAGGATATCACCGACTTCAGACCCGGCGACGAGGTTTTCGGTGGGCGAAGCGGGGCGCTGGCCGACTACGTGACCGTGCGGAAGGCGATCGTGCAGAAGCCCGCCAACATTACTTTTGAGGAAGCTGCGGCCGTTCCGGTCGCGGCGATTACGGCGTTGCAGGGCTTGCGCGACTTTGGAAAGATCCAGCCCGGGCAGTCAGTCCTGATCAATGGCGCGTCCGGAGGCGTGGGCACGTTCGCCGTTCAGATCGCCAAAGCGTTCGGGGCGCAAGTGACGGCCGTGTGCAGCACGCGAAACGTGGCCTGCGCCCGTTCGCTTGGGGCGGATCATGTTTTCGATTACACCCGGGAGGATTTCACGCGTAGCGGTCTGCGCTATGACCTGTTGCTGGATGTCGTCGGCAGCCGATCGTGGTTTGAATATCAACGCGTGCTCAAGCCGGACGCCACGGTCGTCATCGTCGGCGGGCCGAGGACGCCGCTGATCGGCCCGCTCAGCCACGTCATCCAGATGCACCTCGCCTCCTTGGGCTCGGGCCGGAAGGTCGTGTTCTTCGTTGCCAAGCTCACGCGAGAAGACTTACTGGTCCTCAAAGACCTTCTTGCAACCGGCAAAGTCAAACCCTTCGTCGAGCGGACCTATGGGCTGGCCCAGGTCGCCGACGCCATGCGTTATCTGGGCACAGGTCATGCGCAGGGGAAAATCGTGGTCACGCTGGGATAAGCGTCGTCGGCTGTGCCGGCTCACAATCGTGTTGAAAGAAACTCAAGGGGCAGTGCTTCGCAAGGTCTGTTGCACAGCGCGTTCTCCCTTATACTTCGCCCATGCCCCAACTTGTCCTCGTGGTTGACGACGAACCCAGGGTTGCCCGCCTTGCTCGCGACTATCTGGAAAAGAATGGTTTTCGTGTCATCCTCGCGGCCGATGGCCAATCCGCTCTGACGCTGGCCCGGCGCGAAAAACCCGACCTCGTCATTCTCGATCTCATGCTCCCCCAGGTTGATGGGCTCGAGGTCTGCCGCCGCCTGCGCCGCGAGAGCGACGTGCCGATCATCATGCTCACCGCCCTGTCGGAGGAGATCGATCAAGTCACCGGCCTGGAGATCGGCGCGGACGATTACATCACCAAGCCATTCTCCGTCCGCGCTTTGGTGGCGCGCGTGCGGGCGCTGCTGCGTCGGACTCGCGGCGATGTCAAAATGCCGGCCCTTATCCGCGTGGGCGGGCTGGAGATTGATGCGGAAAAGTACCTGGTTACCTACAACGGCAGCTCCATCCGGCTCACCCCGACCGAATTCAAGTTGCTGCATCTACTCGCCAGCCGGCCGGGTCAGACTCTCACCCGTGAACAATTGCTCGAGGACCTGCACGGTGTTGTCTCCAGCCTTGATCGCAGTATGGACTCACACATCAAGAATCTCCGAAAGAAACTCGAGGCTGCTTCAGGCCAGTCGCTGATCGAAACAGTGTATGGCGTCGGCTATCGCTTCACCGAGACGTGATTGAAAACTGGTGTTGGCCCCGAACCAGTTGCTGCCAGCATTCCTATGGCCGATAACCCCGTTCCGCCCCAAAAGCAAAACGACGAAAGCCGCTATCTTCCCTGCGCGTTTTTCCTCTTTATCATCCTCCTTCTCTTTTTCGGAGGCACAGCCGCGGTTCTTTACTTGGTCTTTTCAGAATACGCCGGGGTCAGGAATGTCTGGCTGCTGGCGTGCGGCGCGCCCGTCGTGGTGGTTCTTTTCATCCTCGTCACCGGGTTCACCTTGTATAGCCGTTATGGCCGACCGTTGAGGCAAATCCTCAATGCTATCGATTCCGTTGCGGAGGGCGATCTGGCAGTGCGTGTGCCCAACGATGATTCGCCGCAGTTTGGCGAGTTGATCAAACGCTTCAACAAGATGGTTGGCGAACTGGAGCGCGCCGAACAGCAGCGCCGCAACCTGACCACGGATATTGCCCACGAACTCCGCACGCCGCTCCACATCATTCAAGGCAACCTCGAGGGACTGCTGGATGGCGTCTATCAGCCGACACCTGGGCATATCAACGCGACATTGGATGAGACTAGACTGCTCACCCGGCTCGTGAACGACTTGCAGACTCTCTCCCTGGCTGAGACCGGACAGCTTCCGCTGCACCCCGTGCGTTTTCGGCTCGCCGACCTGATACAGGATCTGATTTCGAGTTTCTCTTCGCAAGCCGCTGCCTTTGGCATTGGCCTGAAAACTGACCTCGCCAACCCAGATCAGCAGATCACCGCGGACTACGACCGGCTCAACCAGGTGATATCTAATCTCATCTCCAATGCCCTGCGTTACACGCCCCCGGGCGGGACGATCTCCATCACCACGGGAGCAGGCTCAAGCGCGGAACGCAGCGTCCAGATCCAAGTCAGAGATACCGGATCAGGAATCGCAGCCGAGGACCTTCCGTTTATCTTCGATCGTTTCTGGCGAGGAGATCGATCCCGGAGCGAGAGAACGCACAGCGGATTGGGGCTGGCCATTGCCAGGCAACTTATCCACGCTCATGGCGGGACCATTGAGGTGCAAAGCGAGGTGGACAGAGGCTCGAATTTTGTCGTAGCTCTGCCAGAGTATCTTCAACAAGGCGCAACATTCGTTCGGGAGTAGGGGGTTCGACCGCCCTCAATCAACGAGGCAGGTCAGGTTGATATTGGCTTAGCTTCCAAGGATAATTGAAGCTGCCCGCTGACCCCGTTCGAGAATCGGCTGAAGGTCCCCATCCGCGCCGGGGAGATGATCTTCGACGACGCGGCGCGTAAGTAGCCGTCGCGGGTGCGACAGCGAAGAGCACCGGGCACATCGTGAGAATGTGCCCGGTGCTTTTCTTAACTGTGCAGCCGATAGATGCGGAAGAAGAAGTTGTCAATCGGCAACACCTCGACCTCGCGGAAGCCGGCGGCCTGCGCGTATTGCCGCAACGTATCGGTCCGCATCACCGTGCCGGTGCCCGCCGAATGCTCGGCGGCCATGCCGACCGGCAGGCAGTGCAGCACGCTCCAGCCGTACATCATCCACTCCACGTCGTTGCCGGTCGGTGTGAATGTGGCGCCCACGCGCTCATCGGCGATGATGACCGTGCCTGCTTCACCGGCCAACTGGCGCATCACGCGCAGCGCGCCCACCGGGTCAGACATATCGTGTACGCACTCGAACGCCGTCACCAGATCATACTGGCCGGCCAGCCCCGGGTCGCCGGCATCGCGCACGTGGAACTGCACGCGCCCATTCAGCCCCGCGCTCCGAGCGTTGAGGCGCGCCATCTCGATGGAGGGCGCATCCAGATCGAAGCCATCCACGCGCGCGTGCGGGTAGGCCTGCGCGAGGCCGATGCTCGACCAGCCCGCGCCGCAGCCGATGTCGGCCACGCGCGCGGCAGGATGTGATTGTTGCAATCGCGCGTGTACATCAGCGATGGCGGGCAACCAGCTCTGCCCGAGGTCTTGCAGGAACATCGCCCGGTTGATGGCGGCCTGCCCTTCGCGGAAGTCCGTGCCGTATTCGTGATAGGGCACACCCCCGCCGTTCTGGTAAGCCTTGAGCACGGAGGGCAGTGGGCGCACCACGCCGGCCAGCATCTGCGCCAGCGGCGTGAGATAGTTCGGGCTGTCGGCGTCGGTGAGCACCTCGGCGTGGGCGGGCGGCAAGCGGAAGCGGCGGTCGGTCGCCTCGGCCTCGGGCGTTTCTACCTCGAGCACGCCGGTCACCGTTTGTTGCTCCAGCCATTCACGGACATAGCGCTCATGTGTGCCGGTGCGCGCTGCCAGTTCAACCGACGTGAGCGGGCCGTTCTCGCTCAGTGCGCGATACAGGCCCAGCCGTTCGCCCAGATAGAGGGCGAAGATATCGAACGTGCCGCGCGTAGAATTGAGCAGACGCTCGACAAAAGCCCCGCGCTGCTGCGGGTCAATGTGGGTCAATGTGTAATCAGCCATGAGGAAAACTCCCTGGACGACTCAAGGTTGCACTTTCACTGCTTTACTCCGCCTTCGGAAACAAATCTTCCAGCGTGAGATGTACAAAGTAAGGCGCCGCCGCCGGGCCTGCCGGCTGCACGGGCGCGATGGACAGGGCGACGAGCAGAAGCACTGCGCTCGCCCACAAACACACGGCTGCCCAGACCAGCGCGGTGCGCCGTTGTGCCGGCGTGAGCGGGGTGCGCAAATCTCTGAAAGGGCGGGCTATTTTTCTCAGCATCGCAATCTCCTCAAACCACGAACCGGTCGGCCCGCATGCCGCCGGGCCGCCAACTCACGGCTAATGAAGGCCAGCATCCCCCAAAACCCTCGGATGTGGGTCGCCGCCAGGTAGACAAAAAGGGATACACCGCGCCCTGCCGGGAGCGCGCGGTGCGGAGAAGCGAATTAAGGAGGCGTCACGCAGGACAGCGGGGCGAACTCGACCGCCAGCGCTCGGCCGGCTGGCGTCGGCGTTTCGCGGGGAGGCTCGCAAACCGCGCCAGTCTCGTCAATCCATCGCCGCCGGCGGCGCTGCGCGCGTGAACCGCCACAGCACCAGCGCCGCCAGCCAGCGCCCGATGCCCGACAGCATGAACACGATGAGATACCCCCACTCGGTCACGACCCAGCCACCGACCGCCGCGCCCGCCGCCAGCGATCCCATCACCACCATTTGATGCACCGCGCTGAAGCGGGCGCGCTCATCCTGCGGCGCAAGGATGAGGAGGTAGTTGAGGCTGGCGATGAGGTAGCCCGCCCACAAAAAACCAGCCAGCAGATTGATGGGCACGACATGCCACGGCTCGCGGACGAACAGCCACGCGATGGGCAGGATGGGGATGAGGGCGGTGGTCGCCAGTTGCACGCGGCGCGGCCCCCAGCGATCCGTGAGTGCGCCGAAGATGCGCTGGCCGGGCAGCGCGGCGATGGACGAGACCACACTCAGCCAGCCCACGCTCAACGCATCCCCGCCCAAACGCTCGACGACGTACACGTTGAAGAACGGCCCGGCCACATACAACGAAAAGTTCCACACCGCCGCCGCGCCGCAGAAGGCGATGAATTGCGGATTGGCCCGCAAGCGTTGCAGCAGCGGCGCGCCCCCGCCCGGCGCTGCCTCGGCCTCGGCGGCGACGACCGGCGGCTTGATCTGCGCGAAGCTGAAGGTGGCGGCCAGCCCGGTGATAAAGGCAAAGATCAGCGCCCACTGATAGCCGCTCTCACCGCCGATCGAGACGATGGCCCGCCCGACCAGCAGCGTCGTCGTGATCCCCACCACCCCCATCGCCATGTTCCGCATGCCGAAGTAGCGACCGCGCCACGCCAGCGGCACGATGTCGCCCGTCAACGCCGTCCACGCCGGCAGGGCGAGGTTGGCCAGCGTCTCGCGGATGACGGCCAAGGCGATGGCGACGGTGACCAGGGTTTGGCCCGAAAACGCAAACGGGATGAGGGCCAGCAGCAACAACGCCACGCGCGCGGCGGTGCCCGACGCCAAGGCCACTCGCTGGCGCTGGTCGGCGCGCCGCGCCAGCCCGGCGCCGGGCAACAACAACAGGGCCGCGCTCAGGCTCGCCAGCGACGTCATCAAACCGATCTGGCCGCGCGTGGCCCCGAGGCTGAGCACGTACAAACTTAGATAAGCCAATGAAATTGATTCGGCGACCTGCGCAAACAGGCCATCGGTCAAGAACCAGCGCAGGTTGCGTTGCACCGCCGGCGGGAGTTGCGCCGCCCACTGGCCGCCGGCCATGAGCGTGGATAACCGCCAACGCCTATCGCGTTGCGGCGATGGGTTGGGTTGAGTCACGGGGCGGAGGCGAGGCGAGCGAGGGTCTCGAAGAGGGCGGGCACGCCGGCGCCGGTGGCTGCGCTTGTCTCGACGTGAGGGGCTTTCAGTTCAACGGCGAGTTGTTGCGCCGCCTCGAGGGCGGCCTCGCGCACCAAATCCACTTTGTTGCCGACGACGACGTAGCGTTGCCAGCCCACCGCCTTGTGGATTTCGATCACCCAGCGTTTGAGGTCGTTCAGCGAGTCGGGTGAGGTGACGTCGTAAACCAGCGCCACGGCGCGGCAGCCGCGATAGAACCCGGCCCGCGCCGATTGAAAGCGCTCCTGTCCGGCCATATCCCAGATGGACAGCTTGACCTGGCCGCCCGGCGCGCCGTCGGGCAGGTGCACGGTCTTCGTCTGGAAATCCACGCCGATGGTCATCACCCGGCTGGCCTCGAACTTGCCCTCACACCAGCGGCGGATGAGGGAGGTCTTGCCGACATTGCCGTTGCCGGCGACGACGACTTTGTAAGTGGGAGGCATTTAGTCTTTGATCATCAGTCATCAATCTTCAATCATGACTAGTGATGGATGACTGGCGACTCATGCGCTGCGCCACGTGCCGAGGTAGTGTTCGTGCGGATAGATCAACGCCTCGGGGTTGACGGGCGGCGCAGACAGGAGTTTGTGATTGGCCGACTCGAACGTGCGGTGCAACTGGCCGAGATACTCCAACTGCTTCGGCGCCGGCTCGACGGTGAACAGCGCCATCAGCGTCGTGTAGCGCCCGGCCACAAAACACAACCAGCGCCCGTTGTCGATTTCGGTTGAACGCAGCCCGCCGCCGAACATCTCCGCCGCCGCCGCGCGATAGCTCGACAACATCGGCACCACCAGCTCCGGGTCGAGTTCGAACTGGCCCAACGTGCTCAGCGGCATGCCGGATTCGTTTTCGTAAATCGCATACCCCTCGGCCCGCGCCAGCTTGCGGCGGCGGATGAGGACGCTTTGCCCCTCGGTCGTCGCCTCGCGCCAATCGCCCTGTTTGCTCTCGATGACCTGTTCGACCGTGCGGATTTCGCGCTGATAGTGCGCGTACAAATCCTGAAACTGGGCGCGGTTGATGGCGCCCTCGGCGAAATCCTCGGCCAGCTTGGCGATCTTGGCCTGCACTTTTTCGAGATAGGCTTCGGCGGCGTCGGAATCGCTGGGCGGCGCGGTGGGGGCGGGGGGCGCAGCGGGCTGAACCGCCGGCGGCGCAGCCGGTGCCGCCGCCTTCCCTCCGCCGAAGAGTCGCCGCAGAAAATCCCACATCCCGCCGCCGATTGTAAAGCACTTTTCGATTTGTGTAGGATGTAC
>CAZSNP010000036.1:18410-28757 GCA_964608265.1 uncultured Anaerolineales bacterium | reverse complement strand
TCGTTGAGAGGCTTGTCCCAACCGCGCGCTCAGGTCACGGACGACCTCGCACAGATTTTGAAACAGCCCCGGCCGCAACCGGCTGGCGAGTTCGAGGCGCCGCTGGCGGTGGTCGGGGATGAGGCCGGGCCGAACGACTTTGCGCCTTCGTTGGGCCGTCATGGAACCGTCCTTGCGCCCGTTTCGTTGACGCTGTAATCTTTTCAGCGTGAGCGGGCTGCGATGAACAAAACCTCCTTCAGTCTCATAGCCGGTGCACTGGCCGGCGCGCTGGTGTGCGCGGCGACCTTCGCCGTGGTCAGCATTGCGCGGCCCGGCTGGCTGCGTACGCTCGTCGCGCCGCAACCGCCCCCGGCCATCGTCGTCAAGCCGCTGCCCACCGAGCCGGGCCAGCCGGATGTGTTCTCCACCGCCACGCCCATCCCCAACCTGCCCGAGCCGACCCCGCTGCCGACCGACGCCGCTGCGGCCTGCGGCGGCCCGCAGCACCTCACCATCGCGCTGCTCGGCGTGGATGACCGCGAAGGCAACTACAGCAAGCCGACGCGCACCGACGCCATCAGCCTGGTCAATGTGCGCTTCACCGACAAGACCGCCGCGCTCATGTCCATCCCGCGCGATTTGTACGTGGCCCAGCCCAATCTCGAACACGCCGGCATCACCCAGGATCGGATCAACACCGCCTGGCTGCACGGCGAGGTGTACGGGGTGGAGGGCGGCGGCCCGGCGGAACTCAAGAACACGGTCGAGTTGAATTTTGGCATTCGCGTGCATCGCTACGTGCTCGTCAACTTCGGGGCCTTCATTCAATTTGTGGATGCCCTGGGCGGGATTGACATGGAGGTGCCCGAGGCGATCTACGACCCGCGCTTTCCGCGCGAGGATGGCAGCGGCACCTTCATCCTCGAAGTGCCGGCGGGCGTCAATCACTTCGATGGGCTGGCAGCGCTGCGTTACGCCCGCACCCGGCATCAGGACGACGACTACCATCGCGTGCGGCGACAACAACTGCTGCTGCTCGCCATCCGCGACCGGCTGCTCAGCCCCGACGTCATCCCGCAGATCCCGGCGCTGATCGGCGCGCTCGGCGGGCTGGTGCGCACCGACCTCTCCGCCGAGGAGTTGGCGGCGCTGGCCTGCCTCGGCCCGCAGATAGACCGCGCCAGCATTCAGACGGTGCCCGTCACCGCCAACAACGTCATCCCGTGGACGACGCCGACCGGCGCGCAGGTCAGCATCCCCAATCGCGATACGCTCGGCCCACTGGTGCGAACCTTCCTCGGCCAGTAAACGCGGATTTCATCCGTGCCCGGCGTGATGATTGAGCGGATTGATATACAATCCGCTCAATCTTTTTCCGCGCCCACCCCAATCGCTCTATGCACATCCTCCTCACCAACGACGACGGCGTGCACGCGCCCGGCCTGTTCGCCCTGTTGCAGGCCCTCGAGGTTTTCGCCAAAGTCACCGTCATCGCGCCGGCGCAGAACCAATCCGCCGCCGGCCATCGCAAGACGCTGCACAAACCGTTGCGCCTCGAGCCGGCCAGGCTGAGCGACGGCTCGCCGGCGTGGGCGTGCAGCGGCGCGCCGTCGGATTGCGTGGCGTTGGCGCTGCTGGGCTTTTTGAAGACGAAAGTTGATCTGGTCGTCTCGGGCATCAACCCGCACTACAACCTCGGGCAGGACGTCACCTACTCGGGCACGGTGACGGCGGCGCTCGAGGCGGTGCAGTTCGGTGTGCCGGGGATCGCCGTCTCGACCGACCATGTGCTCGCGGCGGACGATTACGTGCAACCCGCGCACATCGCGGCGGAGGTCGCGCAGCGGCTCACCCATCAGCCGTTGCCCGAGGGCGTCGTGCTCAGCCTCAACATCCCCAAGACGGGCGCTCGCGGCTGGCGCCTCACCCGGCAGGGGCGGCGCGTTTATCGTGATGAACTCGTCGTGCGCGAGGACCCGCGCGGCAAGCCGTATTACTGGATCGGCGGCGAGTGGCCGACGGGCATCGCCGACGAAGGCACCGACATCTGGGCCGTCGAGCACGGCTATGCCTCCATCACCCCCCTCGATCTTGACCTGACCGCGCACAACGCCTTTGAGCAGTTGCGCCACCTCGAGTGAGCAGAAGGACTTAACGCAGAGCCGCTGGGCGGCAGGGGCGCAAAGAGAATCCTCGCGCCTTTGCCTCTTCGCGGCTTTGCGTTAAGCATCCTCTCAATTTCAATTGCGCCCGTCATCCGGCTATCCGGCTTTATAATTCCTTCACCATGCGCTTCCTCACCGTTGATGTCGGCACCGGCACGCAGGACGTCTTCCTGTACGACTCGGCGCTCGATATCGAGAACGGCTACAAGTTGGTGATGCCCTCGCCGACCATGATGGTTCATCGCAGTCTCAAGTCTGCGACTGAACGGCGCGAGACCGTGCTGCTCACCGGCACGCTCATGGGCGGCGGGCCGAGCCAGTGGGCGGCGCGCGACCATGTGCGCGCGGGCGGCACTTTGTACGCCACGCCCGCGGCGGCCCGCACCTTCAACGACGACCTCGATTACGTGCAGCGCGAGATGGGCGTGCGGCTGGTGAGCGACGATGAGGCCGCCGCGCTCAACGGCGAGGTGCTGCGGCTCGAACTCAAAGACTTCGATTTCCCCCTCCTCGCCCGCGCCTTCGCCGAGTTTGGTTTTGAGCTGCGCGTGGATGCGCTGGCCGTGGCCGTCTTCGACCACGGCGACTCGCCGCCCGGCTACAGCGACCGGCAGTTCCGCTTCGATTACCTCGACGCGCTGGTGCGGAAGTCGAACCGGCTGGCCGCCTTCGCCCATCGCGCCGAGGATGTGCCCGCCAGCATGACGCGGCTGCGGGCGGTGGCGGACTCGGCGCGCGCGCAGGGTGTGGCCGCGCCGCTGCTCGTGATGGATACCGCGCCCGCCGCCGTGCTCGGGGCGACGCTCGATCCAAACGTTGCCGCGTTTGCCACAAGCCGCACCGGGGGGCTGGTGGCAAACGTCGGCAACTTCCACTGCCTCGCCTTTCGCTTGAGCGAGCGCGGCATCGGCGGGATCTTCGAGCACCACACCGGCGAGGTGACGCGCGCCCGGCTCGATGGCTTCCTCGAGGCGCTGGCGAACTCGACCCTGCAACACAAAGACGTGTTCGACGATATGGGCCACGGCGCGCTGGTCTACGACCCGCAGCCGCTGGCCGCGCCGTATCGGCTGGCCGTCACCGGCCCGCGCCGCAACGTGATGGCTGGCTCGGCGCATCAACCGTACTTCGCCGCGCCGTACGGCGACATGATGCTGGCCGGCTGCTTCGGGCTGCTGGCGGCGCTGGCTGAGGTCTTTCCCGAATTCGCCGAACCCATCCGCCGCTCGCTGGGCAATTCCGGTGGGGCGGCGCCGTGGGAGCGCTGAACGGACTGTAGTGACCGAGGGCACTGAGGAGTCAAAGATGAAACGGTATCGGTATGCGCTGCTCGTCGCGGTGACGGCGTTTTTCACCACGATGGCCTGCGCGACAGTGATGAACTTCCGGTTGCCCGGCAGCGCCACGGCCACCCCGCTGCCCGCGCCCACCGCCTCCAGCGCCGACGGGCAGCTCGAAGTGCTCGCCGCCGTCGCGCAAGCCATCCGCGATTCGTATCTGCGCGAGGATTACGACGGGGTGGATTGGGAGGCCGAGGTCGCCGGCGTGCGCGCGCGGGTCGAGGCCGGCCTGAACGACGCGGATTTCGAGGCGGCGGTGCGCGGCTTGATGGCGCGATTCCCCGGCGGCAACGCCCGTTACCTCAGCCGCGAGGAACGTATCGCACGCGAGAGCAGCGACGCCAACACCTATCAGGGCATCGGCGTCTTCTACGGCTTCCGCGAGTCGCCCGAGCCGCGCGTCATCGTCCTCAGCGTCATCCCCGACTCGCCGGCCGAGGCCGCCGGCCTCAAAGCCCACGACGCCATTTTCGCGGTGGATGGGGAGCCGATCCGCGCGGACGAGGCCGACACCGTCGCCAACCGCATCCGGGGTGAGGCCGGCACGTCGGTGACGCTCACCGTGCAATCGCCGGGGCAGGCGCGGCGCGACGTCACGCTCGAACGCGGCTCGATCACTTCGAGCGACACGCTGCGCGGCGGCGTCTCGGGCGATGGCGTGGCGTACTATCGCCTGCCGGTCGTGGCCGATGGGGAGACGATGCAACTCGTCGCGCAGGACCTCGAAGAGAAAGCGGCCGGGGCGACGCTGCGCGCGGTGATCCTGGATCTGCGCCTGGTCGGCAACGGCGACGAGAACATGCTGGCGGCGCTGCTGGCCCTCTTCAGCAACGGCGCGTTTGGCGAGTTCTACACCCGCAACGACTCACAACCGCTCGAACTGGAGGGGGTGGATGTGGCCGGGTCGCAGGACTTGCCGTTGTATCTCCTCGTCGGGCCGGATACGCGCGGCACAGCGGAGATCGTGGCCGCGGCGCTGCAAGCCAACGGGCGCGCGACCGTCATCGGCCTGCCGACGCGCGGCGAGATCGAGGGCTTTACGCGCGTGCAACTGCCCGACGGCGCAGAGATCGTGTTCGTCGCCTCGTCGTACCGATTGGCCGACGGCACCGATGTCGCCGGGGCCGGGGTCACCCCGGATGTCGCGGTCGAGGGCGATTGGGATTCGTTCGCCGAGGCCGAGGCCGACCCGGCCCTGAATGCAGCCCTGGCCCTGATCGACCAGAAATGACGATGGATTGATTGACGCTGCCGTGGGCGCATGTTAGCATCACCTGGCCGGTTGATGTCGATTGGAGACATTGGCCGGCCAGGTGCTTTATGGCCGAGAAGATGGTACGCACGCAGGTGTATTTGCCGCGAACGATATACAACAAACTGCAGGCCCGCGCGCAAGAACAAGAGTTGACCCTCGCGCTGCAAATTCGCGCCGCCCTCGAGGACTACCTCAGCCGCACCGAAAGTGAGGCCGACGGTGGCATTCTGCGCGCCGACGATCCAATCTTCAAGATGATAGGGATGTTCGATAGTGGCCTCGGTGATCTGTCCGTAAATCACGATCACTACCTCTATGGCGCGCCACGCCGTGAGCCGCTTGCGCCAGCCAATCCCAAGAAGCTCAGGGAGAAAACGGAACCCTACGCCACAAGGAAGTCAACCAAGAAACGAAAAGGCAAATGAACATTCTGTGCGACAGTTCGGCTTGGCTCGCGATCTACGATCGACGCGACAAGTATCACGAGGTTGCCAGCCGTGCCTTCCGGTCACTGACCGACTCGAAGGTAATCTTCTTCGTCACCGACCTGATCTGGATTGAGACCGTCACGTTGTTGCTTTACCGCGCAGGCCACGCAAAAGCCGTGTTGTGTGGAGATTGGCTGCGGCGCTCCTCGCGCGTGCGGTTTGTTCGGGTTGAGGCAGTGCAATGGGACGAGGCCTGGGAAATGTTCAAACGACACGACGAACAAGACTATTCATTCGCCGATTGCGCCAGTTCGATTGTGATGCGTGAACACAAGCTCATCGATATCTTCACCTTCGATCACCACTTCACCCAGATGGGTTTCCGCCTATGGCCGCGCTGAAGATCGCCCTGTTGTCTGACCTGCACGGCAACCTGCCCGCGCTCGAAGCAGTGCTGGCCGATATCGCGACGACCGGCGGCGCGGATGCGTACTGGCTGCTCGGCGATTACGCCGCGATGGGGCCGGAGCCGATCCGCGTGCTCGACCGGATCAGCGCGCTGCCGGACGCCCGCTTCATTCGCGGCAACACCGACCGCTACATCGTCACCGGCGATCGGCCGCCCATCCCCACGAGCGGCGCGATCGAGGCCGCTGACTTGCCCGGAATGCTCGAACCGATGCAGAGCTTCAGTTGGAGCCAGGGCGCCGTGTGGGCGGCGGGCCGGCGCGAGTGGCTGGCCGCCCTGCCGCTCGACTTCCGCACGACGCTGCCCGACGGCACGCGCGTGCTGTGCGTCCATGCCTCGCCCGGCACCGACGACGGCACGGGGATGCGCCCGAAAATGAGCGACGGCGAGCTCGCGCCGCTGTTCGCCGGGGCCGAGGCCGACCTCGTCTTCGTCGGGCACACGCACTGGCCGCAGGATCGCGTGATCGGTGAGGGGCGCGTCGTCAACGTCGGCAGCGTCGGCCTGTCGTTCACGCCCGACGGGCTGGCGAGCTACGTGCAGCTCACGGCGGATGAAAACAGCTACAGCCTCGAACACCGGCTGGTGGATTACGACCGCGACGCCACGCTGGCCGCGCTGGCGCAGCAGCGCCACCCGGCGGCTGACCTGATCACCGGCTTCATTCGCG
Source organism: uncultured Anaerolineales bacterium (assembly GCA_964608265.1). Lineage (GTDB taxonomy): Bacteria > Chloroflexota > Anaerolineae > Anaerolineales > UBA6663 > JANWXR01. The sequence goes on along the minus strand of CAZSNP010000036.1, from coordinate 22,448 downwards.
GCACACACCGCCCGCCGTGGGCGAAACAGTGACCGATGACTGACGACTGATGACTGATGACTGATGACTGATGACTGCTCGACTACTCGACACCCTCACCACCCGACCCCTCCTCGCTGACGGCGCGATGGGCACGATGCTGCACGCGCGCGGCGCGCGGTTCGATAGCGCCCTCGACGAGCTCAACCTCACCCAACCCGCCGCGGTGGCGGAGATTCATCGCGCCTACATCGAGGCCGGCGCGGCGATGATCGTCACCAACACCTTCGGCGCGAACCGCTTCAAATTGCAGCGGCATGGCCTCGAGCGCAAGGTGCGCGAGATCAACGCCGCCGCCGTGGCGCTGGCCAAACGCGTGGTGGCCGCGTCCTTCAAAGAGGTGTTGATCGCGGGCGATGTCGGCCCGCTGGGCGTGCGCCTCGCGCCGTTTGGCCGCGTGACCCCCGAGCAGGCCTATGCCGCCTTCCGGGAACAGATCGAGGCGCTGATCGAGGCCGGCGCCGATGTGATCGTGGCCGAGACGATGACGGATATCCACGAAATCGCACAAGCCATCCGCGCGGCGAAAGAGGTCGGGGACGTGCCGGTGATCGCCACGCTGACCTTCACGCGCGACGACCGCACGCTGCTCGGCGACACGCCCGCGAAAGTGGCGCGCGCGCTGGCCGCCAGCGGCGCGGACGTCATCGGCGCGAACTGCTCCGGCGGGCCGGCGCAACTCATCCGCCTCCTCGGCCAGATGCGGGCCGCCGCGCCCGAGGCGCGCTTCGCGGTCAAGCCCAACGCCGGCTGGCCCGAACAGGTCGAGGGCCGCATCATGTATCCCGCCACACCCGAATACTTCGGCGAGTACGCGGCGGCGTTTGCGGAGGCCGGCGCGAGCGTCATCGGCGGCTGCTGCGGCACCACGCCCGCCCACATCGCCGCCATGCGCGCCGCGCTCGACTCGCCCCGTGACCGCGCAGGAGCGACCGGCCGATCGCCCTTACATGTGATTGACCACGATGACGTCACCGACGAGCGCGAGGGCGCGACCCAACTGGCGCAGAGGCTGGCGGCCGGGCAATTCGTCATCACCGTCGAGATGGACCCGCCGAAGGGCGTGGACACGCATAAGCTCATCGCCGGCGCGCGGCTGCTGGCCGAGGCCGGGGCCGACGCGATTGATGTGGCCGACACGCCGATGGCCCGCATGCGCATGAGCGCCTGGGCGGTGGCGCACTTGATTCAAAAGGATGTGAAGCTGGAGACGGTGCTGCACTTCCCCACGCGCGGGCGCAACCTGTTGCGCGTGCAGGCCGACCTGCTGGCCGCGCACGCCCTCGGCCTGCGCAATCTTTTCGCCACCATGGGCGACCCGACCGCCATCGGCGATTACCCGACGGCGAACGATCAATACGACCTGGTGCCCTCCGGCCTGATCAAACTGGTGAAGCAGAATTTCAACGCGGGGGTGGATCACGCCGGCGCGCAGCTCGGCTCGCCGACGGCGTTCTTCGTCGGCGCGGCCCTCAACCTGTGCGCGGCGGATGTGGATAAGGAAATCAAGAACCTGCGCAAGAAGATCGAGGCCGGAGCGGACTTCGCACTGACGCAGCCGGTGTACGAGGTGGGGCCGGCGCGCGCTTTCCTGCGCCGCTATGAGGCGTTGCACGGCCCGCTGGCGCTGCCCGTCATCGTCGGCGTGCTGCCGCTGTATGGGGCGCGGCACGCCGCCTTTCTGCACAACGAGGTGCCGGGCATCAGCATCCCCGAGGCCCTGCGCGAGCGCATCGCCGCGGCGGGCGAGGCCGGCCCGCAGGAGGGGGTGCGCCTCGCGGGTGAACTGCTCGACGAGCTACGCACGGTGCCGCAACTGCGCGGCGCCTACCTCATGCCGCCCTTCGGCCGTTACGATTTGGCGGCCGAGATCATTGATCATGTGAAGGCGCGGGTTGGCAGCGGATAGGTTAGCAGCGGATGCGGCGCGGATAAACGGATGAAAGCGGATGGGTATCGTAGAGACGCCCCGGTGGGGCGTCTTTTCATTGTGATTGCGTGGAGAGAAAATCTTGAATGGCTCGGATGATTTGCTTGGCCTCGGCTTGTTCGAGGTCGTGGACACCGGATTGCAAATTCGATGGAGCGGGAGCTGATCACTCAGCGCCTTTGACGCGAGCGCAGAGTGCGTTTGGCTGAACGGCGATGAACATGAGGCCACGCGCCGATCACTTCGAAGCTACGAGAGGGCCGAGCCTTGCCGCGCAGAATAGCGCCACCTTCGCGCACGCTTTGCACGAGCATTTTGAACAGTCTTGCATTCATCTTGGTAGCGCACTTTACGCTACGCGCGCCATGAATATGATCACCGCCGCCGCCACAATCACGCACACGGCCAGCAGCGCAATCACCCCGCAGCCGATGCCGACGGCCCACGCCCACGTCGGCACGCCGCCCGCCGCCGGCTTCGGCGGGGCAGGCGGGGTGGAGGGCGGCAGACCGAACGAGGGGATGTCGGACTGGAGAGGGGAGGCAGGAGAGGGGGCGGGGCGCTCGACCGCCGGGACGCCGCTCTCGGGCGTATCGCCCTCGGCGGGCGCTGAAGGCGCGGCCTCACCCTCGGGCACGACGCTGAACTCGTACTCCACCGTCTCGCCGAAGCCGATGCGGTCACCGGGCTTGAGGAGGGTCGGCGCGCTGATGCGCTGGCCGTTGACGAAGGTGCCGTTGGTGGCGGCCAGGTCCTCGATCTGCCAGCCGTTGTCGCCCTCGGTGAGGCGGGCGTGCTGGCGGCTGACTTCGGCATCGTTGACGACGATGTCGTTCTTCAGCTCACGGCCCACCACCAGCACCGATTTGGCCAGTTCGAGCACCTTGCCCGTCAACGGCCCTTTGCGCATGGTCAGGCGATAACGCTTTGCCATACAAGTTCCTCATTCAGGCGGGATGCGTAAAACGTGAAACGTGATCGGCTCGGCGATATCACGTTTCACGCATCACGCATCACGATTTGCGTTTCATGTCGTCAACTCGGCCACCAGCACATCCAGCGCCGCGGCGGAGTCGGCCTGGCCGGTCTTGATGTCGGCGTCACAGGCCAGCAGACGCCGATAGATGCGCTCGAGGCCGGCCAGCGTGTAGTTGCGCGATTGTGCGCATACCTTGCCCGCCGGGTACGGGTGCAGGTTGAGCACCTGGGCCACCTCGGCCTCGCTGCGGCGCGACTCCAAAAGTTCCTTTGCCAGCAGGATGAAGCGGAACTGGCGCACGATCATCCCCAGCACGTACAGCGGCTCTTCTTTGTCGAGCAACTTGTGCAACTCGCGCACGGCCAGCGCGTTCTTCCGCTGCCCGACGAAATCCACAAACTCGAAGATGCGCGCCTCGCTCGAGGCCGAGGTGAGCGCGGCCACATCTTCGACTTCGACCGGGCGCTTGAAGTTGACGTACGCCAGCAGCTTGGCGATTTCGTTGCCCAGCGCGCGCGGGTCGTGCTCGACCTCGGCCAGCGCCAGCGCGGCCTGGCGCGCGAACTCGCCGCCCTCGGCTTTTGCGCGCGCCCGAATCCACTTTACCAGTTCTTCGCCTTTGGGCAAATCAAACTTGCGGACTAAGGCCCAACTCTTTCCCACCGCCGCTTTGACGAGCGCGTTCTTCTCGGGCAGCTCACGGCGTTCGAGCAGGGCCAGCCGCGCGGTGTCGGGCTGTTCTTCGAGGTAGGCCGCCAGCGCGGCCAGCGTCTCGCGCGCGGAAGCGGCGCCGCGTGAGGCCTCGGCTTCCCCCTCGCCTTCCGCCTCCTCCGTGCGGCTCAATAACTTCGTCAGCCAGCCCTCGACAATGACCAATCGAAAATCACACAGGAAGGGCATGGCCCCGCACGCAGCCTGCACGTCGGCGAGGCTGACCGCGCGGCCATCGAAGCGGGCGAGGTTGAGCGAGGCGGTGGCCGGGTCGCCCATCTCGGCGATGAGGGTCTCGACAAATTCGGTCATGGCGAACTCGTCGAGGCCGTGCAGGAGGTAAAAGCGAGGCATTGGGGAAGGGGGAGGAGGGAGGAGG
>CAZSNP010000036.1:8227-18310 GCA_964608265.1 uncultured Anaerolineales bacterium | reverse complement strand
CCTCCTCCTGCATCAGCCGTGGGTGGTCACAAAATGCACCGGCACCAGGCCCATCATCCAGCGGGTGATGCTCACCACTTCCATCTCGCGCATGTCGCCGGAGGTGGTGACGTCGCGTTGCAGGGTGAGGCCGACCGGCTGGGCGAAGATGAGGGCGAGGGTGGCGAGGCTGGCGACCAGCGGCAACCGTTCGGCGCGGGCCTTCCAGTCACGCGCACCGACGAAACCGAGGAAGGCGGCCAGCGCGGCGGCCAGGCCGGCCACGACGAAGTTGGTGCCGCAGTTCGGGTGCACGGCCAGGTGGCGCTCGCCGTTCTTCATGCGCCGCAGCGCGTCGTGCACGGCCTCGTGCACCGAGTCGGTGCTGACCTCGCCGTACAGGTAAAAGCCGCGGGGCGTGGAGCGGCCGGCCAGGCTGAGGCCGCGCTGCTTCTGCGACAGCAAGGTGATGGTCGCATGTTCCAATCCGTGATTGCGGCGCGTGCGGTCAATAACGGGCACGGCCAGCAGTTGTTCGAGGGCGTTCATGTGAACTCCTTTGTGTGGCGGGATTATAGCCGAGTGACCGGCCAGCCTCACGGCTGCCGCTGAGGAATTGAGTCAACACTCGTATCGGTCAAGGGCGCTGGCGCCCATGCATCGGGATTGCGCGCGGGTGGGAGGGGGCGCATCAGTTCGCCGCCCAGCCACACGCAACCGCCAAACACGGGAACCGCGATGGCGAGGGCGATGAGGCTGAGGGGGAGGCGGCGAGCGGTCTCTCGCGAAGTGCTCATGCTATACTCCTCGCGGCGGATGTTGGCAACGGATAAGAGCGGATACGACGGATGTCGCCACGATGAAGCACGAAGAAATTCCGCATCAGGATATCACGGATCGCATCATCGGCGCGGCGATGCGCGTGCATAACCGATTGGGGCCGGGGCTGAAGGAACGGCTGTATCAGACGGCGCTGACGGTTGAGATGGCGAAGGATGGATTGGCGGTTGCGGAAGAGTATTACCTCGAAGTGTACGATGGAGAAACGTGGCTGGGCCGGCTGTATTTGGATCATTGGGTCAATGAGTGCGTTGTCGTTGAAGATAAAGCCACGGCTCACCCCACCGGGGATACCGAGCTGGCGCAAGTGATTACTTATCTGGCGGCCACGGGGGCGCAGGTGGGCCTGCTGCTCAATTTTGGCCCGGAGCGTCTTGAGTATCGCCGCATCCTGCCGCCCAAAGCCATGCAGGATTGGCGGCAAAGAATTACGCCCTATCTGTGGCGTCCCGCGGCTCCTGCATTCCCTCCACCCGGTAGCCATTCATCGCCTGGCTCCACTGCGTCGTTGCCCTCCTCCGCCCCGTCATCCGCTGCCGATATCCGTGATCCGCTGTCACAATCCGCCCCGTCATCCGCTGCCGATATCCGTGATCCGCAGCCACGCTCCGCCCCGCCATCCGCTGCCGATATCCGTGACCCGCTGCCAAAGTCCCTCGCCCAACTCACCGAAGAAATGCACCGTTTCGTCGCCGCCAAAGGCTGGTACGACGCCGGCAGCCCGCGCCCGCAGACGCCGCGCAACCTGGCCGCCTCGCTCGCCATCGAAGCCGCCGAGGTGCTGGAACTGTATCAATGGGGCGAGGCCGCCGCGCCGACCGAGCTCGCCGGCGAACTGGCCGACGTGACCCTGTATCTTCTGCAACTCGCCTCGCTCACCGGCGTGGATTTGGAGCGCGCTGTGCTCGCTAAGCTGCAAGAAAATTACCAGAGGGAATGGAAGGGCCGTGAACGGTCAACCGTGAACAGTGAACCATGAACAGTAATTGCTGAGTATTGCGGATCGCAGACTGCCGGCTGTTGGCTGACTACTGATTTCTACTTACTGCCATCCGGCCATTGACCCCGCAACCTTGAACCGTGAAGATACTGGCGCTGAGTGACGAAGTCGTTGAATCACTCTACCGGCCCGAAGTCAAAGACCGCTTCGGCGACGTGGATGTAATTCTGGCCTGCGGCGATCTGCCGTACTTCTATCTGGAGTTCATGCTCACGATGTTGGGCAAGCCGTTGTATTACGTGCATGGCAACCACGACAAGCCGAGGCAGTATCTGAGCGATGGCCGCATCATCGACCGCGCCGAGGGCTGTGAGCCGATCGAGGACCGCGTGGCCCAGGTCTCGGCGGCGAAGGGGCAACTGCTCGTGGCCGGGCTGGGCGGCTCCATCCGCTATAACCCCGGCCCGCATCAATACACCCAGGCCGAGATGGCGGCCCGCGCGTTACGTCTCACCCCGGCGCTGCTGGCCAACCGCGTGCGGCACGGTCGCTATCTCGATGTCCTCATCACCCACGCGCCGCCGCGCCACATCCACGAGACCGGCGACCGCGCGCACGTCGGCTTCGAGGCCTTCTGCCGGCTGATGGATCAATTCCACCCGCGCTTTTTGTTGCACGGCCACGCGCACGTCTATCGCAACGATGCGGTGACGGCCACGCGCTACAAGGAGACGCAGGTCCTCAACGTCTATCCGTATCGCGTCATCGAGTTCGAGAAAGACTATGTCTAACGCGCCCGACCTCAACTGGCGCACGCAGGCAGATTTCGCCGCGGCGCGCCTGAAGGCGTTTTTCAACAGCGTCCTGTCCTTCCTCACCGGCCAGCACAACGAACTGCTGGCCTTCGAGGCAGTGAAGGAGAAGCTGCACATCGGCGGGCCGATCTATCGCGGCGTACGCACCGTGCCCATCGCGCAGATCATGGGCAGCGTGGATCGCTATCGCGACTTCGACCGGGCCTTTCTGCCCAAGGCCGACTTCATGGCTGACCGCTGGCAGAAGGTGACGCGCGCCTGGTACGAAGACATCAGCCTGCCGCCGGTGCTGCTCTACAAAGTCGGCGAGGTGTATTTCGTGGTGGATGGGCACCATCGCGTGTCGGTGGCGCGCGAAAAAGGGCAGGCCGATATCGAGGCCGAGGTGCGCGAGTGCGCGGTGCGGGTGCCGATCACGCCCGACCTCAACCCCGATGACCTCGAGGTGTTGGGCGAAAAGGTGGAGTTCCTCGAGCGCACCGGCTTCGACCGGCTGCGGCCCGAGGCCGAATTGCGCGTCACCATCCTCGGCGGCTACGACCGCATGCTCGAGCACATCGCCGTGCACCGCTTCTTCATGGGGTTGGACTTTCAGCGCGACATCGGCGATGAAGAAGCCGTCGACCACTGGTACGACACGGTCTACCAACCCGTGGTGACCGTCATCCGCGAGAGCAGCGTGCTCAACGCCTTCCCCGGGCGCACCGAGGCCGACCTCTATCTGTGGGTGCTCGACCACCGGCACTACCTCGTCTCGCAGGGCAAAGCCGATCTGGTCGAGCCGGGCCAGGCCGCCGAAGAATTCCTCCGGGCGCATTTTGGCCAGAACAAAGCCGAGTAGTCCGACCGCCGGGGATCTGATCCTCGAACAGGCGCCGCCACTCGGCTTTCCGCCTACTCGACCAACAGGCTATTCGACTATACTTCGGCTCGCATGAGCGATTGGCCCTTCAGCAACGCGCAGCTCACCGCCGGCCTGCGGCGTTACTTCGCCGATTCGTCGGTGCAGGTGCGGGCGTTGAACGAGACGCCGTTCACGCGCCTGGCGGCCTCGAACATGCCGTCGCGGCTGCGCGGCCTGCGGGTGGATTACGAAACCGGCGGCCAGCACTTGAGCGTCGAGTGCGTGGTGAAGGAGCCGCGCGGCACCAAACGCGCCGGGCTGGCCGGCGGCGGCCTGCGCGAGGTCGGCGTGTATCGCTCCCTTGCCCAGCAATTGCCGGTGCAGACCCCGGCCCTCGTCGCCGCCGACAGCAACGGCAGTTGGCTCGTCACCGAAGCCATCGCTGCCGACCTCACCCCCGACCGCTGGGCCGCCGACGATTACGCCCGCGCCATCCGCACATTGGCCGCGCTGCACGAACGTTTCTGGGATCTATCCGATGACCTCTCGGTCTACTCGTGGCTCACGCGCCCGCTCTCGAACGATTTCGAAATCTACGTGCTGGCCGCCGTCACCGCGATGGAAAAGATGATGGTCGATAACCGCCATCAACTTCTCACCGGCTCGCTCGAGGCCCTGACCGGCCTCGGCCAGTTGCTGTCACAGGTCGAGGCCGTGGCGCAGAAGCTGCGCGCCCAACCGCCCACGCTGCTGCACGGCGATTTCCACCCCGGCAACCTGTTGCTGCAAGTCGAGGATGAAGTCTTTGTCTTCGATTGGCAACTGGCCGGCGTCGGGCCGGGCGTGCTCGACCTGGTGACGTTTGTCAACGCCTGTATGTGGGAGCGGCCCACGTTGCCGGTGACGGCGGAAGGGTTGACCAGCCTGTACCGCGAGGAGATGCACCGGCGCGTCGGCATAAGCTGGAAGGACGACGAGTGGGCCGAGCTGCTCGATCAGGCCCGCATGTGGTGCTTCATTCAAGAGATGCTGGGCTGGGCGGCCAACGCCACCCCGCAGGAGTTCGCCGAGCACGAGGCGATGTTCAACGCGCTGTGGCTGCGCCCGGTGCTCGACGCGGCCAACCGCAGACTCAGACCCGTGCTGTATCTGTGAGACTCAGGTTGCGGGTTGAAGGCTGCCACGTTCGACCCGCAACCTGCACGCGAGGCGACTGAATGTCCGCTGACAAACTGCCCACCCGTGCCGAGGACTTCTCGGAGTGGTACAACCAACTCGTGTTGCGCGCCGATCTGGCTGACTACGCGCCGGTGCGCGGCTGCATGATCGTCAAGCCGTACGGCTGGACGCTGTGGGAGAACATCCAGCAGGCGCTCGACCGGCGCTTCAAAGCCACCGGCCACCTCAACGCGGCCTTTCCGCTGCTCATCCCCAAATCGTTTCTGGAAAAAGAGAAGGAGCACATCGAGGGCTTCTCACCGGAGCTGGCCGTGGTCACCATCGGCGGCGGCGAGGAGCTGGAGGAGCCGCTGGTGGTGCGGCCCACCTCCGAGACCATCATCGGCCACGCCTACGCCCGCTGGATCAAGTCGTACCGCGACCTGCCGGTGCTCATCAACACCTGGAACAGCGTGGTGCGCTGGGAGCTGCGCACCAAGTTGTTCCTGCGCACGGCGGAGTTCTGGTGGCAGGAGGGCCACACCGCCCACGCCAGCGAGGCCGAAGCCGAGGCGGAGACGCTCCAGCAGCTGGAGGCCTATGCGGATTGGGCGGTGAACGACGCCGCCCTGCCGGTGGTGAAGGGTCTGAAGAGCGACAGCGAGCGCTTCCCCGGCGCGCTACGCACCTATACCCTCGAGGCGATGATGGGCGACACCAGGGCCCTGCAATCCGCCACCTCCCACAACCTCGGCCAGAATTTCGCCCGCGCCTTCAACATCCAGTATCTGGATCGCAACAACCAGCAGCAGCTCTGCTGGACCAGCTCCTGGGGCCTGAGCACGCGCGTCATCGGCGCCATCATCATGACGCACGGCGACGACCAGGGCCTGATCCTGCCGCCCAAACTCGCGCCGCATCAGGCCGTCATCGTGCCGATCTACAGGAACGACGCCGAGCAGGGGCCGGTGCTGGAGGCCGCGGCGCGCCTGCGGGCCGAACTGATCGCCAACGACCTCCGCGTGAAAGTGGACGAGCGCGACACGCTCAGCCCCGGCTTCAAGTTCAACGATTGGGAGATGCGCGGCGTGCCGCTGCGCATCGAGGTCGGGCCGAAGGATGTGCAGAAGGGCACGGTTGCCCTGGCGCGGCGCGACCAGCCGGGCAAACAGGGCAAGTCCTTTGTGACGCAGGCCGGCCTGGCCGATCAGGTCGCAGAAACCCTGATGGAGATACAGGCGGTGCTGTTCGAGCGCGCGCTGGCCTTCCGCCGCCTCAACACCCACGAGCCGAAGGATTACGCCGAATTCAAAGAGGCGGTTGACAAAGGCTGGGCGCATGTGTGGTGGGCGGGGGGCAGCGAGGACGAGGCGAAAATCAAAGACGACACCCGGGCCACCCTGCGCTGCATCCCGCTGGAGCAATCCGGCGGGGAGGGCCGCTGTTTCTACACCGGCCGGCCGACCACACGCAGGGTCATCTTCGCCAAAGCGTACTGACCAGAGCGATGACCGAAGTGACTTGGGCGATATCGGTTGCAGGGGGCGCCGCGACGGGCCAAGTCAAAACGGAAGCGGCGCGATTCTCAAAAGACTTCGCTGCTGCCGGGCCAGTGTCTTCCGGGGGGCGCCGGTTCGGGGACGGGGATGATGCCATGTTGCATGGCGAACCGCACCAGCGCCGGTATATCCTCGAGGTGAAGTTTGCTCATCAACCGGCTGCGATAGGTTTCGACCGTCTTCTGCGAGATCACCAGGCGGGTGGCGATCTCGGCGTTGGTGTTGCCTTCCACCACCAGTTGCAACACCTCGCGCTCGCGCTGGCTCAAGCGCCGCAGCGGGTCGTGGCGGTCGCAATCGGCGCGCCACTCGGCATAGCCCTCGACCACCCACGGCGATAACTTCCGGCTGAAGTACTCGCCGCCGCCCGCCACCGCGCGGATGGCCTCCACCACCTCCTCGCCGGCGGCGGCCTTGAGCACATAGCCACGCGCGCCCGCGTCACGGGCACGATAAAAGTGATCGGGGTCGGCATGCATCGAAAGCATAACGACGTTGACCTCGGGGTCGTTGGCGCGGATTTGCTCGGTCGCTTCGATACCGTTCAACTCGGGCATGCTGATGTCCATCAACACGATATCCGGGTGGAGTTGCTCGGCCTGGTGAACGGCGTCACGCCCATCGGCGGCCTCGGCGATGACGTCGACTTTGATATGCCGCTGCTCCTTCAAATACGCCCGCAGCCCGGCGCGCACGACGGCGTGATCATCGGCCAGCACAAGTTTGATCGGGGACAGGGATTTCATAGCACCCCCTTGGGTGAAGGCTCAAAGTGAGTCGGGTTCGACGACGATGTGGGTTCCGGCGCCCGGGGTGGATTCTACCCTCAATCGCCCGCCGATGGCATGGGCGCGTTCGCGCATGTGAATCAGCCCCCAACCGGTAGCGGCTACGGCCTGCGGCTCGAAACCAACCCCATCGTCGCTGATCGTCAGCCACGGCCCGCCGCCGGCGGCCTCGACGCGGAGGCTCAGCTGCCGGGCACGGGCGTGGCGCAACGCGTTGGTCACCGCCTCCTGCGCGATGCGGAAGAGGGCGATGGCGACCTCGGGCGGCAGCCGGGCATCCTTCCCGCCCACCTCGAGGCGCAGCCCGGAGCGTCGTTCGATCTGCGTCGCGTACCAGCGCAGGGCCGCCAGCAGCCCGCCGTCATCCAGCATCGGCGGCCGCAGGTCGGCGGTGAGGTCGCGGGTATGCTCGACCGTGGCCTCGACCAGCGCCATCGCATCGTCGAGGCGCTCGTGCGCTTCGCTGTTCCCGGGCGAGAGCCGGTAGCGCAAACGCGAGAGCATGAGGCTCAGGACCGTCAGGTTCTGCCCCAGCCGATCGTGCAGTTCACGCGCCAGTTCGCGGCGCTGCGCTTCCTGGGCCAGCGCCGCCTGCGCGGTCAGGCCGCGCAATTCCGCGGTGGTGCTTTGCACCCGCTTGAGCAGCTCGGCGTTGTGCAGCGCGATGGCGATGGAGTTGGCCGCCTCCTGCAATATCTCGATATGGCGCTCTGAAAACGCAAACGCAGCCGGGGAAGTGAGGCTGAGGGCGCCGATGGTTTTGCGCCCCACATGCAACGGCACGATGAGCAGCGCCCGGAACATTGGCAGCGGCGCCTCCAGCCCGGTGGGTTGCTCGGGCAGGGTCTCGCGGTCCTCGATCAGAATCGGTTTGAGTTCCCGCAGTCGCGCGACCCAGGCCTCGATGAGCGGAAAACGCTGGCCGACCGGGATGGGTGGCTGGCCTTCGACGGCGGCGGTCGCAAATAGCGACGCCTCGCGCCGCTCCCAATCGATCAACGCAATCGTCGCCGTCTGCGCCGGCGCCAGCCGCACCACATGCTGTAACGCCGTGGTGGCGATGTCGTCCGGCTCGCGTAATTGCAGAATCGCCCGATCGATCTCGCGCAGGTTTTGCAGCCGGCGCTCGGCCTGCTTGAGGTCGGTGATGTTGTTGTTGACCTCGATGACGGCGATCAGATCGCCCCGCTCATCGCGCTGCGCCTCCTGATGGCTGGCCACGATGATCTGCACCCCGTCGCGGCGGCGATGCCTGACCTCGCCGTGCCAGTAGCCGCGGTTGGCCAGGTGAGCGTCGAGGCTGGTTTTGGGGATGGGCCATTCAGTGTGAAGCAATTCGTGCGCGATCTGCCCGCACGCCTCCTCGGCCGTGTAGCCGTACAGATGCGTCGCGCCGGTGTTCCAGAAGATGATGCGGTCGTGGGCATCGCGAATGAAGCCGTGCGCCAGATCCAACAAACGGAGGCGCTGCAACAGCAACGCCTCATGCTGCCGGCGTTCGCTGACATCGCGCACGGCGGTGACATAGCCGGTGGGTTGGCCGCCGGCGGCGCGCAACGCCCGCACCGAGGCCTCTACGGTGAGGACGGCGCCGGCGCGACTGCGCAGCCGCAGCTCGCCGCGCCATTGATCGCTCGCCTGCATGGCCTGCCACAAGCCGGGCGCCCCCGGGTTGTGGGCAAAGATGTGTAAGAGTTCGTCGCTGCGTTGGCCCACGACTTCCTCCGCCCGCCAGCCGAACAGGGTTTCCGCCGCGCGGTTCCAATATGCGAGGCGAAAGTCGAGGTCACTGACGAATATGGCCTCGTTGACGGCGTTCAACAACGCCCCGGCCTCCAGGGCCGGCAGAGACAGCGGAGCAGGCTGATCGAGCGTGGTCACAGCGCGCCTATGACCTGATTGTGACGCATTTGGGCTGAGGCTGCAATAGGCGCCGCTCTCAGGTCAGGGCCTGCAGAATCCACAAAGCCATCATCCCCACCGCAATGGTGAGCAGCACGTTGCGTGTGCGCCACGCCACCAGCGCTGCGATGAGGCCGGCCAGCAGCCGCGCATTGCCGAGCGAAAGGTCGAACTGGTTGTTGGGGAAGAGCGCCTGCGGGAAGATGATGGCCGAGAGCACGGCCGGCGGCACGAAGCGCAGTGCGCGGATGAGCAGCGGCGAGGTTTCGACGCGGCCTAACAACACAATGAAAGACAACCGGGTGAGGAAGGTCACCAGCCCGGCCACGATGAGGATCGGCATCCAGTTCATGACCGGCTGGCCTCCACCCCCAACCCGACCACTATCCCGATGAGCGCGGCCAGCACCAAACCAAGCCGGTACTCGAGGCCATACGCCAGCACCGCCGCCACCCCCGCCGAAAGCGCCGAGGCCGCACCGGCGCGATCTTTGAGCGCCGGGAACACCAGGGCGATGAAGGTGAGGGCCAACGTGAAGTCGAGTGACCAGTTCTCCGGCACTTGCGCGCCGAGGAACAGCCCGGCGGCGGTGCTCAACTGCCACGAGCACCACAACGTCAACCCTGCGCCGAGGAAGTACCAGTGTCGATTCGGCGGCGCGACCCGCTGCTCATCGTCACGGCTGTAGCGGGTGATGACGACGGCATAGGCCTCATCGGTGAGCAGATAAGCCAGCAGCGCCTTCCACCCGAGGCTGAGCGGCTGGAGGTAGGGCGCGACCGAGGCGCTGTACAGCGCGTGGCGCAGGTTGACGACGAAGACCGTGAGCACGATCACCAGCCCCGGCGAGCCGTCGCGGATGAGCTGGGTGGTGATGAGTTGCGCCGAGCCGGCGAAGACGACCGACGACATGGCCTGTGCCGCGAACAACGGCAGGCCCGCGCCCAGCGCGAGCACGCCATAGATCATGCCGAAAGGAAAAACGCCGAGCAGGATCGGCGTTTCGTCGCGGCAGCCGGCGAGGAATTCGCGCCAGCGGGTTTGAGTTGTGGGGATCAGGGACATGCGGCGCATTGTATCGCACGCCCACCGCCCGGTCGGCGCCGATTACGCACCCATAACCCGACATTACCGAGGCGTAACGCTCCCGGCGGAACCGGCGTAATGCGGCGCGCCTATGCTCGTCGCAACACTCAGGAGCGCCGCCATGTTCCGCAACCGTTTCATCCTCATCCCGTTCACCATCGTCCTGATCCTC
>CAZSNP010000036.1:0-8127 GCA_964608265.1 uncultured Anaerolineales bacterium | reverse complement strand
CGACGGCCTCACCCACCGCCACCTTGTTGGCCGCCTACCCCGGGCCGGCGACGCCGTGGCCGACCGCGCTGCCGGTGAGCTATCCCGCCGCCGGCCGGGTGCACGTTGTTCGCCAATCAGATGTGCTGCCCTCGCCGACTGTGGCCCCGACCCTCACGCCGGTGCCCACTCGGGTCGTGCCGCCCATCCGCAGCCTCTCGCCGGGCAACCACGGCCGCCTCTCGCCCACCGAACACCTCAGCCTCACGTTCAATCATGAGGTGGATCAAGCGTCGGTCGAGGCCGCGTTCAGCCTCACGCCCACCGTCGCCGGGAGCTTCGAGTGGCAGGGGCTGACGTTGAGTTTTCGGCCCGAGGGTGGCCTCTTTGCCGAGCAGGCCGTTTACACGCTCACGCTGGCAACCGGCGCGCGCACCGCCTCCGGCCGGCCGCTGCTCGCCGCGCCCTACACCCTGGTCTTTCACACGACCGCGCTGGAGGATCATCTCGCCTGGTTCGGCGGCCGTGCCGATGTGCAAGTGATCCCGACCGATGGCCGGCGGGCGGTGCAATTCGTCATGAGCAAGGATGTGGCGAGCATCGTGTCGTTCGAGCTGTACTCGCTGAGCGATGAGCAATTCCTCGCGCGCTACGAACAACTGGCGACTGAGGCGGAGGGCTACGCGCTACGCCGCACCATCCCGTTGAACGGGGCCACGCTCGTGGCGCGCTGGCCGCACGGCAACCGGGCCGCCGTGCGGGCCGACCCGTATGGCGACACGGCGTGGACGTCCGAGGCCATTTTGCCCGCCGAGGTGTCGCCCGGGCCCTACATCCTGAATCTGAATGCCGGCCGGCTGAACGATCAACTGCTCGTCGTCATCTCGCGCAACGCGCTCACCGTGCGCGACGCTCAGGGCACGCTGACGGCCTGGCTGGCGACTCTGGAGGGAGGTGTGGCCGGGGCGGAGGTGACCGTGTTGGGGAGCGGCGGGGAACGATTGGCGCAGGGCACGACGAACGCCGCCGGCCTGGCGCAATTCGACGCCCTGCGCAACCCGCTGCTCATCATCGCGCGGCACGGCGACGATGTGAGCGTGGCGGGCTTCGGCGAGGCGTGGCGCACCCCGGTGGGTTATCGCGGATACGGCCAGCCGGCGCATGTCGGCTACGTCTTCACCGACCGCACGGTCTTCGCCCCCGGTGAGGGCGTGAACTTCAAAGCCTTCCTCCGCCGTGACCGCGACGGCGTGCTCGATATGTTGCCCGAAGGCGCCCCGGTGGCGGTGAGTTTGCTGCGTTGGGAGCCGGAGGATTGGAACTGGCAGACTGTGAGCACGCAGACGGTCACGACCAACGCTTTTGGCGCGGTGGATGGCAGCCTGAAGCTGCCGGCCAAAGCGGAGCCGGGCGGCTACAGCCTGCAACTCAGCCTCGGCGCCGAGACCTTCACCCGCAACCTTGAAGTGCGACCCGCCGGCGCGAGCTATCACCTCCGGCTTGAGCCGCAGACGCGGCGCGCCGTGGCCGGCGAGGAAGTGCGTGTGGTGGTGGAGGTGCGCGACGCCGCCGGGCAACCCGCGCCGGACACCTCGGTGCGCCTCAGCACGCACCTCATCATCCCCAGCTACCGGCGGGTGTTGTCGAACTACGGCATTGCCAATGGGTGGATGGGCAACGGCACGGCGGCGGTGGCGAAGACCGACGCGAATGGCCGCGCCACGCTCGAGTTCACGGCGGCGCTGCCCGAATCCTACGGCGGCGATTGGGCCGAAGGCTGGCGCGAGGAGTTGATCGGGCTGGAGGCGGAAGTGGGGACGGTCAGCGCCTTCAGCACGCTGCGGGTGGCCAGTTCGGGCGAACGCCTCACCCTTGACACCGCCGGTGGATTGCACGCCGCCGGTGCTCCGGTGACGGTGGCGGCGCGCGTGGTGACGTTGGCCGGTGAGCCGGTGGCCTCACGCACCCTGGCCGTTGAAGTGTTCCGCTACAACCCGAGTGAGTATGGCTACACCACCCTGGTGCGCGCGGCTTCGATGAAGACCGATGCGGAGGGCAACGCCAGCACGACCTTCACCGCCGGGGCGGGCCGCTATCAACTCCGCCTCACCGGTTACGACGCGCAGTGGAGGCTGGCGCGGGTCTTTCACCCGCTCGAAATCGTCGGCGCGGCGGCGCCGGATAACCAGCTCCTCATCGCGGCCGACCGCGCTGCCTATCGCGTCGGCGATGTGGCCGGGCTGACCATCGCCTCGCCCCTCGGCGGCCCGGCCTGGCTCACGGTGGAACGCGCCACGGTGCGGCGCACGCAGTTCATCACCCTCACCCCGCCGCTCACGCGGGTCGCGCTGCCCATCGAGGCGGGCGATGCGCCCAATGTCTTCATCAACGTGTACGCGTGGGCACAGCCCAACGACACGCTGAGCGACAGCCTGTACACCAGCCTGCGCGAACGCACCCTGCGAACCGCCTCGCTCGGGTTGAAGATCGAGCAACCGGAGCAGGCGCTCACCGTCGCCCTCACCCCCGGCGCGGAAATTTACTCGACCGGCGCAGCGGCCACGTTCACGGTGCGCGTGACGAATGCGCGCGGTGAACCGGTCTCGGCCGAGGTGGCGCTGGCCCTGGTCGGCAACTCGGCGGCGGCGTGGGCCGAGGTGGACACCGCCTCGTTCTTCGCCGCCTTTCACCCGTGGCGCTCCCTTACCGTCGGCGGTTTCGACTCGTATGCCCCGCGCCGCGATCTGTTCGGTGATGGCGGTGGATGTGCCGGCGGTTGCGGCGGCGATTGGTTCGATGGGCAAGCGGCCCCGTCGTTGGCCGGGCTGGCCACTGCCGTCTGGGCGCCGTCGCTGCGCACCGATTGGAACGGCGAGGCCACGGTTACGCTGCCGCTGCCCGCCACCTTCGGCGACTGGCGCGCCATTGCGATTGCGGCCACCGCCGACGCGCAAGTCGGGCAGGGCGAGGTCGTGATCGAGGTGCGATAGCCCTCACCCCTCACCCGAGCGCACAGGGTGTGGGCACGGTCCAAACCCCACCGACACTACGCCCTCACCCTGCGATGCTTGGCATCGCCACCTTCTCCCAGCGGGAGAGGATGTGGATCGCGTCAGTGGAAGGCCACTGACAATTGGCAGGGGCAACTCCCCTTCTCCCAGCGGGAGAAGAGGCCGGGGATGAGGGTGAGCTCGGCGACTTTGCATACGCCCTGCCCGAGCACGCACCCGTTGTGCTCCGGTGCCGGGGAAGCGCGGTACAATCCGCGCCGATGCTCAACGTTCAGCCCGTCAGCCTCATCGGGCGCGTCGTCCGTCTCGAGCCGCTCTCCGAATCCCATATCCCCGACCTGGCCCTGGCCGGGGCGGATGAAACCATCTGGCGCTTCATGCCCTACGGCCTCGTCAATTCCGAGACGAAGATGGGTGAGTGGGTGCGCGATCTGCTCGGGCGTGCGGCGCGCGGCACCGACCTGCCCTTTGCCGTCATCCACCTCGATTCGGGCAAGGCCATCGGCAGCACGCGCTACATGGATATCCAGCCGCAGCATCGCGGCCTCGAAATCGGCGGGACGTGGTACGGCGCGGCTTACCAGCGCACGGCGGTGAACACCGAATGCAAACTGCTGCTGCTCACCCATGCCTTTGAGGCGCTGGGCTGTGTTCGCGTGCAACTCAAAACCGACTCGCGCAACGAGCGTTCGCAGCGCGCCATCGAACGCCTCGGCGCGGTGCGCGAGGGGGTGCTGCGCGATCACATGCTCATGCCCGACGGCTATCGGCGCAGCTCGGTGTACTACAGTGTTCTGCAGTCCGAATGGCCGGGCGTGAAAGCCAGACTCCAGGCGAGGCTCCTCGGGTGAGGGTGATTGCCGGGTGGACGTGGTGCTCAAATCCAACATCGCCCATGCCGATTGATCCTGTTCAACTGCGCGCGCGCGCCAAAGCGATTGCGGCCCTGCTCGGCGAGCCGGCGGCCTGCGAGCTGGCCATCCATCGCCTGCTCGACGACTACGCCGACCGCACGCGCCGTGTCAGCCCGCGCCTGGCCGACAGCATGCCGGCCAATTCGCTCAACGTGCCGCCGCCGGTGATGCGGGCCGTGATCGCCGCGCTGCGTGGCCCGGCGCAGGCCTCGCCGATCAATGCCCAGGCGGTGGCCAGGCGGTTGTGGCAGCGCCGCTCGCGCGAGGAGCGCCGGCTCGCCGCCGAACTGCTCGGCTTCGCGGCCCCGTATCTGCCGGATGAGGCGGTGAACGTCATCGAACTGTGGCTGCCCGAGATCGAGAGCGACGTGACCGCCGACGCGGTGGCCGAGTTCGCGTTGCACCCGCTGTTGCTCAGCGACCCGTACGCCTTTCTGCAGCGCGCCGGGCGGTGGATGGGCCAGCACAAGAAGTGGGTGCGCCGCTTCGGCGTCAGCGTCATCACCGCGCTGGCCAAAGACCGCCGCTGGGAGGACGTGCCCGCCGCGCTCGACCTGCTCAAACCGCTGATGGTCGAGAGCGACCCGGTGGTGCGGAGCGCCGTCATCCAGGCCCTCAACGCCCTCATCCCGCGCAGCCCGCTCGTCGTCAGCCGCTTTCTGCACGAGCACGCCCTCCGCTCGAACCATCACACGCACGCCATCCTGCGCGCCACCCTCGATGCTCTGCCCGAAGACGACCGGCGCGACCTGGTGCGGGTGATGCGGTCGTAGCTCATCATCCCCGCCCCCAAACGCACCCGGGTGCCCAAACGCAGCCTCTGGCTGTGATACGATTTCGGCCATGCCTTCTTTCGTCAGCGCTCATCGCGTGCGCGCCGGTGACGGCGCGGAACACGAGACGCTCCACTGCCACTCGCAACGCTGCTGGCTGCAACGCGGCCCGGCAGTGGTGTGGGAGTTGGAGTTTGACTCGACGGCGTTGACGCTTGCGTACAGCGCGTGCCCCGGCGTGCTCCATTACTTCCGGCTGGCCGATGCCACGCTGATTCCGCTGCCGCCCGAACACAAGCCGGCGCGGCACACGTTAGCGCCCGGCAACCGGCACGAGTCGCCGTTGCGTTTCTCTGCCGGGGATGCGTACATTGCGGTGTCGCCCGGTGCGGGGCGCATCGCCGACAGCCCGGCGGTCGCGCGTTTCCTCCACCTGCGCGACTACTTCAACGCCGAGAAGCTGGCCGAGGCCCTGCTGGCGCATCTCGTCGAACTCGCGGGCACTGAGGCCATCCCCGAAGACGTGACCGCGCTGGTCGTGGAGGCGCGGTGACGACGACGCCGCGCGCGTTGTACAAAACCTGGCTGCGGCGCATCCCCTGGCTCGAGGCGGTGCGCCCACTCTCGGCGCCGCTCGGCGTGTTCGGCGTGCGCGGCAATCACGATTGGTATCGCGGCGTCGAGCCCGTCACCGAAATCGCCAGCGCCGCCGGAATACGGATGCTGGTGAACGCGAGCGTCGCGGTGCAGCGAGGCGGCGAGTCACTCTACCTCGCGAGCGTGGATGATCTATACGGGCAGCATCACGACCTGGGCCGCGCGCTGGCCGGCGTGCCGCGCGGCGCAGCCGTCATCTTGCTCGCGCACGAGCCCGACTTCGCCGACACGGCCGCGCTCGACGACCGGATCGTATTGCAACTCAGCGGTCACTCGCACGGCGGGCAGGTGCGGATTCCGCTCCTCGATGCCACGTGGCTGCCGCGCTATGGGCAGAAGTATCCGGCCGGGTTGTATCAAGTCGGCGGCTTGCAGTTGTATACTAACCGCGGCATTGGCGTAGTCGGCCCGGCCATCCGGTTCAACTGCCGCCCCGAGGTCACGCTCTTCACGCTGCGATCCGCATGAAACCTCCGCCCCTCTCGCGCCGCGCGTTTCTGCGCGCTGTTCGCAACGTGCTCGGCACGCTCACGCTGTCCTCCCTCGCGGGCGGCGGCTATTTGTGGTGGATGGAGCCGCGCTGGCTGGCGGTGGAGCGGGTGACGATCACGCTGCCGCGTCTGCCGCGCGCCTTCGAGGGCTTCACCGTCGCGCAACTCAGCGACCTGCACCTCGGCCCCGTCGTCGCGCCGGAGCACGTGCACGCGGCGATTGATCTGGCCCTCGGCTTGCGGCCCGACCTGATTGCGATCACCGGCGACTTCGTCAGCGACTTGCGACACAGCGAGGCCGGACAACTCACCGAGGCGCTGCGGCGACTGACTGCGCCGCATGGCGTGTTCGGCGTGCTGGGCAATCATGATTGGTGGACGGATTCGCGCATCGTGGCCGAGGCGGTGACGGGCGCCGGGGTCGCGCTGCTGCGGAACGGCCACTTCGCCGTGCGGCGCGGCGGCGAGTCACTCTACCTCGCCGGGGTGGATGATTTCTGGGAGGGGCACGCCGACCTCGGGCGCGCGCTGGCCGGCATCCCCGATGGGGCCGCCATCGTGCTGCTCGCCCACGAACCGGATTACGCCGACCGTGCCAGCCGGAACATGCGCATCGGGCTGCAACTCTCCGGGCACTCGCACGGTGGGCAGGTGCGGTTGCCCTTCATCGGGCCGCTGGCCCTGCCCCCGCACGGCCAACGTTACCCCGCCGGGCTGTACACGCTGGAGGAGATGCAGTTGTACACCAACCGGGGTATCGGCATGGTTAGGCCGGCGGTGCGCTTCAACTGCCGCCCCGAGGTGACGTTGCTCACCCTGCGTTCGATGGAGCAAGCCTTCTAACGCAAAGCCGCGAAGAAGCAGAGACGCAAAGGAGGCTTGTCTTTGCGCCTTTGCGTCCTGGCGCGCGACCCCGCTGTGCCCCGACTCACTTCATCCCAATTCATGGCCGCCCTGCCGGCCGCGGTCAAACCGCACCTGCCGGCGAAGCTGCGCGCTTACCGCAGCGCACATCGGAGCTGGCTGTGCCAGTTTTACTTCGCCAAACCTTATCTGCACTATGAGGTATGGAACATGGGCGAGCGCCGCAACCGGGTGGAGATCGGCCTGCACTTCGAGAGCCGCGACCGCGCCGAGAATTCGGCGTTGCTGCGCGGATTTTCGGGGCGCATGGTCGAGGTCAAAGCCGCGCTCGGCGCGCAGTGGGAGGCCGAGCAGTGGGATAAGGGCTGGGCGAAGGTGTACGAGACCGTGCCCTACGAGCCGTTCAGCACCGAGGTGCTCGACCATGTGGCGCGCCGGCTGGCCCGGGCGATGGCCGTGCTGCAACCGATCTGGGACTCGGTCATCCGCGACGGCGCTGACGGGTAGAGGTGACCGGACAGGTCGCCTATGGCAGGCTTCAATTTTGTTCGCGCAGAAATTTGATGACTTTTTTAAGAGTTGCGTAGTTGACTCTGACTCGCAAGAGTCATAGAGTCCGGCTACAAAAGAAGCCTCACTGGTTCACAGACTGACAAAGACAACGACATACGATTGCTGCACGGCGCAGGCCCGGCACACCACCCGCACACTCCTCTGGAGCGGTCACGTCGGGAATCAATGTTGATTCAAGTTGCTGGCGACGCACCGTGTCCCCTCCCGATCGTCTGTCCGTTGTCGTGCGGCGCGGAAAGTTGTCAGTCTTTATTTCGGATGAACCTGTGAGGCTTTTTTCCTCAAAGTCCAATCCAAGTTCTGCTACAGGGAGGACTTGCAAGATGTTCCCAAAATCACCAATCCACATTAGTCCATCAATCGCGCTTCGCATTCTGTTCGCGGTTATGGCCATAGGCTTTGCTTCGGCATCGCCAAAATACGCTTTTGCGGACGAAGTCAAATCCGATTCCGCTGCCGATGAACCTTGTCCTGAAGGCAATATCAACGTGGATTTGCCCCAAGCGCCCGCCGGTAAGGTGAGCACAATGGTTATCACCATTGATGAGAATTGCCAACCTGTTTATGGCCCGATTAAGTTTGTTGCCCCAGACGAGGCTAATGTAGAGTCAAATGACAAGAGTGTTGTGGCTGGCAGTTTTGATGAGGTCAGAGTTTCTACTCTGTCTCTTGACCCTTCGCTCGGAGCCGACTATGCGCCTTTGGCTGGTGGATCAACGTGCTTTACCGCGTTTCTTCGACTTAATGATGTCGTTGGCCTGCAACTAAACAAGGTTTATGGGAATGTATGCTGGTCTTGGAGCGGAACTATCGTTACAAGCGCAAGCGCAGGAGGAGGATGGCAAGCGCATTCGGAGGCACCTGT
>CAZSNP010000035.1:43302-49181 GCA_964608265.1 uncultured Anaerolineales bacterium | reverse complement strand
TCAATGAATAGCCCCTCGACGTAGGATTGCGCCTCGCCGCAGTAACGCCGGACGTGGTTGATCCAACTGGGATGGTCGATCAACGCCTCGAACGGCCCGCCCAACTCGATGCAGTTGTGGATTTCGAGGCCGGTGGCATCGTTGTAGTCGCGCCGCTGTGCGTTGCCCAGCCACTCGCCGTATCTGAGCGGCGGCAACGCATCAATTGCGCCGTTCAGGGCGGCCACCAGTTCGGGCGCGATGGCTTGCTTGAGCACGAGATAACCGCGCAGATCAAAGAAGAAGTCGTCAAGAGGGGAGGGTGTGGTCAGGGTCATGGGCCCAAGGATAACGACATTGGCCTCAGTTCGCAATTGAAGATTTCGAGGGCGTGCTTTATAATGCCGCCTGCCTGGGCGGTTAGCTCAGTTGGTTAGAGCGCCGCGTTGACATCGCGGAGGTCATAGGTTCAAGTCCTATACCGCCCACACAACCCCGATCATCAGTCATCAATTGATGGCCAGTGACGGATGACTAAAACGCCACGACCGGGACGAGTATCGGCCCAGCGAGTTACAGGGAGTGCGCACCGATGATTGAGAGTGCGCCCAGCCCGCCGCCGAGAAAACCACCCGCGAGCGTGAACTTGAAACCGCAAGGGAGTAGAGCAAACGGCCCGGCCCGTTATCGCCGCAAGAGATAGTGGTTTGGCCTTCGACCAAACGACTAACTTGGGTGGAACCGCGTGAGTGAACTCTCGCCCCAGGCCTGGGCGGGAGTTTTTGTTTGTGCGTGCAGGCCTGGACCGAGAAAAGGGAACGCCGAGTCCGCTGACAAACTGCAGCTGACCCTGATTTTCTTCTGGTCCCCAGCGCACGCTATGGTTTTCCTCTGCGGTCTTGGCGTGCTTTGCGAGAGATAGGAGTCTGAGATGTCGAACCAACCTGAGAAATACGAAGAGTCCGAACTGTACAAAATCCGCCACTCATACGCGCACCTCATGGCGCAGGCGGTGCTGGAGATGTTCCCCGGCCAGGCCCGCATCGCCATCGGCCCGCCGATCGAGGACGGCTTCTACTACGACTTCGAGCTGCCGCGCCCGCTCTCGCCCGAGGACTTCGAACCGATCGAGAAGCGCATGCGGCAGGTCGTCGCCGGGCGCTTCCCGTTCCTGCGCCGCGAGGTCTCGGCGGAGGAGGCCCGCCTCCAGTTCGGCGATCAACCCTTCAAGCTGGAGCTGATTGACGGGCTGGATAAGGGCGGCGCGGATGAGTACGGCCATCCGATCATGGAGAAGCCGATCATCTCGTTCTACACGCACGACACGTTTACGGATCTGTGCCGCGGCCCGCACGTCGAGCACACGGGCAAGCTCAACCCCTCCGCCTTCAAGCTGATGAGCATCGCCGGCGCGTACTGGCGCGGCGATGCGAACAAACCGCAGTTGCAGCGCATCTACGGCACGGCGTGGAAGACGAAGGAGGAACTCGAACAATATCTGTGGCGGCTGGAAGAGGCGAAGAAGCGCGACCATCGCAAGCTGGGCAAGGAACTCGGGCTGTTCTACTTCTCCGAGGCGGTCGGCCCCGGCCTGCCGCTCTTCACGCCCAAAGGCGAGATGCTGCGGTACACGATGGAGAAATACGTGCGCGACACGCAGACGAAGTACGGCTACCAGCATGTGTGGACGGGCCACCTCGTCAAGGAAAGCCTGTACCATCGCTCGGGCCACTACGACAACTACAAAGACTCGATGTTCCCGCCGATGGAGGACGAGGGCGTGACGTTCCGGCTCAAGCCGATGAACTGCCCGAGCCACATGTCGCTGTACAACGAGATGGGCCTGCACTCGTACCGCGACTTCCCGCTGCGCTTTGCCGAGTTCGCCACGCTCTATCGCTATGAAAAGACGGGCGAGTTGAGCGGGCTGACGCGCGTGCGCTCGCTGACGCAGGACGACTGTCACATCTTCTGCCGGCCCGATCAGATTGAGCAGGAGTTCAGCCTGTGCCTGCGGCTCATCCGCGAGGTGCTGGCGAAGTACGAGTTCACAGACTATCGCGTGCGGCTCTCGTTGCGGGGCAGCGTCGGCAAATACGTGCAGGATGATGAGAAGTGGGCGGCGGCCACCAGCGCCCTCAGAGCCGCGCTCGACGCCAACGGTGTGGAATACTTCACGGCCGAGGGCGAGGCCGCGTTCTACGGCCCGAAGGCCGACTTCATCGCCCGCGACGTGCTGGGCCGCGACTGGCAGCTTTCCACGATCCAGGTGGACTTCATCCAACCGGCGCGGCTGGGCTGCGAGTACATCGGCGAGGATGGCAAGGTTCATACGCCGGTGTTGTTGCATCGCGCGGTCACCGGCTCGACCGAGCGTTTCCTCGGCGTCATCATCGAGCACTTCGCCGGCGCGTTCCCGCTCTGGCTGGCCCCGGTGCAGATAGAGATGATCCCGGTCGCCGACCGGCACATCCCTTACGCCAACGAAGTCGCGGAGCAACTGCGTTCGCACGGCTTCCGCGCGGAGGTAGATGCGGGCAACGACCGCATGCAGGCCAAGATCCGCAACGCGCAGATGCAGAAGATCCCGTACATGTTTGTGGTCGGGGATAAGGATCAGGAAGCGCGCACGGTCTCGGTGCGCAAGCGCTCGGGCGAGGATCTGAAGGCCAAGTCGTTGGAGGAAGCGGTCGCGTTGCTCAAGTCGGAACTGTGAGCGGGGTGGGATGAATGAGAGCGGGCCGGTGATATCCGCTGCAATGGCGCGCCCGACTCTGTTGGATGCGCATTGTGAGATGAAGGCCTCTTTGTCACGGAGACACAGAGACACGGAGTGATTCTCTGTGTCTCCGTGGCTCAGTGGCAAATAGGGCTGGCCCATGACGACTCGGTGGTTTGCCCGTACTCGCGCCCACACCCTGCAACTCGTTCGCCGGCCGAGCAACACCGACACCGACGGTGAGACGGCGTTCGCGCACAAGCTCCACGCTTTGATCGCGCAACATCCGTACTTCCGGCTGCACCGCGATCGGGGAGGTACTCGCGTAGACATCGCTATCGCGCTGTCGGCTTCGGCGCGAGCTGGCTGCGGCGCGCGGGCACGTTGAAGTCCCAGGATGAGTGATGGCCCGCTTCGGCGCGCATCGGGCCGCACAGGGGGCATTGGCCCGGGCGTCAAGGGCGTTTTCGGCGGCCCTGAGGCCGTCGAATGCCAAAGGTATCCCATGCTCTCACCTCTCGACCCCCGCTGCGGCGGCCACCCGCAATCAGCGCGCCACTTCCCATGCCAGGTGGGCGATCTCGGGCGCGATGAGTTTCTCCCACGCCAGCCGCACCGCCGCCGGTGAGCCGGGCGTGCTGATGACGACCTTGCCCCGGTACGTGCCGGCGCTCGCCCGCGACAGCATCGCCGCCGCGCCCACCTGCTCGTAGCTCAACATCCGAAAAATCTCGCCGAAGCCCGGCATCACCTTCTCGAACTTGCGGCTGAGGGCGTCGAAGGTGGTATCGCGCGCGGCGATACCGGTGCCGCCGTTGAAGAAGATGAGCTTCGCTTCGCTCGCGGCCAGCTCGTCGAGCACCGCCTCCACTTGCGCGGGTTCATCTTTGATGAGGCGATAGCCGGCGAGGCGATGGCCGGCCGCCTCGATCTGTGGCCGGAGGTATTGATAGTTCGTGTCGGTCTCGGGCGTGCGTGTGTCGCTCACCGTGACGAGGGCGATGGGCACCGGCCCGCGCTCGGCGGCGATGGATTTGTGGAGAGCGGTGCTTTCGGAGGCCATGCGAGCATTATAGGGAAAAGAGGCCGGAAGGGAAACCGGTTCAGGCTTTGAACCTTCGCACTACCCAGGCAATGCCGAACAGCGCCGTGCACGTCAGCACAATCGAGGCGCCGGAGGAGACGTTGAAGTAATACGACGCATACAGCCCGACGACGCCCGACAGCACGGCGATGCCGGCTGCCAGCAAAACCATCCGCGACAGGCGCTGGGTGAGCAGCGAGGCCGCCGCCGCCGGGGTGATGAGCAGCGCGCTCGTCAGCACCACGCCCACCACCTGAATGCCGGTGACGACGGTGAAGGCCAGCAGAATCAACAGCCCGTAGCGGATGACATCCGCGCGCAGCCCGATGACCTCGCTGTGGGTCGGGTCGAACGACGTCAACTCCAACTCCTTGTTGAATAACCACAACATGCACAGCACCAGCGCCGTGACCCCGGCGATCAGCCCCAAATCCGTGGCCGTGACGCCGAGGATGTTGCCGAACAGGATGTGGGTGAAGTCGCGGAACGAGCGCACCGTGCTCATCAGCAAAATCCCGAGCGCGAACATGCCGGTGAAGAGGATGCCGATGGCGGTGTCCTCGCGCACCTCCTGCCGCCGCGAAAACCAGCCGATGCCGAGCGCGGTGAGCAACCCCGCCGCCAACGCCCCGCCGATCAGGCTCCACCCGGCGAGGTAGGCCCCGACCACGCCGGGCAGGATGGTGTGGGCCAACGCGTCGCCGATGAAGGCCATGCGGCGCAGCACGACGTACACGCCGATGGTCGCGCAGGCCACGCCCACCAGCGCCGCCGCCAGCAAACCGGATTGCATGAACGAGTATCGGAGCGGGTCAAATAACCACGACATGAGAATCCCGAGCGAGGAGCGAACGGTTGTTGCCTTTATCTGCCTGAGTTCCCTGGTTGCGCTTTCACACCAGCCGTCCGATGGACGATCCGGTGAACGAGCCGGGCGGGGCGGGGACCTCGCGGCCCTCGCTCAGGTAGGCCGCGCCGTCGAAATCGGTCTCGAGGCGGCCCAGGTCGTGCGTGGCGGTGATGACGGTCTTGCCCGATTGATGCAGTTCGGCCAGCACCTCGGCGATGACGGCGCGGGTGTCGGTGTCCACCGCGTTGAGCGGCTCGTCGAGCAGCAGCAAATCGGCCTGCTGCGCCAGGGCGCGTGCCAGTAACGCGCGCTGTTGCTGCCCGCCCGAAAGCTCGCCGATCTGTCGCCCGGCGAGGTGCTCGATCCGCAACTCCATCAGCACTTGCGCCACTATCGCGCGATCTGCCGCGGCGGGCCGTTGCAGCCAGCCGAGGTGCACGTAGCGGCCCGTCATCACCAGCCGCTGTATCGTCACGGGGAAGCGCCAGTCAATTTCGCTGCGCTGCGGCAGATAGGCGACTCGATGGCGGCATTGCCCCACCGGCAGGCCGTAGATGTGTACGTCACCGGCCTGCACCGGCAACAGGCCCGCCACCGCTTTGAGCAGCGTGCTCTTGCCCGCGCCGTTCGGCCCGACCAGCGCCACCCGCGCGCCGACCGGCACGCTGAGATGGATCTCGCGCAGCGCGAGGGCCGGGCTGCCGGCGTAACTCATCCGCTCGATGCGGGCCTCGACCGCGGCCGCACCCGGCACCGGGTCTTCGTGTTTATGCGGGCTGTAGGGAAAGCGAACGCGGGACATTCTCTTCGGTTGCAGGTGGCGGGTTGAAGGTTTGGCCGGGCAACCTGCAACGCGCAACCCGTCAACGCAGCGCGCTGACGATCACATCCACGTTGTAGCGCATCATCTGCAGATACGTCGCGCCGTCGCTGCCCGCCGGGCCGAGGGCATCGGTGTACAGCGGCGCGGCCACCTTCACCCCGGCCTCCTTTGCAATCTGCTCGATGACGCGCGAGCCTTCGATGTTCTCGGTGAAGACCGCCGGCACGCCCTCGCGCCGGATGGAGTCGGACACGGCGGCGATTTGCGCGGCGGAGGGCTCGGCGGCCTCGGTCGAAACCGAACCGAGCGCATCGCCGAGGAGGGTGAAGCCGTACGCCTTGGCGAAGTAGCCGAGAGCGTCGTGATTGGTGACGAGCTTGCGCCGCTCCGGGGGCACCGTGTCAATTTGCGCTCTGATGTAGCC
>CAZSNP010000035.1:32325-43202 GCA_964608265.1 uncultured Anaerolineales bacterium | reverse complement strand
CGGCCTCGGCCAGCGCGCGGCTATCGCCGGGCGTCGGCTCGTAGGTGTGCGTGTCGCCGTCCGCGCCGACGAGGATGACCAGGTCAATCCTGTCTCCGCCGACGTTCTGCACCAGGTCGCCGAGGATGCTGTACGTCACAACGACCTTCAACGTGCGGGCCGGGACGGATGAAGCCGCCGGGGCGGTCTGGCACGCCGCGCAGAGCACGATGAGCAGCGCCGCAACCCGCATCATTGCTCTCCGATACACGGCAATGATCTCCCGCTACTTCTGACATCGGGCGCACAGGCCGAACAGTTGCAACCAATGCTGGTCGATGCGATAGCCGGTGCGCTCGGCGATCTTGTGGATGAGCGGGTCAAGGTTATCGCCGCTGAACGTCTCGGCGCTGCCGCACTTCTGGCACAGCAGCAGATGCTCGTGTCCGCGGCTGGCCGGCAGAAAGGACTGGCAGCCCTCCGGGTGATGAACGCGCTGTACCAGGCCGAGGTCTTCGAGCGCTTCGAGCGTGCGGTACACCGTGACCAGCCCCAGCGAGGGATAGCGTTTGCGCGCCTGCGCATGTATCTCCGCCGGGCTGAGCGCGCGGCGGGCGGAGGTGACGATTTCGATGACGGCCTGGCGCGGGCCGGTGGCCCGATAGCCGCTGGCCCGCATCTGCCCGAGGGCGCGCTGACCGTGAGCGCGCCGACGGTGAGCGGGGGATGTTTTAGGCATAGCTAAACTTGTTGAAAGGGTTTATCGAAAGCGCGAGTGTAGCCGGGGTGAAAAACGGTGTCAAGAGTCAGGCGGCGCGCGGGCGGCGGCCTGTGCTCCGCCCACCTCTCGCTATCCATCGCCAACCGTGGCTGTGGTTGCCCGAGGCTGGGGATACGGATATGATAATGACCGATGGCCGTCTCCATGCCCACTCAGCAGCGCCTCAGCTGCCCGCAATGCCGCGCGCCGCTTGACGCCAACGATACCTGGTGCCCGGCGTGCGGGGCGAATATCGCGCTGGTCACCATGCTGGCCGAGCAGCAGTGGATGGGCCGCGCCAAAAGCGGCTCGGGCCGCCTGGGCACCGGGCCGCTGCGCCCGATGAGCGTCGAGCAATTGGTGCCCCGGCTGGGCGATTATCTCGTCTCACATGGCTACATCTCCGACACCGAACTGCAGGCCGCGCTGGCCCGCAAAGGTGAGGGCGGCGGCCGGCTGATCGGCCAGGTGCTGGTTGAGATGGGCGCGCTGAGTCGCGAGACGCTCGACCGGGTCATTGCCCGGCAGATCGTCGAGTTGCAGGACGCGCTGATCCAATCCAACCGCAACCTCGAACGCAGCGTGGCCGAGCGCACCGACGAACTGGAGCAGGCGCTGGTCAAACTCACCGAGCTGAATCAACTCAAGTCGAACATCGTCGCCAACATCTCGCACGAGTTGCGCACGCCGCTGACGCAGATCAAGGGATACACGGTGCTGCTGGCCGACGAGATGTTCGGGCCGGTCTCGGGCGAGCAGCGCGAGGCGCTGACCTCGACGCTCGAAGGCATTGACCGGCTCGAACGCATGATTGATGACCTCATCTCTTACGCGTCGGCGGCCAGGGGCGAGATGGCCCTGAAGCTTCAGCCGACCGCGTTGGCGCCGCTGCTCGCCAGCGTCGGCGAGCGTTGCCACATTATGAGCGAGCGCAAAGGCCTGGCGTTTGAGTTGCAGGCCGCGGCCGAACTCCCGCGCGTGCAGGCGGACGAAGAGAAGCTGCGCTGGACGTTGCTGCAGTTGACGGACAATGCCATCAAGTTTACCCCGGCCAGCGGCGAGGTCTGTCTGGCGGTGCGCGAAGAGCCCGGCCACCGTGTGCGCTTCAGCGTGCGCGATACCGGCATCGGCATCCCGGCCCACCGCCTGTCTGAAATCTTCGAGGACTTTCAGCAACTGGATGGCTCCGCCTCGCGCCGCTACGGTGGCACCGGGCTGGGGCTGGCGCTGGTGCGGCGGATCGTCGAGGCGCACGGCGCGCAGATCACGGTGGAGAGCGCGGAGAACAAAGGCAGCCGCTTCGAGTTTTCGCTGCTGGCCGTGACGCCCGAGAACTAACATGTCCGAAAAGCGAATCCTTGTCGTCGAAAGCGACGCTTCGGCGCTGACGTTTCTGAGCAACATGCTCACCGGCGCCGGCTACACCGTCCTGGCCGCGCCCAGCGGCAAGGAGGGCCTGATCGAGGCCTGGCGCAACCGGCCCGAGATGATGGTGGTGGTAGCCGAGTTGGCCGACCTGAACGGGCTGGAGATCGTGAAGAAGCTGCGCGCCGACGTTCGCACCTCCCACGCCAAAATCATCCTGCTCTCGCGCCGCAACTTCCCGCAGGATATTCAGGCCGGCATGCAGGCCGGGGCCGACGAATACATCGTCAAGCGCCCGGGCGCCGATGCGGAGTTGCTCGAACGGGTGCGCGCCCTCATGCCGAGCGCCGTCGCGGGCGCACCGTCCGGCACCGCGCCGCTGACCGGCAGCGGCACCGCACCGCTGAAGCTGGGGCGGTTGATCTCGTTCCTCAGCGCCAAGGGCGGCACGGGCACGTCGTCGCTGTGCGTCAACCTCGCGCAGATGATGGCGACGCAGGCCCCCGACAAACAGGTGGCCGTGGTGGATCTGGTGTTGCCCATCGGCTCGTTGCACTACATCGTCGGGGTTGAGACGCCCGAGCGCAACGTGATCGCGGCCACCAAACTCGAACCGCGCCACATCGGCGCCGACCGGCTGAAGGGGCTGATGAGCCGGCGCGAGGAGTGGCGCTTCGCCCTGTTGCCCGGCTCGCCCGACCCCGACACGGCCCAGGAGTTGAAGGTCGAGCGAATCGAACAGGTGATTGACGAGCTGCGCAAGGCCTTCGATTTCGTCTATGTGGATTTTGGCCGCGCGCTCAGCCGCATCAGCCTGCCGCTCATCCGCCAGTCGAGCAAGGTCATGGTCGTGGCCAGCCCGGATGCGGCCACCGTGTCGCTGACCAGAACCATCATTCAATTCTTTGACGCCCATGATGTGCGCCGTCACAAAATCTATCTGCTCCTCAACCGGGCGGTGGGCCTCGAGGGGCTGAGCCGCCCCGAGATGGAGCGTGAGCTGGGCTTTGCCATCCCCAGCCTGGTGCCACATATGAGCGGGCAGTTCGCCATGGCCAACAACTTGCACCAGCCGATTGCGCTGAAGTTCCCCAACGACACCGTGACGTTCACCTTACAGAACATGGCCGCCAGTCTGTTGGAACAATTCGCGCAGATGCCGCAGGAGACCGGCCCGCTGCCGGCGCTGTAGGAGGTCGGAATGACGATTCGGATCGATGCCAAAGGCAAGTATTACACCGACATCGTGCGTAAGGACGAAGTGCCGGTGTTGATTCAGACCGTGACCAACCTCGTGCACGGCAACATCTTTCTGCGGCCCGAGCAACGCGTCAAGGACGGGCTGAACGAGTCGCAGGAAACGTTCATCGCCGTGAGCGACGCCGAGGTGTACGGCGCGGACGGCCAGATCGTCCAGCGCGCGGGTTTCCTCACCGTCAACAAACACCACATTGTGTGGATGAAGCCCGAGGAGCGCAAGCGTGACGATGAGGAAGCTGAGGCCGGAGCCTGATGTCGCTCGCCAACCGTCTGCGCGACCCGAAGACGCCGGCCTCCGGCGCTTTGCCCACCGCGGGCGAGGCGCCGGACGCAACCGCGCCTGCCCAGCCCAAACACACGGTGCCGCTCTCGGCCCAATCCGCCGCGACGGTGCTGGGCAACGACGAGTATCGCAAGCTCAAGCACTACCTCATCAATCGGGTCACCGCCAGCCTCGAGGATCCCTCGGCGCAGCGCCAGGATGAGGCCGCCCGGCGCGATATCGAAGGCCGGGTGCGCGACGCGCTGCTGGCGACCAAACTCAACCTGTCTGAGACGGTGCGGGCTACCATCGCCCGCGATGTGCTCAACGAGTTCTTTGGCTTCGGCCCGATCCAGCCGCTGCTCGACGATGCCACGATCACCGAGGTGATGGTGAACGGGCCGAACCGGGTGTACATGGAACGCAACGGCAAGCTGTCATTGACCAATGTGCGCTTTGACGACGACCAGCATGTGCGCCGCATCATTGATCGCATCATCCTGCCCCTGGGCCGCCGGGTGGATGCCGATAACCCGCTGGTCGACGCGCGCTTGCCCGACGGCTCGCGCGTCAACGCCGTCATCCCCCCGTGCTCGATTGATGGGCCGTCGGTCACCATCCGCAAGTTCGGCAGCAAGAAGCTCACCGTCGAAGACCTCATCAAGTTCGGCTCGATGACGCCGCCGATCGCCGAGTTCCTCAAAGCCTGCGTCGTGGCGCGGATGAACATCGTCGTCTCCGGCGGCACCGGCTCGGGCAAGACCACGCTCCTCAACGTGCTCTCCGGCTTCATCCCCGAAGACGAGCGCATCGTGACGATTGAGGACGCGGCCGAGTTGAAGCTGCACCAGGAGCATGTCGTCCGGCTGGAGACCAAAAAACCGAACCTCGACGGCAAGGGCGAAGTCACCATCCGCGACCTGGTGCGCAACTCGCTCCGCATGCGGCCCGAGCGCATCGTGGTCGGCGAATGCCGCGGCGGCGAAACGCTGGATATGTTGCAGGCCATGAACACCGGCCACGACGGCTCGCTGACGACGCTGCATGCCAACACCCCGCGCGATGCCCTGTCGCGCATCGAGACGATGGCGCTGATGGCGGGTATGGACATGCCGCTTAAAGTGATCCGCGAGCAGATTGCGTCGGCGGTCGAATTGATCGTGCAGCAGGCCCGCCTGCGCGACGGCTCGCGGCGGATCACGCACGTCACCGAGGTCGTCGGCATGGAAGGCGACACGGTCGTGTTGCAGGATGTTTTCAAGTTCATCGAAGAAGGCGTCGACCAGGACAACAAAGTCGTCGGCGGCGTCCGGCCCACCGGCTTGCGCCCGATGTTCACGCCCAAGCTCGAGGCCGCCGGCTTCAAGCTGCCCCCGGAAATCTTCATGCCGCCGCCCGGCGCCAACCTGCGCGACCCGCGCGCCCGCCGATAGGCCCAAGCCTCCCGGCGCGCCGGAAACCCATCTGCCCTTCGGGGAGGCGTTTTGCGCCATTGCGCCTGCCGTCCTATAATCCTGCCGCAGGAGAAACCGATGCTTGAAATCGATACCGATACGGCGCTCGATCTGCGGGCCAAAATGCTGGGGGTCTTGTTGCGCGATGCACGCGAGTATGCCGGTCGCGCGCCGAAAGACTGCGCCGACGTCATCGGCGTGACGATCCAGACCTACAACGCTTACGAGCGGGGCGACAAAAGCCCGACGTTGCCCGAGTTGGAACTGCTGGCGTATTCGCTCGATGTTCCGCTGGCGCACTTCTGGGGGGACACGGCCATCTCGGAGCGGGAGCAACGGCGCCCGGCCGCGCCGACTGCCGCCATCACCGAGGTGCGGGACCGCATGATCGGCGCGCGGCTGCGCCAGGCGCGGCTGGCGGCCAACCTCAAGAGCAAAGACCTGGCCGCCGAGTTGGGCATTTCGGCCGGGTTGCTGGCTGCATACGAATTCGGCCAAACGCCTGTGCCGCTCCCCGATTTGGAAGTCCTGCTCACGCGTTTGGGCCTCGAGCTGGACGATGTGCTCGAGTCATCGGGTGTGGTGGGCGAGTGGGAAAGCGCGGGCCGGCTGTTCGAGCGCTTCAAACAGTTGCCGCCCGATCTGCGCGACTTCGTGACTCAGCCCATGAATGAGCACTATGTGCGGTTAGCGCAGCGATTGAGCCAGATGCCGACTGACCACCTGCGGGCTATTGCCACCGGACTGTTGGATATCACATACTAAGCCCATCCGCCGGCCCGCCCGATCCCCCGGGCTGCCAGCGCACCCACGGGAGGTGGGGATGCGGCTGCCGATCAAATACATCGCACTTTCCACGCTGTTCGCAGGCGCGCTGCTCGCGGCTTGCGGCACGCCGACCCCTTCACCGACCACGGTCCCGCCGACCGCCGCGCCGCCCTCCGGCCAGGTGCAACGCGGTCTGGCGGTGGTGGATCAGGTTGAAGTCACGGTGAGCGGCGGGCAGACCAGCGTCATCGCACGCGGTGAATTGCCCGATGCCTGCACGACCATCGCCGATTCAAAGGTCGAGCGCAAAGACAAGACCTTCATCGTCACCCTCAACACCACGCGCCCAGCCGATCAGGTTTGCGCTTTGCTGGTTGCCCCGTTTGAGCAGCGCGTGGCCCTCGACACTACCGGGTTGGCCGCCGGCGACTACGTCGTCGTCGTCAACGGCGTGAGCGGCGCGCTGACCGTTGCGGCTTCGGCCACCGAGCCACAACCGACCGCGACAGCGGTGGCCGCGCAACCGACCCCGACACAGACGACCGCGGCCCCGACGGCCACGCAAGCGCAACCCACGCCCTCCCAGGCCGGCGGAACAACGGGGGGCGAGTGCACCAACGTCGTGGCCTTCTTCGACGACGTCACCGTTCCCGATGGCACGGCGTTCAAACAGGGCGACAAATTCACCAAGACGTGGCGTGTGCGCAACGAGGGCACTTGCGCCTGGCAGGGGTACGCCCTCGTCTTTGTAGGCGGTGAGCAAATGAGCGCGCCGCCAGTCTCGCCTATCCCAGGCACGGTCGCCCCCGCTGCGGTGGTGGATGTGTCGGTCGAACTCGTCGCGCCGAAGCGTGGCGGCGAGTACACCGGCAACTGGCAATTTCAGGATGCGGCCGGCAAACGCTTTGCGGTGGGGAAAGGCACGCTCGGCACGCTGTATACGGTCATCAATGTTCAGTACAGCGGCAATGAGATCTCGGTGGCCGGGACGCCGCCGCCCGGTAGCGGCAACGTGCCGGCCCCGAGCAGTTGCGGCGCGCAAACCAACGCCGGCTTCGAATCACAGGTGTTTAGCCTCTTCAACTCGGCGCGGGCGAACGCCGGCCTCGGGCCCCTCAGCCTGCAGGCTCAACTGAAGAGCGCGGCGCAGAAGCAGAGCGTGGATATGGCCTGCAACGGCTTCATCGGCCATGCCGGCACCGACGGCAGCTCGCCCAAGAGCCGAGTGCAATCGCAGGGTTACGGCAACTGGAACTCGGCGGTCGAAAACGTGTATGGGTGGAGCGATGCCACGCCGCAGACCGCCTTTGATTGGTGGTGGAACAGCCCCATCCACCATGCCGCCATTATGAAGCCCGAGCATGCCGTCGTCGGGATCAGTTACGTGGTGCGGGGCGGGACGGGCTATTTCACCGCCGTATTTGCGCGTCCGTAGCGCCGCGGTGTTGGCGCAAAATCATAACGGCCTCCCCAATTTGGAGGCCGTTTTGATTCGGGTGAGTGCATTGCCGCCCGTGGCCGGACTCAGGGGCGAATGACCAGGTTATCCCAAAACACGATCCGCCCGTTGCGCTCGCGGCACAGGTCGACGTGGTGCTCTTCTTCGGCTGCGCGCACATAGTCATCTTCGGTCAGCGGCGGAAACTCCACACCGGTGCGGTAAACCGTAATGCCCATGCGGGTCATCGTTCGAAACTGCTGCCGAATTGCCAGCTCGTTCTCAACGCTCATACCGGTACCATTCGTTCGCTTCATCGCCTCGCCTCACCGTGTCATCGGATCATGGCCGGCGTATGACCATAAATCCAGAATTAACTCTGGGCGGCCACCTTGGCCGGCCCGCTTGACGTTGATTTATAGGTCAGAACAGGGTCGCAGGCGGATGGCATTCGTTGGTCGAGCGTATGTAATGGTGGGGAGTGGCAGCGCGTCCATGTCGGTGGGTCATATGTCAGCCCGCCGGCCCCAAATGAATGTGATCGGCAGCGTATTGCGTATTGACGTTATGGCGATAAAATACCTGTGCAAATCTTTGCAACAGCCATGACTCGACATGACCCATACAACTACTGACTATCAGTCCCTGATTCGGCGTGGTGGTTTTCGCATGACGCCCCAGCGCCAGATCATCCTCGACGCTATTTGTGAGATCGGAGGCCACGCGACCCCCGACCTGATCTACGAGAAGGTGCAACAACGGTCGTCGGCCATCAACCGTGCCACCGTCTACCGCAATCTCGATTTCCTGTGCGAGGTACGATTGGTCGTCGCCGCGCGCATCGGGCGTTCGACCGTATACGAGTTGGCCGGTACGGAGCCGCATCACCATTTGGTCTGCCGCAAGTGCAACGCCGTTTCCACGCTCGAGAACAAACCAGTCGCCCAGTTTTTCCAGGCGGTCGAGCGCGAACAGCACTTTCGAGTCGATATGGATCACTTGACGCTCTACGGCCTGTGCCCGCACTGCCGGCGCTCGCCCCGGCGGTAGGCGAGCGTCAGTCAAAAGGAGAGACTTCATGTTACGCGATCGCAGACTGCTGACGTTCTATGCTCTGGTGGCGCTGTGGCTGACGACCACCGGCCTGCACATCCCCGATGGTTTTCTTTCGACCGCGGTCTCGCTGGTCGGCTGGGTGCTGATGATCGGCTCGGTGGCCTACGCGTTGCGGCAGACCAGCGGCCAGCTCGGCGACAAACAGATTCCGTTGATGGGTGTGCTGGCCGCCTTCATCTTCGCCGCGCAGGCCATCAACTTCCCGGTTGCCGGCGGAACCTCCGGGCACCTGTTGGGCGGGGCGCTGGCCGCCATCATCATGGGCCCGTGGGCGGCGGTGCTGATCATGACGAGTGTCATCGCACTGCAGGCCATCCTCTTTCAGGACGGCGGTCTGCTGGCGCTTGGCTTCAACGTCGTCAACATGGGTGTGCTCACCGCCTTCACCGGTTACTTGATGTATCAACTTACTCGTCGCGTGATGGGTGAGGGCCGCAATAGCCTGCTGGTGGCCGGGGCAGTCGGGGCGTGGCTGTCAGTGGTGGTCGGGGCGATCGCGACGGCGATCCAGTTGTCTATCTCGGGCACCACGCCGCTTGGCGTGGCCCTGCCGGCTATGGCTGGCGTGCACGCCCTCATCGGCGTTGGCGAGGCGTTGATCACTGTGGGCGCGCTCTCGTTCATCTTCGCCACCCGCCGCGATTTGCTCACCATCGGCGAGGCCGCGCCCGGCAAGACGAGCGCGACGTGGTGGCTGGGCGGCCTGGCGGTGTCGCTGATCGCGGCTGTGTTCTCCTTCGCCGCCAGCCCCGACCCCGACGGCTTGGAGCGCGTGGCCGAGGATACCGGCTTCCTCGGCGCGGCCCAGGACTCGCTGTACAAAATCTTCCCTGATTACACGTTGCCGTTTGTGGGCGATCCGCTCATCTCCGGGATTCTGGCGGTCGTGGTCGGCACCCTGATCGTGTTCGCGATTGCGTTCGGGATTGCGCGGCTGCAGGGCCGCAAGGCATCGTAGCTCCCGTGCTTCACGTTGATTTGGCCGATCATTATCAGCGTGGGTCAAGCCGGATGCACCGGCTTGATCCACGTCTCAAGATCGTCGGCACACTGCTCTTTCTGTTTGTGGCCACCGTCTTGCCGGTCACGAACATCGGCGCGTGGGTCGGCTTCGGGATGCTGTTTTTGGCGACGCTGGTGGTCGGCGCCCAATCACGCCTCGGAGTGACGTATGCCCTGCGGCGGTCGTTCGTCGCGCTGCCCTTCGCGCTGGCGGCGGTGACGTTGCCG
Organism: uncultured Anaerolineales bacterium; assembly: GCA_964608265.1. Taxonomy (GTDB): domain Bacteria; phylum Chloroflexota; class Anaerolineae; order Anaerolineales; family UBA6663; genus JANWXR01. The sequence continues at coordinate 33,570 of CAZSNP010000035.1, read as the reverse complement.
TTTACGCTGCCCGGCCAGCCGCTGGCCGCCTTCGGCGGGCTGACCATCAGCGTCGAAGGCACCGTGCGCTTTCTCGGTATCGTCGTCAAGTCGTGGATTTCGGTGCAGATGGCGATCTGGCTGACGGTGACGACGGCCTTCCCCGATATGCTCTGGGCGTTGCGGGCTTTGCATGTGCCCCGACCCATCATCAGCATCGTGTCGTTCATGTACCGGTACATGTTCGTGCTGGCCGATGAATCATTGCGATTGCGCCGGGCGCGTGCGGCCCGCGCCGCCGAGGGGGCCGGCAAGAGCGGCGGCAGCCTGGCCTGGCGCGGCAAGGTCGCCGGTGGAATGATCGGCAATCTGACGTTGCGGGCCTTCGAACGCAGCGAACGGATCTACAACGCTATGCTGGCCCGAGGCTATCAGGGTGAGTTGAAGACGCTTACACCACCGGTCATGTCGGCGACAGACCGCTACACCCTGGTCGGTTGGATCACGTTTCTGGCGATGGTCTCATTGTCTGGCTTCGTTTTTTGAGATCCGCATGCATCACACGATTGAAGTACGCGACTTGCGGTTCAACTACCCCGACGGCCACGTGGCGTTGCGCGGCGTCAATTTGCATATCGAGCCGGGCGAAAAGGTTGCGCTGGTCGGGCCAAACGGCGCCGGCAAATCCACGTTGATGTTGCACCTCAACGGCATCCTGCGCTGCGCCGGAGGTGAAGTGCGCGTCTGCGATTTGCCGGTACGGGAGGCGACTCTGGGGAAAGTGCGCGCGGCGGTCGGGCTGGTTTTTCAGGACCCCGATGATCAGCTCTTTTCCCCGACCGTTTTCGAAGATGTGGCCTTCGGCCCGTTGCACATGGGTTTGCCCGAGGCCGAGGTGCGCCGGCGGGTGGATGAGGCGCTGGCGGCTGTGAACATGACGGCGTATCGCGAGCGTGTGTCGCACCATTTGAGCCTGGGTGAGAAAAAGCGCATCGCCATCGCCACCGTGTTGTCGATGGATCCGGAGATTTTGGTGATGGATGAACCTTCAGCCGGTCTTGACCCGCGCGCCCGGCGTGGCCTAATCAACCTGTTGCACGACCTGCCGCAAACGATGTTGATTTCGACGCACGACATCCGGCTGGTGGAGGAAGTCTTCCCGCGCACCGTCATTATGGACCAAGGGCAAGTCGTGGCCGATGGCTTCACGCCGCAGATTCTGGCGGACGCCGGCTTGCTCGAGGCGCACGGGCTGGAGGTGTAATT
>CAZSNP010000035.1:0-32225 GCA_964608265.1 uncultured Anaerolineales bacterium | reverse complement strand
CGCAGATTCTGGCGGACGCCGGCTTGCTCGAGGCGCACGGGCTGGAGGTGTAATTGAGAGCGCATGAGATTCCGGGTAAACAAAAGCGCCGAATGATGCCCGATCCGAGGCCGCTTCAGCCGTCGCCGCTCATAGCCCGGCGCGTTCATCGCCGGGCGGCCCGCTTCCGACATGACATCTGGCGACCTTTGAGGGCGCGCCCACTGAATTGAGCGGTTGCCACCCGGGCGAACCTGTGAAACAATTGCGGCACCTTGCTAGCCCTGCCAGTCAGGGCTTATTTTTTGCCTATGAACCTGCGCCTCGCCCTGCTCGCCCTCAGCACCGCAATACTGGCCTGTCAGACCCTGGCCCGTAATCCAACGGCTACCCCCTCTCCGCCGCTCGTCACCGATTCCGGCGTGTTAGTTCGCGATGACTTCGCTGACCCGGCCAGCGGCTGGGGAACCGGCGCTGATGCCGATGGGTCGCTCGACTATGAGAACGGACAGTACGTTTTTCGCGTCACCACCGACAACTTCTTCACCTGGGGCAACCTGGCTCGACGGGTTTTTGAGAACATCCGGGTCGAGGTCGAGGTCGAGAATCGCACCGAGTCGGCTGAGCCGACGTTTGGGGTGATCTGTCACTATCAGAATGAAGGAAACTTTTACTACGCCGGCTTCGGCTCGGATGGGTTCTACGCCATCGTTCGTTCGCAAGACCGTGCCGATACATTTCTCTCGTCGGACAGCGGCAAGTGGGTGCAATCCGACGCCATCGCCCGCAACGCTGAGAGCTACGACCTGGCCGTCGTGTGTGCGGACGGAAGCATCACGTTGGAAGTTGACGGCGAGATCATCGCCAGCGTGGATGACGAGGTGTTTGCCTCCGGGCAGATCGGCCTGTTTGTGCTGACGTTCGAGCAACCCGAGGCGCATGTGCGCTTCGACCACCTTACGGTCACCGAGGTGAAGTGATATGACCGCCTCTGCCTACGGCGCCGAGTTGCAACCCTTCGCCGGCATCGCCTCTTTCATGCGCTGCCCCGTGACGCGTGACCTGAGCGAGGCCGATGTCGCCGTCATCGGCGTGCCGTTTGATAGCGGCACATCGTACCGGAGCGGGACGCGGTTCGGGCCGCGAAAAATCCGCGAGGCCTCTCTGATGTTGTGGGGTTACAACAATCCGCTCGCGGTGCGCCCGCTGGACGTTTTGCGCGTGGTGGACTACGGCGACGCCGACGTGATCCCACCCTCGATCACCGATACGATGGACAATATCGCCCGCGAAGTGGGCGCGATCGTGAGCGCGGGCGTGCGCGTGATTGCGCTCGGTGGTGACCACTCCATCAGCCTGCCGCTGCTGCGAGCGCACGCGCGGCAGCACGGCCCGCTCTCGGTGGTGCACTTCGATTCACACCCTGATACGTGGGATAGCGAGTTTGGTGGCCGCTTGTACAGCCACGGCACGCCCTTTCGCCGCGCGCTCGAAGAGCAGCTCATTCGGCCGGGCGGCTACATTCAAGTGGGGTTGCGCGGCCCGACGAGCGGGGCGCAGGATTGGCAAACGGCGCGCGACCTGGGCGTCCGTGTGGTCACGATGGATGAGGCGGCGACGATGGGACTGCCTGCCGTCATCCGCGCCATCCACGACACGGTGAGCGGACCGACGTATGTGACGCTGGACATCGACGCCGCCGATCCGGCCTTCGCGCCGGGCACCGGCACGCCCGAAGTGGGCGGCTTCACGAGTCATCAATTGCTGCAACTGGTGCGGGGTTTGAAGGGACTCGAACTTGTTGGCTTCGATCTGGTGGAGGTCAGCCCGCCGTATGATCACGGCGACATCACCGCGCTGCTGGCGTCGAACCTGGCGTTCGAGTTTTTGTCGCTGCTGGCGGTGCAGGCGCGGGAGCGGGCCGACTAAAACAAAAGGCCGCTCTCAGAGAGAGCGGCCTTTTGTTTGCGCCGGGGCACTTCGGCCAGGGGGCCGTCTCGATTACTCGAGGAGGGATGCCCCGGCGCTCAGACTAAAACTCGTACTCATATGGGACATCACCTCCTCCTTTCGAAAGGATAGCGGTGAATGGATATTCGGAATGATGCCGGGATTATGGCATCGAAAGATGGGCGAGTCAACCAAAGCGCCAAATTTTAAGCACTTTGTTTTGCATGTTGACAAATGAGAATTGTCTGATACTATGCTTCAGGTTTTCACCCGGCTTTCAAAAACATAAAATAGATTTGTCTCTATGGGATTTCGGCTGTCGCCGTGAACGAAATCAGAAATGTTCGGCAACTGAACAAAGACGGCATCTTTGACATCATCCGTCATTCGCCCGGGGGGGTGTCGCGGGCCGAGATCGCCGAGATGTTGAACGTCAGCCGGGCCACCGTGTCTGGGATCGTCGAGAGCCTCGTCGCCGATCAATTGGTGCTTGAGCTTGGCGCCGGCGTATCCCGTGGCGGGCGGCGGCCCATCGTATTGCAGGTGAATCCCGATGCTGGCCGCGTGGTTGGCATTGATATCGGCGCGACGCATGTGCTCGCCGTCCTCGCGGATTTACGTGGCGGGGTATTGGCCGAGATCGAATCCAGCCTCGATATTGCTCATGGGCCGAACGTATGCCTGCCGATCGTGTGTGAGGCCGTTGACGGTTTGCTCCAACGAGGTCAGACGCCAAAGGATAGCGTCCTGGCCTTTGGCATTGGGGTGCCCGGGCCGGTCATAGCCGCGCACGGCATCGTCTCCTCGCCGCCCATCATGCCGGGTTGGGACGGCTTCCCGATCCGCAAAAACTTCGAAACCCAGTGGAAGATCCCGACCTTTGTTGACAACGACGCCGGCCTCGGCGCGTTGGGCGAAGCCACCTTTGGGGCAGGGCGGGGCGAACCGAACCTCGCCTACATCAAGATTGGCACCGGCATTGGCTGCGGCCTTTTGCTCGAGGGCAGGATTTACCGTGGCGTCGTCGGCACGGCCGGCGAGATCGGGCATGTGACCGTCAGCCAGGATGGGCCGCCTTGCAAGTGCGGCAACTATGGCTGTCTGGAAGTCATGGCCGGCGGCCGGGCCATTGCCCAGCGCGCACAGATGGCGGTGAAGGCCGGCCAACGCACCTCGCTGGCCGCGCTCAATCACGGTCACGAGCTGACGGCCAGGGATGTGGCCGCCGCCGCCAAAGCCGGTGATGAAGTCAGCCAACAACTCCTCAACGACGCCGGGCGGCACATCGGCAGCGCGCTGGCCAGCCTCATCAACTTACTCAATCCAGGCCTCATCATCCTTGGGGGCCGCGTCACCGAGGCCGGCGCCTTTATCCTTGACCCCATAGCGGAAGTGGTTCAAAAACGCAGTCTGCGCGCATCCTATCAGGCCAGCCGCATTGCGCTCTCGGAGTTGGGCCAACACACCACGGCCATGGGCGCAGTTGCGTTGGCGCTCGATCAAGCTTATGCCCGTGTCCGGCGTGGTAACACTGCAAGGCGCTCGCAGCCGCTTCAGTCGCCAGCGCTATAATCACGGAAATAGAGAGGAGGTGCTATTGCCCCGACAGGCCAGAAACTCTAACCCCATGTGTGACTGTAACCTTTGATTCTGTGACCGATTCTCTGGAGGAGAAACCATGAAGAAGATGATGTGGTCGGCGATGAGCCTGCTCGTCGCCGGCGCAATGGTCGTGGCCGCTTGTGCCCCGGCCGCTACGCCCGAGCCCACCCAGGCGCCGGAGCCAACCAAGGCCCCTGAAGCCACCAAAGCCCCGGAGCCTACCAAGGCTCCCGCCACCGCGGCGCCGACCTCGGCCCCCGCGCCGGCCGGCTCGCTGACCATCTGGGCCGACGATACCCGCGCCCCGATTCTGCAGGACCTGGCCGACGAAGTGCTGGCCACCTACAACCTCGAACTCGTCGTGGAGTTGAAGTCCGCGCTCAAGGACGACTTCCAGGTTGCGGCCCCCGTCGGCGAGGGCCCGGATATCCTCTTCGGCGTCCCGCACGATCAGGGCGGCACGTTGGTGGCCAACGGCCTCGTTGCCCCGATTGACCTGGGCGACAAGGCGGCGGAGTTCGTTCCCGGCGCGCTGAGCGCCTGCACGTACGAGGGCGCGCTCTACTGCATGCCCTACGCCACCGAGAACCTCGGCTTCTTCTACAACACCGACCTGGTGAAGGAAGTGCCGAAGACGTGGGACGACGTGGTCAAGACCGGTGAAGCCCTGAAGAAAGAGGGCAAGGTTGACTACATCATGGCCGTCACCGGCTCGACGTACGACCTGTACCCGCTGTTCACCGCGTTCGGCGGCTACATCTTCGGCAAAGATGCCAGCGGCGCGTATGACCCGCAAGACCTCGGTATCGACAACGAAGGCATGCTCGACGCCGTGAAGTGGGTCGGCGAAAACGTCAAGAGCGGCAACCTGCCCGCCGACTGGGACTGGGCCAATAACCATGCCCTGTTCGAGACCGGCAAGGCGCCGTTCATCATGGCTGGCCCGTGGGCCCTCGACCGCATCCGCGAGTCGAAGATCCCGTATGCGGTAACGACCTTCCCGACCGGCCCCGGCGGCGCGGGCGCCCCGTTCGCCGGCGCGCAGGGCATCTTCATCAACGCCACCAGCGAGAACGCGCTGCTGGCGCAGGCCTTCCTGACCGAGTTCATCGCGTCTGATGCGGTCATGCAGCAGCTCGCCGACGTGGGCAAGCGCCCGTCGGCCTTCCTCTCAGTGCTCGAGAAGACCGAAGACCCCGACCTGTTGGCGATGGGCGAGGCCGGCAAGGATGCGACCTTCATGCCCGCCATCCCCGCGATGGGTTCGGTGTGGAGCAGCTGGAACGACGCGGTGGTGACGGTGCGCGACGGCAAGCAGGAGGCCGATGCGGCGATGAAGGATGCGGGTGAGAAGATCCGCGCCCTGATCGCCAACCCGCTGACCGGCATGGTAAACGTGCCCGGCTCGTACCAGGCCGCCGCGGGCTGTTCCGCTGACTGGCAGCCGGAGTGCGCGGTGACCGCGATGAAGAAGGGCGACGATGGCAAGTTCGCCAGCGGGCCCTTCAAACTCAAGGCCGGCGAGTACGAGTTCAAGGTCGCGCTGGATGGTTCGTGGACGACCAACTTCGGCTCCGATGGCAAGCAGGACGGCCCGAATTACAAGATCAAGCTGGATAAGGATGGCGAGATTTCGTTCGTCTTTGATCCCGGGACCAACCTGTTGACGGTAACGACCAAGTAGTGTGTAGCTCACAGCCGGTCGAGGCCCAACGCCTCGACCGGCTGTCCTCGCTGTGCCCCGGACGGCCGCCACTGGCCGGCCCGGGTGCGACCGACTTTTGAACGACAATCGGATACAGGCTGCCCGTTGGGCGGAGCGAACCGGTTGATACCCAACCTGCTCGCGTTGCGGAGGAGAGGACGATGAACGTCACTGCCAGCAAACAATCTTCCGGTTTGAGGATGCCGGCTGAATCGCCGTTTTCGTTGATGCTGCGGATCTTGTTCCTGGGGCTGTTTGATGCCGGGGCGGTCTATTTCATTTACAGCGCCGTCAATCAGGGATTTGTGCAACTGGCCATCGTGCTCGGAATCATCACGGTGTTGCTGAATGTGATCTTCTTGTATCCGGGCGCGTATCCATTTCGATGGATGGCGATTGGCTTTGCTTTCCTTACACTATTCGTCCTGTATCCCATCCTTTTCACAATCTATGTCGCCTTCACCAACTATGGCGACGGGCACTTCCTCACCAAAGAGCAAGTCATCCCCCTGATCGAGAAGACGACCTACCTGCCCGAGAGCGGCACATCCTACACCTGGACGGCTTACAAATCCGAAGCCGGCACGTATGCCCTCTGGCTCGTGAACGCCGACGGCGAGACGTTCCTGGGCAAACCGGGCGAGCCGATCACTGCCGCCAGGCCCGCCGACCCCGGTATCGGCGAAGCCGACGGCAAGGGCATTCCGCAGACGATCGATGGCTATCAGCGTTTGAACACATTGATTGCGGCCTCGGACAAAGAGCTCCCCAACATCAAGTTTGGCGTCGAGGGCGGCGAGTCGATCCAGATCCGCTCACCCAAGGAAGCGGCTGAACTCGCCATTCGCTATAAGTACGATGCCGCGACGGATACCGTCAGCGACCAATCCAATGGCGACGTGTACACCAACGTCGGCGGCACCTTCACCACCAAGGATGGCAAGACCATCACCCCCGGCTTCCGCGAGTGGGTGGGCTTTGAAAACTACGTGCAGTTCGCCACCAGCCCGGCGTTGCGCGGCCCACTGGTGCAGATCCTCACCTGGAATTTCATCTTTCCGTTGATCAGCGTCATCTCGACATTTTCGCTGGGCCTGGCCATCGCCGTCATGTTCAACGATAAGGATTTCCCGCTGAAGAAGGTCATCCGTTCATTTCTGCTGATCCCGTACACCATCCCCGGGCTGATTACGATCCTCATCTGGCGCGGCATGCTTAACCCCGAGTTTGGCGTCATCAATCGCACGCTCGAGGGCTGGTTCGGCTGGGCCCCGCCGTGGACGATTGAGCCGATCTGGGCGCAGGCGGCGATTCTGATCGTCAACCTGTGGCTGGGCTATCCGTACTTCATGCTCATCACCAGCGGCGCGCTCCAATCCATCTCGGCGGATTTGTACGAGGCGGCGATTGTGGATGGGGCCTCGCCGTGGCAGCGCTTCCGCTCCATCACCCTGCCGTTGCTGCTGGTCGCGGTTGGCCCGTTGCTCGTGGCCTCCTTCGTCTACAACTTCAATAACTTCAACCTGATCTACCTCTTCATCCAGGGCGGCCCGCCGATTGTGGGGGCGGCGACCCAGGCCGGCCACACCGACATCCTGCTCAGCTATGTGTACAAGCTGGCGTTCGCCACCGGCGGGCAGGGCGTGCAATACGGTTACGCCTCGGCCATCTCCATCATCGTCTTTATCATCGTCGGGGCCATCACCCTGGCGCAGTTCCGTTTCACGAATATGTGGGAGGAGGTCAGCGAAAATGTCTAGCATCACCCAGACCTATCGGGGGCTGCGCGAGTCATACAGGTTCCAGCGACGGATGGGCGTGGCGCTGCGGCTGGTCGTGGCCGTCATCCTCATTTTGTTCTCCATCTTCCCGGTGCTGTGGATCGTGTCGGCGTCGTTCGACAACGCCAACTCGCTCTCGACCCAGAGCCTCGTCCCGGCCGCTGCCGGCGTGAAGAACTATGAGCGCCTGTTCAACCTCGACCCCGACTTTGCCTTTGGCGACATCCAGTTCTGGACGTGGCTGTTCAACTCGGTCAAGGTCGCCGGCCTCACCACTATCCTCAGCCTGTCGCTGACGACGATGGCGGCCTATGCTTTCTCGCGCCTGCGCTTCGCCGGGCGGGTGACGTTGCTCAAAGCCATCCTCCTCATCCAGGTCTTCCCCAATCTGTTGGCGCTGGTCGCCATCTACGTCATCGTCTTTCAGATGGGCGAGATCGTCCCCTGGCTGGGCCTGAATACGCACGCCGGGTTGATCATGGTTTACCTCGGCGGCTCGATGGGCGGTAACATCTGGCTGATGAAGGGCTTCCTCGACACGGTGCCGCGCGCCATAGACGAGTCGGGCATGATTGACGGCGCGTCGCACTGGCAGATCTTCTCCACGTTGCTGCTGCCGCTGTTGCGCCCGATCCTCATCGTCATCGGCATCCTGGCGTTCATCGGCACCTACGGCGACTTCGTCCTCGCCCGCATCCTGCTCACCGACGTGGATCAATATACGCTGATGGTCGGCCTGCAAATCTTCACCGCCGGCCAATTCGACAAGAAGTGGGGCGTCTTTGCCGCCGGCGCCCTCATCGGCGCGCTGCCGATCATGACCACGTATTTGTTGCTGCAGGATCAAATTGCCGGCGGCCTGACCTCTGGTGCGGTCAAAGAGTGACGGTTGAGAGGTAGCCGTCACTTACGCCGGCCCCGGTTGGCCAGCGGGCCTGCCGCGGGTGGCGCTCACCTCCATTCACCGGAACTGTGTTCATCATGCGCAGGTTGGCTGCCCTCGGCAGTGTCCTTTTCGTGAGCTTAGCCCTGTTGCTGCAACAGGGCATGCTCACTTCTGCGCCGGCGCAGCCCGCCGCGCCGGTCAATCTCTTCGCCGATGTCAGCCGCCCGGCCGGCGTGACGAATAACCGCGCCGTCAGCCTCGAGATGGCCATCGGCCAGGCGTGGGGCGACTACGACAACGACGGCTGGGCCGATCTGTATGTCACCGACCCCGCCGGCCCCAACAGCCTCTATCGCAACAACGGCGATGGCACCTTCGCCCGCTCGCCGCTCGGGGAGCAGGTCTCGCTGCCGCAGGCGCACAGCGCGGGCGCAACATGGGCCGATTTTGACAACGACGGCTGGCGCGACCTCTTCGTCGCCAACTGGGGCGCCGATGCGCTCTTCCGCAACGACGGCGGGCAGCGGTTCGTCAACATCACCGGGCACGCCGGCCTCCGCGATAGCGGCAACACCAGGTCGGCGTCGTGGGGCGACTTCGACAACGACGGCTTTCTCGACCTCTACCTCGCCAACTGGTCGTGCTATCCGAAGTGCGGCCGCCCAATGGAGGGCGACGCGGATAAGCTGTACCGCAACAACGGCGACGGCACCTTCACCGATGTGTCGGCCTACCTCGGCGGCAGCCTCAACGGCGCGGGCTTCATCGCCAGCTTCAACGACTACGACAACGACGGCGACGCGGACCTGTATCTCGTCAACGATGAGTGGGTCAACGGCATCGGCAACAAGCTGTGGCGCAACGACGGGGCCGGATGTCGGGGCTGGTGCTTCACCCAGGTAGCGCGGGCGGCGGGCGCGGAGGCGCGCCTGTTTGGCATGGGGCTGGCCGTCGGCGACTACGACAACGACGGCGACCTCGACTACTACTATTCCAACGTCGGCCCGATGGAGCTGTTGCAGAATCAGGGCGACGGCACGTTTCGCGAGGTGGCCCAGGCGGCGGGGGTGCAGGGCGCGAACTACATCGGCTGGGGGGCCGTGTTCCTCGACTACGACAACGACGGCTGGCGCGACCTGTACCTCGCCGTCGCCGACACCACCGACCACAAAGACATCGCCGCCAATCAGCTCTTCCGCAACAACGCCGACGGCACGTTCACCGAGGTGGCCTGCAACACCGAGGCCTCCGACGTGCGCCCCAGCCTGGGGGTGGCCTATGCGGATTACGACCGCGACGGCTGGGTGGATTTGGCCGTCGGCAACATGGATGAGGGCTACCGGCTGTATCGCAATCAAACCGGCGCGACGACGAGCAACCACTGGCTGGCGCTCGAACTCGTCGGGGCGGGCCGCGTCAATCGCGACGCTGTCGGGGCGCGCGTGCACATCGCCACCGACGGCGGCCCAGCGCAGCTGCAGGAAGTCATCAATGGCTCGAGCCTCGGCGCCGGCAACGAGCTGGCCCAGTACTTCGGCCTCGGAAGTGCGCAGCGCGCCACCGTCACCATCCGCTGGCCCGACGGCTCATGGCAATCGTTCGAAAACGTCCTCGCCGATCAACGCTACCGGCTGCAATACGGCACGACCGAACTAGTGGTGGTGGATGCGCGGAAGGTCGTGGCCGCCGAGGCCGCGCCGGCCTTCGCCCTTCAATTCACACCGGCGGCGATGGCGGCAGGCCTCGCGGCGCTCCTCGTCGTGGCGGCGGGCACGGCGATGACGTTCAGCGTCACCGCCGGTTGGGCGACCTTCGGCGCAGGCGTGCTCAGCCTCGCAGTGGCCGGATATTTCATCGTCGAGCCGTACCTGCCGCAGGCGGTTGATACGCGATTGGCGAAATTGATGGCGCAGGCCGACGTTCGCCCGCCGACCCACCCGCCGGCGCCGCGCCCCGAACTGGTGAAGCTCGGCGAAGCGTTGTTCTGGGACCCGGAGTTGAGCGGCAATCGCGACATCTCGTGCGCGACCTGTCACCACGCCTTCAAGGCCACCGGCGACAACCTCTCGCTCTCCATCGGCACCGGCGGCGCAGGCCTCGGCGAGTTGCGCGTGCGCTTCGAGGAGCGGCGCGAGTTCATCCCCCGCAACGCCCAGCCGCTGTTCAACCTCGGCTACGAGGAATGGGAAGTGCTGTTCTGGGATGGGCGCGTCCACGGCACGCCGGCAACCGGCTTCCACACACCGGCCAGCGACCGGCTGCCGGCGGGCCTCGACAGCCTGCTCGCCGCGCAGGCGATGTTCCCCGTCACCTCACGCGATGAGATGCGCGGTCTGCGCGGCGACGACGATATCCTCGGCAACCCCAACGAACTGGCCAACCTCGCCGATTACGCCGCGGGCCCGATCTGGAAGGCGCTGATGAAGCGGCTGCTCGCCATCCCCGGCTACGTCGAGCTGTTCCGCGCCGCATATCCCGATGTGCCCACCGATCAGCTTGGCTTTCAGCACGCGGCCAACGGCCTGGCGGCGTACGAGATCGCCGTCTTCACCTTCGAGGACAGCCCGTTTGATCGTTACCTTCAAGGTGATCGCGCGGCGCTCTCGGCGGAGGCCAAGCGCGGCGCGCTGCTCTTCTACGGCGAGGCCGGTTGCGCCACCTGTCACTCCACCGGATTGCTGACCGATCAGAAATTTCACAACCTGGCCGTGCCGCAGATCGGCGACGGCAAGGGCCGCGAGCAGCCGCTCGATCTCGGCCACGCCCGCGAGTCCGGCAATGACTGCGACCGCTACGCCTTCCGCACGCCGCCGCTGCGCAACGTCGCCATCACCGGCCCGTGGATGCACAACGGCGCACTGCTCACGCTCGAAGATGTGATCCGCCACCACCTCAACCCGGGCGAGGGTCTGAAGAACTACGACCCGTCGCAACTGACGGCGCTGTTGCAGGATAAGTGTGAGGCCGCGCCCGAAGTGATCGCGGCGCTCCTCGCCAGCAAGGGCAGCTCGGCCAGCGAAGGCGCGCAGCTCTCCGAGGCGGAGATGCGGGACTTGATCACCTTCCTCGAATCGATGACGGCCCCGAGCGCGCTCGACCTCGCGCACACCATCCCGGCCTCGGTGCCCAGCGGCCTGCCGGTGGGGGGCAACATCGGCAATCCGGTCTCGAAACCGCCGGACAACGGCGTGCTCGCCGAGAAACCGTAATCGGAATGAGACGGGCTGCCGGGGCGTCCCCGTCATTCAGGCAAACATGCAAACAATATCCCGCACCCTCACCGCGCTGCTGACCGCACTGCTCCTCGTCGCCTGCGTCGCTACCTCGGCCTCGCCGACCGTCGCGCCAACGCTGGCCCCGACCGAATCGCCCGCGCCGGCGGTCACGCCCGAGCCGGCCGGCCCGTGGTGGAGTGATACAGTCTTCTACGAAATCTTCGTCCGCAGCTTCAACGATTCGGACGGTGACGGCATCGGCGATTTCAACGGCCTGATCGAGAAGCTCGACTACTTGCAGGGGCTTGGCATCCGCGGCCTGTGGCTGATGCCGATTCACCCCTCGCCCTCGTATCACGGCTACGACATCACCGACTACTACGCCGTCAACGCCGACTATGGCACCCTGGACGATTTCAAACGCTTGCTCGAAGAAGCCCACAAGCGCGACATCAAGATCATCATTGACTTCGTCATCAATCATTCGAGCGCGCAACACCCGTGGTTCAAGAAAGCGTTGCAGGGCGATCCCGAGTATCGCCAGTGGTACATCTGGTCCGACACCGACCCCGGCTTCCTCGGGCCGTGGAATGCAAAGGCCTGGCACCGGGCCAGCAACGGCCAATACTATTACGCCATCTTTTGGGATCAGATGCCCGACCTGAACTACGATCACCCCGCCGTGCGCGACGAGGTGAAGAAGATCACGGCCTTCTGGCTGCAGGAGGTCGGGATCGACGGCTTCCGGCTGGATGCGATTCGTTATCTGGACGAGGACGGCAAGATCCTGGCCGACGCGCCGACGACGCATGCCTTCCTCAAAGAGTGGGGCGCGTACTATCGGGGCCTCAATCCCGAGGCCTTCACCGTCGGCGAGGTGTGGACGTCAAACTCGAGCGTGGCGAAATATACACAGGGCGATGAGTTGACATCCGCCTTCAATTTCGATCTGTCCACATATCTGCTCAAGGGGTTGGGGGAGGGCAACGCCACCCTCATCAACTTCACCCTGACCGACATGCTCAAGCAGTTTCCGGGGCAGAACAACGCCAACTTCATCACCAACCACGACCTCAACCGCGCGGCCAGCTACGCCATCGGCAAAGACCCGCTGGCGCAGGGCAAGGCGGCGGCCGGGGTGCTGTTGACGATGCCCGGCATCCCCTTCCTCTATTACGGCGAGGAGATCGGGATGACGGGCGTGAAACCCGACGAGAAAATCCGCACGCCGATGCAGTGGACGGCTGAGCCGAAAGGCGGCTTCACCACCGGCACGCCCTGGCAGGCCCTCAACCCCGACGTCAAAACCATCAACGTGGCCGCGCAGACCGGTGACTCGGCCTCGCTGCTCGAACACTACCGCCGCCTCATCGCGCTGCGTAACAAGCATTCGGCCCTCAGCCGGGGCGCGACGACGCTGGTGAAGGCGGATGCCAGGCGCTTGCTGTCGTACCTGCGCGTCAGCGAGGACGAGACGCTGCTCATCGTCATCAATGTGGATGATCAGCCCGCCTCGGACTACTCGCTCTCGCTGGCCAAAGGCCCGCTGGCGGGCACGTATGCAGCTGAGTCACTCCTGGGTGATTTCACCGTCACCGCCCCGGCCGTCAATGTCGCCGGCGGCTTCGACGCGTACACGCCGCTGGCCGAGGTGCCGCCGTATGCGGTGGTGGTGATCAAACTCACACCACGCTGATATCCTGCCACTGCGACAACGACTGACGATGGATCAGGCGGAAAGACAACGCGCCGCCCCTTCGTTAATTGGATCTACAAATGGAAGACTTCGTCTTTGGTCTGCTCAACACGGAGGAGGCGCGCACACAGAATCTGCGCGCCCGGCGCGGCGGCGTCACGCACGCGCAACGGCGCACGCCGCGCGACCCGTTGCCCGGCCAGCCGATTGCGATTGAATTGACCGTTGGCCCCGAGCAACCGCACGACCGCGCCTGGGTGTATTGGACGAACGACGGCAGCGAACCCGAAGGCGCAAACGGCGCGGCCAGCCGCGGCTATGTCACACCGCTCGCCGCCGCCGGCGCGGAGTGGGATAGTTTCATGTGGGGCTACCTCCGCCTCTTTCGCGGCCTCATCCCCGGCCAGCCGGCGGGCACCGTGGTGCGTTATCGCGTCGCGGCGGGGGATACGCTCGCCGATGCGGGCGCGCTGTACGGCTTCTTCGTGGATGACGACCCGCCGCCCGATTGGGCGCGCGACGCCATCGTCTATCAAATCTTCACCGACCGCTTCTTCGACTCTGCCCGCGACTTTCCGCGCCTCGAGCCGAAGCCATCGCACAAGTGCAACGGCACGTTGCGCGGCATCATCGCCAAGCTCGACTACATCGCCGGGCTGGGCGCGAACTGCCTGTGGCTCACGCCCGTCTTCCCCAGCCCGAGCTACCACGGCTACGACGCCAGCGATCTGTTCGACATCAACCCGCGCCTGGGCACGAAGGACGATTACGCGCGACTGCTGAAAGAAGCGCATGCGCGCGGCCTGCGCGTGCTGATGGACTTCGTGCCCAACCACTGGTCAGACCGGCACGCCACCTTTGCCGAAGCGGTGCGCGATCCGGCCAGCCCATATGCGGCGTGGTACACCTTCACGCAGTGGCCCGAGGAATATGAGACGTTTTTCGGTGTGCAGGATATGCCGCAGATCAACCTGCGCCACGCCCCGGCGCGCGGGCACATGCTCGAGGCGGCGAAGTTCTGGCTCGACTTCGGCGTGGATGGCTTCCGGGTTGATTACTGCATCGGCCCGACGCCCGACTTCTACGCCGACTTCCGCCGGGTGACGCGCGCGGCCAGGCCCGATTGCTGGACGTTCGGCGAGGCGACCGAGACGCCCGATGTGCAACTGACCTTCGAGGGCGGGATGGATGGCACGCTCGACTTTGTGTTGCTCGAAGGGTTGCGGCAGACCTTCGCGTACGGCGAGTGGAACCCGCGGCGCTTCGCGGAGTTCCTCGACCGGCACGAGGCTTACTTCCCCGAGACATTCAGCCGCCCCTCGTTCCTCGACAACCATGACATGAATCGTTTTCTGTGGTCGGCGAAGGGCGACGCGCGCAGACTCAAGCTGGCCGCGCTGTGCCAGTTCACGCTGGCCGGCCCGCCCGTGATTTACTACGGCACCGAGGTGGGCCTGTCACAGGAGCGCGATGTGCGGCAGGGCGGCCGGGCCATCCACGAGGAGGCGCGCCTGCCGATGGTGTGGGGCGGGGCGCAGGATGCCGGGCTGTTGAGCTTCTATCGCGCGTTGTGCGCCGCCCGCACGCGCGAGGTTGCCCTGCGGCGCGGCACCCGGCAAACGCTCCTCGCCGACGAGCGCGTGCTCGCCTATCGCCGGGCGCACGCGACAGACAGCCTCGTCGCCGTCCTCAACCCGAGCGCGGAGTCGGTCGAGGCCACGCTCGACATCGCCGAGCGCACCGTGGTGCTGGCGACCGATGCGGCCTGCGCCGTGCGCGCTGAGGCGGGCGGGGTGCGCGTCAGTTTGCCCCCGCACAGCGGCCTGTTGCTGACCGCCTGAGGGGCGCGACGGTCGGGGCCGACGCCGGCGCGCTCGGCGTAGAATTAGAAGCGGGGGAGGGGAAGGTGTTGCGCCGCGTTTCGTAGCGACGCCCCGTCTCCTTTCAGGCTGTGCCCAGCAGAAACTCAAGGGGAATATGCACCCGCGCGCGCCAGGCGGCTTCGTTGTGCTCGGCGCCCTCGAACTTGCGCGTCATCCAATCCACGCCCTGGCGATAACCCGCTGTCCGCAGGTGCTCGTCCATCCGGCGTTGAAACGGCTCATAATTCCAATCCAGCGTCGCCGTCCCGAAGTCAAAATACAACTTGTGACCGCCCGCTCGCGGCAAGTGCGCGCCGAGATAATCCACCAGCATGTTCTCGCCCGCCGGCCAGTGCGTCGAAAGACAGGCCGCTCCGCCGAACAGGTGCGGGTACTGTTCCAGCGCGTAGAGCGAGATGAGGCCGCCCATGCTCGACCCCATGATGAACGTATCGCGTTGAGCGGGCAGCGTGCGATACACTCCATCCAGCATCGGTTTGAGTTCCTCGACCAGGAATTTGAGATAGCGATCCGAGCGCGGGGTCTCGCCCGACCAGGCCACGAACTGCGCGAGCAGCGGGTCGGAGTCGGGGCCGACCAGCGCCTTCTCCGGCATGTATTCCGCGCGCCGCAGCTCGGCGTTGTTCCACACCCCGGCCACAATCGGCGCCCGGATACGGCCCTCACTGAGCAGGCGGGTGATGGCCTCGCGCACGCCCCAGTGCTCGCCGCCGAAGCCGGCAGGCTGCTCAAAGAGATTCTGCCCATCGTGCATGTACAGCACCGGGTAGCGCGCCTCGCTCGCGGCATAGTCCGGAGGCAGCCACACCTCCACGTGCCGCGCGGCGACGAATTGCGAACGGACATTCGCGTGACGATGGATGACATCACCATCTGCCAGCGTGAGCGGAGTGCTTGTGGGTCGCATAGCGTGACGGGCGTAATCGGAGTGTGCGGCCATTATACCGTTGGGATTTCTCCCACCGCTCATTTATAATCGCCCGCATGCCGCTGCAACTTGCGCTGGTCTTTCACTTCAATCAACACACCAATCAATACGCCGACGTCGCCGATCGCGCTTGTTATCGCGGGCTGCTCAACGTGTTGCGCGCCCATCCCAAACTCAAATTCAACCTGCATCTGTCGGGCACGCTGCTGCGCGCACTGAATTGGTTTGACTCCGAAACGCTCGATCTCGTGCGCGCCGGCCTGGCTGACAAGCAATTCGAATTGCTGGCCAGCACGTATGCGCAGAATGTGCCGTTCGCCTGCGACGACTGGGACAATGCCCAACAGATCGGCCTGCACCAGCAGGTGCTCAACGACCTGTTCGATTATCAGCCGGTGACGTTTTGGATCTCGGAGCGGTGCTGGCGGCAATCGTTGGTGCAGGTGATGGCCGAGGCCGGGCTGCGGCACACCTTTGTCGAGGGGCACATGCTCGAAGCGGCCGGCCAGCGCGACCCGCTGCCGGTGACAACCGAGTATGAGGGCCACTCTGCCACCCTCATCTACGATGACGTTGTCCTGCGCGAGCGCTTCAACTTCGCAGCCTGGTTTGGGCGGCGGGCGCAATTGTTCAATTACCTCGACGCCGTCGCCGAGCGACCGGGCGCGAAGAAATTCGTGCTGGCCTATGCTGAGGATGCCGAGGCGATGGGGTTGTGGCCGTGGGAAGCGGGCTATCTGCCGCACGCCACCTGGGCCAACCTCGACAAGTTGTTGAGCGAGTTCGAGGAGCGGGGTGAGCATTCGCTCGTGCACGCCGGCCAGGTGCGCGCGGCGGCCAGCCTCGGCCCGCTGCCCGATGGCGCCGCCCGCTGGATGGATCAGGCGCTGCTCGACGCCAATCGCCCGTATCACGAGGACGGTTATCACAACTGGTTTGAGTTCCTGCACAACTCGCCCAAGAACCAGTACTTCCGCAAATTGCACACCGTGGTGCGCTCGAATTTGCAGCACACCGGCGCGGCGCTCAAGACGGACGGGTTCCATTCACCGCTGAAATCGCCGGCCGACCGTTTCTATCGTCAGGCGGTCGAGACGTATTGCAGCCATCAATACGAATTCGGCTGCATCGGCGTGGGCGGGCGCGGCTACTGGGGCTGGGAGAACGTGCGCTCGGCCTTCCTGTTCGCGCGGCTGGCCGAGATCGCGGCCAACCCGCAGCCGCGCCGCTGGATCGAGGACATCAACGGCGATGGCTCCGACGAGCAACTGCTGTGTGATGGCCGGCAACTGGCGCTGTTCACGGCGTACGGCGGGCGTCTGCTCGGCTGGTTCGATCTGCGCGCGGCCCGGCAATGGGTGGGCAATCAGCTTGCCGTGCCGCCCGCGCCGTACATCTCCGGCGCGTCGCAGCACCCCGAGGTGACTCCGTTCAGGGCGCGCTGGCTGCCGGAGTCGTTCGAGGCCGACCTCAGGGCGTGGAAGGATCAGAAGACCCGGGAGGCCGCGCCGACCGGGCTGGGCCGGCACCTCTTCTCACCCGAGCTGTTCGCCCGCGAGGCCGACGAGCTGACGCTGTATCGCAACCCGCCCGCGCCCAACGGGGCGGTGCGCCCGCTCACCGCGCAGACCGGCGCGCTCAACGACTGGCTGACGCTCGACCGGGGCGACGAGCAAAAGCCCGATCAGTTCCTCGACTATCGCTTCGAGGCGGATGACGTCATCGGCTACCTCAACGCGTTGACGCCCGGCCTCAAAATCGACAAACGGGTGGCGCTGATAGACAACGGCCTGCGCGTGCATTACACGCTGAGCAATCATACCGACCGCAAGCATCGCCTGCGCTGGCGGATGACGCACGAACTCAATCCCGACTATGCCGAGGTGTTGACGGGCGGGCGGGCGGCGCTGGCGGCGGAGTGGCCGGCGGGCGGCCCGCCGGTGGTGCGGAATACGCGCAGCGGCGCGGCGATCGCTGTGCGCCCGTCGGAAGCCTGGGTCGAGGGCGGGCACAGTTTCAACCTGCTCAGCCTCGATCTGTGGTTGAGCTTCGACTGGGAGTTGCCCGCCCGCGCCGAGAAGGACTTTACCCTCGAAGTCGTGCACGTTTGAGTTCAGCGGCGCATGCGTTGCGCTTGATGAAGGTCGAATCTGACCGGCATATCTTCATATTCGCGGCTATAATCCGCCTGAGCCAGTTGTTGAAAAGCCCCTGCCAAGGAGCCAATACGTCCGATGAAAACTCGCGTCGTCATCCTCGCCGGTGGTGAAGGTTCCCGGCTGGGCGTGCTCACGGCCAAACGCGCCAAGCCCGCCGTGCCGTTCGCCGGCAAGTATCGCATCATCGATTTCACCCTCTCGAACTGCGTGAACTCCGGCCTGTTCGACATTATGATCCTCACACAGTACCGCCCGCACTCGCTCAACGATCACATCGGCGTCGGGCGGCCGTGGGATCTCGACCGCTCGTTCACCGGCGGGGTGCGCATCTATCAGCCCTACAAAGGGCGGGCCGATACCGATTGGTATGCCGGGACGGCGGATGCCATCCAGCAGAACTTCACCTTCCTCAAGGAGGGCCGCCCGGATTTTGTGCTGGTGCTCAGCGGCGATCACATTTACGAGATGAACTACGCCGAGATGGTGGCCTTTCATCAGGAAAAAGAGGCCGATCTCACCATCGCCACGCAGCGCGTCTCGCTCGAGGAGGCCACGCGCATGGGCGTCCTCGCCACCGACGCCGACTTTCGCGTGACGCAATTCGTCGAGAAACCGAAGAACCCGCCCGGTCAACTGGCCTCGATGGGCGTTTACGTCTTCAACCTTGAGGCGCTCGACCACGAATTGCAGGAGGACCTGCGGCGGCCCGGCTCGGCCCGCGACTTCGGCAAGGACCTGATTCCCAACATGGTCAGCAGCGGCAAACGCGTCTTTGCCTATCCCTTCTCGGGCTACTGGGTTGATGTGGGGACGATTGACTCCTATTGGCACGCGCACATGGATTTGATCAAGTTCCCGCCGGTGCTCGACCTCAACGACCGCACGTGGATCATCCACACCCGCTCGGAGGAGCGCCCGCCGGTGCTGGTGCAACACGGAGCCACCGTGCGCGACAGCCTGATCACCGACGGCTCGGTCATCGCCCCCGGCGCCATCGTCGAGCGCAGCGTGCTCTCGCCGGGCGTGTACGTCGGCCCCGAGGCGGTGGTGCGCGAATCTATCATCCTGACCGACTCGTCCATCGAGGGCGGGGCGCGCGTCGAGCGCGCCATCGTGGATAAAGGCGCCACCATCGGTCACAATGCCCGCATCGGCCGCATCGACCCGAGCGCGCCTGACCTCGGCATCACCACGGTGGGCAAGAGCGCCCAGATTCCCGGCGGCATGGTGGCCGGGCGTGGCGTCGTCATCGGCCCGAACATTGCGCCCGAGGATTTCCCCGCCCAGGGCTTACCCGACGGCGCCAAACTCGAAAAGCTCCCCTTCGGAAAGAAGGTATGACGAAAAAGCCAGGCCAGTCCAACCGCTCCGGCGGGCTGCTGCTTCACCCCACCTCGCTGCCCGGCCCGTACGGCATCGGCGACCTCGGCCCGAACGCCTACCATTGGGTCGAGGCCCTCGTTCACGCCAAACAAACTTGGTGGCAGATTCTGCCGCTTGGCCCGACGGGCTACGGCGATTCGCCGTATCAATGCTTCTCGGCCTTCGCCGGCAATCCGTACCTCGTCAGCCCGGATCGGTTGATCGACGATGGGCTGATCAAAAAGGCCGATGTGGTCGGGCTGAACTTTCCCGCGAGCCACGTCGATTTCGGCCCGGTGATCGAGTTCAAAGTCGCGCTACTGTCGAAGGCGTGGGAGAACTTTCAGGGCGGGGCGGCGGCACACCTCAGGGCCGAGTTCGAGCAGTTCTCCGCCGAGCAGGCGGCCTGGCTCGATGACTTCGCGCTGTTTATGGCGATAAAGGACGCGCACGGCGGCGTGAGCTGGCTGGAGTGGGAGCTGCCGGCCCGCACGCGCGAGGCCGCCACATTGCAGGCCGCGCGCACCGCTCACGCCGACCGCCTCGGTCTGCACAAGTTCCGCCAGTTCCTTTTCTTCCGCCAATGGTTCGCGCTCAAAAAGTTCGCCAACGAGCGCGGCGTCAAGTTCATCGGTGATGTGCCCATCTTTGTCTCGTCGGACTCTTCCGATGTATGGGCCAACCCGGAACTCTTCCAGCTTGAGCCGGACCGCAGGCCCAGGTTCGTGGCCGGGGTGCCGCCGGATTATTTCAGCGCCACCGGGCAGTTGTGGGGCAACCCGTTGTATGATTGGGCGGCGCTGAAGCAGACGGGCTATGCGTGGTGGATCGAGCGCATGCGGGCGATGCTGGCGCAGGTCGATCTGATCCGCGTCGATCACTTCCGGGGCTTCGAGGCTTATTGGGAGATTCCGTTTGGGATGCCGACCGCCGAGGTGGGCCAGTGGGTGAAGGGGCCGAACGCCGATCTGTTTGTGGCGTTGCAGGCCGCGCTCGGCGACATCCCCATCATCGCCGAAGACCTCGGCATCATCACGCCCGAGGTGGATGCGCTGCGCATCCGCTTCGACCTGCCGGGGATGCGGGTGCTGCAATTTGCCTTTGGCGGCGCGACCGAGGATCGCTTCCTCCCACACAACTACGAGACGCGCAACACGGTGGTGTACACTGGCACGCACGACAACGATACGACCCGTGGCTGGTACAACTCCGTCACCGAGGCGGAACGCGATTTCGTGCGGCGCTACCTCGCCAGCGACGGTCGCAACATCGCCTGGGATCTGATCCGGCTGGCGTGGGCCTCGGTCGCCGATTACGCCGTCGTGCCGGTGCAGGATTTGCTCGACCTGGGCAGCGAGGCGCGCATGAACACGCCCGGCACCGCGTCGGGCAACTGGTCGTGGCGCTTGCGCGAGAATCAACTCACCCGCGCCGCGCTCGACCGGCTCGGCGAGCTGACGGAGCTGTTCGGGCGCTAATCCAGTTTCCGAGACCCTTTGGGTCTAAACAATGGGTGCAGCATGGCGGAGCATTACTTCTGCGTTCACGGACACTTCTATCAACCCCAACGGGGCAACCCCTTTGCCGACGATGCCTTGAGCACCGAGCCGGGCGCCGAGCCGTTCAAGAACTTCAACGAAAAAGCCACCTTCATGTGTTACACGCCCAACGCCAGTTTGGGCAACTTCGATTTGATGTCGTTCAATATCGGCAGCGCCCTCACCCGCTGGATGGAGTTGAACGCGCCCGAGAGCTACGCCCGCATCATGGCCGCCGACAGGAAACACCGCGAGCAATGGGGGGTCGGCAACGCGCTGGCGCAGCCGACCCATCACGCCATCCTGCCGCTGTGTAATCCGCGCGATCAGCAGTTGCTGGTGAAGTGGGGGCTGATCACCTTCGAGCATCGCTTTGGCCGCCCGGCCGAAGGCATGTGGCTGCCGGAGTTGGGCGTTACGCTCAATACGCTGCAGGTGCTGCACGACAACGGGGTGAAGTTCACCATCCTCGGGCAGGCGCAGGTGGAGGGGGCCAACGAGGGCGGGGGGCCGTACTGGGTGAAGCTGCCCTCGGGCGATCGCATCGCCGTCTTTGTCCGCAACGACGATCTCTCCAATCAGGTGGCCTTCAGCGTGCATCACCTCGGCGGGGCGGGGCGCTGGGCGCGCAACGTGCTCGCCCCGCTCAAGAAGAGTTATCCTCGCCTGCTGTTGTTGGGGATCGAGGGGGAGACCTTTGGCTACCATCATCCGGGCGAGGAACACTTCCTGCGCTGGCTGTTGAGCTACGAGGCGGTGGCCGCAGGTTACGAAGTGACCACGCTCGCCCGCGACCTGCGCGATCATCCCCCGACCACCGAGATCAAGGTGCTCGACTACACCGCCTGGAACAGCGCCCAGGAGCTGGCCCGCTGGCGCGGCGAACTGCGCGATGCAATGGATCACCTCGCCAACCGCCTCGACGATGTGTACCTTGTCACGGCGCAATCAATGGGGGTCGAGGCCTGGAAGCTGCGCGAGAATTACATCCGTGTGCGGCTGGGTCAGTGCACGCCGGCGGAGCTGTTCGCCGAGCACGCGCCCAGGACGTTGACGGCGGCCCAGGCCGAGACGCTGGCGCAGCTGCTCAAGGCCCAGTTTCATCGCCAGCGGATGTACACGAGCGCCGCGTATTTCTACGAAGACCTCGACCGCGCCGAGACGCGCCTGGCTATCGCCGACGCGGTGGTGGCGATGCGGCTCAACCAGGCCGCGACCAACCTCGACCTCGGCGCCACCTTCCGCGCCGACCTGGCCCGCGTGGTGTCGAATCAAAGTGGGCGCTCCGGCGCAGAGATCCTCGATGACGTCCTGGCGTGGGAGCGCGAGAGCGCCGGGATCCCGGCCACCGGAGGCGAGAGCTCGGTATGACGGCGGCCCTCAACCCGCGGCGGCTGCTGGCCGACCGCTTTCACATCGGGGTGCGGCTGGCCTCGCTGGCGTGGTGGCTGGTGGCAACCATCGTGATCTTCGTCGCCGGCGCCTGGCTGGCGTCGACGCTCCTCGGGGGCGCGACGTGGGTGTGGCTGCCGTGGTTAGTCGTTACGTTGCTGGCGTCACAGCTGTGGGGGCGCTGGGGCGAACAGCGGCTGTTGCAGAGCTGGCCCAGTGGCCGCGCGGTCGAACTGAACGGCGCGCGCCTGACGCTGCACGAAAAGAGCGGCCCGCAGGTTTTCGATTTGAGCCGCAAAGTCAACTTCTCGCGCTGGCGATTCCTGATCAAAGAGCGGCGCGGCGCGCGGGTGCCACAGGGACACTTCTGTTGCGCTATCCGGCTGATGCAGGCCGATGCCGGCAACACGGCCGGCGCCACCCTGTATGCTTTTGTGCCGCCGCCGCAGGCCGAGGCGCTGAAGGAGCGTTTCCCGTTTTACGACCTGCGCCCGGCGAAGGAGGCCGGCGCGCAGAACGCGCCGCTCGGCGGCCGCGACGCCACCTTTCTCGCCGCCGAGAAGGTGCGCTGGGAGAACGGCGCCGAACTCGATGCGGCTGATTTTGAAGTCCTGCTCGATCACCTCAACGCGCAGGTGCCCGAGTTCGGGGCCGGGCCGACCTCGTGAGAAACAGACGAACCGCCCGACGAAAATACCCGGCCCTGCGCCGGCACACAGCCCCGCAGTCCGTACCCGTGGCGGGCAGTCCGCGCTGCGGGCTTTG
The DNA here is from genome assembly GCA_964608265.1 of uncultured Anaerolineales bacterium. Taxonomy (GTDB): domain Bacteria; phylum Chloroflexota; class Anaerolineae; order Anaerolineales; family UBA6663; genus JANWXR01. The sequence continues at coordinate 9,384 of CAZSNP010000035.1, read as the reverse complement.
TGGCAAGGCCGAACGCCTCACGCGCACTGAATGTTGCGGGCAATGGATCTGCGATGATGCCGACCAATATGTCCTGTTTTCGTACGCCCGCAACAGTTGCGCGCGCAACCACGACCGCTACACGTTGTGCAGTCATCATCACAACGAAGGCCATGCGAGCCGCTGGCAGGAGTGCGAGATATGTCGGCGGGATTTCCCGACCGAGATGTATGTGTATTATGGGACCAACGAGTACAACTTTGAAAAGCTGCCCAACCCGCCAGCTTATGCGCCGACGCGCTGCTCACGGTGCAAACGGGTGATCCGTCTGGCCGAGGACGGATACACCCTCAAAGGCGACGAGTATCTGTGTTTGCGATGCGCCAATCGGGAATTCTCTCCAACACGCAAGCGCGGTTGATCCACCAAGCGCCGCAGCAACCCAAAAACAAACGGCCCGACACACCGTCGGGCCGCTTGCTTTGTGTGCCCCTGCCGTGACTCGAACACGGGCATCTACCTCCGGAGGGTAGCGCTCTATCCACTGAGCTACAGGGGCGGGCTTCTCATTTCATGAGAAGCGGGCGGATTTTACCATACGCGTTTGCCGACGACGGGCCGCCTCTCTACGTGCCCGACCGCGACATCGCCGCGATCTCGCCGCGCAATTGCTGAATGCGCTCCGGCGCACCCCGCTCCTTCGCCATCCCGCGCCGCGCGAGCTGATATTTTTTGAAGGCCAGTTCGCCGAGCAGATCATAGAACTTCCCGGCCCGGCCCCAGTCGCCGCCGGCCAGCCCGCCCCAGCGCGCGCTGAACTGGCCGGTCAGCGAGCAGGCGGTCGCATATTGCGCCGCGCTGATATGCCCGGCGCTGACCTCCTCCCGCAGATAGTCGCGCATGATGTGGCCCTCGCGCCAAACGAGGTAAAGGATGAAGGCGAACAGGCCGATGAAGCCGACCCAATCGAGCACCAGGCCGAGGAAGCACAGCAGCGGCTCGCCCAGGCTGGCGAGCCCGTTGTGCAGCGCGTGAAAAAAGACGGCGGCCCCGTAGCCGACCGGCGGCGCGAGGAAACGCCAGGCCGCGCGATTGAGGCGCAGCACGGCAAAGCCCAGGCCGGTGAACGAGGTGAGCGTGGCGTGCAGAAAGGCGATGCCGATGGCGCGGATGATGGTGACGATCACCGCGCCACCGAAGCCGGCCTCGGCAAAGCCGCCGAAGATGTAGTTGACGTTTTCGGTGGCCGCGAAACCAAAACCGACCAGGCTGCCGTAGATGATGCCGTCGAGCAGCGAGTCAAACTCATGACGGAAGTAGAGGTAGACCGCCAGCACCGCCGCGCCCTTCACCGTCTCCTCGACGATGGGCGCGGAGATCACTGCTGCGCCGACGTTGGCCGCCGCCTCGCTGTCGGTGATGGCGAAGACGGTGATGCCGAAGAGGGTGTTGAGGAGGTACGCCGACCCGGCCGCGACGACCGCGCCCCACAGAAAGACCGCGACCATCAGCCACAGCGGCTCGCGCTCGTAGCGATCGAACCACGTCAGCACGACGGCGTACAGCGCCATCGGCGCGAGACCAAGGAAGATGGAGAGGAAGATACCGACGATGAGGTTCATTTTTGAGCAGGACCGGCGCGGTTTTCAACACCCTGTCGGTCTGGGCCCCGCAACCGCTTCCACCATTTGGCGAACGTCGAGGTAAAGTGGATGGCCGGCGACGATAAGCGCGCAATCGGGGTCCCGCGCCGGAAGCCGTCGCGCAAATCGTCGGCTGAGTCGGCCCGGTCAACGCCGAGCCGCGCGCGGCCCAATTCGCGCAGGGTGTGCGCGTCCGAGCCGACGCTGCCGGGCAGGTTGTGCTCACGGGCAAAGGCGGCGGCGCGGTCGTTGTCGTCTGCGTACACACAGCGCGCGTTGAAAACTTCAATCGCGTCCACCAGCGGCACGAGGGCGTGCAGGTCAGCTTCGCGCCACGCGCCCTGGCGCAACCGGTCGAAGGGATGCGAGACGCTGACGGCGGCGCCCTGCGCTCGCAGTCGCACCACGGCCTCCGCCGGGCTGAGGCCGGGCGGCACTTCCTCGCGCACGAAATAGGCCAGCAACTCGCCCTGCGTCGTCATGATCTCCTCGCCCACGATCACCAACTCCGGCGCGATCTCGCGCAGCGCCAGCGCCCCGCGCACAGTGTTGTGGTCGGTGACCGCCAGCCGGTCAATCCCCCGCTCCGCACAAACCCGCACGATGTCACGCGGCCGCATCAAGCAGTCTTCGGAGGCGAAGGTGTGGGCGTGCAACTCAAGTGAAAGCGCCATGTGCCAGGGTCACGAGCCGGGTTCTGCGCGCGCTTACGTGATACTCGACACTTCGACACCTGACACCTCTTTCTTGCGCATCGCGTTGAAGGCGGCGATGGCGACCTCGAGCATCCCTTCGTCGGGTTCGCGGGTGGTGAGGCGTTGCAGCGCCAGGCTCGGCGCGATGAGGACGCGGATGAAGGGGTTGCCGATGTGACGCGCGGTGAAACGCTGATACTCGAAGGCAAGGGCGGCGACCAGCGGGATGAGGAGCGCGCGCGACGCGATTCGCTCGACGAGGGGCAGCGGGCCGAGCAGGGCGAAGAGGAAGATCGAGAACAGCGCGACGGTGAGCAGGAAGGCCGTGCCGCAGCGCGGATGCTCCAGCGGGAAGCGGGCGACGCTGGCCGGCGTCAACTCCGCGCCGGCCTCGAAGGCGTTGATGGTTTTGTGCTCCGCGCCGTGATAGCCGAAGACGCGCCGCACCTCGGGCAGCTGGCCGATGGCCCACAGATAGCCGATGAGGATCACCAGTTGGATGCCGCCCTCGAATAGCGCGCTGACCCAGTGGGGCCAACCGAGCGACGTTTCGAGCCAATACGCCGCCGCCGCCGGGCCGAACGAAAACAGCCCGAGGGCGATGGCGACGGTCAGGCCGATGGTCAACCAGGCCGCCGGCCCTTCGATCTTCTCCGCCTCCCCGGTGGCGACGTTGGCCGACCAGTTGAGGCTTTGCCAGCCGAGGCCCAGCGCATCCCACAAGCCGAGCAGCCCGCGCAGAAAGGGCACGCGGCTGACGGCGCTGCGATAGATCGGGCTGAGCGGTTGGGTGTGCAGCACGATGTCGTGATTGGGCGCGCGCGCAGCGATGGCCAGCGCGTGGCGGCCGCGCATCATCACCCCTTCGATGACGGCTTGCCCGCCGTAAAAGGGCAGCGGCTCAGACATGCGTCAACGCGGCTCCGGTGGCAGGCGATTGGGGTTGAGCAGCCCGGTGCGCCCGCGTCGCACGAGGGCCTCGTGATCCTGCCGGCGGCGGCTTACCTCGACCATCACCGCCTCGCGGATGCGCGTCCACTCGTCCACGGGGATGGCCATGAAAGCGACGACGGCCTGAGGGTCGAAGTGGGTGCCCATCTCGCGCCCGATCACCTCGCGCGCGGCTTCGAGCGTCATCGGCTGGCGATAGGGTCGCTCGGATGTCAGCGCGTCGAACACATCCGCCAGCGCGAACAGCCGCGCGCCGAGCGGGATGTTTTCACCCTTCAACCCGAGCGGGTACCCGCTGCCGTCCCACTTCTCGTGATGGGCCAGCACGATCTTGACCGCCTCGTTCAACGGCCCGATGCCGAGCAGCATGTCGTAGCCCTTTTGCGGGTGGGTCTCGATCACCCGGCGTTCGTCCGCGTCGAGCGGGCCGGGCTTGTGCAGCACGCGGTCGGGGATGCCGATCTTGCCGACGTCGTGCAACAGCGCGCCGCGCCGGATGTTCTCCATCACGTTTTCATCCAGCCCCATCTGCTGCGCCAGCCGCAGCGTGTACGCCACCACCCGGCGCGAGTGGCCCTCGGTCTCGCGGTCGCGCAGATCGAGCGCCGCCGTCATCGCGTACAGCGTCAGGTCGTAACTATTCTGCAACTCGCGATACAGCCGCGCGTTCTCGATGGCCATGGCCGCGCTGCTGGCGATGCTGGTGAACAGATACAAATCATCCGGCGTGAACAGTTCGCCGCCGCGTTTGTTGATGGCCTGCAGCGCGCCGAGCGAGATGCCCTCGCGCACCATCGGCACCGACATCAACGTGCGCGTCACCAGCCCGGTCTTTGAATCCGCCGAGCGGTTGAGGCGCGGGTCGCGTTGCGCGTCCTCGATCAGCAGCGGCTCCTGGGTGCGCACCGTGTCGCCGACGATGCTCCGGTCCGCCGGCACGGTCAGGTTGATGACGTTGTGCGCGCCGGCGCCGGTGGCGTTGAGGCAGGTGAGGGTCTGCCCGTCGGCACTGAGCAGCCACAACGACTGCCCCTCGGCGTTGATGGCCTGATTGACCTCTTTGAAAATCCGCGGGATGAGGGCGTCGAGGTTGAGCGTCTCTTGAAAATAATAGCTGATTTGCTCGAGCAGCTTCTGCCGCTGGGCGTTGCGCGCCTGCTGCTCGTAAAGTTGCGCGTTTTGCAGCGCGATGGTGGCGTGGCCGGCCAGCGCCTGCACCAGGGTGCGCTCGTCCTCGCTAAAGGCCTCCGCGCCGATTTTGTTGACGACGCTGACCACACCCATCAGCAGCCCGCGCGCTTCGAGCGGGGAGATGATGAGGTCGCGCGTGCCGGGCCGCACCCGCGTGGTGATGGTGTCGGCGGCGGCCCAGGCGGGCGTGCCCGCCACGAGGTGGATGGCCTGCCCGCTGCGCGCCTGCCACAACGCGAGGAAATCCTCCGCCGGCACCTGGGCGTCGAGCACGTCCTCCGCGTGCGGGCCGATGGCGTTGGTGCAGGTGATGCGAGTCTGATCGGTGTTGAGCAGCCAGATCGAAGCGCCCTCGCTCTCGACCGCGCGCTGCATGAGCTTGAGGATCGAATCGAGCAGCGGGTCAATTTCGAGATTGGAGTGGAGGGCCTGCCCGACTTCGAGCAGCAGATCGAGGGGATTGGCCGCCGTGGACGCCATAGCCGCGATTATACTCGCGAACACGCGGCGGCCTCGGCCCGCGACCGTCGCATGAGGCTCAATACGTCGGCAGACTCGTATCCACCTCGCGCGCCCAGGCGTTGATGCCGCCCTTGAGGTTCCTCAGCTTGCGGAAGCCCGCCGTGCGCAGCAGCTCGAGCGCCTTCATCGAGCGCCCGCCGGTCTTGCATTGCAGCACGATCTCCTCGGCCGAGTCGAGTTCGTTCATGTGCGCGGCCAGCGTGCCGAGCGGGATGAGCTGCGCGCCGGCGATGTGCGAGATGTCCCATTCGTGCGGCTCGCGCACGTCGATGATCTTGATGTGCTCGCCACGCCGCATCCGCTCCGCCAGTTGCTGCGGGGTGATATCCCAGCTTGTGGTTTTGTCTTCTTCGTGGTCGTGGCCGGGCACGCCGCAGAACTGCTCGTAATCAATCAGCTTCGTCACCGTCGGGCGCGGGCCGCAGATGGCGCAGTTCGGATTCTTGCGCAGCTTCACTTCCTCGAACGACATGCCCAGCGCGTCGTACAGCATCAGCTTGCCGATGAGCGGGGTGCCGATGCCGAGGATGAGCTTGATCACCTCGGTGGCCTGTATCGTGCCGATGGTGCCGGGCAGGATGCCGAGCACGCCGCCCTCGGCGCACGACGGCACCAGGCCGGGCGGCGGCGGCTCGGGGAAGAGGCAGCGATAGCACGGGCCTTCCTTCGCGTAGAACACCGAGGCCTGCCCCTCGAAACGGAAGATGCTGCCGTACACGTTCGGCTTGCCCAGCAGCACGCACACGTCGTTGACGAGGTAGCGCGTGGGGAAGTTGTCGGTGCCGTCCACGATGACGTCGTAGTCTTTGGCGATTTGCAGCGCGTTATCGGAGGTGAACGGCTCGTTGTACGTCGCCACTTCGATGTCGGGGTTGATATCGAGCATGCGCGCCCTGGCGCTCTCGACCTTGAGCTGCCCGACGCTGCTCGAGCCGTGGATGACCTGCCGGTGCAGGTTGGTGCGATCCACCACATCGTAGTCCACCAGCCCGATCTTGCCGATGCCGGCGGCGGCGAGGTAGATGGCAAGCGGCGACCCCAGCCCGCCGGTGCCGATCAGCAAGACGCTGGCGGCCTTCAATCTCTTCTGCCCGCTCAGGCCGACCTCGGGCATGATGAGATGACGGCTGTAGCGTTGAATCTCTTCGTGCGACAGTTCGACCGCCGCCGGATCAATCCGTTGTAAAGGGATACTCATGGGGACCTCAACTTGATTAGCCTGCCGCAGCGCTGAGTGAAGGTGTGGCGCGCCGGGCCACATCGCTCAACTGGCGCTTGAGTTTTTCCAAACCGGCCACGCCGTGATTGACGTGGTGCGGCTGCCCGCGGCCATCGAGCACAAACGTCGTCGGCACCGACAGCACGCCCCAGTGATCGGCGACCGGCATGGCGGCGCTGGCGTCTATCTCAATCACCTGCACCTCATCCGGCCATTCAGCGCGCAGCCGCTCGAGGGCAGGGCGCTGCATGGTGCGGCACGGCGCACATTCGGGCGTGGTGAAGTACAGGATGCCGGGCACGCCCGCCTGCCAGCCCTCCAACCCGGGTGACCGCCGTGCGTCGCTCAACCGCCACAACTGCCAGCGGTTCCATCCGCAACACACGATATAACCCACAGCGATCAGGGCCAGCGCGAGGAATAATCGAAGGGTGAGATCCGACATCGTATTTCGTATCGCGTATTCCGTATGACGCGCTGCTATGCTTTGGGCCTCATTCCAGGAAACGTTCCGGGCGGCGGGGCTTTGGCGAAACCGGGGGCCTTGAGGCGATTGAGCCAGTAATACACCGCGCACCCGGCGCAGAACCCGCCGAACAGATTCAGCGCGGCCAAAGCCACGACCAGCCAGACCAACCCCCAGCCCAGCGTGCTCACGCCGGCCAACAGCGCTGCCGCCCCGATCGCCAGCACGACCGCGCCGAAACCCTGCGCGAAGACATGCGGCTCGGGGTTATCGGGGATGACATCCGGTTGCACCCAGCCGCGCGGCTTGAGGAAACCGCTGTACAGCGCGCGAAAGCCCGGCTGTTGCCGCGCTGTCCCATACGCCATCACCACCGCTACCAGCGCGGCCAGCCACGGCGCGTTGAAGATGAAAGCCACAATCGAAAGGCCGACGATGCAGGCCTGATTGACACGCAGGGCGGTGTGATCAACTTTTCGCAGCGGCGCGGACGTATTGCCGCCGGCAATGCTCGGCACGATCATCAGCCGGTCGCTGTCTTTGATCGCGGTCGCCGCGCCCTGCAGGTGGCGCACGTCCTCATCGTTCAAAAAGATGTTGACGAAGGCGCGCAGCTCGCCGCCCTCGGTGTACAGGTGCGGCTTGAGCGCCGGGTGCCGGGCGGTCAAATCGGCCAGCGCCGCGCCGATGGTGCCGCCGTTAATGGCGACTTCACTTTGCCCGTTGGTGTACGGGCGCAAGGGGGTGGGGATACGGATTGAGGGCATGTAAACTCCAGGTGTTGTATTTTAGATTTCTGATTGCGGATTGCGTGACCAAAAATCAGCCCTCAGAAATCAGCAATTTTTCTTCCGTGTAGCCGCTTCGATCTTCTTTGAGCCGCCACGAGCGCGAGCGGGTGACGCGGCCCTGCGCGACAGTGGTGATGATGTAGGTGAAATTCGGCCAGGCGGCGTCCCGATCAAACTCCGACGGTTCGGCCGGATGATCCGGATGAGAGTGAAAACAGCCGAGCAGTTGCAGGCCGCGCTTCTCGGCCTCGGCCTCGCCAAAGACGAAATCCTGCGGGCGCAAGACAAACCGGTGATATTGCTCCTCGCCCTGCCAACGGTTCTCGAGCGGGAGCACAAGCTCGATCTGCATCCCCTGGCCGTTGGCATGGCCGAGCAGCAGCCCGGCGCCCTCGTTCGGGTACGCGGCTTCGAGATGCGCTTCGAGCAGGCGCCACGCGTCCAGTGGAATCACCAGATTCATTCGGCTGTCCAAAACCGCTCGCTCACATACTTGTAGCCCGCATCGGGGAAAAGCGTGACGACGACGCCCGCTTCAAGTCGCTCCGCGACCCGCAACGCCGCGACCGCCGCTGCTCCCGCCGAGATGCCGACGAACAATCCCTCCTCGCGCGCCAGCCGCCGCGTCAGCGCATGGGCGTCCTCGGTGGCGACCGTCACGGTTTCATCGGCGAGCGAGTCGTCGAAGATGCCGGGCCGGACGGCGCTCGGCATGTGCTTCAATCCCTCGAGGCCGTGAAAGGGCGAGTCCGGTTGCACGGCGATGAGGCGGATGGCGGGATTGAAATCTTTGAGCGCCAGGCCGGTGCCCATCAGCGTGCCGCTGGTGCCGAGGCCGGCGACGAAGTGCGTCACGCGCCCGTCCGTCTGCTCGATGATCTCCGGCCCGGTGCTGAAGAGATGGGCCTGCCAGTTCGCGGGATTGTCGTACTGGTTGGCGTAGAAGTATTCGGCGGGATGTTCCGCTGCGATCTCGCGGGCGAGCCGCATCGCGCCATCGGAGCCTTCGAGCGGCGACGAGAGCACGAACTCGACGTTCAACGCGCGCAGGATGCTGAGCCGTTCGGGGCTGGCGTTGGCCGGGATGACGAGTTTGACCCGGTAGCCGAGCGAACGCGCCAGCGTGGCGTACGCGATGCCCATGTTGCCCGAGGTTGAATCGAGCAACGTCTTCTCCGGCGTCAGCGAGCCGTTGGCCTCGGCGGTGCGGATGATGTTGAGGGCCGGGCGATCCTTCACCGAGCCGCTCGGGTTGAACCACTCGGCCTTGGCGTACAGTTCCACCGTCTCGGGGATGTGGGCGGTGATGTGCCGCAGCCGGAGCAATGGCGTGTCCCCGACGAGGTCGGCCGGGGTGCGCGCCGCATTGCGGGCCGCATTACGGGCCGGGGCGAGAGCGTGGAGTCGGGGCAGGGTCAACATTTGTTGTGAATCCCTGAGAGTCATTCAGACCCATGGGGATTGAGTAAACAAAACGCCAGCAAAACAAAACGGCGACCGCGTTTCCAAATGTGGAGGCGGTCGCCGCGTGTTGCTGGCCAAAGTCAACCTGTGGGCAGGCGTGACTAAACGCGAGACGTGCGCCTCCGTTTGGTACACATGCAAGCCAACATGGATTTGACGGATTTCATCGGATTTACCTTGGCCGTGATTATATCGCTTCGGCTCAGACTGTCAACGGCGCGGGATTGTGACATCAGGGCATGTGCAGAGTCGCCGAGCCCGCCCTCATCCCCCATCCCCTTCTCCCGCTGGGAGAAGGGGGGTCGGAGCGGCCTTCCGATGACGCGACCCACTCCCTCTCCCAGCGGGAGAGGGCCGGGGTGAGGGCGAAAACCCGGCGTGGGCTTTGCGCTCGCCCTCATCCCCCAGCCCCTTCTCCCGCTGGGAGAAGGGGAGTCGGAGCGGCCTTCCGATGACGCGACCC
>CAZSNP010000034.1:40487-49206 GCA_964608265.1 uncultured Anaerolineales bacterium | reverse complement strand
GCCGAAATCGCCGGCCTGCCCGAGAACGTGGTGCAGACGCTGCGCGCACTACAGCGCACGTAATCTCCTCTCCGCCGGCCCTCACTCCAGCGCCCGTTGCGTTTGCGCCCGCCCCCTGCGGCGCATCACCGCGAGCACGCGCGGCAGCACGGTCGTGTACAGCCGATAGAGCAGCGGTGAGGGTGCGTAATCCCACGCGCCGGGGCCGCGCACGAACTGGCCGCCGAAGCCCTCTTTGAATTTCCACACCCCCCACATCGAATCGGTTTCGACCAGCTCATCGGGCGCGCCCCAGAAATCGTAGGTCGCGCAACCGTGAGCTTTGGCCCAGCGGATGGCCTCCCATTGCAAAAGGTGATTGGGCATCTTCTCGCGGTGCGCGTCGCGGCTCATTCCGTAGAAGTACCACGCGGTCTGCGCGAAGGTGAAGAGCACAAGCGCGCTCACCGGCTCGCCGCCCACCTCGGCGATGAGCGGCTGCGCGAGGCCGGCCCGCAGCAACGTCCCCCACACGTCGGCGTAGTACGCTGCCGGGCGGATGACGAAGCCGTCGCGCAGCGAGGTCTCGGCATACAGGCGATACAGCAACCCGAAGTCGGCGGATGTGCCCAGCCGCACGGTCACGCCCTTCTTCGCCGCCAGGCGGATGTTGTAGCGCGTCTTCTGCTTCATCGCGGCCAGCAGTTCGTCTTCGCTGCAAGTGAGATCGAGCGTGACGGTGTTGCGGAACTGAACCTGGTCGGGGGAGAAGCGCCACGCGCGGCCAGGCAGTTCGCCCTCAACCCCACCCCCCCTCCCGCCGGGAGAGGCGGGCGCCGCCACGTCGGGGTCTATCTTCAACAGGATGGCGTGCTCGCGGCGGGCGAGCTGCTGCAAATCGTCGAGCACCCTGGCGCGCAGGGCGGCATCGTTCCAATCCAGCAGCGGGCCGCGCGGGACGTACATCACCTTCAGCAGGCCGCGGCCCGCCGAGCGAGTGAGCACCTGCGCGGCGGCGCGGCCTCCCTCCCACATCAACCTGTGCGCGCGCCAACCGTAGCGGCTCTTCAGCTCGCCCCACTCCCAGCTTTGCAGGATGTGCGCGCCCGGCAGCGCGGCGGCGCCTGAGTTCCACGCCTCGCGCGCGGTGATGGTGGTAAACGTCATGGCAGTGCGAGCGAGAACGAGCCGAACAAGTCGCGCGTCTGCCCGTCGAGGAGTTCGATGGTGATGGCGACGCTGTGCTCGCCGCTCTGCACTGCGAGGCCGCCCGGCCAGACAAAGGCCTCGCCCTCGACTGCGAAACCTTCGCACGACTCGTCGCCGCGCGGCAGGCAATACGGGGCCGCGTCATCTTCCACCGCAATGGAGTCGCCATTGGGCGCGCTGACGACGAAGACGACGCGCGCGATTCCATCGCCGTCGTTCTCCACCGGCGAGGGTTCTTCGGTGAAGGCCTCGGGGTCGGCCTGAGTTTGAAACTGCATCACGCCCTCCTCGAGGGTGATGAAGTTCCATACGAGGCCGGCCGAGGCGCCGAAGACGGCGGTGTTCTGCACGCGCGGGAACGGGCGCTTGGTGGCGGTGGGCGGCGGGGTCGGCGACTCGGTCGGCGCCGGTTTGGTAGCGGTGGCTGCTATCGTGGGCGCGGCGGTACCGGTGGCGATGGGGGGGGCTGATGGCGATGGCGGCTGCGTCGCGACTATCGGAGGCAAGGGCGTCGCGGCAGTGCAACCGGCGAGCAGCGCGGCGAGGAAGAAACCAGCCACGAATTGGCATGCATTGGCCTGTTCGTTTCGTGAAATGCGCGCAATGCGTGGCAGAGGCCTATTGGTTTTCATGGCACGCCTCCCGTTTGCGCTTTCACTCGTTCGAGCGAGGGCCGGCAAAGTTGCTCGATGATTTGCTCGCGCAAGAAAACGTCCTCGGGCGCCTGCTCGCCCTGCGCGATGCAGACTTCGTACGCGTGGATGGCTTTGTCGTACGCCGCCGTGTCGTTAGCGAGAAAGGCCCGATACTCGTACAGGCTGCCGAGGGTCTGCTGCGCCTGCGCCAGCAAACGCAAATCCTGCGCAGTCGAAATCGTCTCGGCCTCGCGCGAGAGAAGGTCAATGCCCGTTTCGACTGCGGCGAGTGACCGCTCCGGCTCGCCGAGGCCGCAGTAGATCTCCGCCTGCAAGCGGTAGCTCGTGCCCGCCCCCACCCGGGCGACGCTCTCGAGGTGCGAGTAGCCGAGCCACAGCCCCATGAACTCCTCGTGCTTTCGGGCGGCCTCCTCGTAATACTCCGCCGCTGTCTCGCTCGGGTCGAGCAGCGGGCGAAAGAGGTCAGCCTGACCGCCGGTGCAGTCTTCGAGCGCGGGAAGTTGCTGAACGGCCAGTTGCGTGCGGAAGAAGTAAACGCTGCCCAGCCCGATGCGCGCCGCCGTAAACGTATCGTCGAGTTGCAGGGCGCCGGTGAAGGCGGCCTCGGCGCTATCGGCCTGCGCCAGAGCCTCGGCCGCCGTGCGGCTCGGGTCTTGCGCGTTGCGTTGCGCCAGGCGGAGGAACTCCTGCCCGAGGAGGAACTTGAAGAGCGGTGAGCCTGGCTGATCCTGCGCCGCTTTCGCAAACGCGCGCAGCGCCGGGTCGCTCTGGCCGAACAATTCGTACGCCATCCCCTGCAAGACGAGCGACAGGGCCTGCGCCTGTTGAGTGATCGCAGCTTGCACGAATACCGGCGATTCGCCTGGGTCAAGCTCGATGCGATCCATCAAGTACAGGCCGCCCAACCCCTCGACGCCCCGGCTCACGCGCGGCCCGACGTAAAACCGAATCTCCAGCTGAGAGCGACTCGAAATGCCCGAGGCAAACTCGCCATACACGACGACATCGGCGTTCAGCCGTTTGGCAATCTGGTCCGCAGCGGTGAATTCCTTAGCCATCGCCCCGATGGTGACGTTCTGCTCACGCTTCAAATCGTCGCTGTCGTACCAGACGAGGAGATTGGCATCGCCGCGCAGCTCCTCCGACAGCGCCTCCCCCATCCACTGGCTCGGGCGCTGGCCCGCCTCACCGCCGGTGAACTGCGCGACGGCGATGTTGAACCTGCCCGTCATCACCCCGGGCGGTCGGTTGAGGTAGCTGACGAGCCACACCCCGAAAGCAATGACCGCCAGCGCGCCGGCCACCATCAGCGCCCGCGCCAGCCAGCGTGAGCGCGTGACGAGTTGCTGCTGCGCGGTTTCGCGGGCGGCCTGTTCGACGCTGGCCTGCAGGAACTCGGCTTCGAGCACGCTCAGCAGTTCGTGAAAACGCTCGGCCCACGCGGCCATTTGCTTGAGCTTCGCGCCGCGATAGAGCGCGCCGGTGTCGCGCCCGAGCTTTTCCCACTCGTGCACATCGTCGGTCAGTTGCCGTTGCCGCCGCAACCCTTCGCGGTTCTCGGCCAGCCAGCCGCGCAGCGTCGGCCACTCGCGGATGAGGGCCTCGTGCGCGACCTCGACCTCGTCTTTGTCGGCGGTGACGAGGCGCGCCTCGGTGAGGATGGCGAGCACGGCGTCGAGCGTGGCCGTGTCGGTGCTGCGCGTCATCAACTCGCTGAACGGCACGCGGCGGCGCGTGTCGGGTGAGGCCTCGGTCTCGCCCAGCTCGGTGAGCCGCAGAAAGATGGCCCGGGCAATGGGCTGCTGCGCGGGCGTGAGGCGTTGCTGAAAGACGCTTTCGGCGGTGGCGGCGATAGCGCCCTCGACCCCGCCGGCCTCGCGGTAGCCCGACAGGGTGAGCGTGCGCCCGCGCCGCCTCAGCCACGTCTCGAGCAGCGCGTGCGAAAGCAGCGGCAGCGCGCCCGGCTCCGCGCCGGCCTCATCCAGCATCAACTCCACCAGCCCGGCCTGAAACTTCCATCCCCCGCGTTTGGCCGGCTCGAGGATGGCGCGCGCCAGCTCGGCCGGCGTCATCGCGCCGATGAATTCCTGTTGTTGCGACACCAGCTCGCGCAGCCCATCGAACTGCGAGCATTGCGCGTAAAAGTCGGCGCGGAGCGCAATCAGAATGATGACGGATGATTGCTGACTGGCGCGGATGAGGTGATTGATGAAGGCCTCGCGCTCGGCGGGTTGCTTGCAGAGGGTGAAGACTTCTTCGAATTGGTCAATGAAGAGCAGGAGGCGCGGCTGGCCGGTGCGGCTGAGCGCGCGTTGCGCGGCGAGGGCCAGCGCCCGCGGCTCGGTGGCCAGGTCGCGGGCGAGTGCGGCGGCCGCCGTCACCGACTCCTCATCGCGCGCGAGCACGGCGGCGAGCGCGTCGAGCGGGTGGGCGGTCGGCGTGAGGGTGCGAATATCCCAACCCCCGCTGCCCGCCGGCGGCAGCGCGCCGCCGGCCAGGCGCTGGCCGCGCCGCAACGCCGGGATGACGCCGGCGCGCACGAGCGACGACTTGCCGCTGCCCGAGGCGCCGATGACGGTCAGAAACCGGGCCTGGCTCAATCGCCCGGCGACCCTCGCCGTCAGCAATTCGCGTCCGAAGAACTCGTCGGCGTCGGCCTCGTCGAAGTATTGCAGGCCTTTGTACGGCGGGTCGCCGGGTTCGGGCGGGGTGCCCTCGCCGTCGGCGGGCGCGGGGGTGATGACGTGCTGCTGGATGTAGTTGTTGATGACGGTGATCTTGTCGCGCCCGACGATGTCACCGCCGGCGATCACATCGCGGCCCGCGTGGATTGAGGAGGCGCGGTCTTCGGCCATGGCGCGCTCATTGTAGCGCGGATTGCCCTCACCCCCGTCCCCTCTCCCATGCGCGAAAAGCGCGCGCGGGAGAGGGGTGCCTTCCATCATCACGGCCGATCAACGTGAGACACCCCTCTCCTGACCGCGCGTGTGGGTCTCGCCCCACACAGATTCCGTGGCGCGGTCAGGAGAGGGGGCCGGGGGGTGAGGTGCGGCGGCGCAGTCCCAGAAACAGGCGATATGCCCGATGCACGAGCGGATTGAAGACCTTCTCCCACGCGCCGACGCTGCGCACGAGTTGCCCGCCCCAGCCGCGCTTGAAGCGATAGACCCCCCACAGACCATCGGCGCGCGACTCGAACTGCGCTTCGAGCGCTCCTTCATCTTCATCCGGCACGCCCCACAGGTCGTACTCCTCCGCGCCGCGCGCCTTCGCCCAGCGGATGGCCGCCCACTGCGCGGCATACGGGGCCATGCGTGGCCGCTCCGTGTCGGACGAGGCGCCGTAGAAGTACCACGCCCGCTTCCCGAGCGCGAAGGCCATCACCCCGGCGAGCGGCGCGCCGTTGTACTCGGCGACGAAGAGTTCGCACTGATTCAGATGATGGAAGGACTCATACGCGGCGCGGTAGTACGCGGCGGGATGGGCGTGGAAGTGATCGCGGGCGCTGGTGGCCGACATCAGCGCGCCGAAGGTCTCGAGGTCGCCGTGAGCCGCGGCCCGCATGGATGCGGCCCGCACAGTCACGTCTTTCTTCGCGGCCAGGCGGATGTTGTAGCGCGTCTTCTGCTTCATCCGTGCGAGGAGATCCGCCTCCGAGCCGCGCAAATCGATGACGAGGGAACGGCGCGGCTGCACGGCCTCGGCCGGGCGGAAGCCGAGGCCGGCGAGTTGCGCGGCGTGTTCGGGCGAGTCGGGCAGGTCGGGTTCCACGGTGAGGGCGATAGCGCGCTGGCGGCGGCCGGCGGCCTCCAGCGCGGCGAACGTCTCCTGCGTGGCGGCGGCGTCCGCCCAATCGAGCAGCGGGCCGCGCGGGACGTAAGCCCGCGTCCAGCCCATCACCAGCGGTCGGAAAAGAGTCAGCGCGCCACTCACCGTCTCGGCCCGCCAGCCGAAGCGGGTCTGCATCTGCCCCCACGCAGCCGTCTGCAGGAGGTGTTCGGTATTCCACAGGCTCACGGCGCGCGATTGTAGCTTATGGCACCCATAAGCGGTACTTTTCTTTGACGCGGCCTATGACTCGTGATAACATCGCGCCACGTTTTCACCCGTTCCCTGCCCGGAGCCACAATGTTGGATAGCTGGATATTCATCGGTGTGTTCTTGCTCATCGCCGGTATTCTTCCCGCCGCGCCGATTGTGATTCAGGGCGTGATTCTCGGACCGAAGAAAAGCAATCCGGTCAAAAACTCCACGTACGAATGCGGGGTGGAGACGGTCGGCGATACGTGGGTGCAGTTCAAAGTGCAGTATTACATCTTCACGCTGGTGTTCGTCGTCTTCGATGTGGGGCTGATGTTCCTCTTCCCGTTCGCAGTGGCCTATCAAGCGGTGGAATGGTTTGCGCTGTTCGCCGTCATCGGTTTTCTCGCCAGCCTCGGTGGGGCGCTCGCGTATGTGTGGCGCAAGGGCGCGCTGCGCTGGGTTTAGCCCGGAATCTGAAAACGAGTCTCGCCTATCGTGATCAACGGTAGGCGTTTTGTTGTGGGGCTGGGAGTGCGCGCTTCAGCGCGTCGCAGGCGCTGAAGCGCCAACTACAAGCGGAGTTGGCAGATGGATTTCCTCAACGACCCAATCGGTTTCATCGCGCAGTGGCTGCGGAGCCTGATGGAAGGCCTCGGGCTGGCGCCGGATTTTGTGACCTTTGTGCTGGTCGCCCTCGGGGCGGCGCTGATGGGCACGATCGCCCTGCTGTTCATGCTCTTCACCATCTGGCTGGAGCGGCGCGTCATCGGCCGGATGCAGGACCGGATGGGGCCGAACCGCGTTGGGCCGGAGGGATTGCTGCAGACCCTGGCCGACATGATCAAGCTGGCGACGAAGGAGGACATCACCCCCATCGGCGCGGATAAGGTCGTGTACAACTTCGCCCCTATCCTGGTGGTGATCTCGGCAGTGACGGCGTGGGCGGTGTTGCCGTTCGCCATCAACATCTACGGCGCGGATATCAGCGTGGCCGTGCTGTACGTGGTGGCGGTCGGCTCGCTGGGCACGCTGGCGATCATGCTGGCTGGCTGGGCGTCGAACAACAAGTACGCGCTGCTCGGCGCGTTCCGCACGGTGGCGCAACTGGTGTGCTACGAAGTGCCGATGATCCTCAGCCTGCTGGTGCCCGTCATCCTGGCCGGCAGCATGAGTATGAAGGACATCGTCGTCGCGCAGCAGAACGTGTGGTTCCTCTTCTCGGCCCCGATTGCGGCGTTGATCTTCTTCATCAGCTCGGTGGCCGAGACGGGCCGCGCGCCCTTCGACCTGCTCGAAGCCGAGTCGGAGATCGTGGCCGGCTTCAACATCGAATACTCGGGGATGAAGTTCGGCATGTTCATGGTCGCCGAGTTCCTGCACTCGTTCACCGTCGGCGCGCTGACGGCGGCGCTCTTCCTGGGCGGGTGGCAGGTGCCCTTGGTCCCCAATTCGGCCATCGCGCCCTGGGCGTTGCCGTGGGTCGGCGCCATTGCCTTTGTCGCCAAATCATTCTTCGGCTACGGCCTGATCATCCTCGCCCGCGCCACGCTGCCGCGCATCCGCATTGATCACATGCTGGATATGAACTGGAAATTCCTGGTGCCGCTGTCGGTGGGCTCGATCATCATTACGATGGTGGTGATGAAGATCAATGCGGCGCTGAACCTGGGCGCGTGGGGCGGGGCGGCGGTGTTGTTCGTCGTCAATATCGCCGTGCTGTGGGCGGCGCTGTCGTGGGCCAACACGCAGGCCGGGCAGGTGCGGCGCAAGACCGAGGCCGCGCTCAAGGCGACGGTGGATTTGCACGCGCACGACGAGGTACACGCGGCGGCGCATTAATTGAGAATCGCCGGGCGCTCGCCCTCACCCCTGCCCTCTCCCTCCGGGAGAGGGGGTGGCGCCTGGAAATACCGAGACCGTTCCCCTCTCCCGGCAGGCGAGGGGTTAGGGGTGAGGGCGAGCTCCAGGCTATGACTCTCCTCCAAATCATTTTCCTCCTCACAGCGGCGGTCATCCTGGCCGCGGCGGTGCAAGTCGTCACCACGCGCAACCTGGTGCACGCGGCGCTGTGGTTGATCGTCACGCTCTTCGGCATGGCGGTGCTGTTTGTACTGCTGGAGGCGGGCTTCCTCGCCGTGGTGCAGGTCGTCGTCTACATCGGCGCGATTGCGATTCTGATCATCTTCGCCATCATGCTCACGCGCCGGGTGATGCAGGACACCGGCTCGCAGACCAACCGCTACTGGCCGGTTGCGCTCGTCATCGCCGTGCTGTTGCTGGTCGGGATTGGGGTAACCGTGGTGCGGGCCGGGCTGCCCGAGGCTGCACAGGCTGCTGTGCCGCTCGATAACCTGCGGACGCTCGGGCTGTATCTCACCAGCACAGAGTTCTACGTCGTGCCGCTGGTCGTGGTCGGCGCGCTGCTGGCCGTAGGCATGATCGGCTCGATTGCGATTGCTCGGGACGAAAGACAAGAGTAATTGGTAATTGGTAATTACCAATAACCAATTACGGTTTTGGAGTTCGCATGATCCCTCTGAGTTGGTACCTCGCCCTCGCCGCCGCGCTGTTTTGCGTGGGCGTATACGGCGTGCTGGCGCGCAGGAACGCGGTGGCGATTTTGATGGGCGTGGAGTTGATGATCAACGCCGTCAACATCAACCTGGTCGCTTTCTGGCATTACCGCACGCCGCTCGCCGTGTCGGGCATGACCTTCGCGCTGATCGTCTTCGCCGTCGCCGCCGCCGAAGCCGCCGTCGGGCTGGCGCTGATCATCTCCATCTATCGCCGCCGGCAAACCGTGGTGGCGGAAGACGTCAACATGATGAGATTCTAGATCGCAGATTGCAGAT
>CAZSNP010000034.1:0-40387 GCA_964608265.1 uncultured Anaerolineales bacterium | reverse complement strand
ACCGTGGTGGCGGAAGACGTCAACATGATGAGATTCTAGATCGCAGATTGCAGATCGCAGATTGCAGATCGCAGATTGCAGATTGAGCCGGACAAGTCAATCTGCAATCTAAAGTCTGAAATCTGAAATTGACTCATGCCATTGGAAACCGTTCAGGCCTTCACCTGGCTCATCCCCCTCCCGCCGCTGCTGGCGTTCTTTTTGATTGTGCTCGTGACCAACCGCAGCAAAGGGTTGAGCCACACCGTCGCGCTCGTCTCCATCCTCACCTCGTGGGTGCTGAGCTGGACGGTGTTGTTCAATCAGATTTCGCTCGCGGACTTCGGCAAGAAGGTCGTGGAGAGTGCGGTGCCCTGGCTGCCGTTCGGCTCGGAGGAAGCGGGCACCGAGGCGCTCCGCATGGGCGTGCTGGCCGACCCGCTGACGGCGGTGATGCTGTTCTTCGTGCCAGTGGCCTGCGCGATGATCTTCCTCTACAGCGTCGGCTATCAGAACTGGGGCAAGCGGCGCGACCTGCACGACAAGCCCGGCGAGCCGCCGCACAACGGCATCGAGCCGCTGTACTCGCGCTTCTTCGCCTACCTCTCGCTCTTTGCCTTCGGCATGCTGCTGCTGTGCGTGGCCGATAACCTGCTGCTGCTCTTCGTCGGCTGGGAGATCATGGGCCTGTGCTCGTATCTCCTCATCGGATTCTGGTACGCGCGCAAATACGAGAACCCCAAACAGATCACGCCGCGCCAGGCCGCCGTCAAGGCGTTCATGACCACGCGCGTCGCCGATGTGATCATGATGCTCGGCATCGTCTATCTGTATTCGCAGACCGGCACGCTCAACTTCCGCGAGATCATGTTCGCGCACGAAGGCGAGATGCTGGCCAAGCTCGCGGGCACACCCGCCGTCCTCGCCCTCCCCGGCTTTGCGGCCTCGCACCTCATCGGCCTGCTGCTGCTGGCGGGCACGGTCGGCAAGTCGGCGCAGTTCCCGCTGCACACCTGGTTGCCGGATGCGATGGAAGGCCCGACGCCCGTCAGCGCCATGATCCATGCGGCGGCGATGGTCTCCGCCGGCGTGTACGCGATGATCCGCGTGTACCCGATCTTCGCGGCGACCCCCGGCGGCGCGCACGGGGTCGAGGCAGTCGTGCATGCAGCGGAGGAGGCCGCGCACGGATTGACTCCGCCCGCGCTGGTGATGGCCGCCATCGGCGCGTTCACGGCATTGTTCGCCGCCACGATTGCGGTGGCGCAGAACGATGTGAAGAAGGTGCTGGCCTATTCGACGATCTCGCAACTCGGCTTTATGCTGGCCGCGCTCGGCATCGGCGGCTACATCGCGGCGACGTTTCACCTCATGACCCACGCCTTCTTCAAGGCGCTGCTCTTCCTCGGCTCCGGCTCCATCATCCATGGCGTCGAGCACGGGATGCACCACTCGCACGAGCACATCGATCCGCAGGACATGCGCTACATGGGCGGGCTGCGGAGCAGGATGCCGGTGACGTTCTGGACGTTTTTGATCGGCGGCTTCGCGCTGGCCGGCTTCCCCTTCATCACCGCCGGCTTCTGGTCGAAGGATGAGATTCTGCTGGATGCGTGGACGCACGCGCCGGTGGTCTTTTACATGCTGGCCGCAGCCGCGCTGCTCACCGCGTTCTACACGATGCGGCAGATCACGATGGTCTTCTTCGGCAAGCCGCGCACCGAGGCCGCCGCGCACGCGCACGAAAGCCATTGGACGATGACGGTGCCGCTCGGCATCCTTTCCTTCTTCGCCGTCACCGCCGGCTGGCTCAACATCCCCGAGGACTTCCCCGTGCTCGGCTCCCTCGCGCAAAGCCTGGGAGTGGATTTCTTCTTCAAGAACATCGTCGGCGGCGCGCTGGTGGAGAAGCCGGAAGCGATTGCCTTCACGCCCGAGCCGCTGCTCACCTCCATCGGCGTAGCCCTGGTCGGCCTGGGCGTGGGGTGGTGGATGTATCGGGATGCGTACCAGACCGCCGACGAGACCGACCCGCTGGCGAAGTTGCTGCCCGGCCCGATTTACTCGGCGCTCAAGAACAAGTATTGGTTAGATGAGTTGTACGACTGGGCCTTCGTGCGCCCGACGTTCTGGCTGGCGCGCGCGGTCTCGCGCTTCGACCGGAGCTTCATTGACACGCTGCTGCACCTCGCCGGCTACCTCAGCCTGAACATCGGCAACGCGGTGAAGAACTACTTCGACGTGCCGGTGGTCAACCGCACGCTGAGCGACGGCTCGGGCGAGGTGGTGAAGGGCTTCGGCCAGCAGGTGAGGATTCTGCAGACGGGCCGCGTGCAGCAATATCTGCTGATGACGATGGCGGTGATTCTGGCGGTGGGTGTGTATCTGCTGCTTTCGCAATAACTGCTAGCCACGAATTGCACGAATTCACACGAACAATTCGTGTCATTCGTGGAATTCGTGGCAAAGGCTTGTGCTATGGATTTGCTCCAAAACAATCTCCTCAGCCTGATCCTCTTCGCCCCGGTGGCCGGCGCGCTGGTGCTGCTGTTCGTGCCGGAAGATCAGGAAGACGCGCATCGCTGGCTGGCCTTCGTCTTCGCGCTCGTCCCGCTCGGGCTGGCGCTGCTGCTGTGGTTCCGCTTCGACGCGACTGCGCCGGGCTTTCAATTCGTCGAGAACTATTCGTGGTTCTCCGTCATCAACAGCAACTATCACCTCGGCGTGGACGGCATCAGCCTGCCGATGGTGCTGCTGACGGCGCTGCTCACCCCGCTCGCCATCCTGTTCTCCTTCAGCGTGCACGAGAAGATCAAAGCCTTCATGATCCTGTTCCTGTTGCTGGAGACCGGCGCGTTCGGCGTGTTCATGTCGCTCGACCTGCTGCTGTTCTTCCTCTTCTACGAGGTCGGCCTGGTGCCGATGTACTTCCTCATCAACATCTGGGGCAGCGCCAACCGGCAGTACGCCAGCTTCAAGTTCATCATCTACACCATGGCCGGCTCGCTCGGCCTGCTGCTCGCCACGCAGATCATCGGCCTGACGCTCGGCTCGTTCGATATGCTCAACGCTTTCGAAAAGTGGCCGGCGTTCGCTCAAAATCTTTTTGGCTTGCAGATCGGGTGGATCAAGACCGTCGCGTTCTGGGCGTTTGTGATCGCGTTCGCGATCAAGGTGCCGGTGTGGCCGTTTCACACCTGGCTGCCGGATGCGCACACCGAAGCGCCCACCGGCGGCTCGATGTTCCTGGCCGGCATTTTGTTGAAGCTCGGCGCGTATGGTTTCCTGCGGCTCGTCCTCCCGCTGTATCCGGCTGAGGCCGCCGCCGGCGCGGGCGTGCTGGCCGTGCTCGCGCTGCTGGCGATTGTGGCCGGCGCGTACGCCTCCTTCGGCCAGACCGATTTCAAGCGCTTGGTCGCGTATTCTTCAATCAACCACATGGGCTGGGTGGTGCTGGGCGTGGCGGTGGCCGCCGTGGCGCGCGGGGTCGAGCCGTTGACCGGGCACGCGATCATGGCCACAAACGGTGCGGTGCTGCAGATGTTCACGCACGGCCTCAGCTCGGCGGGCATGTTCCTCCTCGTCGGCGTGATCTACGAGCGCACGCACACGCGCGATTTGACGCAGTTCGGCGGGCTGTTCCCGCTGGCCCCGGTGTACGGCGGCATTTTGATCTTCACCGCGATGGCGTCATTGGGCCTGCCTGGGCTGGCCGGCTTCGTCTCCGAGTTCATGGTGGTGCGCGGCGCGTGGCCGGTGTTCACGGCCATCACCGCGCTGGCGATGCTCGGCCTGCTCATCACCGGCGCGTACATTTTGTGGGGGCTGTACAAAACGATCTTTGGCCCGCTCAACACCAAGTGGGTCGGGCACAACCTTGAGATTTCGGCGCGCGAGGTCATCGCCATCGCCCCGCTGCTGGTGCTGATGCTGTTCACCGGCGTCTGGCCGGCCTGGCTGGTGACGGTGATCAACGAGACGGTGACGCGCCTGCTGGCAGGCTAGTGTCGTCGCACGTCTATTATCCAACAAGGGAGAGAATTGAACATGAACCAGCACACTCTGTTTCGCATAGTTCTCGTTGTTTTCTCGATGCTGTTCATAGGCGCGCTGAGTTTATCCCTGCAACCTGGGCAGTCAATTTCTGCGCAGGGCGCTTGGCCTCCACCCACCCCGATTCCGGGACAGCCGCAACAAGGCGATCTTTCCAATCCCCAGGCTTTTTCACAACTCGGGTCCGTAACCACTGCGAGTCTCCCTCTTCCTGACTCTAACTGCGCCGATGATGGGCAATGTGTGTTTGTTGTGTCGCAAGGCACTGATGATGCTGGCCCAAACGGAGTCCCCGGTTTTGGATGCACTTACGCCACTGACTGGAACGAAGTCTACTTCGGACGGTGCGAGAATGGCGTTTACATCACCAGTGGATTTCGTTTTGCAAATGTTGCCGTGCCGGAAAGCGCTAACATTGCGCAGGCGTACCTGGTGTTTGCAGTGGACGGGCCTTACGCCAACGCTGTGTCCGTTGAGTTGTATGGCGACCGCAGTAGTTTCACTGCTGGGGCAGGTGCTGCACCCTTCACTGCAACCAGCACTCCGGCTAGCCGCTTGCGAACAACCAATGGTGCGCGCTGGTTTATTCCAGCCAGTGACAATTGGCAACTCGGCGAGGAACGACAAACAGTCGAGATCGCCAGTATTGTCAAGGAAATCACTTCGCAAGGCAGCTGGTCACCCGGCAAGGCCATCGCGATCATAGCTCGTACTGAGCCCAGCGGTTTAGCTCGGGGCCAGCACCGCCGCGTGATCGGCTGGGAACGAGAAGGCAACACGGACAATACGGCGCGGCTGGTGATCCGGCTGACCAATTCGACCCCTTGTTACAGTGTGCAAATTGCGACGCCCAGCGGAGTGAACAACGGCACAGCTTCGATTGATACACCGTACAACTGCCCGACCGAACCGGGCAAGTTCCTGCAAGGAACAAATATCACTTTTCGGCTCAATGACTATGACCCGACACTGCCTTACAGTTTCAAGCAATGGACGACTTCGCCGGGCAATGTGACATTTACACGGTATTCGGGCGATCTAGAGAGCGGCATCAAGGTCGAAGGCAATACGTTCATTCAGGCAAGCTATTCCAAGAAGCCGGTGATGATTGTCGTGCATGGCTGGCAGGGCTTGAGTGACTATCAATATCTTTGTTCACGAGGAGCCCGGCGCTATCTCACCCTGCGTCTCGACAATCACTATTATGACCTGATGGGCGCTATGCCTGAGGCCTATTTGCAGAAGTTTGACGTGTGGATGGCGGAATGGACGACCGGCCACGATGCTCCCGGGACGCGCCCCCTTGAGCAAAACGGTCAATGTCTGGCGGATCAGGTTGATGCCGTCAACGCGTCCACGGGCAACACAAATGACATTACCATTGTCGCTCATTCGATGGGCGGCTTGGTCACGCGCGCCTGCTTGCCTGCCTCGGAATGCGAACGAGCCGTTCGTAACGTGTACACATTGGGAAGTCCGCACAATGGGCTGCCGGGCGTTGACCTTGTGCTCAGCATGATAGTGGGGCAAAGCGTGTTTGGCCCCGTGTGTACTTGGCAGACCGGGGTTTGTCAACTCGACCTGCTGTATATCAACCCACCGCTTCCCATCGCATTCAATCAGTCACACCCAACCTTGCCCGGGAAGTCGTATACATTCATTGGTGGGTATGATGGGCAAGGCGCAAATCTCCAGTTTTGGCGACCATTTTACTGGTTGTACGATGACAACGATGGTTTGATAAACCGGCGAAGCGCCGCTGGGTTTGGGCCAACTCGCTTTGAAACGGCTCCAAGCTCTTGGAAATCGGCGAGCCAGCCCTACACGCTTTGGGTGCCACGAGCGCATCATACGGATGGCATGGCTCAAGGCGATCCGCGAATCGATGCGGATTATTACTTTAGCAATAAGGACGATGATCCAAACCCAATTGTACCCAATGACCCAGATACGATTTCGCGACTAACAGGTCGTGCCTACAACTGCCTGTTGTGGAAACAAGGCTTATTGGGTGCGCCGCGACCCGCGTATTGTGAGGATGCCTTTGTATTCTCGCGTGTATCACGGGGAGTTGCCCAGACCAGCCAAGCCCAGCCACAAACCACAGCATTCACACATAGTCACATTCAGTCCGGTCAAATTGTGTCGTTCACTGTGCCTGTGGATGAAAGCGGCCAGACCGTGTTCATGCTGGGTTGGTCGCAGGGCGTACTCAACTTCACGCTCACTCAACCCAATGGCACTGTCGTTGACCCAGCGTACGCTCAAGCCAATGGAAGCATCGTACAATACGCCCGAACGCTGACCCCAACCGAGTGGATACCCCTCATGGCGAGCTACGCCTTCACCACCACACAGCCGGGCCTGTGGACGCTCAACGTCAGCGCCGAAAGCGTCGGCCCATCTGGGGCAGCATTTGTGGCCGCCACTGCCTTCAACTCGGAGCGTGCTCTGGCCGTCACCACGAACGCCGTCAGTTATCGACCCGGTGACACGGCCTTGGTCCAAGCCCAACTCGCTGGACCAAACGGCGATTTGACGGGCGCAACCGTTATCGCCTACATTCACCGCGCGACAGTGACGGATACGGTGGTACTGGCCGAACAGGGAGACGGCCTGTATTCTGCAAACTACACCCTCCCCAACGAGCCGGGGCTTCTGCTTGCCAATGTGCAGGCCACTGGTGTTGACGATGGCGTTCCTTATAGCCGCGAAAAAGGCATCCGGCTGGCAATCGTGGCGGAGAGCGTTCTATTAACCGGCCAATACTCCGACGCGGTCAACGATGCCGACGGCGATGGGCGCTTCGATGGGCTGGATGTACAAGTTGGCGTGAACGCGCTGGCAGCGGGTGACTACACCCTTCACGCCAACCTGGAAGTCAATGGGCAACTGGTTGCCAACACCGCTGCGCCTGTCACGTTGTCGGTGGGAACGAGCACAGTCACACTCTCGTTCAGTGGCAACTCATTGCGAGCGACTGGCCTCAATGGCCCGTACACTTTGACCAACCTGACCATCAAAGATGGTCAGGCGGGCTACCTGCCAGCCGTATCGGCGAACAATGTGTGGACGACGCAGGCGTATGAGTGGAGCAGTTTCGGCACCTGCCATTCGCTCACCTATGGGGTCGAACCGGTGGGCGCAGGCAGCCTCAACATCTGGCCCGAGCCGGATTGCATCGGGTCGTTGGGCGACCGATACAGCTCAGACACAGTGGTCACGTTGACGGCAACCGCCAATGAGGGCTTCACCTTCCTCGGCTGGAGCGGCGATCTGGACGCGGCAACAACAACCGCATCGCTCGTCGTTTCTGGGGAAAGAGATGTCCGCGCGCACTTCTGGATGAATCAGAAGCTCAGGTTGACTGCCTTGTGCTCGCCGAACCCGGCCAGCTATCGTGTCTGGCAGGTGAGCAACCCCAACCCGTATCCGCTGAATTTCACCTGGGAGTTGTATGGCGGCGTGACCCAGAGTGGGCAAGGCCTGGTGCCGGCTGCGATAGGCAGTGCGCCAGGCACGGTGACGTTCCAGACACAAACGGAAAACGGCGCCAACACGACCCGCATCTTCGTCAATGGCAGATTGCAGGATACGGCACCCAGCAATGCAACACCCTGCCCGTAAGCCGAGTAAACTCAACACAATCACCCCTCACACGGAGTTGTGAGGGGTGATCCTGTTTCGGCAATCGCGATGACAGCCCTATCTACCTCACGTTCACCTCAGCAAAGCCGCCTCAAACGCCGCGGTCGCTGGTCTACGGTGGTGATCCTTGTCTTGAGCGCGTGTTTGGCAATTGGAACGGGTTGGTTCATTTACGATCGCTGGTCTTTCTTCCCTGTCGGAGAAATCGCTTTCGAATGCGAGTGGAATGGCTCATCACGACAAATATGTATCGTGAACGCTGACGGCAGCAACCGCCATGTGATAACGTCTCATAGTCAACCGCCGATATCGCCAACTTGGTCACCTGATGGACAAACGCTTGCTTACATTGCCCTTGACAGCGGCTCCAACGCTATTCACCTGTACGACTACGATACAGGTGACGTGCGGGTGGCAGTGATTGAAAGCGAAAACGGGGAAGCCACGGTGCTTCGTCACATCAGTTGGATTTCAGGTGGGAACGAGATGTTACTTGATGCGAGCATCGGAGGGCAGCCAGGATTATATGTCCAGGATATTGACCAACTAAGTGTGAAACCTAAACTGTTGGCGACCCGTAACCGAACTGACCTGTGGTATCGCTCCGCCCCATCCGATAACGGCGAGACTTACTTCTTTGTGGATAGCTCCCAGAATATGGAAGGCCGAACCTATCGAATTCCTAGTGATGGGTCGGGTCGCCAGGAAATAGGGCCTGTTTGTGCTTACATGGCTGTTTCACCCGACGGTCAGACCATTCTATGTATCAATCTTCGGCAAGGCTTTAGCCTCATTAGCACCGCTGATTGGGCTGAGAGCTACGCCACGAATTGGGCAATCTTCTTATTTGGTTTTCTCGAACCAGCCTGGTCACCCGATGGCCAGTACATTGTTTATACGCAAAAACACTTGCCAAGACTTCTGAGTGACAATGGCGAACTCTGGATTATGCGTGCGGATGGCTCACACCCGGTGAAGCTTACTAATGGCCCCAACGACCGCAATCCGGCGTGGCGACCACAACCATGAAGCATCATCTCAGGGCTTCCCGTATGATGCTGAAACAGTTGTACATACAGCCAATTTGGCCTTGGGCGCTGTACAAGACGATCTTCGGCCCGATCAACACCAAGTGGGTCGGGCACAACCTTGAGATTTCGGCGCGCGAGGTCATCGCCATCGCCCCGCTGCTCGTGCTGATGCTGTTCACCGGCGCATGGCCGGCGTGGCTGGTGACGGTGATCAACGAGACGGTAACGCGCTTACTTGCAGGATGACAGGCAACCACAGATTACACGGATGAGACGGATTTCGTTCGACCATCCGTGAAATCTGTGGCATCTGTGGTTCAAAACGATTTATGAATTTTCCATTCCTCTCCGTCATCACCTTCACCCCGCTGGTCGCGGCGCTCATCATTTTGATGCTGCCCGCCGACCGCAAGAACGAAGCCCGCGTGGCTGGTGACGGTGATCAACGAGACGGTGACGAGGTTTTTTGCTGGATAATCTGATGGTTGTGATCAATCCCAAGCTGACAACTCGGAAAGGGGACGCAGATGCGTAAGTACCAGATTGTCGTTACACGCATTGTTGTCATTTCAAGTATTGTCCTTGGAGCTGGGTGGCCTAATTTTGTCCATGCACAAGGATCACAAGTAGGGCCTCAAGCCACACAGGTTACGATCACTCCGTTGTCCGGGTACACTTGTCCAGGCGAGACTACACAAACCACTATCATGTCGGAAGGTTTTGAAGGAGCTTGGCCAACAACATCTTGGACAGTTACCGGCAATCCCACATGGGATGACAGCAACTATAAACCGCGAACGGGCTCATGGAGTGCGTGGCCAGCGCGAGGCGGCTCTAGCGGAGTTGACCCGACAACCAACAACTACCCTATTAACATGAATGCCCGTATGATTTATGGGCCATTCAACCTCAGTAACGCTGTAGGAGCCCGCCTAACTTTCTACTATTGGAATCAATCCGAGTCAAACTACGATTGGTTCCATTGGCTTGTCTCTACAAATGCCACAAACTTCTATGGCTACCGTGTTAGTGGCGATTCAAACGGATGGCAAAGCGTAACTTTCGATTTGAGCAATGTGCCAACGCACGGAAGTGCTCTAGGCACCACGTGCGTATGGGTTGGTTTCTTCTTCACCAGTGATGGTTCGGTGAACTACAAAGGGCCTTTTGTTGATGACATTGTGTTGGAAAAGACAAGGTGGGGAGCAGTATTCGATCCCAATCCCATTGCCTCAACGGGGAACACATCACTTGTAGATAACTCCGATGCCGACAGTGTGGGGTTGACCAGCGCCAGATTTGGAAGGGGCCTGAAAGGGCTCGACGGAACTGGTTATTTGCGTGGCACGTATGCCGATTTGGCTACGGGAAACGGAAACTTTTCCGGCTGCAATACAGGAATTAGTCGTGGACTTGCGTTTGACAGCAAACTGCAGTTCGTCTACACCCGAAGCGACGATCGTTTCGAGGAAGCAAATATCTACTATCACGTTGATAGTGCTCAACGCTATCTCCAATCTCTAAGTCTAGGATTCAATGTTCTAAACAGCGCCATTCCTATTCATGCACATTGCTTTTCGGGTCAGGGAGCACAATCCAACAATGCGCCGCTCACGATGCTCTTCAGCGAAGGTGGTGTAGACACAGGTGAAGATGGCGAGGTTGTGGTTCATGAGTACGGCCACCTCATTCTCTATGAACAGGTTCCAATCTATACACCGTTAGATATCGAGGGCGACGTTATTCATGAGGGATTCGGTGACTATTGGTCGGCCACTGTTCTCTCCAATCGCCAACCAGCCTCGTGGCAACTATGCTTTGCAGAGTGGTCTGCGACAACTTACCCGGTGCCTTACACCAATCCTTCCTGCCATCGCCGTTTGGATAACAACAAAGTTTATCCCCAAGACATGGCATTAGAATATCACTTGGCTGGTCAAATATGGTCAGGCGCTTTGTGGCAAATTCGGGGAGCACTTGGGCAAAATGTTGCCGATCGCCTGGTGATTAAGAGCCACACCTACCTAGACAGTGATATGCGATTTGGCGAAGCTGCCAATTCGCTAGTCTCTGCTGATATTGCTCAGAACAGCAGGGCGAACTTTTCCACTATTGTCAACACAATGCGTGGAAGAGGCATCTTTGACAGTTATGAATGGAACAACAATACTTCGTGGGCGACTTCGATTACCCCTAACGCGGGCGCACAATTCCATCGGATTGGCGCAAAGAGCGATGTAGATTGGTTTAGATTCACTACCAATGGCTTCGGTCCATCGTGGCGATACGCTTATCGCATTCGCACATTTGGGTTGGCTAGCGGCGTGGATACGGAGATAACCGCATACGCACCCAACGGCTTCACGATTTTGGGAAACAATGATGATTGCCCTGGGGCTGGCAATCTGTCGTCTTGCCTTCTTCTAGCAGCATCCACAACTGACAACTACTATGTGGTAGTCACCCCTCACGTAGCCAGTCGTAGTGCAACTGGCTACAACAAAACTTATCAAATCGAGATCACAACCGTTTATCTTCCTAATTCGGTTTACCTTCCGATTGTGATGAGATGAAAGAGGGAAGCGCCATGAAAAAACAATTTACTCTCCGGATGACAGCAGCAGTGCTAACCATGCTTGGAGTGATTGGCTGTAGCCCGATTGACCTCACAAATGTTGCAGCTACCATGCCGCCAGAT
Organism: uncultured Anaerolineales bacterium; assembly: GCA_964608265.1. Taxonomy (GTDB): domain Bacteria; phylum Chloroflexota; class Anaerolineae; order Anaerolineales; family UBA6663; genus JANWXR01. The sequence goes on along the minus strand of CAZSNP010000034.1, from coordinate 28,978 downwards.
CCATTAGCGACCACGACAGAGCCTTCCGCAACACCAACCTTGACGCCAGATGAACAAGTTGCCCTCGATAGAGCAATTGCTTATCTTGGCGAGAAAGCTGCGCAACTAGAGTTGATCGAGGTTGCTAACACAGGCAATGAGCATCGCGTGCGGTTCCAGCAAACATATCAAGGAATTCCAGTGTTCTCTGCCATCGTGAGTGTATTTGTGCCTGATACTGGAACTGTATGGAGCAATGAAACTCTGTATCCTGCTATTCAGATTGCAAGAACAACGCCGACTATTTCTGCTGAAGCCTCCATACAGGCATCTTTGGCCTCTGTAGGAGTTCAAGGCGATTATGGTGTAGTTCAACAACCTTATTTGGTTATCTATCCTGCAGAACGTGCAGGTCAGACTGCCGGGGTCTATGTATTGGCGTGGCAATTACAATTGGAAACGAACTGTCCAAGTGGCAAGTGGTTCTTGGTTGTTGAAGCCGAAAACGGTCACGTGCTTGAACAGGCCAACATTATCAAGAGTGAGGGTGACATTGCAAATGAGTGTCAAACACCTGCGCCACCACTAACCGTCACTCTCGCTCCGCCAGTCCCTAAGGTCACTGTTACGGGTGCGTATCCCGGCCCTGGAATAACGGATGTGCCAGCAACGCCCACCCAAAGTGCCTATCCGGCACCAAGCAGCTTGCCCGGCGCTACCGATGTCATCCAGACGACACAAACCGCCGTTCCGTAACCAAACCAAACATGACTTTCCCATTCCTCTCCGTCATCACCTTCACCCCCCTGATTGCGGCGCTCATCATTTTGATGCTGCCCGCCGACCGCAAGACCGAGCCGAAGGTCATCGCGCTGGCGGCGGCGGCCTTCACCACGCTGCTCGCGCTGTACGTCTACTTCGGCTACGACGTGGCCGCGGGCGGCTATCAATTCCAGGAGGGGCCGTACGAGTGGATCCCGCAGATCGGCATCACCTATCACATGGCCGCCGATGGCTTCGGGCTGCCGATGGTGCTGCTGACCGCGCTGGTGCTGCTCACCGGGGTAATGATCTCGTGGGGGATTGACGACCGCCCGCGCGAGTTCATGGCCTTCTTCCTCATCCTGTCGGTGGGCGTGTTCGGCGTGTTCGCCGCGCAGGATGCCTTCCTGTTCTTCTTCCTGCTCGAAATCGCCGTCTTCCCGAAATACCTGATGATCGTGGTGTGGGGCTACCCGAAGACGCGCGAGTACGGCGGGATGAAGCTGACGCTCTATCTCTTTATCGCCTCGGTCGTGGCGCTGATCGGGGTGCTGGGCGTGTACGCGGCGGCCGGCGCGGAGACGTTCAACCTCATCTGGCTGGCCGAGAAGAGCGTGAGCCTGCCGGCGTGGCAACAGCAGCTATGGTTCCCCTTCATCTTCTTCGGCTTCGCCATCATGGGCGCGATCTTCCCGCTGCACAGTTGGGCGCCCGACGGCCACGTCGCCGCGCCGACCGCGATCTCGATGATGCTTGCCGGGGTGGAGATGAAGATCGGGATGTTCGCTGCGTTCCGCATCGGGCTGGCGCTGCTGCCCGAGGGGGCGACGTTCTGGGCGCCCGTCATCGTGCTGTTCGCGCTCATCAACATCGTCTATGCCGCGTACATCGCCCTCATCCAGACCGACTTCAAATACATCATCGGCTTCTCGTCGGTCTCGCACATGGGGCTGGTGATGGCGGGCTTCGCCACGCTCAACCGCGAGGGCTTCATCGGCGCCGGGTTGCAGATGTTCTCGCACGGCATCATGACCGCCCTCTTCTTCGCCATCGTCGGCATGGTCTACGACCGCGCGCACACGCGCAACCTGCCCGAACTGGGCGGCTTCGCGAAGAAGATGCCGTGGGCGGCCATCGCCTTCATCATCGGCGGCTTCACTTCGATGGGCATGCCGGCCTTCTCGGGCTTTGTGGCCGAGGTGCCGATTTACCTCGGCTTGTGGCGCGCGGAGCCGTCGGCGGGCGCGGCCTTCAACGCGCCGGCCTGGCTGTTCCCGCTGGTCGCGGTGCTCTCGGTCATCAGCATCATCATCACCGCCGCGTACATCCTGCGCGCCGTGCAACGCGTGTTCTTCGGCGACCTGCCCGCCCGGTTCGAGCACGAGGTCGGCGACGTGGCCGCGCTGGATAAAGTTGCGCTGGCGATACTGGCCGGGCTGATGATCCTGATTGGTGTGTATCCGGCCATCATGTACCCGCTGGTCGCGGCGGGCATTGCGCCGGTGCTGAATCTTTTTGGAGGCTCGTAGCAGGCGCTTCAGCGCCGAACGCCGCGCTAAAACGCGGACTACGAACATGACTCATCTATGACGATTGCTGAATTCACCCCCACACACTTGCTCGCCGTGCTGCCCGAATTGTTGCTGGCCGCGCTGGCGTTGATCGTCGTCATCGCCGACCTCGGCCAGCGCCAGCCGCGCAAAGGCGATGTCGGGCTGGCGATGCTGGCCGGGCAGCGGCGCAACGTCGGCGTCGTCGCCGCCCTCGGCTTCGGCGTGGTGCTGCTGGCGACGTTGCTCATCACATTGCCCACCGTGGACAATGCGTTGATCTTCGGCGGCATGCTGCGCAACGATTGGACTGCTTTCGCGTTCCGGCTGCTGTTTCTGTTTGCGGGGATGATCACGGCGTTGATCTCGGTGGATTCGCCCGGCATCGGCAGGCAGGGCGAGTATTACGTGGTGCTGGTGACGGCGGTGCTGGGCATGAACCTGATGGCGGCCTCGGCTGACCTGATCATGCTCTACCTCGCCATCGAGACCACCTCCATCGGCCTGTACGCGCTGGCCGGCTTCCTGCGCGAGGACGCCAAGAGCGCCGAGTCGGGCCTGAAGTATTTCCTCTTCGGCGCGTTCACCTCCACGGTGATGCTGTACGGCTTCAGCCTGCTGTACGGCTTCACCGGCGAGACCAACCTCTACCTCATCGGCGGGGCATTGCTGGATTATCAAGTTGGTGTGATCGCGCTGCCGCTGCTGCTGGTGCTCATCGGCTTCGGCTTCAAGACCTCGCTGGTGCCTTTCCACTTCTGGGCGCCGGATGTGTACGAGGGCGCGCCGACGCCGGTGACGGCCTTCCTCTCGGTGGCCTCGAAGGCGGCGGGCTTCGCCGTCCTCATCCGCGTGCTGCTCTCGGTCTTCCCCGAGGTGCAGGACATCTGGCAGCCGCTGCTGATGGCGATCGCGGTGCTGACGATGACGCTCGGCAACGTAGTGGCGCTGACGCAACGCAACATCAAACGGCTGCTGGCGTACTCGTCCATCGCGCAGGCCGGCTACATTCTGCTCGGGCTGGCCGCGTACTCGCCGACCAGCCCCGACGGCCTGGCCGCGACGATGTATTACCTCGGCATGTACACGATCACCAACCTGATTGCTTTCGGCGTGATCGTGCTGGTCACGCGCATCACCGGCTCGGATGAGATCGCCGATTTCAGCGGCCTGTCGCGCCGCGCGCCCGGGCTGGCGCTGGCCCTGCTCATCGCCTTCCTGTCGCTGGGCGGCATCCCGCCGCTGGCCGGCTTCCTCGGCAAGTTCTATCTGTTCACGGCGCTGATCGAACAATACGGCGCGACGGCGAACGTTTACTTCCTGGTTCTGCTCATCATCGCCATCGCCAACGCCATTGTCAGCCTGTACTACTATCTTGTGGTGCTCAAGGTGGTCTACCTCAACCCGCCGAAGGATGAGGCGACCTATCCGGTCTCGCGCCCGTACGTCTTTGCGCTGTGGGCGTGCTCGGTGGGGGTGGTGCTGGTCGGCGCGATCGCGGCGCCCTTTGTCAACATCGCCGTGGCGGCGGCGTCGAACCTGAGGTGACTTGCCACGCGTTTTTCGCGCGTGATACAATCCCGCCGCGATGAGCCTGAGCCAAAATCCAAAATCGGGGCGGCCCCAGTACGGCTTGAACACCGCGCTGGTGATCGTGGTGGGGCTGGGCGGCTTTTTGGTTTTAGCCATCGTGCTGGGGATTCTGCTGGTTGGGCTGGCGCTGGATCGGGCGCTGGGCACGCGCCCGTTGTTGACGATTGGCCTGATGGTGTTGAGCGCGCCGGTCAGCATCTGGGTGATGTACCGGGTCGCGATGAATGTGATTTCCAGGTCGGTATCCAAACCAAACACCGGGACTCTGACGCAAGGAGATAAGCAACCTTGACGACGCATACACACGCAGAACAACCGCGGCGCTTCGGCTTCTGGCGCTGGGTGTGGCTGGCGCTGATGATCGTGGGCGGCCTGGCCGCTTTCAACGTCGGCGGCTTCTGGCCGGGCTGGCTCAAACCGGTGCCCCCGGCCGTCATCCTGCCCGCCGAGCCGGCCTGGCCCGGGCTGTACCTCGCCCCCGGCCTGCCGCTCACCAACACGATGGTCTCCACCTTCCTGGCGGGCCTCCTCATCCTGGGCGGCATCGTGCTGATCGTGCAGGGTCATGTACGCAGCGGCAACGCAGCGCCGACCGGCTTTTGGTACAACGGGGTCGAGGCGCTGATCGAGTTCTTCTGGAACGCGGCGCAATCGGCGGCGGGCAAGTGGGCGCGGCGCATCTTCCCGTTCTCGATGACGATCTTCCTCGTCGTGCTGTCGGTCAACGTCTTCAAACTGTTGCCCATCCACGAGACCATCGGCTACACCAAGGTTGCGCACGGCAACATTCAGGGCTACGCGACCGTGCCGATCCTCGGCGGCGCGGTGCATCTGCTCGACGGCTCACACCCGCACAAGGCGGAGGCCAAGACCGAGGGTGAGGCCAGCCACAGCGAGGCCGGCGGCGAAGAGAAGAGCGAGTACTGGAACAGCCCCGAGCCGTGCGAGAGTTGCGAGGTCGTGCCCACCTTGCGCGGCGCGGCCACCGACCTCAACTTCACCGCCTCGCTGGCCCTCATCACCATGATCATGGTGCAGGTCTTCGGCGTGTGGGCGCTCGGGCCGGATTATTTTTCCAAGTTCATCAATCTCAAAACCATCATCAATAAGCCCTTCTTCGGGTTGATGGATTTCTTCGTCGGCATCCTCGAGTTGATCTCGGAGCTGGCGAAGGTGCTGTCGTTCTCGTTGCGTCTCTTCGGCGTCATCTTCGCCGGCACGCTGCTGCTGTCGATCCTGGGCACGCTCACGGGTGTCTTTGTGCCGGGCCTGCTCGTCGGCCTGGAGACGTTCGTCGGTCTGATTCAAGCCTACGTGTTCTCCACCCTGGCGCTGACGTTTATGAGTCAGGCGACGGTCTCCCATCACGGCGAAGAACACTAATCCCTGACCACTATTTCTTGGAGGCATCCCAACCATGAATGATCCAGCAACCTTTCTGCAGGCGATGCGCTACATCGGCGCCGGTCTGGCCGTCATCGGTGTGGCGGGCGCGGGCGCCGGCATCGGCATCGTCGTCGGCGGCGCGGTGCAGGCCATGAGCCGCAACCCCGACTACACGCCCACCATCCAGACGAACATGATCCTCGGCATCGCCTTCGCGGAAGCCGTGGCCATCTACGCGCTGGCCGTCGCTCTCATCATCTTGTTCGTGTAAGGAGCGACCATGGATGCCTTAGCCAATCTTGGAATCAACCCGGGCTTTCTCGTCGTCTTCGCGCTGTATTTCTTTCTGGTGATGTTTGTGCTGACGCGCTGGGCGTATACCCCCGTCATCAACGGGCTGGAGAACCGCAAGCGCCGCATCGCCCAGGGCCTCGAAGACGCGCGCGTGGCGGCGGAAGCCCGCGCCAACGCCGAGGCCGAGGCCAGGAAGGTCATCGCCGAGGCGCAGGCCGAGGCCAACCGGCGCGTGGCCGAGGCCGTACAGCGCGCCGAAAAGTCGGCGGCGGAGGTGAAGGCTGCCGCCGAGGCCGAGCGCGCCCGCATCATCAAATCCGCCGAGGACGATATCGCCGCGCAGCGCACCCAGATGCTGGCCGACCTGCGCCCGCAGGTGAGCGCGCTGGCGATGGCGGCGGCCAATAAGATCATCGGCGCGTCGATGGACGAGCAGCGCCAGCGCGCGCTGATCGACGAGTTCTTCAGCGGCGTCAAGGGCGGCAAGGTCGCTTTCGAGGCCGGCAGCATGGGCGGGCAGGCGGTCGAGGTGACCAGCGCGCTGCCACTGACCGACGCCGAGAAGTCCAGCCTGCAACGTGACCTGGGCGCCGCCGGCGTGCACTACCGCGTCGACCCCGGCATCCTCGGCGGCCTGATCGTCCGCGCGGGCGATAAGGTCGTGGATGGCTCGGTCGCCGGCAAACTCGAAGGGCTGCGGCAGGCGGTGAAGTAATCGCGGGCAGGTTGAGTACAATGAACGCCGGGCACAAGCTCGGCGTTTTTGTTTTGGCGCTTCAGCCGCGTGCCTCGTTGGAATGAGACTCTCACAACTCCTCTCCGCCCTCCCGCACCTCACGGCCCGCACCGGCGAGGGCGACCCCGACATCGCCGCCATCCACCACGACTCGCGGCGCGTCGGGCCGGGGACTCTCTTCGTCGCCACGCGCGGCGCCAAATTCGACGCGCACCGCTTCATCCCTCAGGCTATTGAAAATGGCGCAGCGGCTATCGTTTGCGAAGAACCCTCCACCCTCCGCCCTCCACTCTCCACCATTGTTGTCCCCAACTCCCGCGAAGCACTCGGCTGGCTGGCCGCCGCGTGGCATGGCTTCCCGTCACGCCGGCTCGCCCTCATCGGTGTGACGGGCACCGACGGCAAAACCACCACGGCCTCGCTCATCCACTCGATCTTGCAGGCCGCCGGTCTGCGCGCCGGGCTGATCTCCACCGTCAACGCCGTCATCGGCGATGAGACGCTCGACACCGGCCTGCACGTCACCACGCCCGAGGCGCTCGAGATTCAGGGTTACCTCGCGCGCATGGTCGCCGCCGGGCTGACGCATGCCGTGCTCGAAACGACCTCGCACGGGCTGGCGCAGCACCGCGTCACCGGCTGCGAATACGATGTCGCCGTCGTCACCAACATCACCCACGAACATCTCGACGAGCACGGCAGCTACGAAAACTATCGCGCGGCCAAGGGCCGGCTGTTTGCGATGTTGAGCGGCGCGGCGCGCAAGCCCGGCGTCGAGAAGACCGGCGTGCTCAACGCCGACGACAGCTCGTTCGACTACTTGAGCGGCGTGCTGAAAGAGAAGCGGTTGAGCTACAGCACCTGGCAATCCGCCGACCTCGTCGCGCGGCAGATTGAATTTGCGCCGGACGCCGCCCATTTCGAGGTCGCGCTCTCGAATCACCGGTGGCCAATCACCACCGCTCTCGCCGGCGCTTTCAACATTTCAAATTGCCTGGCGGCCATCGCCGCCACGGTCGGCGCGTTGGGGATTGAACCGCAGGCCGCGCAACACGGGATCGCGGCGCTGCGCGGCGTGCCCGGTCGCATGGAGCGGATCGACCTTGGCCAGCCGTTCACGGCCATCGTGGATTTCGCGCACACGCCGAATGCGCTGCGGCGCGCGCTCGCAACGGCGCGGCAAATGCGAGCCACACCACCGGCGCGGTCGCGGGTCATTGCCGTCTTTGGCTCAGCCGGGCTGCGCGATGTGGAGAAGCGGCGTATGATGGCCGAGACCTCGGCGGAGTTGGCCGACATTTCCATCCTCACGGCGGAGGACCCGCGGACTGAGTCGCTCGACGACATTCTGGAGATGATGGCCTTTGGCGCGCGGAGCAAAGGGGCGGTCGAGGGGGTGAGCTTCTTCCGCGTGCCCGATCGGGGCGAGGCCATTCGCCTCGCGGTGCGGATGGCTCGGCCGGGCGACATTGTGCTGGCGTGCGGCAAGGGCCACGAGCTATCAATGTGTTTCGGGACGACGGAGTACGCGTGGGATGATCGCGTGGCGTTGCGCGCCGCGCTGGCCGAGCTGCTGTGCGTGCCCGGCCCGGCCATGCCGCCGTTGCCGACCTCCCCGCGTGGAGAAGCGCAAACGGGCGACCCGTGTTGATCGCCCGTCCGGCATCGCTCGCGCATCGCGGTTAGTTGTGACGGTGCCCGTTGTGCGCCAACAATGGCGCCGGGCGATGGAATTTGAGGGCAGGTGAGGCGGGTGGCGCGGCAGGTTCGGTGGCTTCGGGGCTGTGCGACGGGGCCGCCTCCGCCAGTGTGAATTGCGCCACCTGCCTCAGCAAACTCGCCGCCATCTCGGCCAGCGATTGCGCCGAGGCCGAGACCTCTTCGATTTGCGCGTTGATCTGCTCGGCCGAGGCGCTGACCTGCTGCACCGAAGCGCTGTTCTCCTCGCTCACGCTGGCGATGTTCTCGATCGCCGCCGTCACCGTGTGCGCGCCGTGGCTCATCTCGAGGGCGGCGGTGGTGTTGGCCTCCACCACCTCCGAGATGGTCTGCATCGCTTTGACCATGTCGGCGGAGGCTCCGCCCATCTCGCGCATGGCCTCGGTCGCCGCTTTGGCGCGTTCGTTCACCGCCTCCACCGCCGCGAGGATTTGGTTCAGCGCCTCCCCCGAGCGGCCAGCGGAGGCCACGCCGGCCTCCACCTCACGAGTGCCCGCGTCCATGGCGGCCACGGCCTCGCTCGCCGTCTGCTGAATCCCCTGCACCAGCCCGGCGATCTCTTTCGTCGCCGCGGCGGATTTCTCGGCCAGCTTGCGCACCTCGTCGGCGACCACGGCGAAGCCTTTGCCGTGGTCGCCGGCCCGGGCGGCCTCGATGGCGGCGTTGAGGGCCAGCAGGTTAGTCTGCGCGGCGATGTCGTCGATCGCTTCGACGATGGCGCCGATCTGCCCGGAACGCGCGTCCATCTCGCGTACCTTGTCCGCCGATTGGGTGACCTTGGCCCGGATGGCGTTCATGCCGCTCACCGTTTCCTGCACGGTCTGCGCCCCGGCCCGCGCGATCTGGGCGGTGTCGGTGGCGGCCTGGGCATTCGTCGAGGCGTCCTGCGTCACCCGGCTGATGGTGCCGGACATCAAGTTCGTCGCGACGGAGGTGCGCATCACCTCGGCGGCCTGATCCTCCGCGCCGCGCGCTACGCCGTCAATCGCTCGCTGCAACTCTTCAATCGCCACCGCCGTGCCCGAGATGCTCTGCGCCTGTTGCCCATTGCTCAACGCAACCTGTTGAATGGTCGAGGTCATTTGGCCGGTGGCCGTCGCTGCTTCGTGAGCCGCTCTCGTCAATTGCGCGGCAGCCGCCCCCACCGCCTGAGCGTTGGCGGAGACCTCGCCCACCAACGCGCTCAGGTTGGCCGTCATGTGGGCGAAGGCCTGGCCCAACCCATCCCGCTCCGACTTCGGCTCGACGCGGGCCGTCAGGTCGCCGCCGGCCAATCGCTCGGCGGCCTGCGCCATGGCTTGCTGATAGGCGATGGTGTCGCGGAAGGCCGCCGCCATCTGCCCCAGTTCATCACGCGAATGCAGGCTGAGCGTCTGTTGCACATCCCCCTCCGCCAACCGCCGCGCCGCCGCCGTCATCTGTTTCAGCGGGCCGATAATGCTGCGGATGTTGAAGCCGGTGTAGACGACGCTCGCCGCCAGCCCGACCACCGCCGTCACGAGCATGGCCTGGAGTTGGAATTGCAGCGCCGCGCGCGAGCCGGCGCCGTCGCTACGAAGCTCGGCAGCCTGGCCAGCGCTCAGTTGCTCGAGGATTGCCATCATCTCGTTCACCCTCGGCTCCGATTCCGTGGTCAGGCGATAGACGTCCTCGCGACGCCGCTCGCCGACATGCAGGGCGAAGATCTCTTCGGGCAGCGGCCCGAAGCTGGCGCGCGCCTCGAGGAGCTGCTCGTAATAGGGCAACTGCTGCTCGGTCAGCGTTTCCTTGAGCGCCTGTAGATTGATGAAGGCGGCCTGGTTGAGCGATTGCCTGGCGGCGAAATCCATCTTGTAACTGACGCTGCTCGTCGCCAGGTAACCCCGCAGGTTCCCTTCCATTTGCGTCAGGGTGTCACGGTAGTCGGCCAACGCTTTCAATCCGGCCATCGCCTGCGGCGCCGTCAGGCCGGCCTCGCCAGCGGCGGCCAACGTGCGCGACGATTGCTGGTCGATGATGGCGGTGATGGCCTTCCTCTGCCGCTCGACCAGCGGCGTGACTTCATCGTCGAGCAGGCGCAGCGCGGGTTCGTTGGCGCGCGGGTTGTCGCGCAGCGACATCAACTCTTCGGGCAGGGACGCCCATTGCTCGTAAACGGCCCGCAGTTGCCGCAAGTGCTCGGCCTCGATTGAGGCGCCCTGGCGCTCGACCAACGCCTCCAGCTCGGCCAGCCTGGATTCGAAGGCGAGCTGTGACTGCCGGGCAGCCTCGCGCAGGACGGGTGAGGGTGCCGCCAGATAGCCCTGCATGTTGCCCACGATCGTCAACAACTCGGCCGTGGCCGCCGCCGACGTCATGTAAATTGGCGTATGCACTTCGACCACATCGCGGAGGCGCTCATCCAACAAACGTTGTGTGTAGACGCTTACCCCTAACAGCGCCGCGCTCACGGCCAGCAATACGATTGCGCCAAGGGTCAGTCGCATCCCGATCTTCATGCTTCACTCCCTGAGGTAACCGTCGAATCCCTCAATCCGAGACTCTATCCGGGTCGCCCGAGGCTGTCCGTAAGCTGCCCGTAAACGGCGCGATAAGTTGGAGTAAATCCTTGGCCGGTCAACCGGCCACAGCCGGGGAGGCCGGCTCGAACGCCGAACGTCGAAACCATCCGCCAGCACGAAGCTGGCAGAGCGGTGCCGGGCCAGCCGCGCAGGCTGCCCATGCTACAATCCCCTCCGATGCTCGACCTCGGGATCGTCATCCTCAATTGGAATACGCGTGAACTGCTCCGTGACTGTTTGCGCTCGGTGGCGGCGGCCAGCGGGAACCTGGCCGTGCGGGTCTGCGTTGTGGACAACGCCTCGACCGACGGCTCGGCAGCGATGGTGGCCGATGAGTTTCCCGAAGTGCTGCTGGTGCGCAGCCCGCGCAACGACGGTTATGCAGCGGGGAACAACCTTGGGCTGCGGGCTTTGGGCTTCGACCTCAGTCAGGCCGGCGGGCCTCGCTGTGCGCTGTTGCTGAATCCCGATACGATCGTGCCGCCCACCGCGCTGAGCGCGATGATGGCGTATATGCAGACCAACGAGCAATGCGGGGTGATGGGACCGAAGCTGGTGCTGCCGAGCGGTGAGCTCGATCTGGCCTGCCGGCGCAGCTTCCCGACGCCCGAGGTCTCGTTCTATCGCCTGACCGGGCTGAGCAAACTCTTCCCGAAGAGCCGGCGGTTCGGGCGCTACAACCTGACCTATCTTGATCCGGATGTGGAAACGGAGGTCGATTCCGTCGTCGGCGCGTGTATGCTGGTGCGGCGCGAGGCGATCACGCAGGCGGGGCTGCTCGACGACAGGTTCTTCATGTACGGCGAGGATCTGGACTGGGCGCTGCGGATCAAACAGCACGGCTGGCGCGTGCGCTACAACCCACGGGTTACGGTGACGCACATCAAACGCGCGGCCAGCCGCCGCAGCCGCAAAGCGCAGATCGCCTTTCACGAGGCCATGCTCTATTTCTACACCAAACATTACGCCCGCCTCACCAACCCGCTCGTCGGCGGCCTGGTCGTGTTCGGCATCCGGCTCAATCTGTGGCTGACGATCTTGCGCGAGGCATTGATACCGCGGGAGAGTCATCAATCATCAGTCATATAACGGCTGATGACCAATGATTGAATGGACGCTCGTCGTTTCCGGACCCTGTTCTCGCTCTCGCTGGCCGTGGTGGATACGTTCATGCTGTCGCTGGCCTTCGCGCTGGCGTTCCGCGTGCGGCGCGATCTGCCGATCCCGACCGAGGCCATCGAGATGGGCTCCTTCCGCGATTACGTGCCGACGCTGGCGCTATTCGCCGGCTCGGTCGTCGCCGTGTTCTTCCTCTTCCGGCTGTATCACCTTGTGCGCGCCTCATCGCGCGTTGATCAGTTTTACGCCACGGTCAGCGGCGTCACCGTCGGCACGCTGCTGGGCGTGGCCCTGCAATACCTCGTCCTCAAGAACGGGCCGTACGAGGTCAACCTCTCGCGTTTGCTGGTCGGATACTATTGGGTCGGCGGGGTGATGCTGGTGACGCTCGGGCGCGCGGTGCTTGAAATCACGCGCGATGTGCTGCGCAGCCGTGGCTGGGTGCAGGACCGCGTGCTCCTCATCGGCGCCGGGGAGTCGGCTGAACTCGTCCTGCAGAAGATCCAGGGCTCACCCTTCCTCGGCTACCACGTGGTAGGGCTGGTGACGCACAACGGCCAAACCGCGCCGCCGGCCTCGGGCGGTGTGCCGATCCTCGGTGTCGCCGACGATGTGCCGCGCCTGATCGAGACCCAGGCGGTCGATGAAGTCATCATCGCAGTGCCCGACGCGCCCGATGAGGAACTGGTGCGCTTGATCGATTTGTGCCAGCGTGATCGGTTGAGCGTCAAGCTCATCCCCAATGTCTACGACATCCTGGCTTCGGGCGTGACGATCGACGACCTGGGCGGATTGCCGCTGCTCTCGGTGCGGGATGTGGCCCTGCGCGGCTGGAAGCTGGCGATCAAACGGGCGATGGACATCCTCGGCAGCGCCGCCGCCCTCGTCCTCTTCTCGCCGCTGATGATGCTGACCGCGCTGCTGATCAAACTTGATTCGAAGGGGCCGGTGTTCTTTGTGCAGGAACGGATGGGGCTGGATGCCCAACCCTTTCCGGTGTTGAAATTCCGCTCGATGCGGGCCGACGCGGAGGTGGGCGGCCCCGGCTGGACGGTGAAAGGCGACCCGAGGATCACCCGGCTCGGGCGCTTCATCCGCCGCACCTCGCTCGACGAGTTCCCGCAATTCATCAACGTGCTGCTCGGCGAGATGAGCCTGGTTGGGCCGCGCCCCGAGCAACCGGCCTTCGTCGAAAAGTTCCGCCGCCGCATCCCGCGTTACATGGGCCGCCATCGCGAGAAGGCCGGCATCACCGGCTGGGCGCAGGTCAACGGGCTGCGCGGCGATACGTCCATCGAGGAGCGCACGAAATACGATCTGTGGTATATCGAAAACTGGTCGGTGTGGCTTGATATCAAGATCATCATCCGCACCGTCGCCCGGGTCTTCTTTGATCGCAGCGCCCATTGAGCCTCGAGTCGAGGGAGTGAATTCTTCTTTGGGGCGCGGAGCAACCTGCTCGCCCGTGTATGGCTCCTTCGACGTGCTTTGCTCGGGGGCCTTGCGCAAAGGGAAGAGCCAATCGCAATAAATCCAGACTGCGCCCGCGTATGCGTCTTTCCAGCGTGACCGTTTTCTTCCCATGTTACAACGACGCCGGCACGATCCCGACGATGATCGTGCGCGCGCTGCAGACCCTGCCGCAGGTCAGCGACGACTACGAGATCGTCGTCATCAACGACGGCTCCACCGATGACTCGGGCCGGGTGCTGGATGAGATCGCACGGCACTATCCGTGCGTGCGGGTGCTGCACCGCAGCGAGCCGAGCGGGTATGGCGGGGTGCTGCGGGCCGGTTTCGCCGCCGCGCGCAAGGATTGGATCTTCTATACCGACGGCGACGCGCAATACGACGCCCGCGAGCTGGCGCTGCTGGCCGAGGCCGTCACCGATGACGTGGATATGGTCAATGGTTACAAGATCAAACGCCATGACCCGTTCCACCGCGTCGTCATCGGGCTGGCGTATCAATACTTCGTCAGGTTCGTCTTCAATCTCTTCATCCGCGATGTGGATTGCGATTTCCGGCTGATGCGTCGGGGCATCTTCGACCACCTCACGCTCGAATCCACCACCGGCACCATCACCTTCGAACTCGTGAAGAAGATTCAGGATGCCGGCTATCGCATCGTCGAGGTGCCGGTCAGGCATTGGTATCGTCAGTACGGCACCTCGCAATTCTTCAACTTCCCGCGCGTCGCCCGCACGCTGGTCGCCCTGCTCGGCTGGTGGTGGCGGCTGGTGGTGAAGAAGGAACATCTCGCCGCGATGAAGCCCCTGCCCGTGAAACGGGAAACGTGAGGCGTGCTGCGACGCTCACGTTTCACGCTTCACGTTTCACGCATGTTTGATTCCTCCCACGCCTTTCAAGCTCAGTCCGTCCTCATCACCGGCGGCCTCGGTTTCATCGGCAGCAACCTGGCCCGCCGGCTGGCCGACCTCGGCGCGCAGGTCACGGTGATCGATTCGCTCATCCCCGAGTACGGCGGCAAGCTGTTCAACCTCGCCGGATACGGCGACCGGGTGCGCGTCAACATCGCCGATGTGCGCGACGAGCACAGCCTGAACTACCTGGTGCGCGGCCAGGCGTTCCTCTTCAACCTGGCCGGACAGGTCAGCCACCTCGACTCGATGCGCGACCCGTACACCGACCTCGAGATCAATTGCCGCAGCCAGCTCTCCATCCTCGAAGCCTGCCGCAAACACAACCCCGACATTCGCATCGTCTTTTCGGGCACGCGCCAAATCTACGGCAAGCCGCACTACCTGCCGGTGGATGAACGCCACCCGATTGACCCGGTGGATGTCAACGGCGTCAACAAGGTGGCCGGCGAGTGGTATCACCTCGTCTATCAAAAAGCGTATGGGATGAAGACGACCTCGCTGCGGCTGACGAACACGTACGGCCCGCGCATGCGCGTCGTGGATGCGCGCCAAACGTTCCTCGGTGTGTGGCTGCGACGTCTGGTGGAGGGCGAGGAACTGCTGGTGTATGGCGACGGCGCACAGCGGCGTGATCTGAATTTCGTGGACGACGTGGTGGAGGCGCTGTTGCTGTGCGCGACCCATCCCGAAGCCGTCGGCGGGATTTTCAACCTGGGCGGCGATGAGGTCCTGTCGTTGCGCGATCTGGCCGAGATGCTGGTGCAGCTCAACGGCGGCGGGCGCTGGCGGCTCGTCCCCTTCCCGGGCGAGCAAAAGGCCATCGACATCGGCGACTACTGCGGCGACTATGGCCGTATCCAATTCAAACTGGGCTGGCGGCCCCGCACCTCGCTCCGCGACGGCCTCACCCGCACGCTGACTTACTATCGCGAACATCATGCCGAATACTGGTAGATCGTGGAAAGTGGCGAGCAACTCCCATGCCTCACTTCCTGCTTTCGCGCTGGCCGTCATCGTCTGCATCTTCGTCTGGGCGGAGCTGGCCGCCATCCCCCGCGAAGCGCCCACGGTGGATGAGCAGAACCACCTCGCGCGCGGTCTGAGCCTCCTGGCGACCGGCGACTATCGCCTCCTCATCGGCCATCCGCCCCTGTTCAACCTCATCGCCGCCTGGCCGCTGGTCTTTGACCCGCGCATCCAACTCCCGCTCGCCGACGCGGTGTGGCGCGACGCCGATTGGATCGAGTTCGCCATTTCGGTGTTGTGGAAGCTGGACAATCCGGCCCTGGCGATGATGTACGCCGGGCGGGTGATGATGGTGTTGTCGGGTGCGCTGACGTTGGCCGCACTCTTCCGCCTCGGCGCGGACGTCGGCGGGCGGTGGGCCGGTTTGCTCATGGCGGCCCTCGCCGCGCTCGACCCGAACTTGCGCGCGCATGCCCGCCTCATCACCACCGACCTCGGCATCCTGCTCAGCCTCACGCTGACCCTCATCGTCTGGCGGCGGTGGCTGCGGCAGCCCCGGCCCGCGTTGACGGTCGCCGCCGGCCTGACGCTCGGGATCGCCCTGGGCACGAAGTTCTCGGCCCTCATCTTCGCGCCGGCCCTGCTCGTCATCGCGCTGTGGCGGTGGGGGGTGCGACTCACGACCGTGCGCCGGCTGGCCGTCGCCCTCGGCCTCGCCGGGCTGTGTGTCTGGGCGTTGTATCGATTCGAACTGCGGCCGATGACGGGCTCCACGCTGCCGTTGCCACTGGCGAATTTCTGGGAGGACTTCCTCTTCACCACCGAGGTCGTGCACACACCCAACTATTTGCTGGGCCAGGTCAACCCTCCATTCGACTGGCTGTACTTACCGATTGCCGTGCTGGTCAAGACCCCGCTGCCGCTGATGGCAGCCACGCTTCTCGGCGGGGCGGTCTGGCTGCGGCGACGGTGGCGCGCCGAGGCGCTGCTGTGGGGGCCGGCCATCCTGTACTTCGGCGTCGCCCTGGCCTCAGGCGTTTACATCGGCTACCGCCACTTGTTCCCGATGACGGTGACGGCGTATCTATGCGCGGCGCTGGGTGTGGTCTGGTTGTGGGGGCGTTCCCTCTACGGGCGCTGGCTGGCCGGGATGGCGGGGCTATGGCTGCTCGTCAACACGGCGCTGATCTATCCCCGCGACCTGACCTTCTTCAACGAGATCGCCGGCGGGCCAGACCGGGGCTGGCGCATCATGGTGGATTCGAACCTGGACTGGGGCCAGGACCTGGGCGAGTTGGTGGACTTCGTGCGCGAACAGCAGATCGAGTCGATCTACGTCAGCTACTTCGGCTCCATCCCCATCGGCTCCCTTCCGGTGAAGGAGTATCCGCTGCCCGCCAAGCCGCTGCCCCCACGTCCGGTGCCGGATTGGTATCCGCCATTCCCCGCGCCAGGCTGGTATGCCATCAGCGTCTCGCACCTGGTCGGCGGCGCCGTGCTCGACGATCCCGACACGTTCTCCTACTTTCGCCGTCGCCAGCCCGTCGCCATCCTCGGACGCACGATCTACGTCTACTACGTGCCGCCGCAATCGGGCGCGGTGGCGGTTTGCGCTGACCCGCAGCCGGCGATGGACGAGGCACAGACACGAGCCGTGTTCGGCGCGGCCCTCACCCGCCGCCTTCAGTTCGATTGCTCGCGCGGCCTGCCCCTGCCGGTGGGCCGCGTGTGGTATGTGCTGCGCGCCTCGCAGGCGGAGGCCATCGCCGGCGCGTTGCATCGCCTCGGCGCGCAGTTGATCTATGGCGAGCGATACGCTGCCGACGGGTTGAGGGTGTATCGCCTGGATGCGGCTTCGCTGGCGGCGACAAAATACGTCGAGGCCTCCGGCGAGCCGCCAACGTTCGGCGGGCTGATGAGTTACCTCGGCCAGCGACGGCGCGGGGCCGAGGTGCAAACCGTATGGCGCGTCGCCGCTCCCCTCCCCGAATCGATCAGCATCTTTCTGCACCTCACCGCCGCCGATGGCTCGCTGCTGCAAAGCGGCGACGGCTTCAATACCCCGTTCGATCAGCTCCAGCCGGGCGATGGCCTCATCCAGCTTCACCCGCTGACCGGCCCGCTGCCGGCGGCCGGTGAACTGCGCACGGGCGTGTATGCGCTGGGCGGGGCGCAGGCGCGCTACCGCCTCGCCGATGGGCGCGATTTCGTCGCCTGGCCTCCGTAGGCGTGGTACAAATGCCGCCATGAAGCGCAGCGAATACGAAACCATGTTCCGCGTGGAGGACGGCCTGTGGTGGTACGTCGGCATGCGGGCGATCCTGCGCGCCGTGATCGAGCGGCACTATCCGCGTGGCAATCAGCTGCGCATCCTCGACGCGGGCTGCGGCACCGGCGCGACCCTCACTTGCCTGGCCGACTACGGCGCGGCCACCGGCATCGACCTCGCCCCGTTCGCGCTGTTGCTTTCGCGGCGACGCGGGCACGCGCGGCTGAGCGCCGCCTCGGTAGAGGCCATGCCCTTTGCCACAGCCTCCTTCGATCTGGTGATCTCGCTCGATGTGCTGCAGATGCTGCCGGCTGAGGTTGAACGGTCAGCGCTGGCGGAGATGGCGCGCCTGCTGGCGAGCGGTGGGCGCCTCATCCTGCGCGCCGCGGCCTACGATTGGCTGCGCGGCGCGCACGACCGGCATTGGGAGGTGCGGCATCGCTACCTGCCCGGTGAGTTACGGGCCAAACTCGAACGCGCCGGGTTGGCGGTGGAGCACTGGTCGTTTGCCAACACGTGGCTCTTTCCCGTCGCTGCCATCAAACGCCTCAGCGAGCCGCTGTTCCCACAGCAGGCCCACTCCGACCTGGCCTTCAACCTCGGGCCGCTCAACGCAGTGCTGGCCGCCATCCTCAGCAGTGAAGCGCCCGCAGTCGCGCGCGGGCGTTTGCCGTTTGGCCTCAGCCTGATGGTTGTAGCGCGAAAGTCCTAACGACCCCCCATTGACTCGCCTGCACGTGGATGTTACTATCGCGCCCGATAAATCCATAGCCTGTATCAGGCACTCTTATCCAGAGAGGCGGAGGGACCGGCCCGACGAAGCCTCGACAACCCGGCCACGACACAGGTGCGGGTGCCAACTCCGGAGGAACGTACGGGTTACCCACGCGGTGACCCGGGTCTGGAAGATGAGAGGGTCAATTCACGGAAACGTCTTGCCCCTTCTCGCCTGAAGGGGCTTTTTGTATCAGAAGGAGAATCACTTCGATGAGTACCACGTTTATGTCCTCGCCCAAGCTCATGTTCACCTCCGAATCGGTGACCGAAGGGCACCCGGACAAAATCTGTGATCAGGTCAGCGATGCCGTGCTGGATGCCTGCCTCGAACAGGATCCGTTCAGCCGCGTGGCCTGCGAGACCGCGACCAAGACCGGTTTCGTCATGGTGCTGGGCGAGATCACGACCGGCGCCTTCGTCAACTTCGACGAGCTGATCCGCAAGGTGGTGAAGGAAATCGGTTACGACCACAGTGATAAAGGCTTCGACGGCAACACCTGCGCGGTGCAGGTCGCCATCGCCGCGCAAAGCCCCGACATCGCCCAGGGCGTGGATGCGGCCCTCGAAGTGCGCGACCACACCAGCGACGCCGCCATTGACCAGATCGGTGCGGGCGACCAGGGCATGATGTTTGGTTTTGCCTGCAATGAAACCGAAGCCCTGATGCCGCTGCCGATCTACCTCGCGCACAACCTCAGCCGCCGGCTGGCCGAGGTGCGCAAAAACGGCACGCTGCCGTGGCTGCGGCCCGACGGCAAGAGCCAGGTCACGGTCGAGTACGCCTACGGCAAACCCAAGCGCGTGGATACCGTCCTCATCAGCACCCAGCACGCGCCGGAGGTGTCGCAGGAGCAAATCCGCGCCGCCATCATCCAGCATGTCATCAACCCGGTGATCCCGGCGGATATGCGCGACGCGGCCATGCGCATCTTCGTCAACCCCACCGGCCGCTTCGTCATCGGCGGGCCGATGGGCGACTCGGGCGTGACCGGCCGCAAGATCATCGTGGATACGTACGGCGGCATGGCCCGCCACGGCGGCGGCGCGTTCTCGGGCAAAGACCCGACGAAGGTGGATCGCTCGGCGGCGTACGCCGCGCGCTGGGTGGCCAAGAACGTGGTGGCCGCCGGCCTGGCCGACCGCTGTGAGATTCAGGTCGCCTATGCCATCGGTGTCGCGCATCCGCTCAGCGTCAACGTCGAGACCTTCGGCACCGGCAAGATTCCGGATGAGGCTATCGCCCAACTCATCGGCGAGCATTTCGATCTGCGCCCGGGCGCCATCATCCGCGACCTCAACCTGCGCCGCCCGATCTATCGCAAGACGGCGGCCTACGGGCATTTTGGCCGCACCGACATTGATGCCCCGTGGGAGAGCACGAGCAAGGCCGAGGCGCTGAAGCAAGCGGCGCTGGCTGTGGCGTAAACGATGGCTGTGCATAGACTCCGTAGAGACGCGCCGCCGCGCGTCTCTGCTCTTTAATCGCTGGTTGAGCCGGGTGTGGTACAACAGGGCGCGATGGAGATGTGTGGATGAGATTGAGAACCACCTCGAAACGGATCGTGACCGGCGCGGGCGCGATGCTGGGCGCGGCGCTGGCCTATGTCCTGTGGCGGCCGCGCCCGAAGCGGCGCTACCCCGAGGCGCACACGCTCCGGCTGGCGCACCCCGAGCTTGAATTGCCCGGCCGTTTCGTCCCGCTGGCGGGCGGGCTGAACTTCCGCGACGCGGGCGGTTATCAAACGGCCGACGGCACGCGCATGCACCTCGGGCGCTTGTATCGTTCGGGCAGCCTGGCCGAACTCACCGAGGCCGACCTCAACCATGTCCACGCCCTGGGGTTGAAGTTGATCTGCGATTTGCGGACACCGCGCGAGGCGGAGCGCGGGCCAGACCGGTTACCGGAGGCGGCGCGCGCCGGTTACGTGAGCGCGCCGGCCTACGCCCACAACAATTATTCCGACTGGCTGCGCACGGCGCTGTTTCGCCGGCACGAGCTGGATGACGTCATCGCCGACGGCTATGTGCGCCTGGCGGATCATCACGCGCCGGAGCTGGGCCGCGTGTTGAAGCGGCTGGCCGACCCGGAAAACCTGCCGGCGCTGGTGCACTGCACTGCGGGCAAGGATCGCACGGGCGTCGTGGTGGCGTTGCTGCACGCGGTGCTCGGCGTGCCATACGAGACGCTGCTCGCCGACTACGCGTTGAGCAACGGCGAGTTCGACCGCATCTGCCACATCTCGCGCCGCGACATCCAGCGCATGCGTAACGTCGGCATCACCGATAACGAGATCACCGCCATCATGTGCGCCAACCCGCTCAATCTGCACCGGTTGTTCGCGCATCTGCGCGCGCGCTACGGGTCGGTCGAGGGCTATCTGCTCACCGCCGCCGGGCTGACATCGATTGAGTTGGCGCAACTGCGCGCAAATTTCGTGGCGTAAAGCCGGTTCGTAATTCGGCGAATGGTGTGATATTCGCGCGGGGCGGATTGGTATAATCGCCGCGTTCATGTTCAAGGAGAGATTGACCATGTTGACCAAACGCAAACTGCCTAAAGGCAACGTCCGCGTGACGTTTGCCATGCCCGCCCTCGAAGGCGTGACATCGCTTCATCTCGTCGGCGACTTCAATAATTGGAGCGTGAACGAACATCCGATGAAGCAGGCTGCCGACGGTTCGTGGAGCCTGGCCGTCTCCATCCCGGCGGGCCGCACGTACACCTATCGCTACTTCGCCAACAACGCCACCTGGCACAATGACTGGCAGGCCGATGCGTACGCGCCCAACGAGTACGGCACCGACAACTCGGTGCTCGACCTGACCGCATACGGCCTGTCCGCCGCCAAAACAAAGAAGCCGGCGGCAAACAGGAAACCCGCCGCCCCCCGCAAAAAGAAAACCGAATAAGATGAACCGGGCGCACTGAGCGCCCGGTTTTGTTTTCAACAAAGAACGGGAGGCGCCCTCACCGGCCAGCAGCACCGGCGAGCGCTGTCAATCCACCACGAGCCGGTACCCCACGCCGCGCACGTTGAGGATGTGGCGCGGGTTGCTCGGGTCGGGTTCGAGCGAATCGCGCAACTCGTGGATGTGCCACTTGGCCAGTTCCTGCGCCTCGCGCCGGTCGGTCTGATACCCCTGCGCCTCGGTGACGAGCGACTGATAATCCACCACATCCGGCGCATGGCGGGTGAGCACGACGAGGTAGTCAAAGGCGGCCGGCGGCAACTGCAACTCGCGCTCGGTGAAGATGGCGCGGCGGGCCTGCAAATCCACGCTCAGCGTGCCGCGCTTGAGGAAGCGATCGCTCGAGGCGACGGCCGGCGAGGCCGAGGGGGTGAGCACCTCCTCGAGGCGGCGCAGTTCATCCTGCAAACTGACGATCTGGCTCTGCAACTCGCGCCGGCGCCGCTCGGTGCCCTGCTTCTTGAGGATGCTCTCGGTACGCGAGATGAGCAGCTCGGGGTTGATGGGCTTGAGCAGATAATCGGTCGCGCCGAGGCGCATGGCCTCGACCGCCGTTTCGAGCGAGGCGTACGCCGTGAAGAGCACGACGGCCAGTTGCGGGTAGAGCTTGTGCACCTCGCGCAAGACCTGCAAGCCGTCCATCTCGGGCAGATGGATGTCGAGATAAATCAGATCGTAGGTCGAGGCCGACAGGCGTTGCAGGCCTTCCGGCCCGGTGCCGGCGGCCGTCACCTCACAGCCGGCCTGGCGCAAGATGCGGGTCAGCGTCTGCCGCAGGCTGGCTTCATCTTCAATTACGAGAACACGACCGGAAAGAGTTGCCATGCTGGTGCTCCTGTGCAGGATGTGTGCCACTTCTCCCGGTCCGCCATCCCCGCCGATCAACCGGTGCGGGGACGCGCGGCCTGGAGGATCAGGTTCGGCGTGAATTCGTCTGCCCGTTACGCGGTGGCACGTCGGGCCGGCTGAGCGGCAGCCACACCCGGAAGGTGGTGCCCTGGCCGACTACGCTCTCCGGCTCGATGCGCCCCTGATGTCGGGTGATGATTTCCTGGGTGATGAACAAACCCAGCCCGGTGCCGCCCTCCTTGGTGGTGAAGAACGGCTGAAAAATCTCCTGCAGCGCCTCCGGGCTGATGCCGCCGCCGCTGTCGCTGACGACGGTCAACACCTCGCCGGTGTGGGCCTGGCGTTGGGTTTGGAGAAAGAGGTGCCCGCCCGTCGGCATAGCTTCCACTGCGTTGAGGCACAGATTCAAGAAGACCTGTTTGATGTGATCGCGGATCGCCGGGATGGCCGGCAGATCGGGGTCAGGCTCGAACTTGAAGCTGACGTGACTGTGCTTGAGGTGGGTGCCGATGAGCCGGTGGACTTCATCGATGACGGTGTTGAGTTCGACCGGCTGGAACTGTTCGGCGGAGGTGGGCCGGTAGGTGTCGCGCAGCCGGCCGATCAACTCGGCCATGCGGTCCGCCTCGGACAGCGCGATCTGCAGGTCTTCGCGCGATTGTGGCTGCAGGCCCGTATCCTGGCTTACCAGATAGAGCGAATTCTGGATCGCCTGCAACGGGTTGTTCAGTTCGTGCGCGACCGAGGCCACCAGTCGCCCCATCGCGGCGACTTTCTCGTGCTGCACCAGTTGGGCCCGCATGGATTTTTCGTGGCTCAGCGCCCTCTCGAGGTCGGCATACAGCCGCGCGTTTTGAATCGCCAGCGAGGCCTGACTGGTGAAGGCGGCCAACTTGTATTGATGCTCGGTCTGATAGAAACCCGGCTCGACTTTTTCGAGCGAGAAGAAGGCCAGCGTGCCCTCTCCCTGCACGATGATCGGCGCACCGATCCATGAGCGGGCCTGCGCAAAGGGCGGCCAGGGAGTCCAGTTGACATCGGCGTGGGTGTCGGCCACCCGCGCCGGCTGGCCGATCATCACCATGTGCCGCAGATGGGTCGTGTGGGCGATCTCGAGGTTGAGTTCGCCGATCGCCCGCACCGCCGCCGGCCCGAGCCGGTCGTAGCCGCGCGAGCGCGCCACCCGCACATAGCCAGTGGCCCGATCCACCCACAGCAGCGCGCCGGCGTCGAACGGCACCAGCCGCCCGACCTGTTCGAGCAGCCGATCCATCAACCGTTCCCACTCCACCAGCGTGCCGCTGAGCGTCGCCGCCGTCTCGGCCAGCGTCTCGGCATCTTTGCGCGCCGTGCTCTCCACCTGCAACAAGCGCGCGTTCTCAATCGCCAGCGCCGCCTGCACGCCGAGGGTCTTCAACAAAATCTCGTCGTCGTTCGAGAAGGCGTAGGTCTCGGTGCTTTGCACGCTGATGGTGCCGAGGCGGCGCTCGCCGCGCTGCACCGGCGCGACGAGCAGCGAGCGCAACGGCGAAAGCTGCCCGGGTGAGAGGTAGCGCGGGTCGGTGCGCGTATCGCCGACGTTGATCGGCAGGCCCTCGGCCAGCACGCGCCCGGCCACGCCCTCGCCGGGGCGCATCGAAAGCTCGGTGCGCTTCATCTCGCCCTCGCTGGCGACCGCCGCCGGGCGCAGGATTTGTTCGTTCTCGTCGAGCAGGTGGATGATGGCGCGCTCGACGCGCGGGATGATCTGCCGCGCCGCGTCCACGATCAATTGCAGAATCGTATCCAGGTCGTGCGTCTCATTGAGCGCCTGGCTGATGATGCTCAGCGCCTCGCTCTCCTGCAGCCGCCGTTGCAGCCGCATGTGCTGGCGCGCGTTGCCGATGGCGATGGCGGCCCAACTGGCGACGGCCTCGAGCAGTTGCAGGTCATCCGGTGCGAAGCGGCGCGGCGCCTCGTGCACGGCCTCGATGACGCCGATGACCTGGCCCTGCAATTTGAGCGGCGCAGCCAGCAGCGAGCCGGTGTCGTACACCGTGAATTGCTCGACCGGGCGGTGGATCTTCACCTGCTCGGCGACGTTATCAACCAGCACGGCCACGCCGGATTGAATCACCTCGCCGGCCACGCCGCCCGCCGCCGGCATCCGCCGCCCGACGAGGCTGACGGTTCCGGCGCCGCCCACCGCCTCCAACACCAGTTGTTTGCCGTCGAGCAGCAGGACCGCGACCCCATCCGCATTCAACAAATACGACACCTCGTTCAAGACGCTGTTGAGGACGATGGTTTGATCGAGGCTGCCGGCCACCGTTTGGCCGAGCTGGCTGAGGGTGAGCAGTTGCCGCGCGCTGCGTTCGAGCTGAGCCTGGGTCTGCTTGCGGGCGGTGATGTCTTCGACCAGGCCCTCGTAGCCGCTCAGGTCGCCGCCGGCCTCGCGCAACGCGTACACATGCGTTTCGACCTCCACGCGAGCGCCGTCGCGGCGCTGCAGTTGCAGCTCGAAGCCGCCGGCCACACCCTGCTCGGCCAGCAGGCGCAGCAACGCCGCGCGTTGATCGGAGGCAGTAAAGAGTTGCTGGCGGAAATCGGTGACGGCGGCCGTCAGCGCCTCGGCGGTGTCGTAACCGCTCATGCGCGCCAGGGCGGCGTTGGCCGAGATCAATCGGCCGTCGGGCGCGGCGTGGAAGCGCCCCCAGCCGGCGCGCTCGAACAAAGCCCGATACTGACCATCGGCCTCGGTGTTGAGCGGCGGAGCAGGGAGCGGGAGGTCCATCGGCGGCTATTGCGGGCTGACGGGCTCGCCCCGGACGTAGCAAATCACGCCATCGATCACCCCCTGGGCGACGCGGTACGGCTCTTGCGTGAGGATGGGCCGGTCGAGGTTGAGGAAGCCGGTCTCGATGATGGCGGCGGGCGTCTCGGGCGCGATTTCGGAGAAGCTGTGGTATTGCGTCATGTCACGGGTGACGCTGCCGGCGTGAAACCGCATGCCGGTGGCCCGGGCGTACCGGTCGGTGAGGCAGGCGGTCAGCTGCGCCGATTGCGCGCGGGCCTGGTTCTCGAGCGCGCCGGCCACCTTGTAACCGGTGGCCAGTTCGTTGATGTATTCACACGAGTCGTTGTGGATGGAGACCAGCGCCAGGGCGCGATAGTTTTCGAGGCGGTTATCAAACTCATCCAGCAGATCGACTTGAAAACCGGAGGCCTCCAGCCCCGCTTTGACACGCGTGCCGATGTCGCGATTGACGCCGGCCTCGGTGAGGCCATCGGGGCAGACGGCTCCGGGGTCATTCTGCGGGCCGCTATGCCCAGCCACGATGCCGATGCGCAGGGAGTCGAGGCCCTGCGTCGGCGTCGGCTCGACCTGGGCCACGGGGATGGCGGTGGCCTCGGAGACGGGCGGCTGCACACTGAGCACGCCGGCCAGTTGCTCGGCCAACGATGGGCCGGCGCCAGCACCCGGTGTCCACAGGGTAAAGACCGTCGCCAGGCCCATCCCCACCACAACGACCATCACCGCCTGCCGCAGCGCCTGGCCCAGGATCGCGAGAAAGAACATCGGGCCGAACTATAGCACGGGCGTGTGAAAAGGTGAAACGCGAAACGTTATGCAGAGTGCATTTCAGGCTGGGGCAGCTTGTGTCAGCGGATTGGATTAGCGGATGAGGGGGATTCGGCCTCGCCAGTGATGACACGGCGTGCTGGGCGCAATGCGTGCGGGCGGCGTTGCCCCATCCGCTTATCCGCTGACGTAATCCGCTGACCGTATTACCCCGTCTTCGTGGGTATAATCTCCGCGATGGAGGCGCTACTCACCGGCGCGCGCGCGCTGCTCGGGCTGGAACTGACAGCGGCGCAACTGGGCGCGTTTCAAATCTACGCCGATGAGTTGCGGGCCTGGAACGAGAAGTTCAACCTCACCGCCATCACCGACCCGCGCGACATTCAAATCAAACACTTCCTCGACTCGCTCTCGGTGCTCAAGGCGTGGCGGGGCGAGCAGCCGCTGCGGGTGATTGATGTGGGCACGGGCGCGGGCTTCCCCGGCCTGCCGCTGAAGATCGTGTGCCCGGCGCTGCAACTGACGGTCGTGGAGGCCACGGGCAAAAAGGCGGGCTTCTGCGAGCACATCGCGCAGGCGCTGAAGTTGAGCGAGGTCGTGGTGATGCACGCCCGGGCCGAAGAGGTGGGCCAGCAACGCTCGCATCGCGAGCAGTACGATTGGGCGCTGGCCCGTGCGGTGGCCGAAATGCCGACGCTGGCCGAGTATCTGCTGCCGCTGGTCAAGCGCGGTGGGCACGCTCTGGCGCAGAAGGGCAAAGACGCACCGGCCGAGACGTACGCGGCCAGCAAAGCGATTCAACGACTCGGTGGTGAGTTGGAGCAGATTTTGCCGGTGGAGTTGCCGGGTGTGGCCGAGGAGCGCTACCTGGTGGTGTTGAAAAAGATCGCGGCCACGCCGCCGCGCTTCCCGCGCCGGCCGGGCGTGCCGGGCAAGATACCGCTAACCTGAACGTGTGACCGGCCGCACCGCCCACAACATCGCCGCGCCGAACAGCACGAGCACGGCCCCCACCCCGAACGTCACTTCGTACGACCAGCCCGCACTCACCAGCCACACGCCGAGGAAGGGCGCGATGAGGCCGCGCAATCCGAGCGCGGTCGTTTGCAGCGCCGAGTAATCGCCCAGGCGTTCGGGCGGCGAGAGCTGCATCACGGTGTTGATCGCGCCGAGGTCCATGCCGGCGTTCACCAATCCCATCGCCGCGAAAGCCGGGGCCAGCATCCAGCCGGAGGTGGCGAAGAGGTAACTGAGGGGAACGGCTGCGCCGATCACGAAAACCCAGCGCAGGGTATGGGCGCCACCGAATCGGTCAAGCAGGCGCCCAAGGACGAGGTAGCCCACCAGGAAGAAAACCGAATGCACCACGCCGAGCGCGCCGATCTCACCGTACGACAGCTGCAACCGATCCACTTGCACCAACGCCTGCAGCGCCGTGCCCGAGAGGAAGCCGAAGCCGAACAACGTCAGCCCGCCGAGATACACGGCGAAGCGCCCATCTTCGCCCAGCAAGCGCCACAGGCTGGCCGCTGAGCTGGCCGGGTTGGGCGGCACGTCTTCATCATTGAAGCGCAGGCGCAAAAACAAGACCGTGGCCAGCACGGCGCAGACCGCGCCGATGGGGAAGAGCACCCGGTAACCGGCTGCGTCGAGCAGCCAGCCGGCCAGCGGCGTCATCGCCAGGTTGACCAGCGACAACCCCACGCGCACAAACGCCATCACCCGCCCGCGCACGCCGGCCGGGAAGATGGCCTGCATCATCCGCGTATAGACCGGCAGCGGAAAGGTCTCGCAGATCCAGAAGACGAGCGTCAGCCCGATGAGGATTTCCCAGCGCGTGATGAAGGCGACCAACAGAAATGAGCCGCGCGAGAGCAGCCAGAATACCGTGGCATACCACTTGAGGCCTCGCTGGCGCGGCATCAGCATGGCGCTGAGCGGCACGAAGAGGTAGCCGATGAAGGGCTGGGCGTTGTAAAAAGCGATCCATTCCGCCGAGGCCCCGAGGCGGCGCAGCACGACAGGGATGAAGGGCAGAGTGCTGACGAACACGCCAAAGAAAGCGGCGGCGTAGAAATCGGCGTTGCGGTTGTGGCGCACCGAGGGCGACAATTCGCCCATCAGTCGAAACTCGAGTTGCCGCAGGCCGGCGCGCAGGTTGACGAAGCGGGAGGTCATGGCGCCGTGAAATGTCGCCGACGATACCAGATCGGCGACGGAATTCAAAACCCAGGTGGGCAATGGGCCAGGGCGGAGGTGGGTGCGGGCCGGCGGGCTTTTTCGCGGCGCAGTCGCTGCCGTTCGGTGGGCCGGCCGCGGCCTGGGGTGCTGTGGCGCGGTGCGCCGCGCGAGCGGACGTGTGCAAAGTCAGCGCCTCATCCCCCGTCCCCTTCTCCCAACGGGAGAAGGGGAGCCGGCACTCACGATTTGGAGCGGGATTACAAATTACACGACTCACTCCCTCTCCCAGTGGGAGCGGGCCGGGGTGAGGGCGAGAGTCTGGCGTGGGCTGGGCGCTCGCCCTCATCCCCGTCCCCGTAAGCGCAGCGACTCTCCCGTTGGGAGAGGGGGAGCCGGCACACATCATTTGGAGCGGCCTGCCAATGACACGACCCACTCCCTCTCCCAGCGGGAGAGGGCCGGGGTGAGGGCGAAAACCCGGCTGTTCTTTGCGCTCGCCCTCATCGCGCCGTTCAGGTGCGCCATCTGCTCGATATCCTCATAAACGACGTCGGCCTGGAGTTGATCAGGAGCAAGGTCACCCGGCCACTCACCGGCCTGCGCATCGCCGCCTACTACGGTTGCCAGGCGCCACGCCCCGACTACGACCATCGATTCAACAACCACGAGTATCCCACCCAGTTCGAGCAGATCATGAACGCGCTCGGCGCGACGGTCATTGTTTTCCCGCTCAAGACGCATTGTTGCGGTGGGCACATGACCCAGATCAGCGAGGCCACGGCGTACGAACTCATCCGCCGCCTCGTGCACGCCGCCGATCAATATCGGGCCGACCTGGTGGTGACGCTGTGCCCGATGTGCCAGCTCAACCTGGATGTGTACCAGGTTGAGATGAACAAACACTTCCGGTCCGACTATCACGTGCCGACCGTGTTTTTCACCCAAGTGATGGGGCTGGCCTTTGGCGTTGATCCGGCGCGCCTGGGCTTTGGCAAAGAGTTTGTGAGCGCGAGCAACGCGCTGGCCAGGATCGGGTTGGAGGCGCCGCCGGCCGAGGTCGAGCAGGTAGCGCCGCCGGCGACCAAACGCGGCAAGCCCGATGGGTTGCCCATGCCGCGCATGCCGCACCCAACGGAGTGACCATGAACAGCCAATCGATTCCCCTCTTCCTGCCCGGCGAAGCGCCAGCCGAACGGGTCGGCGTCTATGTCTGCCACTGTGGCTCGAACATCGCCGCGACGGTTGACGTAGCGGAAGTGCGTGACTGGGCCGGCCAGCGACTCGAGGACAGCGGGGTGGTCGTCTCGCGCGACTACAAGTTCATGTGCTCCAGCCTGGGCAA
>CAZSNP010000033.1:30431-50876 GCA_964608265.1 uncultured Anaerolineales bacterium | reverse complement strand
CGCCGATTAGGTGGTGGGTATTGATGAATATGAAGAGTGTGTAAAGCCTCCCCGTTCAGTTGCGCCGCCATGCCGATACTGGCGCGGCTTCCCATCATTCAATCCCACCCTTAAACCGACGAGGCAGGAGAAAGGATACGGCCTGAGGGAGAATTGGTGGCCCGGTTACGGCGCGGGCGTCGGGGTGCAGTAGCGCGGCGAGTTGGGGTTGTGCGCCTGGCAATTGGATTGGCCAGGCGGCGTGGCCGTCGGCGCGGGAGGTGTGAAGGTCGGCGCAGGGGGCGTGTCCGTGGAGGCCTCCGTCGGCGCGGCAGTGTCGGTGGGCAACGGAGTCAGGCTGGGGGCGAGGGTGGCCGTGAGGGTCGGCCCGGTCGTGGCCGAAGCTGCCTGGGTCGCCGGCGGCTCCAGCGTCGCCGTCGCGGCGATCGGGCTGCCGTTCACCGCCGGCGCCGTAGCCGTGCCCGGCCCGGTGAGCGTCAGCGTCTCCAATTCATGATCGGCTTCGGTGTGATGCGCTTGAATGCTGATCGAAGCGCCATCCAATTGCGCGTGCAACTCAACCGGCGCGGAGAGTCGCACGCGGGCGAGGGTGAGATGTTGTTCGTCAATGTCTTCGACCAGTATCCGCAACGTTTCGGCGCGGCGCGGCGGCGGCAATTGCCGGGCGAGCTGCAACGAGGTGGCCGTATAGCCATCCACCTCCGCTGTCAACTCAGCAATGATCTCGGGCGTCAGGCTCTGTCGGCTCAGCATCGTCTCCAGCTCGATCAACCGCTGCTGTGCCAACGCCATGTAAAACGTCGGCAATTCGGGCGCGCTGGTCAGGCCCACGCGCACATCCTCGGCGGCGCGTTTCAGCGGATAAAGCGGCTCGCCCGGCAGGCTGGCCTGGGCCGTCAGCGTCACCCCGGTGCTGCCGAGCAGCACCAACGCCACCAGCGCCAACGCCCAGCGCCACGCCAGCCCCCAGCCCGGCCGGCGGCGCGGCGTCGGTGCGCGCACAAACCGCCGGCGCAAATCGGCCTGCATCCGTCGGTTGGCCGCCGGTGTCGGCGTCAGCGAACGCAAGGCACGCAGCGCCTGCGCCTCCATGAGGAGTGCCTCCAATTCGGGAATCGTAGGATAGCGACGCACACACTCCTCCACCGTCAGCCGGCCCTCGTCCAGCGCCGTCAAACATTCCGCCACGATCTCTTCGCGAGTCATACCAAAATCCTGCTTCCCAAATTACTCAGGGCCCGATGTTGCAGCGCCTTCACAGCGCCCACCGAT
The DNA here is from genome assembly GCA_964608265.1 of uncultured Anaerolineales bacterium. Taxonomy (GTDB): domain Bacteria; phylum Chloroflexota; class Anaerolineae; order Anaerolineales; family UBA6663; genus JANWXR01. The sequence goes on along the minus strand of CAZSNP010000033.1, from coordinate 49,604 downwards.
TTGCGTAACACCTGCGCCGTCGCTTCGAGGGGATAGCCTTCGACAAAGCGCAACTGAATCACCAGTTTTTGTTCTTCGGGCAGCGCGCTCACGGCCAGCCGCAGACTCTCCAACTCCAACACCTCAGCCACCTGCCGTTCCGGGTCACCGTTGCCATCCAGCGTCATTTCAGTGAGGCTGGCGGTGGGGTGGCGGGTAGTGCGGCGGATGTGATCAACCAGCCGGTCGTGGGCGATGCGGAAGAGCCAGGCGGCCAGCGGCGCGCCGGTCTCGCGATAACGCGCCAGGCCCTCGATGACTTTGACAAAGACCTCGGCGGTCAAGTCCTCCGCCTGCGCGCGTTCGATGTGCCGCAACACGAAGTAGCGATACAGCGCCGGCGCGTGCAGCCGATAGAGCGCGGCAAACGCCTCCGCGTCACCCTGCTGGGCGCGCTGGATGAGGCTCGGTTCATCGGTTGTTGCGGTTTCGGTTCTGAGCGCGGTCGCCATCAATTCCCAGCCTGCTGACTGCGCTCATTATAGATACCGCTGAGGTCCGCTCCAAGATACGGCTGGTTAGTTAATTGGTCAGGAGCGCGTAGGGGGTTTGATGCGACCCTGCAGAGGAGCGGTCGCTCACCACAGCAGAATAAACAGCAGGGTGAACAGCGCGCTCACTATCGTCTGGCGCAGGCCGATGCGCACCGGCTTGACCCCGAGGGCGGGCTGCAACGTCCCCCAGACGCACTCGGCCCACTGCACGCCGAAGGGCAACGCCAGCGCGAGCGGCACGATCCCCGCGAGGCTGAGGCCCAGCACAATCAACACATTCGCCGAACAGTACAGCAAGGCGCGCCACCCCATCCGCACCCGCCCGGCCATGCCGGGAGCGCGCGTGAGGACGCGCTGTTCGAGGCGCAGGTATGCGTACACAATCGAGGCGGCGGATTGCAGCCACGCGAGCAGCCACAGCCACCAGCCGTTCGTTTCGGCTGAGCCGGCGCCGACCCAATACGCGGCGGGCGCGGCCAGCGCCAACACCCCGCTGCCCACCAACTCCACGCCCATCTGCCGGCGCTCGGCGCGGCGGCTCACCAGCCAAAGATGCCACGCAAACACCGGCCCGGCGGGCACAGCGAGCCAGAGCAAATAGCCGTAGCCGTTCGCCAGCAACCCGGCCAGCGCCGCGAGGCCGATCAACCCGTAGGCCGCAATCCAAAACAACGCCGCCGGGGCCTCCTCGCGTGAGCGCCGCCCGCTGTACGCCTTCACCAGCATCGTCACCGGCTGGCGGATGAGGAAGGCCGCGAACGCGGCGCCGATGAGCCACGCACTCGCCGCGCTCCAACGACCGCCCGCGAAGAGGCCGATGAGCAGCGGGCTGAGGAGGAAGACCCACGAGCCGTGATCGGTGGGCAGGGCGATGTGGCGGCGAAACAGTGAGGGGGAAGGACGCGCGGTCTGCATACGGCTATTATGCCTTCGGGGACGACGGGGTGGAAATGATATCCGTCACCTTGGCCGCAGCGCGGGTCAGGCAACCGTCGCGCTGTTCGGCAGCGTGAACCGAATCGTCGTCCCCCGGCCCGGCTCGCTCTCCGCCGCAATCCCACCGTCGTGTGCGGCGACGAGGTTCTTCGCAATCGCCAGCCCCAGCCCGCTGCCATGTGACTCGTCCGATTTGTAGAATGAGCACGCCGCTTTCGGCCAGCGAGAGCGTGCGCAAGTCCTCGATCAACCGCGCCAGCCAGGGCGTGTGCAAAGTCCAAACGATGCCGACATTTCGCCCTCACCCGCGATAGCTTCGGCGCGTTGCACCGAAGCTATCGCCGCCCTCTCCCGCTGGGAGAGGGAGTGGATCGCACCAGTGGACCGCCACTCCCAATGGTCAGGGCCGGCTCCCCTTCTCCCAGCGGGAGAGTCGCTGCGCTTACGGGGCCGGGGGATGAGGGCGGACTCGGCGACTTTGCACACGCCCTGCAACCGCGCCAGCACCCGGGTCTCGAGCGCACACGACACAGAGCGCACGGCATCACTGCACTATAATTCCGTGCGATCCGTGTCCAAAACTTCACTCGAAACCGAAGGCTGCCATGCTCGACAAAGCCCGTGAAATCAAACCCTTCATCGTCAACCTGCGCCGGGCCATCCACAAAAATCCCGAACTCGGTTTCGATGTGCATCAAACCGCCGCGCTGGTGGCGCGCACGCTCAGCGAACTCGGGCTGGAGGCGCAAACCGGCGTGGGCAAGACCGGGGTGGTCGGCTACCTCGGCGAGGGCGAGGGGCCGGTGGTTGCCATCCGCGCCGATATGGACGCGCTCCCCATCCTCGAGGCCAACGCGGTCGAGTACCGATCGCAGAACCCGGGGGTGATGCACGCCTGCGGCCACGACGCTCACACCGCCATGCTGCTCGGCGCGGCGCGGCTGCTGGCGCGGGAAAAGTTTCACGGGCAGATTCGGTTACTGTTCCAGCCGTCGGAGGAAGTGGCGGATGAGGAGGGCATCAGCGGCGCGCCGCGCATGATCGCCGACGGCGCGATGCGCGGGGTGGATCGTGTGATCGCGCTACACGTGGATGGGGCGCTGGAGGCCGGCACCATCGGCATCGAGGGCGGCAAAGTGGCGGCGGCGGTGGACACGTTTTACGCCAACGTCATCGGCCACGGCGGGCACGGCGCGCGGCCACACAAAACCGTTGATCCGATTTGGCTGACGACGCAGGTATTGACCGCGCTGTACGCGGTGCCATCGCGGCGCATCGATCCGTTCGAGCCGAACGTGTTGACCATCGGCGTGGTGCGCGGGGGGACGGCCAGCAACGTCATCCCGCCGTCGGTGTACATCGAGGGCACGCTGCGCAGCATGGAGGACGGCGTGCGCGAGCAATTGCTCGACGAGGTGAGGTGCTCGCTGGAGGTGGCCCGCGCGCTCGGCGGCGACTACGAGTTGAAGATCGAGCGCGGCTACCCGCCGCTGTTCAACGACGAAGGCGTGAGTGACCTTATCGGCGCGGTCGGCCGCGAGATGTTGGGCGAGGCGGGGGTGGCTCCGCGCGAGCCGAGCATGGGCGCGGAGGACTTCAGCTACATGACCCAACTCGCGCCCGGCGCGATGTTCCGCCTGGGTGTGCGCGCGCCCGGCGGCCAGCCGCGCTATGTGCACACGCCCGATTTCGATATTGACGAAGACGCGCTGCCGGTCGGCTCGGCGATGCTGGCGGCGACGGCGTTGAGGCTGTTGCGGGAGGCGTAGAGCTTTAGCGGCTTGGCCGAGCGTGCTATACTCGAATTGATTGACGACACCCGCCGGTGAGGAGCATCATGCCCATGAGCCATGTAGACCAGGATTTGATACCTGTGAACCTCAAATGGCCACTCGAAAGCGACTTGCAGACTGTGTATGCGAACCAGTTCGCGATATCTGCAACAGGCCCCGAGTTTGTGTTGGAGTTTGGCGAATTCTTGCCCACCGGATTCGCCAATCGCCCGAGAGAAGAGGTCGAGGGATATTTAACGAATGCGATGGTCAAACCGGTGGCGAGAATTGTGGTATCGAAAGAGGGACTGGAAGCACTGCACGGATTGTTAGGGAACTACATAGAGGCGCGAGCAGAACGAAAGGATGCGGGCAAGCCATGACCGACTTAGCCATCAATCTTGCCGGTTTGAGCGAGTCGTCTGAGTGGCGGGCCATCTCTCCTGTGGCTAACTCGGCCGGTACGGGTCGAGTGGTGATACTCCCTCGACCGATCAACAAGACCATCGCTTGGATCCTGGCACCGCAGGCGGCCGGAACGAAGATCGACCCAGGCCTCACCGCTCCGAGCAGCCAACATCAAGGTCGCCTCGAACTTGCGAGCACCGAACTTCAGGACAAGCTTCGAGCAAGATGGCCCAGGCTAATCAAGCGAGCGCGAGAGTTGGAACAACACATCCCAGACCCAGTGAAGCTATTGGCAGATCTTCTGGGCAACCTGCCAGGTGATTACCCAACCTGGCGAGAGATTGTTGAGGAGCCATACGGATAAAGGCATGGCGGCGACAATACTCGACATCAGCGACGCGTCAATAGTCTTTCCCGAGTTCCTGATCCTCGACGCGAGCGTCATTCTCGAATTACATCCTTCGGCCGCGTCCAATGACGTTCGTCATACCCTGGCTGTCGCCTTTCTCAATCGCCTCAAAGTTTCTGCACGGCAGGGAATCGTTAAGCCGCTCTTGCCCTTCCTGGCCTTCGAAGAGTGCTACTTCAAGATATGCCAATATATCCTGACCGGATATGCAAAAATGGCAGGCATGCGGTGGCATGAATACTATAAACACAACCCAACTGTGATCCAAAAGAGCGTTCACCCGGTACTCGTGCAATTGCATCAGACTCTGCAGGCGTTTCCTGTTGAAATTGTTGAGCCGGAGGACCTGGCTGTTCAGCCAAAGGGGAAAGCGCATCCTTTGGCCTTTCGGATGGGCGAGCTAATGGACCGCTTTTCCGTGTTGCCCAAGGATGCGTCTATTCTCAGCGAGGCCGAGCGCTTGGGCGTCTATACAGCTGCTACGCTTGATAGCGATTGGACTCGAGCAGACGGCTTTACGGTGTTTGCGCCGATATAAGTTGGCGGGTGATTTCTGTTGAGCACAATACCTGAACTGCCTCTGACGCGCCGGCCCCCGCCGGCGCGTTCTCTTTTCCGAGTTCCCCCGTCGTGATTCTGTTGTGACAATCTGCTTGCCCTCGGCGTGACGTTGCGCACTACCCGCGCCACGCCCGCCGCCGTATTGTGTGCGCATATGAACGTATGCGCTTATCCGAATATGTGGGCGGGTGAACGATGAACCGTACGCTTGAGCGCGAAGTCGATCAGCTCCACGCCGAGATCTGCGCCGGGCTGGCCGACCCTAAACGCATCCTCATCCTGTACGAACTGAAGGACGGCCCGCGCAACGTCACCGACCTCGCCAACAGCCTGGAACTCAGCCAGCCGCTGGTCTCACGTCACCTCAAGATATTGCGCGAGCGCGGCATGGTCACCGCCAACCGCGTCGGCGCGACGGTGGAGTATCAGTTGGCCGATCAGCGTTTGATCAAGGCGCTCGACATCCTGCGCACCATCCTGCGCGATTCGCTTTCGCAGCGCATCAAACTCATTGACGCATTCACGCAGTAGGGGCGCAGCTGCGCCCCGGCTGCGCCGTAACGGAGGCATTTTGCCATGAAGACTTTCCTGATTTTGGGCGCGGGCACCGGCGGCACGATGATGGCCAACAAGCTGGCCCTCAAGCTCGATCCAGCCGAATGGCGCATCATCGTGGTGGATAAGGACGAGACCCACTACTACCAGCCGGGCTTTTTGTTTATTCCATTTGGCATCTACAAGCCCGAGGACGTCCATCGTCCCAGACGCAACTACCTGCCGCAGAACGTGGAAGTGGTCTTCTCCGACATCGAGGCCATCGAGCCGGACGCCAGTCGCGTGAAACTGGCCAGGGGCGGGCGTCTCATCAGCTATGACCAGTTGATCGTCGCCACCGGCGCGCGCACTGTGCCGGAGGAAACACCGGGCCTGAAGGACGGGGGCTGGTATCAGAACATCTTCGATTTCTATACGTTTCAGGGCGCCGTCGCGCTCGCCCGGTTCCTGCGCCGCTGGCAGGGTGGCCGGCTGGTATTAAACGTGGCCGAGATGCCGATCAAATGCCCGGTGGCCCCGCTGGAATTCCTGTTCCTCGCGCATGCCTATTTCCACGAGCGCGGTCTGCGCGACAAGGTGGAGATCGTCTACACCACTCCTCTGCCCGGCGCGTTTACCAAACCGCGCACTGCGGCCGTGATGGGCGACATGCTCAGGGAGCGCGGCATCGCGGTGGAGCCTGAGTTCCTGCTGGCCGAGGTGGACAACAGCCGGCAGGTGATCTCCTCCTACGACGGGCGCGAGATCAACTACGACTTGCTGGTATCGGTCCCGCTCCACATGGGTTCCACCGTCGTCCAGAACTCGGGCATGGGTGATGAGCTGCACTTCATCCCCACCGACGAGCACACGCTGTTGAGCAAAAAGTGGCCGAACATCTGGGTGATCGGCGATGCCACCGACCTGCCCGCTTCCAAGGCCGGGTCGGTCGCGCATTTCGAGGCCGACGTGCTCACCGAGAATATCATGCGTAACCTTGAAGGCCTGGCGCCCGAGCCGAAGTTCGACGGCCACGCCAACTGTTTCATCGAATCCGGTTTTGGCAAAGGCTTTCTGATTGATTTCAACTACGACACCGAGCCGCTGCCCGGCAAGTTCCCCCTGCCCGGCGTGGGGCCGTTTGACCTGTTGAAGGAGAGCGAGGCCAATCACTGGGGCAAGATGATGTTCCGCTGGGTGTATTGGAACCTGCTCCTGCGCGGCGCAGAATTACCGCTCGAGACGCAGATGAGCCTGGTCGGCAAGTACAACTGAAACGCAGCCATGGAAACCCAAATCACTCTCCCGGCGGCCGACCTGAGCGCGCTGCTGCAAAAAGTGGAAGCCCTGACCGCCCAGGTCCAAACCATCGCGGTGCAGTTGGAGGCGCAGCGACGCAGCCAGCTGGTCGTGGAGGCACTGGTGCAGGACCTGGCGCCGGTCCTCAATCAGGCGTTCAAAAAAGTCGTCAACGAGCTGGCCGAGGTGGATGGGCAGTTCAAGGCGGAGGAGTTGCTCTTCGTCGTCAAGCGCCTGCTGGCCAACTCCCACCGCTTCAACGCCTTGTTGGATCAAATGGAAAGCGCGCTCGATCTGCTGGGAGAAGTGGGCCACCTGAGCAAGCCCGTCTACCAGACTGCCCTCACGACGTTCGACCAACTCGAGCGCAAGGGCTACTTCCTCTTGGCGCAGGAAAGCGCGCGGGTCGCCGACCGCATCGTCACCGAATTCAGCGCCGACGATGTGCGCGCGCTGGGCGACAACATCGTCGGCATCCTCTCGACCGTGCGCAACATGACCCAGCCCGACCTCATGGCGCTGGCCAACCGCGCCGCCGACACGCTGCACGACACGGAACCCGCCGAAGGCGACTCGTCGATGTGGGCGCTGCTGCGGGAGATGAACGACCCGCAGGTGCGGCGCGGGCTGGCGCGGATGTTGCGCGTCGTCAAAAGTCTGGCCGAACAACCGGCGAGTCTCCGGTCAAACTAAATCAGGAGAAGTGACTATGACCACCAAAGTCATCGCAGGCGCAACCGTGGCCGTGAACGAAGAAGGGTTCATGACCAACCCCGCCGAATGGAGCAAGGACATCGCCGCCGAACTGGCGCGCGAGGAGGGGCTGCCCGAACTGACGCCCTCGCACTGGAAGATCATCGAGTTCTGCCGGCAGAGCGCGACGGGCAACGGCAAGGCCCCGACGCTGCGCGCCATCACCACCGGCACCGGCCTCAGCACCAAAGAACTGTTCGCCCTCTTCCCCAAAGGCCCGGCCAAGAAGGTCGCCCGCATCGCCGGGCTGGGCAAGCCGGAGGGGTGTGTCTAATTGACACCTGCCCGTTGTGGAAACCCGTCGGGCCATTCATCCGAGGAGAAATCGTCATGCAAACCAACGGCGCACACACACTGACCATGCCGCAAACCCAGGCCTCCGTCGAGGAGAAGCCGCGCCACATCGCCTTCATCTGCTCGAAGGGCACGCTCGACATGGCCTACCCGGCGCTGGTGATGGGCTGGGCGGCGCTCGGCAACGGCATCGACGTCACCATCTTCTTCACCTTCTGGGGGCTGGACCTCATCAACAAGAATCGCGTGGACCATCTCGAGATCGCCCCGGTGGCGAACACGAGCATGAAGATGAGCATGATGGGCGTGAAGACCGGCAATCTCGGCATCCCCAACCTGATGGGCGTGCTGCCGGGCATGACGGCCTTCGCCACCCGCCTGATGCACGGCAAGATGGAGAAGCTCGGCGTGCCGCCGGTGCGCGAGTATTTGCAGATGCTGGTGGACGCGGGCGCGAAGCTCTACGCCTGCAAGATGTCGGTGGATATGATGGAACTGACGATGGATGACTTCGTGGACGGGGTGCAGGGCATCGTCACCGCCGGCGACTTCATGGATATGACCGACGGCGCGCAGATCGTCTTTATCTGAACCGGCTGCCGGGGCACGCCCGCCGTGCCCCTATGGCGATTTGAACACCCCCGGGCACAACCCGAGCGCCGCGCTGGAAGTGAGGCGTGACTCCCTGACGAAGGTCTCGATGGTCTTGGCCGTTTTTGAGACGCGCGTGAGTTGAAGTTTGGCCTCCGCGCGTCTCAGGGTATGTGTCTCACCGCGCGCCGCCCACTCCGCGGTGAGCGCGCCATCCTCGGCGTCGCTCAACGACGTCGTCACCTTCCCCCATTCACATTTCGTCGTCGCCGCATCCCACGCCTGTACCGTGATCGTTGTGCTGTCGGCGCTGATCGAAAGCCGCGTGAGCGTGGTCGCCGCGGCCTTCTCGATCACCCAGTTGCCGAGGAACGGCGCAGCGATGGAGGTTGGGGTGGGTGTGCGGGTCGCTGTGGCGGTCGCTGTCGGGGTGAACGTCGGCGTGGCGGTCGGCGCGCGCAACGGGTCGGGGTCAGCGCCGTCGAGCAAGCCGTCGCCATCGGTGTCGGCGGTGTCCGGCCTCGTGCCGCGTTGCAACTCGTCGCGATAGCTCAGCCCGTCGTTGTCGAGATCGGAGACCAGCACGCTTTCCGTGGCCGTGGCGTCCAGCGCAACCTGTGTTTGCGCGTTGGCGGCGTCGGCGCGTTGCGTTTCGAAAGCGCTGGCCGTCACCGCAAAGGCCTCGGCCGTTTGCGCGATCACCGTCTGCGTCTGCCGGCTGTGGGCTTGTTGCGTCACGAGGGCGGCGTTGAACTGCGCCTGGGCGGTGTTCGTCTGCGCCGCGATCACCGTGGCCTGCACCACGTCCACCGTCGGCTGGCCGGTGGGCGGGATCGCCAACAGGCCTGACTGCGAGATCAGCCACCCCGCAGACACGAGCACGAGCAACGCCAGCCCGATGAGGGGCGCGGCGTAGCGCTTGAGGGGCGCCAACGGGTCGGTCGGCGTTGACGGTTGCGCGGCGGCCAGAATCGCGGAGGCAGCGGTGGCCACGCGGCGGCTCGGGTCGGCGGCGAGGCGTTCGAGCGCCGAGCGCGCCAGCGAGGCGACCTCGCGATCTGCGCCGCGCAGCAAGTCGCTCAACCGGCGCACCGCCTCCACGCGCACTGCGGGTGACGGGCTGGCCGCGGCCTCGCTCACCTCGCGCGGCAACTCCGCCGGCGGGCGCACGCTGCGCGCGAGGATGAGGTCGCCCTGTTGCCGGTACGTCCACTTGCCCGGCGTCTGCTTCGGCGTCGCCGCGCGCACGCGCTCGAAGACGTAGTCGTACAACTCATCGATCGTGATCTGCCCATCGCGGTCGGCGTCGGCCGCGCCGGTTTGCAGGCCCTCGACGAGGAATTTGGTGAAGACCGAGTTCTGCGCCTCGCCGACGATGCGCTCGCCCTCCCACGCGTATTGCGTGGCGTCGCTGGCGGTGAGCACTACGCGCCCGAAGCCGGTGCCCTCGAAGGCCGGGCCGGTGCCGGCGCTCACGCCGACGGCGGCCTTGGCCCCCTGCGCGAACGCGCCGCTGTGGCAGCAATCGAGGATGAGCACCTGCCGGCGCGAACGGCTGTGATCCATGCTTTCGGTGATGAAAGCGGCGGGGATGGCTTTGGAGCGCAGCCGGTTGGTCTGCGTATCCTTGACCGCGAGGTAGAGCTGGCCCTGATCGTCGCGGATGCCGTGGCCGGAGAAATACAGCAGCAGCAGATCGTTCGGGCCTTTGTCGGCGAAGAAGGCTTCGATGGCGGTGCGGACGTTTTCCGCCGTCTCGTTGACGAGCGCCGTCACCGAGTCGAAGCCGCCGATCTCGCCGGCACGCAACACGGCGGCGAAGTCGGTTGCGTCCTCGGCGGGCGTGACCAGCCGCGCCAGTTTGGGGTCGGCGAAGTCGCTGTTGCCGATGACGAGGGCATGTTTGGCGGGCATGGGCGTACGCGTTGAATTATAACCGCGCCGGGCCGCGTCCCTCTTCACCGACAATCATTGGTTTGCGCGCAACGGTTGTCAGCCAGTAGGCAGACCGACGCGGTCTTCGAGACCGCGTCGGTCTTTCCCTGACAACTCGTGCGCGCACACAATCATTTAGCCCAAGCGCCGCCCCGAATATCGGTCAGCACAGCGGGCTCATGAGCACAACGCGGCGCCGATCGATTGCCGTATTGCCCCGGCTGTCCGTGACCGTGAGCGTGATGACGTGTTCAGCGTCAGAGCAGCTCTTGTTGTAGAGCCGAACGAATAAACCCGTGCCCGTGCCGAGCAGCCCGCTCTGCCACTCTGTGAGGTTGGTCGCCCATACCAGCGCTGCGCCGCTGAGATAGCCATCTTCGTAATCCGAGGCACTGGCAGCCAGCCAGACTTCCTTATACCAGCCATTCGCATCCGCCTTATCAACACGGAATTTCACATCGGTTTCGGGCGAGGTGATCCGTGCCGAGGGTGGATAGTTGGTGGCCGGGGCCGGGGCGGTTGTCGGCAACGGCACCGGCGTATTCGTCGGTTCGTAAGGCGAGGCGAACTGCAGCTTGCACTTCGGCCCGCTGGTGAAGTTGAAGTGCGGGGCATCCGGGATGAGAAGCCGTTGCCACACCTGGAGTTTCGTCTCCACTAAAAGACCGTTGGCCTTGGCAATCGCGTAAGGATCAACGCCATAGGCGCGACCGATGCAGTCCAGACTCTCTGGTATGACTGCGAGGTAAGTGACGGATTGTACGATGTGCTCACCCAGGATCAGACTCGTGGTCGGCGGCACCGGCGTAATTGTCGGTTCGTAAGGCGAGGCGAACTGGGGCGCACATTTTGGCCCGGCGGGATAGTTGTACATCGGAACATCAGGGATGATGAGGTGCTGGCCGGGCACGAGCTTCGGATCGCCGGGCAGGCCGTTGGCCTGAATGATGGCCTTCGGGTCTACGCCGTAGGCGCGGCCAATGCACCAGGGCCATTCCGGCGTGCCGTTGACGGCAACCACGGTGTGCCCACCCAGTACGCGGATGGTCGGCGACGGGGTTGGTGTATCGGTGAAGGTCGGTGTTGGCGTCAGGCTTGGCGTCAGCGTCGGGGTCGCAGTCGCCGAGGGGGTATCCGTTGCCGTCGGTGTGTCGGTGGGTGTGAAGGTTGGTGTTGGTGTGAAGACCGGCGTATCGGTCGGCGTTGGCGCGCTCGCCGTGAGGGTACTCGCTTTCGCCTCCAAGGTCTGCCATACCCGCGTCGTCTTGCAGTTCACGTCGCAGGCCTCGGTCGTGACGGGCGTCGGCGCACCGGTGTTGGGAATCGGCCATTGGCTCATCAGCCAGGCGGCCAGTGTTCCCACGATCACAAACAGCGAGACGGCGGCGAGCGCTCCGCCGGTGGGCCAGCCGCCCTTTGCCGGCCCGCCGCCGGTCGGCGGGATTGGAGCCAGCAGGCTGAGGTTGTGCCGGCTGACAGCGGCGCCCAGCGCGTCGTTCAACTTTGACCGCAACTCAACCGCGCGGCTCAGGTGTTCGACGGCGGGAGCCGGCTTGCCCAGCGCCAGCTCGCGCGTGCCCAACTCGTGTTGCGCCCAGGCCTCGCTCGCCGGGTCGCCGGAGAAGCGGGCCGCCTCCAGCGCGCGCCCAAGCATCTCGCGCCACCCATCCCAGAATCCGTTCAGAACTGCGTGCCGGTGAAAGCCGCGCGCCAGGGCGATGACATCGGGCCAGCGGCCCTGCGTCGCCGCCCACTCCATCAACCCCCGCACATTGCCCAGTTCGTGGACGGCGTATTGATTGTTGACAGCCTGCGTCGCCAACTCCCGTTTGAGGAACTGCAACAGGCTTTCCTTCACCGTCGCCTCGGCGCTGCCCGGCTGCTGAGCCACCCACGCTCGCAGGCCCTCGGCCAGGCTGGCACGTTCGGCCTGAATGTTCATCAAACCGAGTGACTGCAGTGCGCTCAGGTCGGCCTCACGCGCGCCAGTGGAGAGGAGCCACTTGAGATCGCCGCTGACCCCCGGGATAAAAGCCAGCAGGGCCAGCAAGCGGCGCTTACGCTGATCGAGCGGGCCGATGGCCAGCGCGTTCGCGCGCTCCAGCCCGGCCTCATACGGGTCGGCGCTCTTAACGGTCACGGATTGCGCGAGCTGCACCGCCTGTGCGACCGTCAGCGCATGCGCCTCGATGGCATCGGCGGCGCGCACCACGGCCAGCGGGCCGTCGCCGAGCAGGGCGCACAATGAGTCGAGCTGAGGACGATCGGTTTCGGCCGGCTCCGTTTGCAGCCGGGCGCGCAGTAGTTCAACCGCTTCGGCCCGTTGCAGAATACGGAGCCTGAGCCGTTGCGCGGAGTTGCCCTGGGGGGAGTGACCCGCGGCCACCACCGCGCTCTGCGCAAACACGCTGCCGATCACATGCTCAAAATCCGGCGCCGAGAGCGGCACCTCATCCAGCAGCAGCAGCGCCTGCAGGTCGCTGAAGAACTCGCGGGCTTTTTCCCGGTCGAGCTTGAGTTTGGTTTGGCGGCTGATCCGGCTGGTGTATAGCTCATTGAAGGCCGCCTGCAGCAGGTCATCCAGGCTGAGCGCGCGGTGCGCTTCGCCCAGGTAGACGACGCCGTGCGGCATCTTCGCGGCCGGGGTGTGCGCGGCTTTGTGAAGCAGCGTGCTCTTGCCGACGCCCGCCGGGCCGTATACGGCGACTGCGGAGCGGCCGGCAATGGCCGCCTCCAGCCTGGCCAACTCTGCGACCCGACCAAAGAACGCCCCTGGGGCGCGCGGTGGCGGCGAGGCTTTGCGCTCCAGCTCAAACCGCGGCGCTAGTTCCTGCAGTGTTTGGGCTACCGTGCCTAACTCACTACACTGGAGGAGGAGGTTTACATTGGTGGTGTTCTTGTCACCCAGGATGAAATCGCCCTGCACCATAATCCGTTCGGCCCCGAGCTGAACGTTGGCGGGCAAGATCGGGATAGATTTGATCGTGGATTGTAAAGTGTCGGTCATCGCAACCCCCGTTGCGTGCAACCACGGCTCGAAGAGCTTCGAGCGCTCAATGAATAAACGCCGAGGACGCGCAAAAATCCTCAGCCTCCTCCACCGTGACCGGTCACCGGCTCCGCAGAATCACTGAACCGCAAAATCCCACTTAAGCGGGATGCGCTGGTGCGTTCATTGGGGTGATACTAAACGTGGCGTTGAGGGTTCTATTTTGTGGAGGAGACGCTTATGTGGCTGCTCATCGCCGGAGCGGGGATTGCGGTGGTGCTGCTGTTGTTCATCGCGCTGAGCGTTGTCGGGTTCATCACGCCGAGGCCCGACGATAGCGACTCAGCCGCCAGCGGGATCGTGCGCCGCAATTGAACTTCGACTGAATTTTCGCCGAAGCCGCGCGCCCGGGGGGCGACGGCTGTTTTGGCGCGCCCCGAAACAAAACGGGCCGGATCAGGGGATTGATCCGGCCCGTTTGCCTGAGCGCCGTGGGTCAGCGAATGACGAGCGGCAAATAGACCTTGTTGCTTGCGAGATTGCCCTCGTCCGTGACGTACAATTCAATCTTGCCATCCGTCTCGGCATCGGCGCGGTAAACGACGCGCTGGCCGTCGGGAGTGAATTGGAAGCCGCCATTAAGCTCGACGCTACCATTCGGGATGAGTGGCCCACTGATTGTCACACTGTTGGTGTAGGTACCAGTGATTGGGACGCTATACAAATCAAAGCGCGGGCCAGGGCCGAGTGTGTTGAGATAGACCACCCTAGAATTATCAGGACTGATCCTGTAAGCAGGATGACCAATAAAGGTCGGATTCAACTTCGACGATGACACACTTGGATTGGTGATGGCTGCGCTCTTCAATTCGAAGAGGTCGTCATAGTACACGACGTGGGTGGCTCCAAGTTGATATGACCGAATGTCATTGGCAATTGTGATGCCAGCGTTGGCTGGGCCAGCCGCTGCCACAATGACCAAAGGATATGGCGCAGTCGAGCTATCCACATAAATGACCAAACTGCCATCTTGAGCGAAGCTGCCATAGAGAACAGTTGGCGCGCGTAACGGGTCACTTAGCCGCATACCCGCACTCGCTGGCCCGGCGATTGGCACGATGTGCAACTCATGGTTGGTGGCGCTACTTTGCAAGGATGAGAAAATGACCCGGGAACTGTCCGGGCTGATTTGGAACGAGCCGGGGTAAACCCCCACATTGACGCCCAACTGAGGGCCGCTGATCTTGATTGCCGTAACTGATCCATCAATCCACGCACTATACAACTCCAGAAGATTGTCCGTATCTTGATCGGCCAGGTAGATGACACGAGTGCTGTTTGGGCTGATAGAAAAATACGACTGAGCGGGTGCAAATCCCACATCACCATTGGCGACCAGCGAGCCGTTGAGCTTTACGCCCGCACTCGCCGGCCCGGCCAACGGCACGCTGTACAGTTCGTCCACATCATTCGAGTCCTGATCGGCGATGTAGACCACGCGGCTGCTATCCGCGGTGATCCGAAAGACCGTTGACACATCCCCATCCATGGCCAAGGGTTTGTTGAGTTTGACCGGCATTGCCGAAGTATCGAGCGGCACGCTGTACAACTCGTAGACATTGTCAGCTTCCTGATCGGCGCGGTAGATAACACGGGCGCTGTTCGGGCTGAAATCGAAGCTCCATACACCGCCGCTCGCCACCAGCGCCCCGTTCAATTTCACACTCGCCCCGCCCGCAATCGGCACACGGAATAATTCCGCCGGGGTCGCGAACCCTTGCCCGCTTTGTTGTGGCACGATGTAGACCACCCATTGGCTATCCGGGCTGATGGCGTACTGCCCAACCTGAAACGGCGGCTCCGGCGTCACGTTCAGCCGCACCGGAGTTCCACCCGTAATCGGCACACTGTAAATCTCGTCACTGCCATCGCCAAGCCGGTCGGCCTTGTACACCACATACTGCCCATCGGGGCTGATGCGGAACTCAAGCACACTGCCATGTGCGTTGGTCTGCGAACTCAACTTCAGCACCGTCGCCGAGACCGGCGCGACGGCCACACACAGGGCCAGCGCCAAAACACCCGCCGTGCCAAGCCATTTTCGCAATCGCAGCATCATGATCGTTCCCCTCCGGGATGATGTGAGATGTGGGTGAATAGATTGTATGGACACGAGCCGCGCCGCTCGATAGTACGTGTGGCCCAAACGAGTATAATGGCCGCGCTTTCGGCTCGGAGAACGCCTAGGTCGCCGGGCGAAGGCACTGGCCCGGGCTTTGGCAACCGACTCCAATTCCTCCACGCTCGATCTGAATACGGCCTCGCTCGAGGCGCTCGATGAGTTGCCCGGCGTCGACCGCGCGCTGGCCGAAGCCATCATCGCCACCCGCCCCTTTCGCGGCCTGGGCGACCTCAACAACGTGCCCGGCATCACGGTCGAAATCATCGCCGGGCTGCTGCCCCACGTCACCGTCGTCAAGCCCTCCCTCGAACACCGCGTGCGCCGGCGCGGCGCCACCCCGCCCCTCGAAGCGGTGCGCCCAACCGGCCCGCAGGCCCGCCCCTACTTCGG
Source organism: uncultured Anaerolineales bacterium (assembly GCA_964608265.1). Lineage (GTDB taxonomy): Bacteria > Chloroflexota > Anaerolineae > Anaerolineales > UBA6663 > JANWXR01. The sequence goes on along the minus strand of CAZSNP010000033.1, from coordinate 34,018 downwards.
CCCCGGCGACACCAACCCGCCCCTCATCCGCCGCAACACCGCGCGCCGCTACCGGTCGGTGCGCGAGCGCTATCGCGTCTTCGGGTTGCTGTTCTACGGCCTCCTCGCCGCGCTGGCCGTGGCGGTGGGGGTGTGGATTTACTTCAACCTGAGCGGCGGGATCACAGGGACGCCGACCGCGACGCAAGCGCTCGCCGTCGTCGCCGCGCCCAGCGGCACGCCGTCGGCCAGCGCGCCACCGCCGGCGAACACCCGCCCGCCGCAGCCAACCGCCACCGTCGCAGCGACCGAGGCCGCCGGGGCGGCGACCGTCACCGCCATCATCCTGCCGACCCAGACGCAAACGCCCACGCCGACCCGCACCCCGACACTCACGCGCACCCCCGCGCCGACCCGCACACCCTCACCCACACCCACGTTCACCCCCACCCTGCCGCCGCTCACCCCGCCGAGCGGCGAAGGCTCGGTGCTGTTCGCCGAATCATTCGACCCCGCGCCCGCCGGCGCGCGCTATCGGTGGATCCTGCGGCAACTCGACCCCATCAACACGCAGATTGATGACGGGGTGCTGACGCTGAGCGTGCGCCGGCCCTCCATCGGGTATAGCTACGGCCTGATGGACGCGGCGGCCGACTTTTTCTATCAGGCCACGGCCACGGTGGCCGCGTGCACGCCCGACGATCACTACGGGCTGCAAGTGCGCCTCAAGGATGAATCGAACTTCTATCTCTTCGGCGTGACGTGCGACGGCCGCGCGCGGGCGCAGGTGTTGCAGAACGGGCGCTATCGCTTCATCACCGCGGCCGGCGCGAGCCCGGCCGTGAAGACCGGGCCGAACGCCGTCAACGTGCTGGCGGTGCGCGCCGCCGGCGACCGGCTCGATTTCGTCGCCAACGGCGCGACGTTGCTCTCGATCACCGATGGCAGCCTGGCCGGCCCCGGCCGCTTCGGCGTGTACGTGCGCCCGGTCGTCATCGACACGTTGACGGTGACGTTTGATGACGTAGCGGGGTGGAGCGTGCCGTGAATAAAAAGTAGGGAGTAGCAAGCAGAGCGGCCACTTATCGCCTTTCTACTATCCACTTTCTACTGGCTTCTTTCTAGCGGTCAAATCCTTATGCACCTCGATCTCGCCTTCATGGCCTCCCCTCTCGCCGAGTTGCCCGCGCTGGCCCGCGCCGCCGAGGCGGTCGGGGTGGATGCGGTCTGGACGAGCGAGACGCAGCGCGATCCGTTCCTGCCGCTGGCCCTCGTCGCCGAGCACACGCAACGCCTGCGCTTCGGCACCGCCGTCGCCATCGCCTTCGCCCGCAGCCCGATGACGCTCGCGCACACCGCGTGGGATCTGGCGCAACAATCGGGCGGGCGCTTCATGCTCGGCCTCGGTACGCAGGTCAAGCCGCACATCGAGCGACGCTTCGGCATGGCCTGGCCCGAGTCCCCGGTCAACAAGCTGCGCGAGATGATCCTCGCCCTGCGCGCGATCTGGCAGGCCTGGCAAACCGGCGACAAGCTGAACTTCCGCGGCGAGTATTTCAAGCTGACGCTGATGACGCCGTTCTTCAGCCCCGGCCCCATCGCCCACCCGCACATCCCCATTTACATCGCCGGCGTCAACACGGGCCTGGCGCGGCTGTGCGGTGAAGTGTGCGATGGCTTCCACGTCCACCCGTTTCACACGGCGCGCTACCTGCGCGCGGTGCTGCGGCCGGCTATTGAAGCGGGCCGTGAGCGGGCGGGCCGCAGCGCACCGGTGAGCGTGTCGGCCTCCCTCTTCGTCGTCACCTCACCCGCCGAACGCGAGTACGCGCGGCAGCAGTTGTCGTTTTACGCCTCGACGCCGTCGTATCGCCCGGTGCTCGAACAGCACGGTTGGGCCGAGACGGGTGAGCGGCTTTCGGCGCTGGCGGCGCGCGGCGGCTGGGCGGAGATGCCGGCCCTCATCACCGACGACATGCTGGGCGAGTTCGCGGTGAGTGCGCCGTCGCTGGCCGAACTGGCCGGGCCGCTGCGCGCGCGTTACGCCGGCCTGATCGATCGCGTGACCCTCTACCGCCCGTTCACCCCCGGCGCGGACGAGGCCGATTGGCGGCGATTGGCGGCTGATGTGCAATCACAATAGATTCACCGCCGAGCACGCTGAGTGCGCGGAGAACTACGAATTGCTTCTCTGCGCTCTCCGCGCTCGCGGCGGTACAAACCCGCTCGGAGGCAAAGCATGGCCGCACCCACTCAACCGCAGAAGCTGTCGTTCCTCACCAAGTTCGCTTTCGGCGCGGGCGACCTTGGCCCGGCCATCGTCGCCGCCGTCAACGGTTTCTACCTCAACGCCTTTCTGCTGCAGGTCGCGCGCCTCGACCCGCCTGTCGTGGCGTTGATTTTCCTCATCGTCAAACTGTGGGACGCCGTCAACGACCCGATCTTCGGTTGGCTCACCGATCACACCCACACCCGCTGGGGCCGCCGCCGCCCGTGGCTGCTCTTCGGCGCCATCCCGTTCGGGGTGGCCTTCGCCCTGCACTGGCTCGTGCCCCCGCTCGATGCCACCGGCAGGTTCTGGTATTACCTCGTCGTCGCGCTGCTGCTCGATACCGCCATCACCGCCGTCGGCGTGCCGTACACCGCGCTCACCCCCGAGCTGACGCAGGATTACGACGAGCGCACCAGCCTCAACATGTATCGCTTCAGCTTTTCGATCCTGGGCGGCGTGACGGCGGCGGCGCTGCACCCCATCATCGTCAGCGCCTTTCCCGACCCGGTGACGGGCAACGCCGTCAGCGCCGCCATCTGGGCCATCTTCCTCATCCTGCCCAACTTCTTCACCTTCGCCGTCACCCGCGAGCCGCTCAGCACCGTCACGCGCGCCGCCGACGAGCCGAGCTTCCTCGAGGGGCTGCGCATCGCCTTCAGCAACCGCGCCTTTATCCTCGTCACCCTCATCTATTTGCTGGCCTGGCTCAGCATCCAGTTTGTGCAGAACAATTTGTACCTGTATGTGCAATACTGGATCGGCCCCGAGGCGGTGGCCCAGTTTTCGCTGCTCGTCATCGGCGTGCAGCTGTCGGCCTTCATCTTTATTTTGATTTGGACGCGAGTGAGCGACCGGATCGGCAAGCAAAACGTCTATTACGTCGGGATGACGTTCTGGGTGCTGGTGAGCCTCGGTCTGTACTTCGTGCCGCGCGGCAACATCACGCCGTTATATGTGCTGGCCCCGCTGGCCGGGGTGGGCGTGGCCGTCGGTTACCTCATCCCGTGGAGCATGCTGCCGGATGTGATCGAGCTGGATGAATTGGAGACCGGCCACCGGCGCGAGGGCATCTTCTACGGCTTCTTCGTCTTTCTGCAGAAGCTGGGCATCTCGCTCGGCATCGCGCTGTCGAACCTCGCCATCGGCGCGGCGGGCTTCAAGGCCGACCTTGCCCAGCAACCCGAGGCGGTGCTCACCACCCTGCAGTGGTTCGTCAGCCTGCTGCCCGCCATCGTCCTCCTCATCAGCTTCATCCCGGTGTGGCTATACCCCATCAACAAGAAACGCCACGCCGAGATCATGGCCCAACTAGAGGCGCGCAAGAAGTAGCATCGCG
>CAZSNP010000033.1:24324-30331 GCA_964608265.1 uncultured Anaerolineales bacterium | reverse complement strand
ATGCACTTCATCGTTGACGCCCATCAGGACCTGGCTTACAACGCCCTGACCTTCGGGCGCGACTACTCGCGCGCGGCGCTGGCCACGCGCGAACGCGAACACGGCACCGACACGATCAGGCGCAACGGCCACACGCTGCTCGGCCTGGCGGAGTATCTGCTCGGCCACGTCGGCGTGATCTTTGGCACGCTGTTCGCCGCACCGGCCCGGCGCAAGCAGGGGGATTGGGACACGCAGGTGTATGCGGATGCAGCTGAGGCCCATCGCGTGTACGCCCGGCAGCTCGACTACTACCAGCGGCTCGCCGACGAGCATGAAGTTTTTCGACTCATCGCGACGAAGAGTGATTTGGAGTCGGCGCTGGCGACGTGGCAGGGTGACGAGTTTGCGAAACGGCGCATCGGCCTTGTGCCGCTGATGGAGGGGGCCGACGGCATCCGCGAGCCGAAGGAGGCCGAGGGGTGGATGGAGCGCGGGGTGCGCATCGTCGGGCTGGCGTGGGCGGGCACGCGATACGCCGGCGGCACCGGTGAGCCGGGGCCGCTGACGCCCGAGGGCCGCCGGTTGCTCAACGTTATGGCCGACCTCGGCCTGATGCTCGACCTTTCCCACGCCTCCGACGAGTCGTTCCTCGAGGCCCTCGACCGCTTCCCCGGCGTCGCTCTTGCCTCGCATTCCAACCCGCGCGCGCGCGTCAAGAATCCCGCGCGCCCCGAGCGCTTCCTCTCGGATGAGATGATCCGCCGCCTGGCCGCGCGCGGCGGCGTCATCGGCGTGGTGCCGTGCAATCGTTTTCTCAAGGCGGATTGGAAGACCGGCGACCCGAAGACGGCGGTCACGCTCGACACGCTGGCTTCGGCGGTCGATCATATCTGTCAGGTCACGGGCAGCGCCGCGCACGCCGGCCTGGGCTCCGACTTCGACGGCGGCTTCGGCGTCGAAAGCACCCCGGCCGAGATCGATACGGTGGCCGATCTGCAAAAGCTCGCGCCGGTGCTGGCGGCGCGCGGTTACAGCCAGAGGGACATCACCGGCATCATGGGCGACAACTGGCTGGCGCTGTTGCGGCGCGGCTTGCCAGGCTGAGACGCAATGCGTTGTGTCACCCTGAGCGCCAACGCCGACCTTTACCTTGCACGCATATTGTCGCGCGAAGGGTCTCGACGTGATTGGTATTGACCCTTCGCGCGAAATCCTGCCGTGCCCGACGCGAGTCGGCGGACGCGCTCAGGGTGACATGGCAATGTGATTGCGATGATGAATAACGGTTTCGCCAAAAGCTGGCTGGCGCGGTTCGGCGCGGCCCTCGTCGGGCTGGGCTTCGTCATCTTTCTGGTCGGCATCTTCCCCGAATACTTCAGCCTCGATTTGACGACGGGCTTCGGATTGTTGCAGATCGCGACCTTCCTGGTCGGGCTATCGGTGATGACCGGTGGGGCGTACATTTACATGTATGCCACTCGCCATCGGGCCATGCCGCACGGGTTGCGCGAGGACATCGGCGTGCGGCTGATTGCGACCGGCCTTGTCATCGCCTGGGCCACCGGGCTGGCGGATGTGATCGGCATCGGCACGCACTTCGGGCAGCAGCGCCCGTTCTTCGGGCCGGTGCAGGCGTGGGGGGTGTCAGCCGGCCTCATGCTCATCATCGCCGGCATCGGGCTGTACGCGCAGCGGCAGACCGAGTAGGCCAGCCTTCCCCGCGAGCCTCGGCCAAAGAGCTGTCTACGGATGGCGCGGGATCAACTTTCCGTGAGACCCGGCCACGCGCCCGAGTTGTCAGGGGCAGACCGAGGCGGTCTTCGCGACCGCGCCGGTCCGCCCACTGGCTGACAACCTTTGCGTGCCCACCCAGTCCGCAGGGCGTGTGCAAAGTCGCCGAGACCGCCCTCATCCCCCGGCCCCTTCTCCCGCTGGGAGAAGGGGAGCCGGCCCTGACAATTGGGAGTGGCGGTCCACTGGTGCGATCCACTCCCTCTCCCAGCGGGAGAGGGCGACGATGCCAAGCATCGCGGGGTGAGGGCGAAATGTCGGCATCGTTTGGACTTTGCACACGCCCTGACCCAGTCCGCGCGCTCGGTGTACAAGAGTGCGGTTCGTCTCTATAATCCTGTCGTCGGCGTTACGGTCACATGGAGGCGGACATGGCAGACTACGATTACGATCTGTTGGTCATCGGCTCCGGCCCGGCCGGGCAGCGCGCGGCGATCCAGGCCGCCAAGCTGCACAAGCGCGTCGCCATCGTCGAACGCAAAGCGGTGGTGGGCGGGGTGTGCATCAACACCGGCACCATCCCCAGCAAAACACTGCGCGAGGCCGTCATGCACCTCTCCGGTTATCGCGAGCGCGGCGTGTACGGCGCGGCCTACGCCGTCAAGCAGCACATCACGATGGACGACCTGCTCTTCCGCGCCGACCACGTGATGCGGCACGAGATCGATGTGACGCGGCATCAACTCATGCGCAATCACGTCGAGGTGCTGGCCGCCGACGCCTCGTTTGTGGACGGGCACAAGGTGCGCCTGCACTATGTGGATGGGCGCGGCCAGCGCGATGTGAGCGCCGCCTTCATCGTCATCGCCACCGGCACCTTCCCCACCCGCGACGCCCGCATCCCCCTCGACGGCAATCACATCTTCCTCAGCGACGACATCCTCCGCCTCGATCAGCTGCCGCGCACGCTGACGGTGGTCGGCGCAGGCGTCATCGGCCTGGAATACGCCAGCATGTTCGCCGCGCTCGGGGTGCGGGTGACGTTGATTGACAAGCGCGACCGGCTCTTGCCGTTTGTGGATGCGGAGATCGCCGATGCGCTGGCCTATCACCTGCGACAGAATCGGGTGACGCTGCGGCTCAATGAGGAAGTGAGCGGTATCGAGCCGGTGCGCGATGTGAAGGGCGAGCGGGTGCGCATCTGTCTGGCCAGCGGCAAACAGATCATCACCGAGAAAGCGTTGTACAGCATTGGCCGCACCGGCGCGACCGACCGGCTCGACCTGGGCGCGGCCGGGCTGACGGCTGACCCGCGCGGCTTCCTCAAGGTCAACGCGCAATATCAAACCGAAGCCCCGCACATCTACGCGGTCGGGGATGTGATCGGCTTCCCGAGCCTGGCCTCGATCTCGATGGAGCAGGGGCGGCTGGCGGCGTGCCACGCCTTCGGGGTCGAAGCGAAGAGCATGCCGGCGCTGTTCCCGTATGGCATTTACGCCATCCCCGAAATCTCGATGGTTGGCCGCACCGAGGATGAGTTGACGGCGAAGAACGTGCCGTATGAGGTGGGCAAGGCCAACTACCGCGAGATCGCGCGCGGGCAGATCATCGGCGACAGCACCGGGCTGCTGAAGTTGATCTTTCACCTCGAGACGCGCGAGTTGCTGGGCGTGCACATCCTCGGCGAGGGCGCGAGCGAACTCATCCACATCGGGCAGGCGGTGCTGGCCTTCAGCGGCACGGTTGATTACTTCATCAACACCGTCTTCAACTATCCCACGCTGGCGGAGTGTTACAAGACGGCGGCTTTCGACGGCGTGAACCGGCTCGCGTGAGCGTGGGGTGCAGGGGGCCGGGGGTGCACGCGAGCCAGGGAGACCCTCCCCTGTACCCACGCATTTCGCACCATGTTGCTCCGATCCCCGCCGCCCCGCGCGTTATAATCCCCGCGCACCTCGGAGGCCGCCATGAAAATCAGCACCATCCTCGCCACCAAAGGCTACACCGTCATCACCGCCCGCGCCGAGTTCACGCTCAAGGAGGCGGCTGTCAAACTCGCCGAGCACAAGATCGGCGCGATGGTGGTGCTGGATGACGACGAGCACGTCGCTGGCATCTTTTCGGAGCGCGACCTGGTGCGGGCCGCGGCCAGCCATGATGACGCCCTCTCACTGCGCGTCGGCGACGTCATGACGCGGCGGGTGATCACCGGCACGCCCAACGACGATGTGTTGTCCGTCATCCACACCATGACCGAGCGGCGCTTCCGCCACCTGCCCATTGTGGATCAGGGCAAACTCGTCGGCATCGTCTCCATCGGCGACATGGTCAAGGCGCAGCTCGCCGAGTATCGGGGCGAGATCGAGACGCTCGAGACTCAAATCACCGAGGGCTAACCCCCCGGTTCTGCCCTCCTGGCCACGGGAATTGGAGAAGCAGAGCACTCACATTTATGACTCAACTCGGAACCGACTCAACGCCGGTGCGCGTCGCCATCATCGGCTCTGGCCCGGCCGCCTTTTACGCTGCCGAGCACCTGCTCAAACAGACGACGCACCTCGTCGAAGTGGATATGTTCGACCGTTTGCCCACGCCGTTCGGGCTGGTGCGCGGCGGCGTCGCGCCCGATCACCAGAAGATCAAGACCGTCACCAGGGCCTACGACCAAATCGCCAGCCACCCGCGCTTTCGTTTTTTTGGCAACGTCGAGTTTGGCCGGCACGTGCGCCTGGACGACCTGCGCGCGCACTATCACCAGATTCTGTATGCGACCGGCGCGCAGACCGACCGGCGCATGGGCATCCCGGGCGAGGATTTGATCGGCAGCCATGCCGCCACCGAGTTTGTGGCGTGGTACAACGGCCATCCCGATTATCGTGACCATCAATTCGATCTGTCGCCGGAACGCGTCGCCGTCGTCGGCGTCGGCAACGTGGCGATAGACGTCGCCCGCATCCTCTGCCGCACACCCGAGGAGTTGCGCCGCACCGATATCGCCGAGCACGCCCTCGACGCGTTGCGCCACAGCCGGGTGAAGGAAGTGTATTTGCTCGGGCGGCGCGGCCCGGCGCAGGCGGCCTTCACCACGCCTGAGGTGAAAGAGCTGGGCGAGATGGACGGCTGCGACCCGATTGTGTTGCCGGCCGAGGCGGAGCTGGATGCGCTGAGCAAGGCGCAGGTCGCCGCCGGGGCGGATCGCAGCCTCATGCGCAAGGTCGAGCTGCTGCAGGGTTATGCAACCCGGCCCCACACCGGCAAAGGCAAGCAACTGCACATCCGCTTCCTCGTCTCGCCGGTCGAAATCATCGGTGAGGCGAGTGGGCGCGTGGCCCGGCTGCGGCTGGTGAAGAACGTGCTCGTGGCTTCGGAGACCGGCATGCTCAACGCCAAAGCCACGGATGAATTCGAGACGCTGTCGGTGGGATTGGTCTTCCGCTCGGTGGGGTATCGCGGGGTGGCGCTGCCGGAGGTGCCGTTCAACGAGCGCTGGGGAGTCATCCTCAACGAGAAGGGCCGCGTGCTCGACCCCGAGACGAAGGCCCCGCGCCTCGGCGAGTACACCTCCGGCTGGATCAAGCGTGGGCCGAGCGGCGTGATCGGCACCAACAAGCCCGACTCGGTGGAGACGGTGACGGGGATGCTCGAAGATCTGGCGGCCGGCCGGATGTTGAACCCCGCGCAGCCCACCGCCGCCGCCGCCGAGGCGCTGGTGCGCGACCGGCAGCCGGAGGTGGTGACCTATGCCGACTGGCGCACGCTCGATGATTTGGAATTGAAACGCGGGCAAGCCATCGGCCGCCCGCGTTTGAAATTCACCTCGGTGTCGGAGATGCTCGCCGCGCTCAAATCACCCGAGAGCATGTTGCCGCGCCCCAGCCGCGCCCGCATGCCCGAAGAACCCGTGTGAGGGAGGGTGGACGGCGTTGCCCATCCGCGCCCGGGTGAGTCACGCCGCGCCACCGGACGGGGCCGCCGGGAGGGGCGCCTCGCGCTCGAGCGTCTTCATCAGCGCCCGCGCCGAGTTGAGGCCGAACAGCACAAAGATCATCAGCATGAAGGCGTTCGCGCCGACGAGGGCCGGCGGGATAAGGGGCGGCACTATGGCGAACAGGCCGGCGACGATGGGCTGCACGGAGACGAAGAAGGCCAGCCACACCACCCACAGCAATAGTGACACCGCGCCGCGTAGCGGCGAGAGAGAACCGCCGTGCGGTTCTCCAGCGTAAGCTTCGCTTACGCCCGCGCCGCGTAGCGGCGAGAGAGAACCGCCGTGCGGTTCTCCAGCGTAAGCTTC
>CAZSNP010000033.1:15302-24224 GCA_964608265.1 uncultured Anaerolineales bacterium | reverse complement strand
CCGCGCCGCGTAGCGGCGAGAGAGAACCGCCGTGCGGTTCTCCAGCGTAAGCTTCGCTTACGCCCGCGCCGCGCCCGACGTTCTTCCCCGACGAAGTCGCCACCAGCCAGCCGAGGCCCCACACAAAAAACTCCACGCACACCGCCAGGCCGGCGCGCGGATTGGTTTGCAGCATGGCCATCAATCGCCCCAGCCCGCGCTTTAGCCGCCAGAGTTGATAGAGGCCAAACACAATCAGCCCAACGCAAATCACCGCGACCATCGCCAGCAGCACGACGAGCAACATCGGATCGACGCGCGAGAGCGCGTAGGCCAGCCCCATCAACACCACCGCCGCCACGTTCTCGGCGATGACGAAGGCCGGGGCCGAGACGGTGCCGGCGGCGCCGCTGCCGGTGGCGATCATCGGCTTGGCGACGGCCTTCATGCTGGTGAGGGCGACCGCGACCGCCGCGCCGCCGCCCGCGATGACTGCGCCGTTGCCGCCCAGGCCGCCCTCGCCGGTGAAGATGCGGAGTGTATCGAGCGCGGCGCGCAACTCGGGGCTGAGGTTGGCGATGACACCGGCGGCGGCCAGGGCGATGAGGGCCGACGAAGCCGGCACGACAAAGCCGCTGACGAAATGCACAACGGTGTTGACGGCGTGCATCAGGCCCGGCGCAGATTGCTGGGCGAACGAGGGGGCGACGGTGACCAGCCACATCAGCCCAACCAGCCCCATGAACCACCACTCGCCCATGAATTGCATTGGGCCAGCCAGCTCAATCCACCCCAAACGCGCCGCGATGGAGACGACGAGGAGGCAGGCGTACTGATTCGATGCGCCGACCAACCCACCCGCCGCAATGGCAGACAAAACCAGGCTCATTATGACCTCCTGAGAGAAAGACTTTCAGTTATCACGACCAACCTTCAAGGAAATGAAGATTGACTGTTGACAAAAATGATATATTGCCTATCATAGTTTCAAACAAGGTTCCGGAAGATTCACTTTCCGGGCAGCAAAGATTGATTTCCTGAAGATACTCCTGAAATAGCCATAGGTGCACGATGCATCCCGTTCTTGGCTCCTGCCCGGTCTGCGGGCAAACGCTCACCGTCACCCGACTGCACTGCAACGATTGTGACACCACCCTCGAAGGCCAATTCAGCGTCGGGGCCTTCGACCGGCTCTCGCCGGAGCAGCTTGCCTTTGCCGAGGCCTTCATCAAAAACGAGGGCAAGCTCAACCGGCTGGAAAAGGAACTCGGCCTGTCGTACCCGACCCTGCGCGCGCGCCTCACGGAAGTAATACGCGCGATGGGCTTTGAGGTTGGACAGGAAGAAGCTGCCGGCGTCACCGAGGAAGAGCGCCGCCGCATCCTGGATGAACTCGCTTCGGGCCGCTTGACGTCCGACGAGGCGGTGAAGGCGCTGCAAGGCGGGTAGCCGGCAGCCCAATGCTATCAGCCAACGACCATTTTCAACAGGAGTCTGGCCATGGTCCCTGACCGCACTTCCATCCTTGAGCAATTAGCGAGCAAGACGATTTCCGTGGAGGAGGCCGCCGCGCGGCTCCGGCCCGCACCGCGCCCTGATCTCAGCCTGTTGCACGGGCGCTGGCTCCGCATCCGCGTGGCGGAACTCTCCAGCGGCAGGCCGCGCGCCGCCGTCAACCTGCCATTGGCGTGGGTCGCCGTCGGCATGCAGATCGGCCAGCGTTTCTCGACCGACATCCCCAACATCAATTGGGCCGAGGTGGTCGAGGCGATTCAGTCCGGCGCGAGTGGCCGGATCGTTGAAGTGGAAGACCTCGAAGACGACCAGCGCGTTGAGATTTGCGTGGATTAGGGTTTATCCGACCGAGGCGAACATGACCCAGCGCAAGACTGCTCCGACCAACGCCAACCCCCGCGTGCTCCTCGAAGTCCACGGCGACCTGCGCCTCGAGGGGAGCGACGTCAACGAAATCGTTCTCGAGGGCGACGAAGCCGACCTGATGCCGATGAATCCCGATGACTTCCACATCGTCACCGGCAGCGATGTGATCGTGCGCGTGCCGCGCCGTTCGCAGGTGCGCGTATCCGGCTGTACGGGTGATGCGCGCCTCAAGGGACTGGAGAGCGACGTGGAAATCGCGCAAGTCGGCGGTGATCTGGTGCTGCGCAATCTCGTCAGCACCACCGTCCAGCATGTCGGCGGCGATGTCAGCGCGAAGAAAATCGGTGGCGCGCTGGCGCTGGCCTTCGCCGGGGGCGATGTGTCGGTGCGCGGCGTGGCCGGCCCGTTCAGCGCCAATCAGGTCGGCGGCGACCTGGCCGTGCGCGACCTCGAGGCCGGCGCGACCGGCCACGCCAGGGGCGACGTCATCACCAACATGGCCTTTCACCCCGGCCTGGCGTACGAATTCGAGGCCTTTGGCGATGTGATCTGCCGCTTGCCGCGCGGCGAGTCGGTGACGTTCCAAATCGTTAGCAAAGGTGAGGTGGCGTGGGATATCCCCGGCGCGCGCGTCGAGGGCGAAGACGGCGATATGCGCGTCATCGTCGGCGCGGGTCAGGCGGTGGTGAGACTCTCGGCGAACGGGGATGTGACCCTCTCCGACATCACCACCGACTCCTCCGGCGTGGCCGAGAGCGGCGACGACTTCGGCAACCTGGCCGACACCATCGAAGCCCGCGTGGCCGAGCGGATGGCCGAGGTGGAAAAGGAACTCAACGCGCAGTTCGGCCACCTCAACATCGAACTGAGCGGTTTGGCCGGCATCGACGCCGAGCGCATCGCCCAGCGCGCCCGCCGCGCCGCCGAGACCGCACAGCGCAAGGTCGAAGCGGCGCAACGCAAAGCAGACGTCTACCAGCGCAAAGCCGAGCGAGCCGGACGCAAGCGCAGTTGGGGATTCAACTTCACCTTCCCCACGCCGCCGCGCCCACCGATGGGATTCACCGGCAGCCGCGCGCAGACGCCGCTGAACGATCCCGTGAGCGATCAGGAACGCATGGCCATCCTGCGCCTCGTCGAGCAGGGCAAGATCACGGCCGGTGAGGCCGAGAAGTTGCTGGCCGCATTGGAGGGGAAGTAGGCAGGCAGCAATCTGCACAAAGCAGCGATAGCCCGCCCTCCGCCTTTGGCCACCTGCCTTGTGCTTTCTGAGTATGACCGCCCGTCTCGTCCTCCCCGCCCCGCCGCCCGAAGGCTTGCAGCCGATGAGCCTGGTGCGCCACCTGGCCGGCGTGGCCGATTTGGTGGAGCTGTGCTTCGCCTCCGAGATGGAGGACGGCGGCTTCAGCGCGGTGCGCGAGATGCGGTTCCTCAGCCGCCTCGGGCCGCTGCTGCCGATCCTGTTGCTGCTGGATACCGAGAAGCGCATCTTCACCCAGGGTTACGTGTGGGTCGAGGCGGGGCGCGTCATCGGCAACGTCAACATGCAGCCAATCGAGCACTCGCCGAAGACGTGGGCCATCGCCAACGTCGGCGTGCATCCGCAACATCGCCGGCGCGGCATCGCTCACCAGCTGATGCAGGCCGCGCTCGATCACATCCGCGCGGCCGGCGGCGACGAGGCCGTGTTGATGGTGGATGACGACAACCAGAGCGCGGTGGAGCTTTACGCGCGCCTCGGATTCACGCACACGGCCACGCACACCACGTGGCTGCGGTCGGGGCGGCGAGCGATCCCCGCGCACGAACCGACCGCCTACGATGTGCGTTTGCGCGCCGAGACGGAGTGGGCGGATGAGTACGCGCTGGCGCGCGAGGTGCGGCCCGAGGGGTTGTCGTGGAATCGACCGCTGCGCGAGGCCGAGTTTCGCCCGGCGTGGTGGCGACGCGCGCAACGCGCCCTGTCCGGCGAAACGGAGGAACGCTGGGCCGCCACCCCGGTCGACTCGAATCACCTCATCGGCAGCCTGGCCATTGCCACCGGCCTGCCCGAAGGCGACCGGCTGACGATCCTCGTGCACCCGATGTTTCGGGGCAGCCTCGAACGGCCGCTGCTCGTGCGTGGGTTGCGCCGCCTCGGCCATCGCCCGTGGAACGTCCGCATCGAACAGCCGGCCCACGATGAGGCCGCTAACGCGGTGCTGCGTGATCTCGGCTTCACCGCCAGCCGCACGCTGCGGTGGATGAAGAAAGAGATTCGGTAAATGTCGCGTTCCTTCCTTTCCGGAAACAGGGGAAAGGAAGGAAACAAGGGAAACCATGAACGGACAAGTCACCGTCGAAAACTTAGCCAAGACCTACCTCACCCGGCAGCGCGCGCAAGCCGGGCTGGCGGGGCTGTTCAAGAGTGAGGCCAAGCAGGTGGCGGCGCTCAAGGGCGTGTCGCTCGACATCCGGCCCGGCGAGATCTTCGGGCTGCTCGGGCCGAACGGCGCGGGCAAGACCACGCTCATCAAATGTCTGACCACTCTGCTGCTGCCCACCAGCGGGCGCGCCCTCATCAACGGTTTTGAGCTGACGAAGCAGGACAACGCCATCCGCGCGACGACGGGCTGCATGCTGATGGGCGAGCGCGGGCTGTACTGGAAGCTGACGGCGCGCGAGAACCTCGTCTTCTTCGGCGCGCTGTATCACCTCAACCCCACCGACCGGCGGCGGCGGGCGAATCAACTTATCGAGGAACTCAGCCTCGGCGACATCGCCGACCGCGCGGTGGAGAGTTACTCCTCAGGCCAGCGGATGAAGGTGGCCTTCGCCAAAGCGTTGATTAACGACGCGCCGCTGCTCATCCTCGATGAGCCGACCAACACGCTCGACGTGCCCTCCGCTCACGAATTGCGCGCCGTCGTCCGCAGACTCAACTCCCAGGGCAAGACCGTGATCTACACCACGCACATCATGGCCGAGGCCGAGACGTTGTGTGACCGCGTGGCCATCGTCGACCACGGCCAGGTGCTGGCGCTGGGCACGGTGCCCGAGCTGAAGACCTCGCTGCAGCGCGAAGCTGTGCTCAAGGTCGAGGGCGTGATCTCGAAAAAGGCCACCACAGCCGTGGAGCAATTGCCCGGCGTCTCGCGCGTGGCGCTGAACATGAACGGCCACGCCACGCTCACGGTCGTCTCGCAGGACTCGCACGCCACGTTGCTGCCGCGCCTGATCGAGACGCTCACCGCCCACAACGCCGTCATCCAGAAGATCGCGCCGGAGGAAGTGACGCTCGAGGATGTCTTCATCGCCCGCACCGGCCGCACCCTGGCGGTGGATACGACGGTGAAATAGGAGCGGGCACTGACCATGACCATGGCTGGCGGTAGACCCTCTTTTGCCCAAACGCTCTCGGCGGCTTTGGCCGAGACGCAGTTGCGGATGATCAACATCACGCGCTATCCGGGGCAGATGGCGCTGGAGATCGTCATCCCGATTGTCTTCGCCGCCATGCCGATGCTGCTCGGTCGCGCCACCGGCGGCGAGGACGCGGCGGCCAACTTCGCCGCCAACACCGGCACGACGAATTACGTGGCCTACCTCCTCATCGGCAGCAACGTCTTTTCGCTGGTGTCGAGCGCGTTCTGGCACATCGCTTACTGGCTGCGCTTCGAGCAGGAGACCGGCACGCTCGAAGCCGTCTACCTCACGCCGACCTCGACCGTGACGCTGGCGAGCGGGGTGGCGCTGTACAGCGTCATCCGCGGGCTGACGTCGTCGCTGCTGGCCTACGTCATCGGCTGTCTGATCTTTCAGGTCAACCCCTTTCAGGGCGATGTGCTGCTGGCGCTCGGCTTCATCGCCGCCGGGCTGATCCCGCTGTATGGCATGGCGCTGATCTTCGGCGCGGTGGTGCTCAAGGTGAAAGAGTCCAACGCCGTCGTTGGCCTGATGCAGTGGGTGGTCAGTTTTCTCATGGGGATTTTCTTCCCCATTGCGGTGCTGCCGCCCTTTGTGAAGTTTATCGCCTGGCTGTTCCCGCCGACGTGGATGACCAACGGTGTGCGCTCGTCGCTGTTGGGCGTCGGCTACTTTTTCGGCTCCTGGTACGCGGACATGGCCGTGCTGTGGGCCTTTATGCTGTTTGCGCCGCTCTTCGGGTTCTGGGTGTTCAATCGCACCGAGCGCGGCATCCAACGCAATGAGGGCGTTGGCCAATTCTGAGCTGTAGCGCGGGCCGGGGTAATTTCCGTCTCTCCTCCTCAGCCCCGACCCGCGTTAGAGCACATGGGGTTATTGGCTACACGTTGTTGGCCGTAACCAATAACCAATGACACAATGGCGTTACGTGAGTCTTCTCCAAAACTGTTGACCGGCCCGGCTGCGTGGCTCAGCACCCTCATGGCGATGGCGCAGAAGGAGCTGATGATCATGCTGCGCTACCCGGTGGAGTTCGTCGCCTCCTTCGGGCAGGTGTTCCTCATCGTCACCATCCTCACGCTGGCCGGGCTGATGTTCGCGCCGCGTACAGCAGTCGCTGACGCGACAGCCTCGGCGACTGCCGGCATCGTCGTCTACGGCTTCATCCTGTTCATGTTCCTCTCCGACACGCTGTGGACGATTGGCTTCAACATCCGCCGCGACCAGAAGCAGGGCACCCTCGAACAGCTCTACCTCAGCCCGGCCTCCAAGTTCGCCAACCTGGTCTCGCGCATCATCGTGGCGCTGGTGTGGACCGGGCTGCTGTGTGTGATGTCGGCCTGGTTGATGAGCGCCCTCATCGGGCGGTTGCCGTTTGAGAATCATCCGCTCGGCCTGCTCGTGCTGGCGCTGGCGCTCTCGGGGCTGTTCGGCACGGGCTTTGCCTTCGCCGCGTTGACCCTGCGCATCAAAGAGACCGCGCAGACTCTGGCCAACCTGCTTCAGTTCGTCTTCATGGTGCTGTGCGCGCCGTTCTTCCCGTTCAGCGCCCTGCCCGAAGTCCTGCAATGGGTCGCGCGCCTCATCCCGCTCGCGTATGGGGTGGATGCCTTTCGGTCATTGATGATGGGGCTGCCGCCGGGCTATCCCGAACTCGCGCCCATCGAGGTCGAGATCGTCATCGTCGCGGTCTTCGGTCTGGCCATGCCCTGCCTCGGCTATTGGCTGTATCAACGCGAGGAGAACATCGCGCGCAGCCGAGGCAGCCTGTCGGAGTATTGAGTCTCAGGGCTGACGACTATGGATGAACAGCCGCGTCTGCAGATTCTGAAGATGATCGAGGACGGCACGGTGAGCGCCGAGGACGGCATCCGCCTGCTCAACGCATTGTCGGGGACCACGGCGCCGCCCGCACAGGCCGCGTCCGCCGGGGCGCCGC
The DNA here is from genome assembly GCA_964608265.1 of uncultured Anaerolineales bacterium. Taxonomy (GTDB): domain Bacteria; phylum Chloroflexota; class Anaerolineae; order Anaerolineales; family UBA6663; genus JANWXR01. Next base: position 17,020 of record CAZSNP010000033.1, on the reverse strand, counting down.
CCGCTCCCGCACCCGCGCCGCAATCCCCCCCACCCGATTTCGCGTACTGGCGCAGCTGGTGGCGGCTGCCATTCGCCATCGGCGCGACCGTAACCGTTGTGTCGGCGCTGTTGGCCTGGTGGGCGTGGCGCGCGGCCGATAGCCAGCTCTCGGTGTGGTTCGGCCTGTTGATGTGCCCGCTGGCCTTTGGCGTGGTGGTGATGATCCTGGCCTTCGCCAGCCGCACGGCCAAGTGGCTGCACCTGCGCGTGAACACGGGCCGTGACGAGTTCCCGCGCCGCATCGCGCTATCGCTGCCGATGCCGTTCGGCCCGCTGCGCTGGGTCGTCAACCTCATCGCGCAATTCAACCCGGAGTTGCGCGAGCGCGGCGTGACCGAGATGCTCACGGCCCTGGGCAGCGGCCTGACCTCAGACAACCCGCTGTATGTGGAGGTGGATGAGGGCGAGAGCGGGGAAAAGGTGCAAGTCTACATTGGCTGATCGCGGATGGCGGATGGCAGATTGAGAATTGCTTTTGCCATCCGCCATCGGCCATCCGCAATCTGCTGAGGGTGCTATGGCAACCGTTGAAGAACGCATGAAGGTATTGAAGCTCATCGAAGAGGGCAAGATCTCGGCGGAGGAGGGCGCGAAGCTGCTGGCCGCGCTGGCCGATAGCCGCAAGACGCCGACCATCACGCTCGGCGGGGGGAGTGCCCGCATGTTGCGCATCCGCGTCACCGAGGTGCGCACCGGCAAGGCCAAGGTCAGCGTCAACGTGCCGATGAGCCTCGTCAGCACCGGCATCAAGATGGGCGCGCGTTTCGCCCCCGGCCTCGAAGGCGAGCAGCTCGAGGCGTTGACTGAGGCGCTCAAGAGCGGGCAGACCGGCAAGATCATTGACGTCACCGACGAGGAATCCGGCGAGCACGTCGAGATTTTTGTCGAGTAAACAAGCCGCAGAGAGTCGAGGGAAAGGAAATGGAAAATACGTTTCCTTCCTTTCCCCGCTGTCCTTTCTTTCCCGATTTGGACAAGACATGGATGCCAAACTCCTCGGCGCGGGACGCCAGGCCGAGATTTTCGAGTGGGGCGAGGGCCGCGCGCTCAAGCTTTATCGCCGCACCGAGGCGGGGCGCGATGCGTCAGTCGAGGCCGAGAACACGCGCCGCGCCCATGCTGCCGGCGCACCCGTGCCCGGCGTGTTTGAAACGGTCACCGTTGAGGGCCGGCCCGGCGCAGTGTACGAACGCCTCAGCGGCCCGACGATGCTCTCCCACCTCGTCAGGCAACCCTGGCGCGTGAACGGCTTCGCGCGGCAGATGGCCGAGGTGCACGCGCAGATGCATCGCTGTTCGGGAGCGGGCCTGCCGGCGCAGGCGGAGCGCGTGCGCGGCCTCGCGCAATGGATCGAGGCTCAATCCATCTTCGCGCCGGGGTTGAAAGCGACGCTGCTGCGCGCCGCGAACGCGCTGCCCGACGGGGATCGTCTCTGCCACGGCGACCTGCATCCCGACAACGTGCTGCTCACCGCGCGCGGCCCGCGCGTGATTGATTGGATGAATGCGTGGTGCGGCCACCCACTCGCCGATGTGGCGCGCACGTCCGTCATCCTGAGCCTGGGTGACCCGCCGCCCGGTTTTGTGCAGCGCGCCTTCATCGCCGTCTTTCGCTCGCTTTTTCAGGCGCTCTACCTCCGCCATTATTTCGACGCGCAGACCGACTACGCGCGGGCGG
>CAZSNP010000033.1:0-15202 GCA_964608265.1 uncultured Anaerolineales bacterium | reverse complement strand
CAGGCGCTCTACCTCCGCCATTATTTCGACGCGCAGACCGACTACGCGCGGGCGGAGCTGCGGGCGTGGGAACTGCCGTTGGCCGTCGCCCGCCTGGCCGACGGCATCGCCGAGGAGCGCGGGCGGCTGTTGCGCTTCATCACTGACCGGGCCAGGGAGGTTGAGCACGATGGCGTACTATCTCGTCCGCGCCAGACTCAAGCCTGAGCTGGCCTCGCACTTGCGGGCCCGCTTGAACAGCGGCGAGATCGGTGTGATGCGGCCCTTCGGCCCGGCGCTCCACGGCGGCCTCGACAACGCGCGCCGCGATGGCGAGTGGATCGTGTGGGAAGAGGAAGACTACTGCTCACCGCCGCTGGCGATGGAGCGCGCCGCCGTGCTCGACACTTACTTCACCGAGTTGAGCGTGGAGGCCGTGCAGCGCGATTCGGGCTGGGCGCGTATCCACAACCTGCCGCGCCTGTGGCCCCAGGAGTAACTCTCGCCAAGCTCGCCAAGTTCGCAAAGCAAGACCCTCCTTGGCGGTCTTGGCGTGCTTGGCGAGAGATAAGTCGGAGCAATTGATGACGATACAGACTCAATCGCCTTCGCGACTTCCTTCCGGCCTGTTCGGTTTCACCATCGTCTGGCTCGGGCAGATCGTCTCGGTGCTGGCCACCAGCATGAGCCAGTTCGCGCTCTCGCTGTGGGTGCTGCAAAAGACCAACAACGAGGCCACGCCGTTCGCGCTGATGCAGGTCTTCTTCATCACGCCCTTCCTCCTCATCTCGCCCCTGGCCGGCGTGATGGTTGATCGTTACAACCGCAAGCTGATGATGATGGTGAGCGACCTCGGCGCGGGGCTGGCGACGGTGGTGATCCTGATCCTGCAATCGTTCGGCCTGCTGGAGGTGTGGCACTTGTACGTCGCCGCGGTGATCGCGGGTTTGGGCAACGCCTTTCAGTGGCCGGCCTACAGCGCTGCCATCAGCACGATGATGCCCAAGGAGCAGTACGGGCGAGCCAACGGGCTGATGTCGCTGGTGGAGATGGGGCCGCAGATCGTGGCGCCGCTGCTCGCCGGGGCGCTGCTGCCCCTCGTCAGCCTGGGCGGCATCCTGTGGCTCGATGTCGTCACCTTTTTGTTCGCCATCGGCGCGTTGCTCATCGTCCATGTGCCCCAGCCGCAACGCACCGAGGAGAGCCGCAACGCCGAGAGCGGCGGCTGGCTGCAAGAGGCCGCCTATGGCTTTCGCTACATCTTCGCGCGGCCCAGCCTGCTCGGCCTGCAGATGATCTTCTTCTTCGGCAACCTGTTCGCCGGCATCGCCCTCACCGTGCTGGCGCCGATGGTGGTCTCGCGTGTCTCGGCGAGCTTTGCGGGCGACACCGCCGCCGAGTCAGCGCGCGTGCTGGGGTTGGTGCAGTCCGCCGGGGCCATCGGCGGCGTGCTGGGCGGGGCGGTGATGAGCGCCTGGGGCGGTTTCAAGCGGCGCGTGCATGGTGTGTTGCTGGGCTGGATATGGGGTGGTGTAGTGGGTCTGACCCTGGTGGGCGTGGGGCGCGATTTGTGGTTGTGGATTCCGGCGATGTTCCTCGGCTCATTGCCGTTCGCGCTGGTCAACGGCAGCAATCAGGCCATCTACCAGGCCAAGGTCCCGCCGGATGTGCAGGGCCGTGTGTTCTCGGCGCGGCGGCTGATCGCGTGGTTCACCAACCCCCTCTCTCCGCTCATCGCCGGCGTGTTGGCCGATCAATGGCTGGAGCCCTCCGCTCGGGCCGGCGTGGGGTTTATCCCCGCAGTGAGTTGGCTGACCGGGACTGGCCCCGGCGCGGGCATGGCGCTGTTAATGATCGTGTGCGGCGTGCTGGCGACTCTGGCGGGGGCAGCGGGTTACCTCGTCCCAGCCATCCGCAACGCCGAAGACATCCTGCCCGACCACGACGCCGCACCCGTGCAGACTGCGGCAGCCGACTGACACCTATCTGACGGGCGCAACTTGCCTCGCTCGTGAAACGTAAAATGTGATGCGTGACAGTGTTACGCCTCGCGCTTTCCGTTTCACGGAGGATTATCATGCTCAGGCTTCTGTTCCGTCTCGCCATCAACGCCGTCGCCTTTTGGGTGGTCTTCAACGGCATCCCCGGCCTCACGGGAGGCGTGGCCGGCATTGACGGCCCGTCGGGCGTCACCGCCGTCATCGTGCTCGCCGTCATCTTCGGCTTTGTGAACGCACTGGTGCGGCCCATCCTCACCTTCCTCACCTGCCCGTTCATCATCCTCACCCTCGGCCTGGGCACGCTGCTCATCAACACGCTGCTGTTCTGGCTCACCGGTCAGCTCGGCCAGTACTTTGGCGTCGGCTTCGACGTGACCGGCTTCTGGCCGGCCTTCTTCGGCGCGCTGGTCGTCACGGTCGTCAGCGTCGTCCTCAGCGTCTTCATCCCCGATGAGCGAGAGTGGCAGCGGCGCGACCGCCGGCGCGAAGATCGCAGCCGCTAACCGTCCACGACCCCGCCGTTTCGCAAGCAAAGCCCCGAGTTGCCTCGGGGCTTTTGTTGTGCGGGTGTGCTATGGCCCGGCTCCGAAGTACAGTAAAATTGTTTGCGTCGTCCACAGCGGGCGCATGGGAGGTGTGCGCCCGGCGAGTGCGCTCGAACTACGGGCCGGTTTGCGCCGGCTCTATTCGTGTCGTGCGACGGTGATCGCACCGGAGGTTGGGTTGAGCAGCAAAGTCAACAAACGCGAGCAGCGGCGCGCCGAACGCAAACGTTCCTCGCTGATCTGGAACGTCATCGTGCTGGGCACGCTCGGCGTGGCCCTCGTGCTGATCGCCATCTACATCGTCGTCACCCAGCGGCCCGGCGCCCTGCCCAACGAAACCGTCGTCCCCGACGAGGGGAAGGCCGTCATCGCGGACAATGCCCCGCTGCCGGTGTACCGGACCAATCCGCCCTCGAGCGGCACCCACTACGACACCCCGGCGCCCTGGGGCTCGGCGGCAGCGCCGGTGTCGCCGGGCAACTACCTCAACAACCTCGCCCGGGGCGGCGTGGTTTTCCTCTATCGCTGTGACGAGCAGTGCGCCGAGCGCCGGCAACAGCTCGAGGCGATCTATGCCAAAGCCCCGAAAGAGTCGCAATTCAACACCGTCAAGATCCTCATCAGCCCGTACGACGGCCTGGCGTCACCGGTATTGGCGCTGGCCTGGGGACACGAAATGAAAATGCAGACGGCGGACGAGGGCGCCCTGCTGACGTGGTACCGCCGCTTTGTGAACTACGGCCCGAGCAACGGCCCCTAGCCACGCCGTACCGGGGTCACGTTGGGCGAGGAATTGCGAACCGGCTACAATAGCGCCAATGGTCGCGCACTCGCTTGAGGCCCAACAACTGCTGGTCGTGCTCCGCTCGGTGGCCGAGGCGATTGTGGCCACCGACCCGCAGGGCCGGCTGACGCTCCTCAACCCGGCCGCCGAGCGGCTCTTTGGCCTGCGCCGCGATGCCATCGCCGGCCAATCGCTGGGCCAGCTTCACCCGGCGCTCGGCCCGTGGTGGCAACGCGCCGGCGCTGAGTCTCCCCCGCAACCCATCGTCTTCCAGGTTGAACTGCGGCGCGAACACTTCTACGCCGCCTCGCTCATGCCGCTGCTCAACGACGCCGAGTTGTTGACCGGCTGGATGTTGACGCTGCAGGAGGTGACCCACCTCAAGCAAACGGGCGAATACAAGACCGAAGCCGTGCTGGCCGCCGCCCACGATCTGCGCAACCCTATCAATTTGATGAATGGGGCCGTCAACCTGTTGCAGGATTCGCTCAAAGCGCCGTCCCCCGATCAACTCGATTACGTGCGTATGATCAAGGCCGGGCTCAAGCGGATGAGCCGCTTGATTGACCAGGTCTTGAGCCTCGACCAGGTGCAGGCCAACGGCGAGCCGAGCTTTCAGAAAGTGGACCTCAATCGGTTGGCGCAGCAGGTGGTGACGGAGTTCAAACTCACCGCCGAGCAAAAGGGGCTGGCGCTGACGTATGCCGGCCCTCGTTCCAGCCGGCGCGTGCTGGCCGATGAGGGCTGGATGCATCGTGCCCTGAGCAATTTACTCAGCAACGCCATCAAATACACGCCCGAGGGCGGGCAGGTTCGGGTGCGCTACCGCGAGGCCGACGGGCAGGCGCTGTGCGAGGTCACCGATACCGGCCCCGGCATCGCCCCCTCGGCCCAGCCGCGCCTGTTCGAGCGCTTCTATCGCGCGCCCGGCGAGGCCACCCGCAAGACCTCGGGCACCGGGCTGGGGCTTGCCATCGTCAAGACCGTCGTCGAGCAACACGCGGGCAAGGTGTGGGTGTCGAGCGAGGAGGGCAACGGCAGCACGTTTGGGCTTTCGCTGCCTCTGACGAAGTAAGCCGCGCGGCTACGCTCCCGCCCGCGCACACAACTCCGCGTAGCCTGCCTCCCCCAGCACCAGCTTCAACTCCCAATCGAACACGCGATAGAGCGGCACCGGCTCGCCGAGGCTGGGCCGGTGGCAACTGCCGCCCTCGAGGTACATCTCGCTCTCTTCGCTCAGCACCACCAGATCCTCCACGTACACCAGCGGATGGAGCGCGCAATAAAAGGGCTTGAAGCGCCACGGATGTTCCCCGGCGGCGATGCCCGCCGCCTGCAACGCGCACTTGCGGTCGGGCCGCAGAAAGGCACATCCCTCACCGACGGGATGGGTGGGATCGGGCAGGACGTTCGTGCCCATCACCGGGCCGCGTCCCGGGTGATCGTTGTCCGGCTCGACGGCGTGATCGAACCACAGCGCCGGGTCGCGCCGGTGGGCGGGCAGATGCGGCTGGATGAGGGCGGCATGCGCGAGGATATCCTCGACCTGCGCGACGGAGATGTACACGCCGCCGGTGCAACAGTGCGATTGGCATTCCTCGACGCGACAGCGCCGGATGGGGCGGGCCTCGAGCAAACCGGCGTCGAGGCGATGACCGTGGATGTTGATTTCAGTTGCAGTGCTCATGCTCACAGTGTAGCCAGCTTCGCCTCAAAGGCAAGGGCAAAGCGCTCAAGCCGCGCCCGGGCCCCTCGTTATAATTGACCGTATGCTGCGCGGCGTGATCTTCGACCTCGGCTCGACCCTCATCCAATCGCAATTCGATCACCACTGGGGCGCGGTTCTGCCCCGCATGCGGGCGGACGTGCTGCGCCACCTCAACGCGCATGGGTACATGCTCGATGCGCAAGCCTTCCTCAATCGGTTGGCCGCCAACTACGCCGACTTCGATCAGCAACGCCAGACGGATTGGGTCGAATACACCACCGGCTATCTGCTCGCGACGACGCTGGCCGACCTCGGCGCGCCGCCGCCCTCGGCCGAGCTGTTGCAGGCGGCGGTCAGGGCTTACTACGACTACAGCGAGTCGCTTTACACGATGATGCCCGGCGCACCGGAGGTTTTGCATCTTTTGCGGGCGGCGGGCTTGCCGCTGGCCATCATCTCCAACGCCGGCGACGACGAGAACGTGCAACGCCTGATCGACCGCGCCGGGCTGCGCGCCTATTTCGATCCCATCATCGTCTCGGCGGCGGTGCGGGTGCGCAAGCCCAACCCGCGCATCTTCGAGCGGGTGCTCGGCCCGTGGCGGCTGGCAGCGGAGGAATGTGTGATGATCGGCGACACGCTGGGCGCCGACATCCTTGGCGCGCAACTGGCCGGGCTGCGCAACGTGTGGCTGGCCTCCACCGCCGATAGCCCGGTCAACCGCGCGCATGCGGGCAACATCACACCCGAGGCCACGATCCAACACCTGGCGGAGTTGCCCGCGGTCTTGCGGCGCTGGGGCGCGCCCGTGTGACGACGATGACTCCGCAAGCCGACGCCGTGCTCGCCGCCAACGCGCAGTTCTATCGCGCGCTCAGCCTGGCGGATTTCAATTTGATGCAGCGATTGTGGGTGGAAAGCCCCGACGCGGTCTGCGTGCATCCGGGCTGGGGGCCGCTGCACGGTTGGGAGGCCATCCGCGAGAGTTGGCGCAGCATCTTCGCCAACCAGGGGCCGTTGCACGTCTGGCCGAGCGAGATGCGGGTGCGCGTCTTTGGCCGCACCGCCGAGGTCGTGTGCTTCGAGAACATCGAGACCGGGCAGATCGAGGGCACCGGCGTCACCCAGGCGCGCGCCACCAATGTTTTCCGCCACGTCAACGGCGCGTGGCGCATGCTCGAGCATCACGCCGTGCCCGCCCACACCGAGCCGCGCCCGCTCGATCCGTTCTCCCCGAACTGAGTTCAGTCGGCCATCAACGCGATCGAGGTGAGGCGCGCCCAGCGGTCGAGCCTGACGGTGTACTTCTTCTCGAGCGGCACCCGTTCGTAGTCAAACTCGTTGATTTTCTCGACCACCCGATCGCCGTGGGGCACGCCGATCTCCACCGTCATCCCGCCGTCGCCGGCCCGTTCGAGTTTGTGCCACTTGACCTTGCGATGATCGACCGACGCCGCCAGCTCTGAGAGAACGGCCTGCTTGCACAACTCGTGGAATTTCTCCTGTTGCTCGAAGACGAACGGCGGGGCGACCGCATCGGCGGCCAGCGCATACTCGCGCGCGACCGTCCCGCCCAGCCCTCGGCCCAACACGTGCATGGCGTAGCAGAACCACACGGCCAGGAACATCAACACATAGGTGCCGCGCGTGATCTCGGGCAACTGGGCCGAGAACGACAGGCCAAACAGGACGTTGGCGGATTGCAGCACCAGCGGCGCGATGAAGACGAGCAGCGGCCCGCCGAGGCCCGCCGCCACGCTCAGCCCGACCACGACCAGGCTGAGCCGCGTCAGGCGCTCGTACTCCGTTTTGAGATTGACGCCCGGCATGTGCTGGGCCTGGCGAAAGGCCTCGCGCTCGCTCCACGCATACACAAAGCCGACGGCGGCCGGCGGGATCGACGCCAGCAGCAACGCCGCGCCGACGCCTTCACCCCAGACTTGAGCGCCGAGGACGACAAACAGCGCCCAGCCGAGGGCCAGCATCAGCAACAACCCGCACAGCCCGGCGGCGAGCGCCAACACCTCGCGCAGGCGAAAGGCGTTGAAGTGGCTGGTTTGGAATTTCAGCCATCCCGCGTTGTCGGCGCCGCAGCGCCGGCACACGGTCTCATCGGCTTCGAGTGGGCCGCGGCAGGCGCCACAGGCGTGGGCTTTCGGGCGGCTGGCTGCGGCGGGTAAAGCAGCGGCTTGGTTGGTCATGCGGGCCTCGATTGAAATTGCGCAGCGTCGAGCGCGCGCGCGTGATTCCATAGTGATTTCAGTCTCTCACGCAGATCCCCATCCACACTCCCAACGACATGTTCGTGTGGCAAAAGGGCCAGCCCCTGCGCACAGGTATGCGCGGCATATCCGTAGCGATGGTCTTTGCAATAAGCCACCGCCAACCCCAGGCAGGCCACCGCCTCAAATCGGTCGCTGGCCGCGTGAAACATTTGGCGCAGGACCTCGCGGCTTTTGCGAAACGCCTGGACTGCATCCCGTTGGCTGCTGTCCGGGGCAGCGATGTTGAGGATATGGCTGCTGCCTGAGAGCGCATACAAGATGCCAACCAGCAACGTCGGGATCGGTGAAAACTGTCGCCCGGTCCAGATGGTGCACAGATCAATGCCGTTGGCGCAGGCGGTTTGCACATCGCTCCATTCACCTTTCTTCCAGTGGTCGTGGGCCGTCACCATCGAAAACGCCAAGTCCGATTTGCGCACATCCTCCTCGAGCTGTGACATGGTCAGCGTGTCGAACATCAACTGAATGGTATCTTCGGCCAGCTCTCGAAGTTTGATAACGAGTTGCTCGCCGTTGGCGGACCCCGGCCCGGCTGAGGCCGCGCTGGCGGCGAGGCGGCGTCTTCTCGCTGTCCTAGGCGCTTTTCTTCTGGCCCGACTTTGCTTGCTCATGATTCTGGCTATCTTCAAGCAGGGCGTTTTCGCGCATGTACGCGTTCAGGGCGGCCTTGAGGTCGGCAAACGAGACCAGGCGCGTGACCAACTGCCAGACTTCCGGGTCGGCGCTGTTGAGCAACTCGTCATCATCGCGCAGCACGTTGAGCACCTGCCGCAAATACTCTACGCGGGCCAGGGCCTTGGCGCGCCCCTGGGTGACGGTAGCCTGGGCCTTGTCCTGAGTCCGCTCACGCTCCAGTTCTGCGCGCCGGCGAGCAGTTCGCACCCGAATGTCATCGAGTATGCCGCGCACATCGGCCTGCAGACGGGCACGCTCGGGCTTTACATCTTTGTCATGCTCCAGCCGCAGCAGCTCACGATCCAGCTCCGCATCCAGTTCGGCACGCGCGGCCTCGATGGCGGCCTGCAACCGCATGCGCCCGAGTTGCGCCTGATCGGGTTGCTGCGACAGGTCGTGCTCCAGCCGCCAGCGTTCGGCCTCCAGCTCCGATTCGAGGCCGACCCGCGCCAACTCCGCCTCGGCCCGGGCTTTGAGCTGCTGGAGTTGCGTCTCCAGTTGCGCGCGCTCCGTCTCGAGTTCTTTCTGGTGCGCGACGTTCACCCGATCCACTTCCCAACCGGCCAGCGCCTCGTTGCGCATGTTGGCCAGCTTCAGTTGAGCCTGAGTCAGCCTGGCTTCGAGCTGCCGGCGCTCCTCATCCCGCTCAAATTGCCTGCGCTCCTGCAACGCCCACACCTCGGTTTGCGCGCGGCCCACCTCGACCAACCGGTTCCATTCCACATCCCACACTTGCAACAGCCGCTGTTGCACCGGCGCGGGCAGGCGAATCTCATCCAGCGTGACGCTCAGCACCTCCACGCCCCAGGCCGGGGTGAGTTGGCCGAGGCGGCGCCGCATCTCCTGCTGCAATGGCGCTCGCGGTGAGGTGATGCCGATTTGGATTTTGCGCGGGTCGAAAATCTCCTCCACCCGGCGGGTGGTGATCACCTCGCGCAGCACATCCCGCGCGGCATGCTCGGTCTGCGCGTGCCAATCGTTGGCGTTGAGCGCCGCCCGGCGCAGCGCCTCATCTTTGACCTCATGGCGCCCCTGCGTCACCAACAGGGCTTCGTTCTGGATGATGCGATACTGGAGGGTGAACTTCACTTCCAGCGGGATGGCGTCGCGCGAGTACACCGCCTCCTTCGTCTGATCGAACTGGCGCGTCTGTGGGCGCAGGTCAAAGACGTTGCGGATGACCTCACCCGGCTCGGTGAGGACGGTGCCCGGCCCGGACACGCGCGACAGCCGGCCACCCCGTTCGAGGGCGACCGCGCTCGCGCCTTGAATGGAGACGAGGCCCGGGCCGGCCACCCGCATCGGCCCGTCGAGGCTGCCATCGAGCACCTTTTGATATGCGGTGTTGAAGCGCCTGGGCCAGAACAACGCGCCGACCGTGCGGAGCATGAGCCAGATGGCCTGACGTGGTTTCAATCCCCACCACGGCGCGACGTTGAGCCCGCCGATGATCCAGGCGACGAGGAGGGCGCCGAAGGCCAGCACCGTCATCACGGCCGCGAAGGCCAGGGCCTGGTTGCGCTGCGTCTGCGCCGAGGCGGGCCACACCGGTTGCCGGCCGATTTCGCGCACGACGTTGCCGGCGGGGTCAAGGATGAGGAGTTTGCCCGACAGCGCGTCCACCACCATCAGCTCACCGCCCGGCCCCAGCGCCAGTTGCGCCGGCGACCACGTGCGGTCGGGCCGGATTTCGCGTTCAAAGGCCCCCAGCGGAGTGAAGATGGCGATGCGCCGGTTGCCGGTATCGGCGACGAAGATGGTGCCCTGGGTATTGGCCACCACATCACCGGGGTCGAGCAATTGCGTGCCGGTAACGGGCAACGTCGTGCGCACGACGCGCTGCACCGAGTCGTACACATAGACGCGATTGTTGGACGAGTCGGCGACCAGCAGCGATTGATCCCACGGGTTGATGGCCAGGCCGCGCGGCGCGCCGTTGGGGAGGTCGAGCGTGGTCACCACCTCCCGGCTCGCCGCGTGGACGATGACGACGCGATGGTTGCCGGTGTCGGCGATGTAAAACTGGTTGCGGCTATCGGCGGCCACATCCTGCGGGTAACGATACTGGCCCGAGCCGGTTCCGTACGCGCCCAGGCCAAACTCGGTCGGCAGGCCACCCTGAGCCAGCGCGTAACGGTGATTGAGCGGGTCGGCGATGAGCAGGCGGCCGTCGGGCGTCCAGGCCAGGCCCGCCGGGCGGCCGAGGTTGCCGCGCCATTCATCCACCGCGGCGAAAGCGGTGTCGAACAGCACGATCCGCGGCGCGGCCAGATCGCTGACGAAGATGTATTGCCCGTTGAACGCCACCCCGTTCACATGCACATACACCGGCTGTTCGGGCGTCAGCCAGAACCAGATCGTGCAGCCGAGGACCGTCAGCCAGGCGGCCAGCCCGGTGAGCAGGGCGCGTTGCCAGCGATGTTCTTTGGTTAAGTACCAGACAAGTAGAGGCGCTACCGGGAGTAGGACGAGGGCCGCCCACCACCACCGATAGTAAAACAGCACCGAGGTCAGTGCTGCTGTGCCGATCATTCCCGCCAGGGTTCGAAAAGACATCGCCACGCGAATGGCCCCCAAATCTCAGGCGTGCTGGGTCAACTGTGTTTGCGGCCCGTTAGAGGCGATTGTAACATCCCGTCTGAGGGCTGGCAATGCACGCGTTTCGATAACGCATTCCCAACACAGCGAGTAGAATCTGCGTGCTATACTCGCGGCGTGGATCTCTTCGACCACGCCCTGCAACAGCGATTGACCAGCGAGGCCCCGCTGGCCGCGCGGATGCGCCCGCGCAATCTCGATGACTTCATCGGGCAGGAGGAGATCGTGGGGCCGGGCCGTTTGCTGCGGCGCGCCATCCAGGCCGACCGGCTATTCTCATCCATCATCCTGTGGGGGCCGCCCGGCACGGGCAAGACGACCCTCGCGCAGATCATCGCCAACACCACCCGCTCGCAATTCACCTCGCTCAACGCCGTGCTGGCCGGCATCGCCGATCTGCGCACCGTCATCGCCGGGGCCAAAGAGCGGCGCAAGTTGCACGGCCAGCGCACCATCCTGTTTGTGGATGAGGTGCATCGCTGGAACAAAGCCCAACAGGATGCGTTGCTGCCGCATGTGGAAGACGGCTCGATCATCCTCATCGGCGCGACCACCGAGAACCCGTATTTCGACGTCATCGGCGCGCTGGTCTCGCGCTCGCGCATCTTCGCGCTCAAGGCGCTCACGCCGGAGGATACGCGCCGGATTCTGCTGGCCGCCCTCGCCGACAACGAACGCGGCTATGGCGAGCGCAAGGTCATCATGGAGGAAGCGGCGCTGGCCCACCTCGTCCACGTCGCCGGCGGGGATGCCCGCAACGCGCTCAACGCGCTCGAACTCGCCGTCGAGACCACGCCGCCCGACAGCAACGGCGCGATTCACGTCACGCTCGAAGTGGCGCAGGAGTCCATCCAGCGGCGCGCCGTGTTGTACGATAAAGACGGCGACGCGCATTACGACACCATCAGCGCCTTTATCAAAAGCGTGCGTGGCAGCGACCCGGATGCCGCGCTCTATTGGCTGGCGAAGATGCTGTATGCCGGCGAGAGTCCGCGTTTCATCCTGCGCCGGCTCGTCATCCTGGCCGGGGAGGACATCGGCCTGGCGGACCCGCTGGGGCTGGTGGTGGCGAGCGCTGCGGTGCAGGCCTTCGAATTCGTCGGCATGCCCGAGGGCATCTATCCCATCGTCGAGGCCACGCTCTACCTCGCCACCGCGCCGAAGTCGAACACCGCCGGGGCGTACTTCAAGGCGTATGAGAAAGTGGAAGCCGAGGGCAAGGTGGAGGTGCCGCGTCACCTGCAGGATGCGAACCGCGACGCGAAGGGGTTGGGACACGGCGAGGGCTATGTGTATCCGCACGAAGCGCCGGGACATCACACCGGCCAGCAATATCTGCCCACCGCGCTGCTCGGCACCTACTTCTATTCCCCTTCCAGCGAGGGTTACGAATCGTCCGTGAAAGATCGCCTGGCCCGCTGGCGCGCGGCGCAGGAGAAAGCGCTCGGCCTGACCGAGACCACCACGCTCCCCGAGTTGAACGAACAAGAACTGCAATCCGCCAAACGCCGCGCTGCGCGTTGATCACTATCTACGCATGTAGCCGCCGCTCACATCTCTTCTCTGCGCCTTCACTTTTCAAGTTCTCATTCAAGGGGTGTTTAGATGAGCCTTTGCTAAAAAGGCTTATACACCTTCGCGACACATTCGCGATCTCCGCCTACAGTGGGGCAACTCGGGGAGACAGGTGTATACGCCAAACCGTCTCCAACTACTCTGACCACAGGAGATAACGATGAAGAAGAAATTGATGGCTTTGTTTTTGGCAGTCGCCGTGGCGCTGACCGTGATCGGCCCGGTGGCGGCCTCCGACGGCAACGCCTCGGTGTATGTCGTCCACGGCATCCCGGGCAAGGATGTCAACGCTCTGTTGGGCACAAGCCTGCCCGATGACCTGCCGGTGGACGTTTCCGTAAATGGCGCCTGCGCGTTGCAGGGCTTCAGGTTTGGGGAAATCGTTGGCCCGCTGTCGCTGCCGGCCGGCGCGTACGATATCCAGGTGCGCGTCGCCGACCCGGCGCACCCGTGCACGGGTTTCCTGGCCATTGATGTGAATGACCTGCCCCTCAACGCCGGTGAGAGCGCGACCATCGTCGCCCACCTCAACACGAGCGGCGCGCCGACCGCGAGCAAGTTCGTCAACGACCTCTCGCGCACCAGGCGGGCCGAGGCGCGGCTGGTCGTGCGCCACACCGCCAATGCCCCGGCGGTTGATATCTGCCTCTTCCAGCGCGGCCAGTATCTCGGCTCGCTCGATAATCTCACCAATGCCAGCCTGGGCATGAAGGGTGAGGCCCAGATCGATGTGAAGCGCGGCCGCTATGAGGCGGGTGTGTTCGCCGCTGGCACGCTCAATCAGGTTGGCAGCAACATCCCGGTGACGCTGCGCCCGCAAACGGCGACCTTCGTCTTCGCCGTCGGTTCACTGGCCAACGGCACCTTCACCGTCATCCCGCAGGTCATCAACCTGCGGTAACGGCCACCTGCTCGCCCGGCAGCCCATTCACCTGAATGGGCTGCTTTCTTTTGGGGTACACTCACGGCACTTCCGTTGTTGAGGACTCCTTATGACCCTGGTCTTGCTCATCCGCCACGGCGAGAACGACTATACCCGCGCCGGCAAACTCGCCGGCTGGACGCCGGGCGTGAGTCTGAATGAGGCCGGCCAGAAGCAGGCGCTGGCGCTGGTCGAAAAGCTCAAAGCCGCGCCGCTGGCCGCGGTCTATTCATCCCCACTCGAACGCGCGCGTGAGACCGCCGCCCCGCTGGCGGAGGCCAAAAAGCTGACCGTCGAAATCGTCGAAGGGCTGGGCGAGGTGCGCTATGGCGAGTGGCAGGGCAAGAGCCTCAAGCGGCTGGCGCGTACGAAGCTGTGGCGCACCGTGCAGGGCGTGCCGTCGGCGATGCGGTTCCCCGGCGGTGAGACCTTTCGCTCGGTGCAGTCTCGGGCGGTGGAGGCCGTGGAGGCGCTGGTGAAGCGGCACCCGAAGGACGCCATCGCCGTAGTCTCGCACGGCGATGTGATCAAGCTTGTGGTCGCGCACTATCTCGGCCTGCCGATGGATTTGTTTCAGAGAGTGATGATCAGCACTGCCTCGATCACGGTGCTGCGGCTCGGTCAGGGCCATCCGGCTTTGGTAAAATTGAACGACACCAACGGCGTCGAAGTCTCACATCCGCACCGGCCCGGACGAAAAAAGAAGCGCGCGTAGTTCGTTGGCCCAGAGTTCATTCCCTGCCTCATGCCCGGCACTGTCTACGAGTTCAACCCGGTATCCCACATCACGGCCGGCGCTATCGGCCAGCCCGGCCAGCGCGTGTTCTATTTGCAGGCCACGCACAACGACGAGACCGTCACGCTGATTGTGGAGAAGATGCAGGTGGAGGCCCTGGCGCAGGGCATCGGCGAGTTCGTCAAAGAGCTGCACGAGAAGATCACCGACCTGCCACAGGCGCACGTCGATTACCGGCCCGACCGCATGTCGCTGCGGGTCCCGCTCGATCCGGCGTTTCGGGTCGGGCAACTGGCGTTGGGCTACGATCAGGATCGGGATTTGGTGGTGCTGGTGGCGCAGGAAGTGGTGACGGAGGAGCGTCCCCAGGATGACGCCAGCGTGGCCCGGCTGTACGCCACGCGCAACCAGATGCTGGCGCTCTCGGAGCACGGCAAATCCCTCGTGCGCAAGGGCCGCCCCATCTGCCCGTTCTGCGGCCAACCGATTGACCCGCAGGGCCATTTCTGCCCCAAGCGCAACGGGCATCAGTATTGAGGCAGCGCGGCGGGCGCGGTCACGACCCGGCGATTTATGGCAGCCACATCCATCAGCCTAAAAGAGATGCTCACGCTGCTGCGTGAGGGGGACCTCAAGCTCGAAGGCTTGCTGCCGCACGGGTCGAACTACACGTTTCTGGCGCGCGTGTCGCGCGGCGAGCAAGTGACCTTCGCCGTATATAAACCCACCAGGGGTGAGCAGCCGTTGTGGGATTTCCCCGAGGATACACTGGCCTACCGCGAGGTGGCCGCCTTCATCGTCAGCGAGGCGCTCGGCTGGAACTTTGTGCCGCCGACCGTGTACCGCGAAGCAGGCCCGCACGGCCCCGGCTCGCTGCAATTCTTCGTCCACGCCGAGCCGGACTTTCACTACTTCAGCATCACCGACGACGACCGGCCCGCGATGCGGCGCGTGGCGCTGTTCGATCTCCTCATCAACAACGCCGACCGCAAGGGCGGGCATGTGCTCAAAGACCAGTCCGGCAAGATCTGGCTGATCGATCACGGCATCGGTTTTCACGCGCAGAACAAGCTGCGCACGGTGATCTGGGAGTTCGCGGGCGAGGCCATCCCCAGGGAATTGTTGACGGAGGTCGAGGACTTCCGCGATCGCCTCGAGTGCGACGAGGATTTGAAAGCCGCCCTGAATGGGTTGCTCGATCCGCTCGAAGTCGCCGCGCTGCGCCGCCGCGCCGACCGGGTGCTGACGGCGCGCAAGTATCCTCAGCCGGGTTCGGGCCGCAGCTACCCCTGGCCGCCTGTTTAGAAGGCAGAAGGCAGCAAGCGGAAAGCAGATTGCCTTCTGCCTTCTGCCTTCTGCCTTCTGCCTTCTGCCTTCTGCCTTCTGCCTTCTGCC
>CAZSNP010000032.1:34246-51812 GCA_964608265.1 uncultured Anaerolineales bacterium | reverse complement strand
TCAGCGAAGGAAGGGCGAAGGATGGATGAAGGTTGCGTGAACGGGGAAGATGCGCACGCTCCCGGCGTCGTTGACGGGTTGCATGCCGGGGCTGTGACCTTCGACACTGCCCCACCCGACGGCGGCGCTTATAGTGTCGCAGGATCACGAGGACAGCCGGCCCTGGCCACCCAGCGCTGGATGTTCGCAACACGACCGTGATCCGCTGCATATGTGTGGTTGAATTGGCGCAGGGCGGTTCCCACCGGCACGGACTTCGCTGCCGGCGGATCGCTCGCGCAAGGAGGTCTGTATGGCGAAGGCTATCCGTTTCATCGTCATCGGTCTGATGGCGCTCGGCCCGGCGTTGGCCACGGCGGGCACAGCGTTGGCGCTCGAGTCGCGCGAAGGCGGCACGATCACCATCGGCCCGAACGAAATCGTTGACGATGATGTGCTGCTGGCCGGCGAGACCGTGATCGTGGATGGCACGATCAACGGCAACCTGTTCGCGGGCGGCACCACCATCACCATCAACGGCACCGTCAACGGCAGCGTCTTTGTGGCCGGGCAGGCGCTCATCGTCAACGGCAAGATCACCGGCTCGCTGTTTGGGGGCGGCGCGTCGCTCACCCTCGGCCGGGCGGCGGCCATTGACCGCAATCTGCTCTTCGGCGGCTACACCCTCACCACCGCCGACAAAAGCGTTATCAAACGCGACCTGTTGATGGGCGGTCTGGTCGCCACCCTCAACGGTGCAGTCGGGCGCGATGTGCGCATGGGCGGTGAGGCGCTCGAGATCAATGGCACGGTGGGGCGCGATGTGTTTGCCGAGGTGGGCGATGCCGCGGCGGGCACAACGTACTTTGGCCCGGTGCCGTTTGCGCCCGGCCTGCCGACGAGCATCGACCCCGGCCTGCGCGTCGGGCCGGAGGCGAAGATCGCCGGCGCGTTGACATACACGGCGCGCGCGGCCCAGGCCAGTGGGATACAGGCGCAGCCGGCCGGCGGCGTTGTGTTCCAAACCCCGGTGCCGGGACGCGACGTTCAGCCCGTGACCCCGGTCTTCACGCCGGAGCAAACCTATGGCTTCACCGTGATGCAGTGGTTCCTCGATCGTGGGCGTGACTTCATCACGTTGCTCTTGCTCGGCGCGCTGATGCTGTGGGCCTGGCCCAACGTCCTCACGGCCACGGCTGAGGCCACGCGCACGCACCCGCTCGCCGCGACGGGCTGGGGCCTGCTCATCGTCATCGCCGGTTACGTCGCCGCGTTCGTCACCGGCGTCTTCATCGTGGCCCTCGGTATCACCTTCATGATCGCCACCCTCGGCGGTCTGTCCGGCGCCATCTTTGGAGTCGGCTTCTCGAGCCTCGGGCTGGCGGTGTCGCTGTTCACGTTGCTGGTGAGCTACGGCAGCAAGCTCATCGTGAGCTATCTCGTCGGCTGGTTGATCGTGCGGGCGTTCTCGTCCACGAGTCAATGGCTGGCGTTGCTGGTCGGCGTCACCTTGTATGTGCTGGCGAGCGGCCTGCCGCTCGTCGGCTGGCTCGTCAGCCTCGTCGTCACCCTCATCGGCGTGGGCGCGGCCTGGCTGGTCTTCCGCCAGTGGCAGATGAGCCGCACGCCGGCCGCGCGGCCCGCGCCGCCGCGACCGGTCGCCATGCCGGCCTAAGGCGGATGAAAACCGGATGAAGTCTGTGTTGAGTGAGACCCTGAGAGTCCGCAGGACCCTCAGGGTCTCAACCCTATAGCCTGCCCCTCAAAAAACACCATGCCGGAAAGAACCCTCCTCGTCATCGGCGCCGGCATCGCCGGGCTATCAGCCGGCTGTTACGCGCAGATGAACGGCTATCGCACCCGCCTCCTCGAGTTGCACACCATCCCCGGCGGGCTGTGCACGTCGTGGCGGCGCAAGGGCTATCTCTTCGATGGGGCGATTCGTTACCTCACCGGCGCCGGGCCGAGGGCCAATGCCCACCTCGTTTGGAAAGAGCTGCGGATGTTGGAGGGGCGGCGCTTTCACTTCTACGACGAGTTCACGCGCTACGAGTCGCGTGATGGCCGCGCCTTCTGCCTGTACACCGATGTCGATCGGTTGGAGGCGCACATGCTGGCGCTCGCGCCGCAGGATGCCGCCACTACCCGCGACTTCACCGGCGCATTGCGCGACTTCGCCGCCTTCGATCTGCCGGTTGACCTCACCCCCGATGATCCCCAGGAGAACCTGCAACTGGGGATGATGATGCTGCCCTTTGTCGGGCCGCTGCTCAAGTGGAAGGATGTGACGCTGCGCGAGTTCGCCGCACGCTTCAGCGATCCGCTGCTACGCGAGGGCCTGCTCCACTTCTTCCAGTTTTCGCCGCCCGACTTCCCCTTCATGATGATGGTGATGACGCTGGCCCAGATGGCGAATAAAAGCGCCGGCTACCCCATCGGCGGCTCGCTCGATTTTGCAGAGGATCTGGCGCGACGATTCAAGGCCCTCGGGGGTGAGATCGAATACGAAGCGCGGGTAACAGAGATTCTCGTGGAGGGTGATCGCGCCGTCGGCGTGCGGCTGGCCGATGGGTGCGAGCGGCGCGCCGAGGTCGTCATCTCCGCCGCCGACGGGCGCAGCACGCTTTTCGACTTGTTGAGGGGGCGCTACCTCAGCGAGGCCACGCGCCTTCACTATCAACTCCTGCCGCTGGCGGAGTCGATCCTTCAGGTCTCACTCGGCGTGGCGCGCGACTTCTCCGCCGAGCCACCGCAACTCAGCTTTCCCTTGAGCCACCCGATCACGCTCGGCAACCTCACGGTGGATCGGCTGGTGCTAAAACACTACAGCTTCGACCCGACGATGGCGCCACGGGGCAAGGCCTCGCTCAGTCTATGGATCGAAGCCGACTACGATCATTGGAAGAGCCTGCGCGCTGAGCCGGAGCGCTATGAGGCCGCGAAGGAGGAGGTGGCTGTGGCGGTCATCGCAGCGCTCGACGAACGCTACCCCGGCCTGGCCGGGCAGGTCGAGGCGGTGGATGTCGCCACGCCGGTGACATACGAGCGCTACACCCTCAACTGGCGCGGCTCAATTCACGGTTGGGCGCTGGGGATGAAGAAGATGGCGTTGATGATGGGCGCCGGCATGAGCAAAACGCTGCCGGGCCTGCGCAACTTCTACATGATCGGTCAGTGGGTGGAGCCGGGCGGCAATGTGCACCTCGCGGCGGCCTCCGGGCGTGATGTGGTGGAGATGCTGTGCCGCGAGGCCGGTGCGCCCTTCGTCACCGCGACGCAGCGCCTGCCGATGAGCGTCGCCGCGCCGAGCCTCGCCGGGTGGATGGCCGGGCAGCGCCAGCGGCAATAGCCGCCCAATCGCTAAGCAAGCCCCGCCACCAGCGCCAACAACACACCGCCGGCCATCACGCTCCCCAGTTGGCCGGCGGTGTTCGCCCCCATCGCATGCATCAATAGAAAATTCTCGAAGTCCTCTTCCTGCGCCAGTTTGGCCGCGAGCCGGCCCGCCATCGGGAAGGCGCTGATGCCGGCCGCGCCGAGCAGGGGATTGATCTTGCCGCCGCTCAGCGCCGCCATTAGCTTGCCGAAGAGCAATCCGGCCACCGTGTCGAGCGCGAAGGCCAGCAGCCCGAGCACCAGCACACTCAGCGTGCTCCAGTTGAGGAAGCTCCCCGCGTCCATCGTCGAGCCGATGGTCAGCCCGAGGAACAAGGTGGCGACGTTGATGACTTCATTCTGCGCGGCCCTGCTCAACCGCTCCACCACGCCGCTCTCTTTGAGCAGGTTGCCAAGCATCAACATACTGATGAGGGGCGTCGCCGCCGGAACCAGCAGCCCGATGGCGAGCGTGACGATGATGGGGAACAGCACCCGCGCGCGGCGCGACACCGGGCGCGGCGCGTACTCCATGCGGATGCGGCGCTCGGCCTTCGTCGTGAGCAGGCGCATCAACGGCGGTTGAATAATCGGGATCAGGCTCATGTACGAATACGCGGCCACGGCGATGGGGGCAAGCAAATTCGGCGCGAGCTGGCCCGCGACGAAGATGGAGGTTGGCCCGTCAATCGCGCCGATGACGCCGATGGAGGCCGCCTCGTTGAGCGGGAAGCCGAGCGCGGTGGCGAGCAGGAGCGTGCCAAAGATGCCGAATTGCCCCGCCGCGCCGAGCAGCGCCAGCCTCGGCTGGGCGAGCAGCGGGCTGAAATCAATCATCGCCCCCACACCGATGAAGATCAGCAACGGGAACAACTCGGTGCGGATGCCGGCGGCGTACAGCACACCGAACAACCCGTCGCCCGCCGTCATGCCGGTGAGCGGGAGGTTGGCCAGCACGCAGCCGAAGCCGATGGGCAGCAGCAACACCGGCTCGTACTCCTTCACAATAGCGAGCATGATGAGCACGAGGCCGGCAGCCATCATCACACCATTACCCAGGGTGAAGGCCGCGAGGCCCTGGCTGACTTCGCCGAGCAGTTCGGCAATGTTCATTCGCCCGGCCCTTTGCGCACCCGGCCGGGTAGCGCCCGCATCGAGCGGCGCAGCAACCATGCGCCGATGAGGCCCATCGTCGCGGCGGGCCAGACCCAGGCCAAATCGCCCGGGCCGCCGGCGCCGGTGCGGGCCTCGGTGCGGCGGATGCGGAGGAGGCGATACGACCGGGTCGCTGCGGCCAGTTCATCGTCGGCCATCCCCACTGGATCAAGGCCGGCTGCATACGCGGCGAATCCGCTGGCGATCAGCACCTGCCGCAGCAGCGTAAGGCGTGCGCCTGGGTCGGCGACCTCCTCGGCCTCGCCCGCCCACCAGCCTTCGGGCAACCACACTTCGACGCGCGGCTGGGCGCGCACGTTGCGATACCAATCGGTGACCGGGCCAAAGCCCGCCACGCAGTACACGTCGCCGTTTGAAAGCGTGTAGTTGACGGGCGTGCGCCGCCGCGTACCCGTTTTGCGGCCGGTGTGGGTCAGCACCATGATTCGGCCGCCGACCTGCGGCCAGGCATTCACCCAACTTCCGAGGCCAAGCCGCCACAGCCACACCATGAAGGGGTTGAAACGCTTGAAGCCTCGCCGGGCCTGTGCGAGCGCGGGGGTCATTCGGCAAACTCCACCAGCGGGGCGCGATGCTTCACCGTCTGCCCGGCAGCGACGTGCACCGCTGCGATCCGCCCGGCCCGCGGGGCGCGGATGGCGTTCTTCATCTTCATGGCCTCCAGCATACACAACTCCTGCCCGACCGTCACCTCCGCGCCGGGCTGCACGCTGACGGCCACGATAATGCCCGGCAACGGCGCGAGCACGGACTTTGCGTTGGGCGTTGGCGGGTTGGCCGGTTGTGGGCCGGGCCTGGCCGCAACCGGCGAGGGGCCTTCAACCGGTGAACCCTCCGCCGGCAACCCCTCCTCCGGCCAGACCTCGAACCGCTCGCCCTCCACCACCGCCACGATGGGCCGCGCGTTGAGATCGGCAACCTCGACGTCGAAGGTTTTTCCAGCCAGTGTGACGCGGATGTTCATCGGCGTATCGGGCCTCGTTGTTTGAGTTGCTGTGAGCGTGTCACGGCCTGCCACGCGCTGACGTGCGCGGTCGTTGGGAGGGCGGTCGAGCCGGGCGTTACCGGAGCGCCGAACCGCTGTTGCGCGAGCGCGACTGCTATCGCGGCGAGGGCGGCGCGGCGCTTCCGCTCAAGACCTGCGGGGTTTTCAGTAACCCCGCAGGTCTCGGGTATCGGTTCGGCGGCGACGCGCACCAGCACGGCCATCAGCGCCCACAGCAGCAGGATTGCGCCGAACACGAGGCCCATGCCGATGAGGCTGATCTGCAGGGCGATGGTCATTTCAGTGGACATGGCCGTGCGGAAAGCGAGCCGGGGGGCCGGGGAGCGCTTACCCCCGCACCCCGGCTTCTCAGCCTCATTGCTGTCTATACCGGGATGTTGCCGTGCTTCCTCGGCGGGGCGGGCGCGTACTTGTCGCGCAGCGCACCGAGCGCGGCGATGAGCTTGGGCCGGGTTTCGCGCGGCTCGAGGATGTCATCCACGTAACCGGCGCTGGCGGCGTGGTACGGATTGTTGAAGCGCCGGCGATAGTCGGCGGCCAGGCGCGCGCGTTCAGCGCCCGGGTCGGCGGCGGATTTGATGACGTCTTTGAACAGGATGTTGGCCGCGCCCTCCGCGCCCAGCACCGCGACCTCCGCGCTCGGCCAGGCGTAGTTCACATCGGTGCCGAGATACTTGCTGCTCATCACCACATACGCGCCGCCATACGCCTTGCGCGTGATGACGCTGATCTTCGGCACGGTGGCCTCGGAGTACGCGTACAACACCTTCGCGCCGTGGCGGATGATGCCGCCGTGCTCCTGGCTCACGCCAGGCAGGAAGCCGGGCGAATCCACAAAGGTGATCAGCGGGAGGTTGAAGCAATCGCACATCCGCACAAAGCGCGTGATCTTGTCGCTGGCGTCAATGTCAATCACGCCGGCCATCACGCTTGGCTCCTGCGCCACGATGCCGACGCTGTGCCCGCCGAGCCGCGCCAGCCCGACGATGGCGTTGCGGGCCCATTCCGGTTGCAATTCGATCAGCGAGCCGCGGTCCACGATCCGCTCGATGACGGCGTGCATCGAATATGGCGCGCTCGCGTCGAGCGGGATGAGGTTGTTCAACTCGTCATCCATCCGCTGCGGCGGATCGGTCGGCTTCACAAACGGCGGGTTGTCGACGTTGTTCGACGGGAAATAGCTCAGCACGCGCCGGCACAACTGGAGCGCCTCCGGTTCCGTCTTCGAGGCCAGGTGCGCGGTGCCGCTCACCGCCATGTGCACCTCGGTGCCGCCCAGATTCTCGGGTTCGATGACCTCGCCCGTCACGGTTTTGATCACCTCCGGCCCGGTGAGGAACATGTACGAATGTTTCTCGACCATGAGGATGAGATCGGTGAGGGCGGGCGAGTAGGCCGCCCCGCCGGCGCACGGGCCGAGCATCACGCTGATCTGCGGGATGACGCCGGAGTATTGGGCGTTGCGGCGGAAAATCTCCGCGTAGCCGCCGAGGCTGCGCACGCCCTCTTGAATCCGCGCGCCGCCCGAATCAATCAGGCCGATGATGGGCGCGCCGTTGCGCAGCGCCAGATCCATCACCCGGCAGATCTTGTGGCTCTGCATCTCGCTCAGCGTGCCGCCGTACACGGTGAAGTCTTGCGCATACACGTAAACCGTGCGGCCCTCGATCTGGCCATAACCGGTGATGACGCCCTCGCCGAGGTATTTTTCGCCGGCCTGTCCGAATTCGTGGCCCTGATGGGTGATGTACGGCTCGAGCTCGTTGAAGGTGCCGGGGTCGAGCAGCAGGTCGAGCCGTTCGCGCGCGGTGAGTTTGCCTTTGGCGTGTTGTTTGGCGATGCGATCCGCGCCGCCGCCCTGGCGCGCCCGTTCGCGCACCGCCCGCAGTTCGGCGAGGCGCGGATCAGACGGCGGCATAGCTCACCTCGGGCAGCGGGGTCGCCAGCGCCTGATACGCCTCCGCCAGGCGTTCGATGCCGGCGCCGATGCGCTCCGGCGACATGCACGAGAAGTTGAGGCGCAGATAGCGGAGCGCCATCGCGTGGGGCACATCCGGCGCGAAGAACGAGTCGCCGGGCACAAAGGCCACCTGCCGCTCGAGGGCCGCTTCGAGCAGGGCCTGGCTGCTCATCCCCGGCGGCAGCCGCATCCACACAAACAGGCCGCCCTCGGGCCGCGTCCAGTTCACGGTCTCGGGGAAGTGCGCGGCCAGCGCGTCGAGCATCACGTCGCGCCGCCGGCGATAAGCGTCGCGCAACCCTTTGATGTGGAGATCGAGGAAGCCGCCGCGCGCTGTTTCGTACGCCACCAGCTGCGTGAAGGTGCTGGTGTGCAAATCCGCGCCCTGCTTGAGCTGCACCAGCTTTGCGATCACTTCCTTCGGCGCGATGATCCAGCCCAGCCGCAGGCCGGGCGTGAGGGTCTTCGAGAAGGTGCTGAGGTAGATGACGTTGCCGAGGCTGAAGCCGTTGTCGGTGCGGATGCCGCGCGTGGCCCGGTCGAGCACAAACAGCGGCGGCAGATGCTCGCCCTCGTAGCGCAGTTGCCCGTAGGGATCGTCCTCCACGATCGGCACGCCATACTTATCGGCCAGTCGCACCAGTTCCTTGCGCCGGTCGAGCGCCAGCGTGAAGCCGCCGGGGTTCTGGAAGTTCGGCAGGATGTACATGAACTTCGGCCCCGAGCGCAGCGCGTCTTCGAGTTGATCGGTGCGCAAGCCGTGGGCGTCGGCGGGCACGCTCACGTATTCGGCGCCGAAGACGTTGAAGGCCTGCAGGGCGCCGAGGTAGGTCGGGGCTTCGACCAGCACACGGTCGCCGGGGTTGATGAGCAATTTGGCGATGAGGTCGAGGGCCTGTTGCGAGCCGCCGGTGATGAGGACGTTATCGGCTGTGGCCTGGAGGCCGTAGCGCACGACGTGCCGCGCGATCATCTCGCGCAGCGGCAGGTAGCCCTCGGTCATGCCGTATTGCAAAGCCGTGACTCCCTTTTCGGCGAGCACCCGCTGGCAGGCCTGCTGAATTTGTTCGATGGGGAACAGCTCCGGCGCCGGCAGCCCGCCGCCAAACGAGATCACTTCGGGTCGCTGGGTGAGCTTGAGGAGTTCGCGAATCGCGGAGCTGGTGAGGTGGTGCGTGCGCTGGGCATAGCGGTGAACCCACGGCGTGGTCATGGGAGGTGTTCTCCTTTCTACAGCGCGACAATCGGAAAAGAACTATTCAACCTGGCCACCGAATCACGGGCCGTGTTTTCAATCAACCAACATCGCGACCGGAAGATGCCCGCCCACGGCGCGCATCCTGGAACCGTCGCCGCATCATCTCTATCATCGCTCGGCAACGCCCGTCGCCTATCCCGCTCTCTCGTCCTCATCATCGGCGAGTTGGGGACAGTCGCGCAGTGCTGAACGTAACGACCTCGCGATGACGGGCGTAGGGTTTGCTGAGTTCGCAGGGGAACTTTCTCCGCGCAGGCATGTGACGATAGGCACTACGCCGAACGGGGGAGGCGGGCTACGCTGGTCGTGGTGGCCCACGCCCCTGCTTCGGTACCGAGGCAGGTAGTGATTGCGACCACGGAGGTCTGGAATGGCGAAAGGTCATGTCCTCATCCGGGAAGACCAGTGCAAAGGCTGTAGCCTGTGCGTCACGGCCTGCCCCCAGCAGGTGATCCTGATCAACAACGAACGCTTGAACGCGCGCGGCTATCACCCGGCGCAGTACGTTGATCCGCAGGGCAAGTGCACGGGCTGCGCCCTGTGCGCGGTCGTCTGCCCGGATGTGTGCCTGACCGTCTACAAGTTCATCCCCGCCTCATCCACAGCCGAACCGGTCGTGATCTGAGCCTGGAGCAGCAAACCGTCCTGCGCCTCAGCGCTGCCACTTCAAAGGAAGGAGGCAAACCATGATTGTCACACTCCTCGGCGCCACATTCGTTGTGGCTTTTGCCGTTGCGTCCATCGTCGTATTTCTGTTCAACCGGCCGATAGACAACATCCTGCGCCGGATCGTCCCGGCGGACATCAGCCCGGCCTGGGCGCGCTATCTGCGCTTTGCCGTTTACGTGGTCGGCATCGGCGGCGGGGTGCGGGTGTGGGATTTCGAGAAATATCTGACCTCGATGCAACCCTATGGCCAACCGGTGCCGTTGACGAGCGACCGGTGGTTTCTGGAAATCTATCAGACCATCATCGGCACGCTGCAGAGCACGGCGATGGTGTTGCTGGCTTTCTTTGTCTTCGCGCTGATAGCGGTGGTCATCGTGCGCGTGTTCGAAATGCGCGCGCCGCGCGGTGAGCCGCAGACCAAACCGCTCCAGGGA
The DNA here is from genome assembly GCA_964608265.1 of uncultured Anaerolineales bacterium. Classification (GTDB taxonomy): domain Bacteria; phylum Chloroflexota; class Anaerolineae; order Anaerolineales; family UBA6663; genus JANWXR01. Next base: position 41,955 of record CAZSNP010000032.1, on the reverse strand, counting down.
TAACGGCAATGCCCAAACAACTCCTCAAAGGCAACGAAGCGATGGCCGAGGCGGCGGTGCGCGCCGGCGCGACGGCCTACTTCGGCTATCCCATCACCCCGCAGACCGAACTGCTCGAATACCTCGCGCGCCGTATGCCCGAGCTCGGGCGCGTCTTTCTGCAGGCTGAGAGCGAGGTTGCCTCCATCAACATGGTCTACGGCGCGGCCTGCGCGGGCGCGCGCACCTTCACGTCCTCCTCCAGCCCGGGGGTGAGTTTGATGATGGAGGGCCTGTCGTACATCGCCGGCTCCGAAGTGCCGATGGTGCTGATCGATGTGATGCGCGGCGGGCCGGGCCTCGGCAACATCGCCCCGGCCCAGGGCGACTATTTTCAAATGGTGAAGGGCGGCGGGCACGGCGATTATCGCGCGCTGGTGCTGGCGCCGGCCACGGTGCAGGAGGCCATTGACCTGACCTACGCGGCCTTCAACCTGGCGGACAAATATCGCACTATCGTCGTCATCCTGGCCGATGGCAGCCTCGGGCAGATGATGGAGCCGGCGGAGTTGCCGGCGATGAAGGCGGTCGGCGGCCGCGCGCCGGATTGGGCGCTGACCGGCGCGCACGGCCGCCCGCGCCGCACCATCACCTCCATCCATTTGCTCCCCGACGACGAGGAGGCCTTCAATCGCAAGCTGCAGGCCAAATTTGCCGACATCGCCCGCCACGAGGTGCGCTATCACGAATACGAAATTGAAGACGCCGAATGGTTGGTCGTGGGCTTTGGCACAGCGGGCCGCGTGGCGCAGACCGCCGTCAAGCACGCGCGCGCGAAGGGCGTGAAGGTCGGGCTGCATCGCCCCATCAGCCTGTTCCCGTTCCCCGAGCAGCGGCTGGCTGAGCTGGCCGGGCGCGTGCGCGGTTGCCTCGTCGTGGAGATGAACGCCGGGCAGATGGTGGAGGACGTGCGGCTGGCGGTGAACGGTCGCGTGCCGGTGCAGTTCTACGGGCGGATGGGCGGGGTGGTGCCGCTGCCCGATGAAGTGCAGACCGCCATCGAGCGGATGATCGAAGGAGCAGCCCACACGCCGCATCCCTCGCCGGTGAGTTGCCTGCCTCTCACCGCGAGGCCATGAAGTGACAAAGCAATCACCGATTTCACGGAACGGCACGAAGCACTCTGCGTAATCCGCGCAATCGGTGGTTACAAATGATGAAGGAGCAATCGCATGTTTCGTACTCGCAGCGCCTCTGTCCTGTCTGCCTATCTCCAGAACACGGTTCTTGGGCTCTCGTATTTCTATTCCGCTCTTGATTGATTACAAGGAGGTACGTGTCACCCCGAGCGAAGCGAGGGGTCTCCACTCAAGCGTGGCGCGATTTGCGGCCAGCCAGAGATGCCTCGTCGCTCCGCTCCTCGGCATGACATTCGACCTCCTTGATTTCAATTAAGGGCGTTCTATTCTTCGAGCCTGGCGCCCCGCCCGGCGACGCGCAGCCTCGACGAGTCCGCCTCAAGCCTGCTGACGATGCTCGTGCTGTGCAGCGCCGGCTTTTTGACGCTTCTGCTGGGTGTGCTGATCGAGTCGGCTTTTCCGGAGGCGCTGAGTCTCGCGCCGTAGCGTTGGCTTCAAGGAGTGGCCATGGCCGTTGAACTGGTTGATACCCCCGTCTATCAGCGCCCGCTGTCGTTGGCCGAGACGTTCACCCACTATTGCCCCGGCTGCACGCACGGCGTCGCGCACCGCTTGGTGGCCGAGGTGCTCGATGAGCTGCACCTGGCCGACCGCACCATCGGGGTGGCGCCGGTGGGTTGTGCGGTCTTTGCGTACAACTATTTCAATGTGGATTTCACCGAGGCCGCGCACGGGCGCGCCCCGGCCATGGCCACCGGCATCAAACGCGTGCGACCCGACAACGTCGTCTTCACCTATCAGGGCGACGGCGACCTCGCCGCCATCGGTTTGGCCGAGATCATGCACGTCGCGGCCCGCGGCGAGAACATCACCACCATCTTCATCAACAACGCCATTTACGGCATGACGGGCGGGCAGATGGCCCCGACGACGCTGCCCGGTCAGAAGACGACTTCGTCACCGTGCGGGCGCGATGTGGAAGTGATGGGCATGCCGTTGAAGATGGCCGAGATCATCGCCGGTCTGCCGGGCGCGGCCTACGTTGTGCGCCGCAGCCTGCACAACCCGAAGGAAATAATCAGGGCCAGGAAGGCCGTGCGCCGCGCCTTCGAGGTGCAGCTTGCCGGGCAGGGCTTTGCGATGGTCGAGCTGCTGTCGAGTTGCCCGACGAACTGGGGCATCTCGCCGGTCGATTCGCTCAAGTGGATCGAGGAGCACATGCTGCCGTATTACCCCTTGGGCGACTACAAAGTAGCGGATGGAAAGTAAACCGTAGAAAGTAGTCACGCTACTTTCTACTTGCTGCTGGCTATCCGACCCGAATGCAATCCGAGATCATCCTCTCCGGTTTTGGCGGGCAGGGCGCGCTGTTTGCCGGGCAAGTGCTGGCCTATGCGGCCATGGACGCCGGCCTGCATGTGACATGGATACCGTCGTACGGCCCCGAGATGCGCGGCGGCACGGCCCACTGCACCGTCGTCATCGCCGATGAGGACATCGGCTCGCCGCTCGTCCGCAACCCAGCGGCGGTGATCGCGATGAACCAACCCTCGCTCGACAAGTACGAGCCGCTGGTCGCGCCGGGCGGGGTGCTGGTGGCAAATGCCTCGCTGATGACGCGGGCCGCGACGCGCGCCGACATCCGCATCCTCCCGATCGCTGCCAGCGCCATCGCCGAGGAATTGGGCGACGGGAAGCTCGCCAACATCGTGCTGACCGGCGCTTTGCTGGCCGCGCTGCCGGTGTTGCCGCTCGAAGCCGTCGAGCGCGCGCTGGCCGACCACTTGCCCGAACGCCACCGGCATTTGCTCGCCGCGAATCAGGCGGCCCTGCGGCGTGGCGCGGCCCTGCCCGAGGCGGCGACGGCGTAGCGGCCTTCAGCGCGGCCCATCACAGGGTTGAGCGTTGTTCGACGCCGGCTTCATTTCTGCCGCGCCACGTCGCGCAAGGATGGGCGCGGGTTTTGAAGGGCTGAGCACCGTCGCGTGAGTGGCGGTCGCTCGCATTCAGGAGGTGTCTATGCCAACCTGGTTATCGCTCACTTTGGTGCTTGTGTTGAGCGCACCCGTCGTGCTTGGCCTGGCGTTGATCGTCTTTGTGCGCCGCCTGACACAACGCCGGCAGCACGCCCGGGTCACACTGCGCAGGAGGCAGTAACATGTTGCTTCGCAATATCGCCCGGTTCGTCGCCGTCGTTTGGGCCGGGTGGTGGGCGGTCTTTGGCCTGCTCTCCGGCCTCGGCGAGGGGGCAGATGCCTGGGGCGTGGTGCTGCACACACTTGTGCCGGGCGGGATCTTTTTGTTGATCGCCGCCATCGCGTGGCGCTGGGAATTCATTGGCGGGTCGCTGCTCGTCTTCGTCGGACTGGCGACCTTTCAATACTATCCCTTCGCCAGCAGCCTGCCGGGCGCGCTCACCCTCAGCCTCCCGCCCATCGTGGCCGGTTTCCTGTTGCTCTGGGATCGCATCCGCCCGCACCGCCCAAGCACGCCGCCGCGCCACACGGGCTGAGTTCAACCGGCCGCAGCGGCTCGCCAACCCGCTGCGATCTGCGGCGCAATTCAGCCTTTGTTCCTGTACAACCTCCCATTCGCTCCCTGACAACTCACCTCGCATGCGATGACCTTCGGCACTCGCTCGCTGCACATGCGCCGCCTATAGTGGCGGCATCCTGCCTTTCTCAAGGACTCTGCCCATGATCCAGGATGTCATCATCATCGGCGGTGGCATCGTCGGTTGCGCCATCGCCCGCGAACTCACGCGCTACCACCTCAGCGTGCTGCTGGTCGAGAAGCATTGCGAAGCCGGCTTCGGCACCAGCAAATCGAACAGCGGCATCATCCACGCCGGGCACCACGCCTCACCCCAAACGCTCAAGGGCCGGCTGGAGTGGGCCGGCAACCCGATGTGGGATGCGCTGTGCCGCGACCTCGGCTTTGGCTTCAAACGCGTCGGCGAGATCACCGTCGCCTTCAACGCCGATGAAATCAGAACCCTCGAACACCTCAAGGCGCAGGGCGATCAGAAGGGCGTGCCGGGGATGGAGATTTGGGATCGCGCGCGGCTGCGCCAGGAGGAGCCGAACCTCAACCCCGATTTGGTCGCCGCGCTCTACGTCCCCACCTCCGGCGTGATCAACCCCTACGAGGCCTGCTTTGCGCTGCTGGAGAACGCGCACCTCAATGGCCTGCGGCTGGTGATGAACCAGCCCGTCGTGGGCGTGCGCGCCGTGCCCGATGGCGTGCTCGAAGTCAAGACGCTCGACAACGTCTTCTACTCACGCTTTGTCATCAACGCCGCCGGGTTGTTCTCGGATGAGATCGCCGAGATGGCCGGGGTGCGGACCTTCACCCTCCTGCCGCGCAAAGGCGAGGAGTACATGCTCGACAAACGCCTGACGGGCTTCGTCAAGCGCATCGTCTTCCCGTGCCCGACGCCGGTCTCCAAGGGCATCCTCATCATCCCCACCTACGACGGCACGCTCATGGTCGGGCCGACCGCGCTCGCGACGCCGGACAAAACCGACCTGAGCACCTCGACCGCCGGCTGTGAAGAGATCTTCGCCGCCGTCAAGCGGCTCGCGCCCGGCCTCAGCGAGCGCGACGTCATCGCCGAGTTCGCCGGGCTGCGCGCGGTCGCCGACACCGAGGACTTCGTCATCGGCCCGACGCGGCTCAAGGGCTTCATCAACGTCGCCGGCATCCAATCGCCCGGCCTGACCGCCTCGCCCGCGATTGCGAAGCTGGTGGCCGACCTCCTGCAGGCCGAGGGATTGTCGCTCGTGCCGCGCGACGACTTCGTGCCCACCCTGCGCCGGCCGGTGCGCTTCGGCAAACTTTCGGCCGAGGAGCAAATGCGGTTGAGCGCCGAAGACCCGCGCTACGGCCACATCGTCTGTCGCTGCGAGCACGTCACCGAACGCGAGGTGGTGGACGCCATCCACTACGGCGCGCGCACCCTCGACGGCATCAAGTTCCGCACCCGCGCCGGCATGGGCCGCTGCCAGGGCGGCTTTTGCACCTGGCGCAGCATGGAGTTGATCGCACGCGAGACCGGCCTGCCGGTGCAGGCTGTGACCAAACGGGGCGGCGACTCGTGGATCGTGACCGAGCGGCCCGCCGAAGCCGAGGCCGAGGTGGAGTTGCAGGAGGCCGTGCCATGCTAACCGCAAGGCTCAATCATCTCGAAAACAATTACGACGTCGTGATCGTGGGCAGTGGCCCGGCCGGGATGGCCGCCGCGCTCGGGGCGCGCGCCGCCGGGGCCGCCCGCATTCTCATCGTCGATCGCGAGCGCGAGGCGGGCGGGATCCTGAATCAATGCATTCACACCGGTTTCGGCCTGCACTACTTCAAAGAGGAACTCACCGGCCCGGAATACGCGCAGCGCTTTCTGGAGGCCATTGCCGCGCAGGATATCGACGTGCTCACCGACGCCTTCATCGCCGATATCAACGCCGACCGGCGGATGGTGCTGATGTCGGGCATCCATGGCGTGCGTATGATCAACGCCAGGGCCATTGTGCTGGCGATGGGCGCGCGGGAACGCACCCGCGGCGCAATCCGCATCCCCGGGGCGCGGCCCGCCGGCGTGCTCACCGCCGGGCTGGCGCAGAAGTTCGTCAACCTGCTCGGGTTGCTGCCCGGCAAACGCGTCGTCATCCTCGGCTCGGGCGACATCGGTCTCATCATGGCGCGCCGGTTGACGCTTGAAGGCGTGGCGGTCGAGGGCGTATACGAAATCCTGCCGCACCCCAACGGCCTCAACCGCAACCTCGTGCAGTGTCTGCAGGACTTCGATATCCCGTTGCATCTCTCGACCACCGTCGTCAACATTCACGGCAGCGAGCGGGTGAGGGGCGTGACGGTTGCGCCGGTCGATGCGGCGCTCAGGCCGCAGCTTGAGAAAAGCTGGGAGGTGCCGTGCGACACGCTGATGCTGTCCATCGGCCTGATCCCCGAGAACGAGCTGACGCGCAAACTCGGCGCGCGGCTCGACCCGGTGACGGGCGGCCCGGTGGTTGACAGCACGATGCAGACGACGGTGCCGGGCGTGTTCGCCTGCGGCAACGTCGTGCACATCCACGATCTGGTGGATTTTGTCAGCCAGGAGGCGGAACTGGCCGGGCGCTGCGCGGGTGAATACGTCAACGGCCGGCAGCGGCCGGCGGATAACGTCAAACTCATCCCCGGCGAGAACGTCGCTTACTGCGTCCCGCACACCATCAGCACCGACCGCGAGCACACGATCTACCTGCGGGTGAAGGAGCCGTTGGAGAAGAGCAGCATTCGGTTTGGCGAGGTGTACGAGAAGAAGGTGCGCTACGTCTCGCCGCCCGAGACGGTGACGGTGACGATGCGCCCGCGCTTCCTCGAGAGGTTCCACGGCGAGGCGTTGCGGGTGGATGTGCGGGCGCAACAGTAGTTGCGGCGCAACAGTAGTTGCGGCGCAACAGTAGTTGCGGCGCAACAGTAGTTGCGGCGCGCGCGTAACGGAGGCAGCCATGACGACGACGACGACCTATCTCTGCATCGGTTGCCCGCTGGGCTGCCGGCTGGAAGTGGATGAGGATGATGCAAACGCTATCGTGGAGGTGCGCGGCTACGACTGCAAGCGCGGCAGGGAATACGCGCAGCAGGAACACACCGACCCGCGCCGCACCGTGACGACGTCGGTCGGCGTGCGCGACGGCCGGTGGGCGCGGTTGCCGGTGAAGACAACGACCTCTGTTCCGAAGCGATTGGTGCGCGATGTGAACGCAGCCATTCAGCGGCTGACGTTGACGGCTCCGGTGAAGTTGGGGCAGGTGGTGCTGCGCGATGTGCTCGGCACCGGCGCGGATGTGGTGGCGACGCGCGACATGCCCGGCGGCAACGGGCCGACGTGAACGCGCCTCGACAATGTAAAGCCCGGCCGGCAATGACCGATTGACGTCGTTGCCGGCCGGGCTTTTGTTTGGTTGGCCCACCCAGCGCCGGGTGGAGGTCGCAGCGCTATTGCGTCATCGAACGGGCGAAGAACACCTCATAGCCCGAGAGGATGACGAGGATCGCGCCCACGATGATGCTCGTCCACAGCGCGGCGGTGAGGGCGCTGAAGCCAAGGATGAAGGGGGCGATGACGGCCAGGACACCGGCCAGGCCGGCCACCCAATACTCCCAACGAGCCTTGTCCCACGCCTCGATCAACGACGCCACGACGACGACCACGCCGAGCACGATGCTCGTCCACAGCGCGTTCGTGTCGGTGCTATAGCCCAGCACATACGGCGCAACGATCAGGTCCAAACCGAGGATACCCGTTACCCAGTACATAGTCTCACCTCCTTACGTGTGAGTGGAATGCGGCAGGGTGTGTGCCGCTCCCCCCTCCCTCATCACCCCCTGAGCAGATAGACGATCTGCGTCTGCAATGCCTCCGGCGGGGTGTGCTGCGGGTCGTTCAAATACACCTCATAGACCACGCCGCTCATCTCATACCCGCGCTCGTTCACCCAGGCCGTCAGCGCCTCGGAGATACGCATCGATGGCGGCGTAGGCTTTGCCCAGCACCGGCGGCAGATCTTGAACGGCCGCGCGCGCCCGGATGGA
>CAZSNP010000032.1:0-34146 GCA_964608265.1 uncultured Anaerolineales bacterium | reverse complement strand
AGGCTTTGCCCAGCACCGGCGGCAGATCTTGAACGGCCGCGCGCGCCCGGATGGATAGAGCCGGCTGCGCTGATTGCGCCCTGGTCTCGCAATGATAAGCAAGGGTAGCTTCCTGCATCATGACCTCCTTTGGGGTTAGCGCGGCGCGAGGTGTAAACCTATGGAAAGCTTACGGTTTCAGTATAGGCGCATCGCCCCCCTGGCGAGCCTGCTATTCATCAGGCGGGCTGCTTGAGCAATGTAATGCGGGCTTGTCTATCGCAATCCGCCACAAGCGAAAAGCGGCTGCCATGCCGCGCATCCGCTTTTCAACAATTCGATTCTTTACAAGCTCAAGCCTTGACTTCGATGACGACGGCCTCGACCTCAACCTGGCCGAGAGCGCGCGCCACCGATAGGCGATGGTGGCCGTCGCGCACGTAGTACTCGGTGCCGCGCTTGACCAGGGCCACCGGCGGCAGCGCCAGGCCGCGCGCCCGCGCGCGATACACACTCATCCACCGCTCCTGTGTGTTGGCGTTGAGCGGGCGGAAGTTGCGGTCGAAATCCTCAGCGCGGTTCTCGGTGCCGACGATGTCGCTGAGCGCGACGACGCGGGCGCCGAGGTAGTGCCCTTCGCCGTTCCGCGCCGGCAGCGACCGCAACGCCTGTGAGCGACCGGTCAACTTGCCGAGCCACTGGCCCCGCGTCCCGGCGAAGAGGGCTGCGTGAAAGGCGCGTACCGCCGCCATATCGCCAGTCTGCCGGCGCAGGGTGGGGTTGAGGTTGAGTTCGGCGAACATGGTTGGTTCCTTTTCTCTGCTTCGCCCTCACCTTACCCCCGCCGCGTTTCTCAATCGCCTCCGGGTGCGTTGCGGCGAACGTTTCGGCGCCGGATCAGTTTTCGAAACGCGCGTGGTCTATAATCAGCGACGAAATGCCCCGTTTGATGCTAAAACTATTTGGCCCGCCAGATTTGATGAGGATACAGCGATGACGCAGATCGTGATCGGTCGAATTGTTCGTTTGCAGATCCAGCGCGGTTCGCTCAAGGTCGGCGAGAAGCCCAACCGCGTGTACGATCCCGCGCCGTTGCTCGCCGTCGAGACGCTCAACCTCACGCTCTCCGGCGCCGAGGCCCGCCTGCCCGATGGCACGACGCTGCTCGATGTGCACCACGCCCGCCATCCCGATACCAGGAACATCGAAAACGAGAACATGCTCTCGGTCGGCTTCACCTATCACTACGACCTCATCCGCCGGCGATTCGGCGGGCACATCCCGTTTGGCAGCGGCGGCGAAAACATCATCGTCGAGACCGACCGGCGTATCGAATGGAACGAGGTGATGGGAGGGGTGGTCATTCAGCGGGCGGATGGCACGCGCGTGCCGTTCGAGAACGTGCTGGTCGCCGAGCCGTGCCGCCCGTTCGCCGGTTACCTGCTGGGGCGGCGGGTGGAGGTTGACACGCTCAAGGCCAGCGTGCAATTTCTGCACAACGGCCTGCGCGGCTATTATCTGCGGCTGGCGCAGACTGAGCCGGCGACGGTGGCGGTGGGGGATGTTTTGATGACGATCTCTCATTGAAGTGGCCCCTATGAAAACCCTCTGCGCGATACTGGCCGCGCTCGGCACGGCGTGCAATTTGACGGTGACGACCGGCACTCCCTCGCCCATCCCCACCTTCGCCCCCATCGGCGCCGCCGAGCAAGCCGGGCAACTCGGGCGCGGCGTCAACTTTGGCAACGCGCTCGAAGCGCCGACCGAGGGCGAATGGGGGATGAGGCTGGAGGAGCGCTTCTTCGATCTGGTGAAGGAGGGCGGCTTCAACACCATCCGGCTGCCCACGCGCTGGTCGGCGCACGCGCTCCCCGATGCGCCCTACACGATTGACGCGGCCTTCTTCGAGCGGGTGGATTGGGCGCTTGAGAATGCCGCGCGGCGCGGGCTGAACATCGTCGTCAACATGCACCACTACGATGAGCTGATGGCGCAGCCCGACGCGCACCGCGCACGCTTCAGCGCGTTGTGGCGGCAGATCGCCGAGCGCTACAAAGATCAGCCGGCCAGCGTGCTGTTCGAGTTGATGAACGAGCCGCACGACAGCCTGACGCCGGGCGCGTGGAATGCGTTGGCCGCCGAGGCGCTGGCCGTCGTCCGCGAGAGCAACCCGACGCGCAACGTCGTCATCGGCGGCGGCGAGTGGAATTCGGTGAGCGGGCTGATGCAGTTGAAGTTACCCGCCGAGGATCACCACCTCATCGCCACCTTTCACTATTACGCGCCGTTTCAATTCACCCATCAGGGCGCGGAGTGGGTGAACGGCAGCCAGTCATGGCTGGGCACCGAGTGGCAGGGCAGCAGCAACGACCGCGTCGGCATCGACTTTGACTTCGACAAGGTCGAGCAATGGGCCCGGGACAATGCCCGGCCGGTGTGGCTGGGCGAGTTCGGCGCGTACTCAAAAGCCGACCTCGAGTCCCGCGCCCGCTGGACGGAGTTTGTGGCGCGCGACATCGAGCAGCGCGGCATGAGTTGGGCGTACTGGGAATTCGGCGCGGGCTTTGGGGTGTACGACCGCGAACAGAAACGATGGAACGACGCATTGCTGAAAGCGCTGGTGCCGTAGCGTGTCCGGTGAGAGCGTGACCCGAATTGCATTGATCGCACTGGGCGGCGCGCTGGGGTCCGTGCTGCGCTATCTATTCAGCGGCTACGTGCAGGATTGGTCGCGCAGCGCGAGCTTCCCCTTCGGCACCCTGGCCGTGAACGTGCTGGGCTGTTTCGTCATCGGCGCGATGGCGCAACTGGCCGACTCGCGCGGCGTGTTCACCGCCGAGGCGCGGGCGCTCGTTTTTGTCGGCGTGCTGGGCGGCTTCACCACCTTTTCGACCTTCAGCAACGAGTCGGTCAACCTGCTGCGCGAGGGCGAGAACCTGTATGCGTTCGCCTACGTCGGCGCGCACGTGCTGCTGGGGTTGGGCGCGGTGTGGGCCGGTCGGGCAACGGCATATGCGATTTGGAAGTAGAGACGCGCTGCGGCGCGTCGCTGCGAGCGATGACGGGAGGGCGAGATGACACTACCCGAGGAAGGCTACCTGCTGCGGATTTTCATCGGCGAGAGCGACAAACACCACGGCCACCCGCTTTACGAGTGGATCGTGCAGCAGGCGCGCGAGCAGCACCTGGCCGGCGCGACGGTGCTGCGCGGCATCATGGGCTTCGGCGCGCACAGCCGCCTGCACACGTTCAAGATCGAACGCCTCAGCGAAGACCTGCCCATCGTGGTCGAGATCGTGGATACGCGCGAAAAGCTCGAGGCCTTTCTCGATTTGATTGACGGCGCAATCGTGGAGGGGCTGGCAACGCTGGAGAAGGCGCAGGTCAAATTCTATCGCGGCGGAAAAAGTTGAACCGCGCAGAGCGCAAAGGACACACCATGACTTGGTACCTCTTTCGCGCTCTGCGATTGACCACCGTCACTCCAGCAACCCCAGGATCGCCGGCAACAGTTGCTTCTTGCGGCTCACCACGTCGGGCGCGTCGAGGGTGCCATCGGGCAGGCGGGTGTAGGGCAGATCGTTGAGGCTCTCGGTCTGCCCGGCCAGCACGAGGCGGCTTGAGCCGCGCACCACATCCGTCACCATCAGCACACTCAGGGCGAGGCCGCGCGCCGCACACTGCGCCGCCAGCCCGGCGGAGATCTCCTCGAGACGGCCGTTGAGTTGATCGAGGTTGGCCACCTCCACCTGCGCCACGCCAAACTTGATGTCGCCGCCCTCATAGATTTTCAAATCGCTGTTGAGGATGGAGTCGATGTTGCGCACACTCAGGTCGGAGCCGGCCGCGAGGATGGCTTCGCCGTACTCGCGATAGGTCTTGAACGGCAGGCCTTTGTCACCGAGCGACCATTGCGCCAGCCGGTCCGCGGCGCGCCGGTCGCGCTCGGTGGTGGTGGGCGAGCGCAGGATGAGCGTGTCGGACATCAGCCCGGCAAGCAGGAGCCCCGCCAACCCCGCCGGCGGCGTGAGGCCGGCCATCGCGGCCCGCTCGCTGATGAGGGTGGAGGTGCTGCCAACCGTGTCCACCGTAAACGGGATAGGCGTGCGGGTGGGTGGGTTGCCGAGGCGGTGATGGTCGAGCACTTCGATGATGTCGGCCTCATCGAGCGCGCCGATGGCCTGCGAGGCCTCGTTGTGATCCACCAGCACGATTTGCAGACGCGGCGGGTTGAGCACGTCGGGCGAGCGGCAGATGCCGAAGTAGGTGCCGTCGTCGTTGATGACGATGAAATCGTCGCGTTCGTCGCGCAGCACCTTCTGGCGCGCATCGCGCACGCGCATCGAGCGCGGGAAGAGCGGCACCTCGGCGTCCATCGCCTCGCGCGCCGCCACGGCCAAAATGCGCGCCGCCGAAACCAGCTCCAAATCCACGCGGTCTTCCATCTGTTTTGAGAGGAAACGAAAGACACTGGTGCCGTGGACGAGGCCGAGTGGTTTGCCATCCGCCCCCACGATGGGGGCGCCGCTGTGCCCGGTGGCCGCCACCGCCCACGCCTCGCGCAACGGGCGATCCGGCAGAATCGGCGGCAGCGGGCGGGCGATCCGCTCGAAGCGCGGGGAGGCATCCGCCAGGTACGGCGGGGCCTCGAGGCCGCACGTCTTCAGCACCCACGCGGTCTGCGGGGTGATGGCGCCCGCGCGCGCGGCGACGGCGTTGGCCTGATCGCGCCCGCGCAGCAGCCAGGCGTAACCGATGGCAGCGGCGATGGCGTCGGTATCCGGGTTGAGGTGGCCGATGACGTGGATGGGGGAGAGGCTCATACGCTGTGCGTGCGGTGTGAACGCGAATGAGCCAATGATACTTCAATCGCGCACAAGACGGTCGCGCGTTCAACGCGCTCGCGCGACGCGGTGCGCAGGAGCGGCCAGTAGCCGCGACTTGCGGCGGGGGGTCGTCAGGCCCGGGATGGCGCGGGGAATCGCTCCCTCCGCCAGGCCAGCGGATTCAGGGCGAACAGGTCGGGCAGGAGCGGGCGGGTGCGCCGCGTGAACGCCGCGAGGCGGCGCAGCCACGCCGATTGCGTCTCGCTCCACTGCAATCCAAACGCCTCGCGGAGGTGCGGCGGCAGCAACCCGTGGCCGGGCCAGCTCGCCACACGCACCAGCGGCCCGAAGACCGGCGCCGTGTGCAGGGCGCGGACGATGTCCCGCGCCGCGTCGCTCACCGTCAACAGGTCGCTTTGAATCATCGCCTGCATATACGCGCGGAAGTCATCAAACGTCGCCGGCATGAGCGCGGGCGAAAGGCCGAACCATTTCGCCAGCGTCTGGCAATCGCGGTAGTACGCCGCGCGCTCGTCGTCGCTCAGCGGGCGAATCAACAGGTCGTAGGTGAGTAAATTCGAATCGATGAGCGTGGCCAGCACCCACAACCTGAGGAATGGATCGTCGGCGTCGTAGGGCGTGCCGGCGGGGAAGGGGCCAACGGCCTGCGTGAGCGCACCCGTCACCTTGCGGTGGCAGCCGTGGAACTGTCGTGCGGCCCGGCGGGCGGCGGGCGGCGCCCCGAACGAGAGTTGCGTCATCACCATCAGCGTGCGCGTCAGCCGCCCGAGCGGATCGCCGCGATAGTTGCTGTGCTCAGCCACTCCTGCCGCGATGAGCGGGTGCGCGAGTTCGAGCAACAGCGCGCGCGAGGCGCTCAGACACAGCAACCATTCACGGTGAACACGCCACAGCGCCGAGTCCGGCGTGAAGCGGGTGGGGGTGAGGGAGGCGACAGCGGATTTCATCCTGCAAACACCGAAAGCGCCATCCCCACCGGGAACGGCGCCACGCACGGAACGGATACGAGCACACCGCCAATAAACAGCGCCGTCGTCGGCGCGCGTGATCGCAAACTCAGCCCGGCGAAGTAACACTCGGCCAGCGGCCTCGCCGGCGTGGCCACCCTGCGTAACAGCGCGATCACGCCCCGACTCAGCACGCCCACCGCCATCGCCCTCGATTGCTCACACAATGACGGTATCGGGTTTGCTCTGGCGCTGCCACGCCTCAGCCTCCGTTCGCGCCGCACCCGTGTGCTTGACTAAGTTCACGCAGCCTCCGGTACACTTGCGGCATGTGGCGTCTCATTCGCCGGGGCTATGCCGTGTGTGCGTTGGCCGTGTCGGCGCTGCTGTTGATCCTCAACCTGCGGCTCTATCACGCGGAATGGGCGGGCTATACTTCCGGTGGCCTCGGCGCGGATGTGGTGCCCCAACTATACGCCATCCGGGCGGCGCTCGAACGCGGCGCGGGCGAGGACATGCAGGCGCTGTTCCCCGAGGGATACTTCTTCACGCACGCGCTGTACGGCCTGAGTTGGGTGAACGCCGGGCTGGCCGACTCTGATTTGCGGACAGAGGCGCTACGGGAGGCGCGCTGGGCGTGGTCGCGCCTCGACTCGCCGGCGGGCCGCGCGCCGTTCAGTGAATCTCTCGCTCCCCCGTACGGTGTGTTCTATGTGGGCTGGCGCAGTTGGCTGCTCGGCGGCATCCTCAAGCTGCAGCGGCCCGATGACGGCAACCCGCTCGAAGCCGAGGTCTTTCAATCGGATTGTGAGGCGCTGGCCGCCGCCTTCGATGCCAACCCGCATCCTTACCTTCCCGGGTACCCCGGTCAGGCGTGGCCGGTGGATTCGGTCGTGGCGATGGCGGCGTTGCGCCTGCACGACGACCTCTTCCCCGCGCGGTACGCCGGTACCCGCGAGCGCTGGCTGGCCGCCTTGCCGCGTGATGAACTGCTGCCACACCAAGTCAATCCCCGCAACGGCCTCTCCCTCGACGACCCGCGCGGCACCTCGCAAAGCCTCATCCCTCGTTTCCTTTATGAAATTGATCCCGCCGCCGGCTTGCGCCACTATCGCCAGTTCCGCCAGACGCTTGTGCGTCCCTTCCTCGGCGTGCCGGGGGTGATGGAGTTTGCCGGCGGGGGCGGCGCAGGGGATGTGGACTCGGGCCCGCTGCTCCTCGGCTTCAGCGCCTCGGCCACCGTCAACCTCATCGGCGAAGCAAGCGTGCTGGGCGATGAGGACGTGGCGAATGCCCTGATCTCCGCGAGCGAGGCGGCTGGCTGGCCGTGGGAATGGGGCGGCTCAAAGACATATGCGCTCGGCGCGTTGCCGGTCGGCGAGGCCTTTCTCGTGTGGAACAAAACTTCCCGGCCCTGGGTGGCGGACGCGCCTGCGGTGGAGTATCCTTCGGTGATGAGCGGCCTGTGGCGCTGGCCGTTCCACGGTGTCACAATCGCCATCGTATTGGCCGTGTGGTTGCCATTCCTGCGGTCAAAGGTGCGCTGATGATGAAGGTCCTTCTGGTCGAAGACAACGACAAATTGCGCAGGGCGATGAAGGCCGGGCTGGAGGCGACGGGCGAAATCGCCGTGCAACACGACTGCGCCTCGGGCGAGGAGGCGCTGACCGCCGCGCTCGACCAGCCGCCGGAGGCCGTGCTGCTCGACGTTCAACTCGCCGGGGCGCTCAACGGCATCCAAACCGGCGTTGGGCTGCGCCGCGAGCTGCCACGCCTGCCCGTCGTTTTCTATTCGATCCAGGACGACGAAGCGTACTACCGCGACTTCCGCAGGGCCGGCATCCTCAGCCACTACGCTTACGTCCGCAAATCCAATTTCCTCTTGCCCGAGATGATCGTGCCGCTGCTGCGCGACGCGGCGGCCGGCCGCAGCTTCATTGATCCCGAGATCGAGACCCGCGTGCAGGAGGTGCGGCACAAGGATGAGCAATCGCCTTTCGCCCTGCTTGAACCGGATGAGCAGGAAGTGGCCCGCCTGCTGGCCGCCGGCCTGACCAACGAGCAGATCGCGGTCCGGCGCGGCTTCCGCGACAAGCGCACCATCAGCCGCGTCAATGGCCAGATCTACACCGCGTGGGGCCTGGCCGACTCGGCCACCGATGAGAAGGTCGCCCGCACGCGCGCCGCCATCATCGCCCGCGAAGGCCGGCTGATGATGTGGAACGCCGCCGGGGTGGCGCATGTGCTGAACGAAAAGGGCGAGTGGGTAGAGTGGAAGTAAGGTGACGGGTTGACCGGGTGACGAAGTGACGGGGTGACCTCTGGATTCACCATGTCACCCGTCGCTTCGTCACCCGTCATGCAGTTCTGTGACCGGCGACTTCCTCCTCGACTGGGCCATCATCGCTGTCTCGCTCTTCAACGCCGTCCTCATGTTGTGGCTGGGGTTGACGGTGTGGCTCAACGCCTCGCGGCGCACGGCCGGCGTGTGGGTGACGAGCCTCAGCCTGTGCCTCGGCGGGGCGTTCTTTGTCAGCCACACCGCCATCGTCGGGCAGGGGCTTGGCCTCACGCCGGGCATGGATGTGTGGTGGCAGGTCGGCCTGTGGACGGTGGTGCTGTTGCCGTTCGCGTGGTACAGCGTGACGCTGTGGCACACCGGGTTCTGGAACGATCAGCCGACGCGGATGCAACGGCGTCATCGCGTGTTGTTTTCGGTGACGGCGTTGATGTTGCTTGCGCTGGCCGGTCTGCTCGTCGTCGCCAACCCGCTGCCCTCCTTCTCGCGCGTGTTGCGGCTCGACCTCGCGCCGACGCCGACCTTTGTCGGTTGGCCGGTGCTCGTCATCGCCTATCCGGCCTACAGCCTCGTGTGCCTCATGCTGGCCCTCGATGCCCTCATCCGCCCGGGCGCAGCCGTCAATGTCGCCGGCGAGGCGGCGCGAACGCGGGCCCGGCCGTGGCTGGTCGGCGCAACCGCGTTGCTGGTCGCCGTCAGCCTGCTCGTGGCCGGCATCATGGCTCTGCTCGTGCGCAGCCTGATGCGCCAGCGCCTGGAGTTATTCAACAGCAATCTGCTGCTCGGCCTCGGCTTTGTGGATGTGGTGACGGCCTCCTTCGTCGCCGGCGTCGTCGTCCTCGTCGGCCAGGCCATCGTGACGTATGAAGTCTTCACCGGCCAGACCCTGCCGCGTCAGAGCCTGCAACGCTTCTGGCGGCGGGCGGTGCTGCTCGCTGCCGGCTACGGCCTCGGCGTGGGTTGGGCGCTGAGCGGGCATCTGCAACCGATCTATGCGGTGCTGCTCACGGCGCTGATGATGACGGCCTTTTACGCGTTGCTGAGCTGGCGCGCCAACAACGAACGCGAACGCACGCTGCGGCAATTACGCCCGTTCGTCGCCAGCGGGCGGCGCTACGAAACGTTGTTGACGGCGGAGGACGGCCGCCCGGATGCCGGCGCGCTCTTCGTCCGCCTGTGTCGCGATGTGCTCGGAGCGCGGCGCGCGCACTTACTTGCCCTCGGCCCGTTCGCGCCGCTGGCCGGCCCCGGCCTCGCCCATCCACCCGATGCCCCGCCGCCGCGCTTCGACCTCGCCGTGCTCGGGGCCGAGGTCGCCTCGCCGCAGACCATGTGTATGCCGCTCGACCCGGCGCGCTTCGAGGGGTTGCACTGGGCCGTGCCGCTGTGGGGCCAGCGCGGCCTCGTCGGCGTGCTGCTGCTGGGGGAGAAGGAAACCGGCGGTTTGTATTTGCAGGAGGAGATCGAGATCGCGCGCGCCAGCGGCGAACGGCTGGTGGATGCGCAGGCCGGCGCGGAGATGACGCGGCGTTTGATGGCGTTGCAGCGACAGCGGCTCGCCGAGAGCCAGGTCGTAGACCGGCGCGTGCGGCGTGAGATTCACGATGACATTCTGCCGCGCCTGCACGCCGCGCTGCTCGAACTCAGCCGCAACGGTCATTCAGCCGAAGGCTTGCAGACTCTGGCCGGCGTGCATCGCCAACTGGCCGACCTGCTGCGGGCCATGCCCAACACGACCGCGCCGCAACTTGCCACCCTGGGACTGTTCGGCGCCCTGAAGCACATCGTCGAAGTGGAACTGCCCGGCTCGTTTGATGCGGTGATGTGGGATGTGTCCGCCCCGGCAGAAACGCAGGCAAGCCGCTTGCCGGCCTTCGCCTGCGAAACGATGTATTACGCCGCGCGCGAGGCCATCCGCAACGCAGCGCGCTACGGGCGCGGGGGAGCGTCAACGCGTCCTCTCACCCTGCGCATCGCCGCCGAAGCCGAGCACGGCCTACGCCTCACCATCGAAGACAACGGCGTGGGCCTCGACGCGCTGCCGGCCGAGGGCGAGGGCACCCGCCAGGGCCTGGCGCTGCATAGCACGCTGATGGCCGTCGTCGGCGGCACGCTGGCCGTCACCAGCCAGCCGAGCGCCTATACCCGCGTCACCCTCACGGTGCCTGTGAGCGCGGCGCCTTAATCCCCGTAGGGCGTGACGCCCATTTGCGTCGCCCTCGCACGGCCCAAAGTTATATTTCATCGTTTGAGTTTTTCACAAGTGAGGTGCGCCTCGGTTATACTCGCGGCATGTCTCAGGGCCCTGCTCGCCGGCGCATAGCCTTCAAGGCCCATTGGCCGGCACCCTCGCCTGGGCTAGAGTCGGGAATGCCGCCGGTGCGCGAACTTACCGTGCCGCAACGCCCGGGTCGCACAACACCATTCAGGCGCAGCGCCTGACGCCGAACGATGTTTGGGCAATTCTCCGCCTTCATTTTTCTCGTCGCGATCCTCGCCTTCGCTTTCCTGGCCTTCATCGCGCTGCGTCGCCGCAACATCGGTTCGCTGGCGGCGGATTGGTTGTCGCTGTACGCGACCAGCGCCGGACTGTGGAGCTTGTTGTTGTGGGGTCAATCCACCGGCTGGATGGGCGCGCTGCCCGAAGACTTCGCGGCCTATCTGCCGTGGTACGCGGCGCTGGTGCTGGCCGGCGTCATGTTGCACTATGGGCGGGCGTTTCTGCGGCTCGACGGCAGTTTGTGGAAGTGGTGGGCCTTCCTCGCGGTCTGGCTCGTCGTCGCCCTCATCCTCGATCAGAACCCGTTGGGCCTCCCCGAGACGCTGCTGACCGTCGCCCGGATCGTCATCCCGCGCCAGGGAGGGATGCAGTTGATGCTCACCCTGGGGTGGGGGGTGTTGATGTGCGCGCTGATCGTGATGGCGATCCGCGCGCTGCGCCGCACCATGCAGCCGCTCCACCGCAACCGCCTGAGCTATCTCGTGCCGATCCTCGTTGTCAACGTCATCGGCAACGTCTTCTTGTTCTACAACCGCCCGGCGGTGGGGACGTATTTCGTCCTGCTGTCGACCTGGGTAGCCGCGTATGCCACCCTCAATCACAACCTGCCCGATATCCGCCGCGTCACACAGGAAGTCTTCTCCTTTTTGCTGACGGTGGCGTTACTGGGCGCGTTGTATTTCGTGGCCTCCACCTGGGTGGAGGCGTTACTCCCGGTCGGCTCGGCATTCATCGCCAACATCATCCGCACCGGGGTGGCCCTGGCGCTGGCGGTGTTCTTCGTGCCGCTGCTCCGATTTGTGCAGCAACGAATGGGGCGGCGCATCTTCGACGACCCGAGCGCCGTCGTGCGCGAATACAGCATCAGCATCAGCAACATCCTCGACGTGTATCAACTCGCCCGGGTGGCGTTGGGCATCATCCGCGACGCGTTCGGGGCGCGCTACGGTTCGCTGTTCCTGGTGGATCGGCGGGCCGACGATGAACAGCGCGGCTACGTGTTGCGCAACGTCGGCGGTTTGAACGACGATACCGCGACCAACGGCTGGCTGGCCGACAACAGCCCGGTGGCCGACTACCTCAGCCGGTCGCTCAGCCCGCTGACGCAGTACGACATCGACCTGCTCCCCAGCTTCGATGTGCTCGAGGATGCCGAGCGCGGTTGGCTGGCCAATCTGGCGATGGATGTGTACGTGCCGATTTATTCCAAGGGGAACTGGATCGGTCTCTTCGCGCTCGGCCCGAAAGCCTCCGGCGACGCGTACTTCGGCGACGAGCTTTCGCTGCTGAGCACGCTGGCCGGCCAGACGACGGTGGCGCTCGAAAACGCGCGGCTCGTCGAGAACCTCGTGTCGCTCAACCGCGCGCTCGATCAGGCCAATCAACAACTCGGCAACCTCGATCGGGCCAAATCCGATTTCATCGCTGTGCTCTCGCACGAGTTGCGCACACCGATGGGCGTGTTGCTGGGCTACAGCCAGCTGCTGGGCGCCGATCCCGACTTCATGGCCCATCCCGATCACACCCTCATCATCGATGGCCTGAACAAAGGCGCCTCGCGGCTGCAGGAGCTCATCGAAGTCATGATCGATATGGCGACGATTGACAATCGCGTGCTGCGGCTGTATCACAAACCGGTGCCGCTCTCGCCGATTGTGCTGGCCGCCATCGAGAAATTCGACGAGGCGCTGGCCGAGCGCCGCCTCGCCCTCCGGGTTGATGACAGCATCTATCGCCTGCCGATGATCGAGGCGGATTCCGAGTCGTTGGTGAAAGTGCTGACCCACCTGGTGATGAATGCGATCAAGTACACGCCCGATGGCGGCCGGATCGAGATCAAGGGCGGGCGCTTTGAGGCGGATGAAAAGCTCTTCCCGCTAGGCGGCGTCGAGCTGATCGTCTGCGACACCGGCATCGGCATCGACCCGCAACATCACGAGTTGATCTTTGCCAAGTTCTACAGCACCGGCGATACCGCCCTGCATTCAACCGGCAAGACCAAGTTCAAGGGCGGCGGGCCGGGTCTCGGGCTGGCCATCGCGCGCGGCATCGTCGAGGCGCACGGCGGCAAGATCTGGGTTGAAAGCCCCGGCTATGATGAGGCCAAACTGCCGGGCAGCCAGTTTCACGTCGCGCTGCCGATCCGTTCGAACAACGGCAGCACCTCCAGCGGCGCGGAGAAATCCCTCAGCGTCACCGGCCCGCTGAAGCTCGCGCCCGTCCAGTAGTCGCGCCACTCGCCCGGCGGCAGGTAGATGTGGCGACGGCGCGCGCCCGCGTGGGCCACCGGCGCGACCAGCACCTCATCCCCCAGCAAAAACTCATCGTCACACAGCCACGCGTCTTCGTCGTGTGGCGCCAGCCAGAACACCGGGCGGAGGATCGGCTCGCCGGTGCGCGCGGCGTGTTCGGCGAGGCGCACAATGCGCGGCGCAAAGACCGCATGCAGCTCGGCGTAGCGGCGACAGATCGCTGTACAGGCCTCGCCGTAATCCCACGGCGCCAGGCTGAACTGCATCGCCGGCAGCAGCGCGTTGAGCTGCGTCCAGCGAATCATCAACTCGGCGTCGGGGGTTTCGGCGTAGGCGTTGCCGCCGATCATATCGGGCAACACAAACGGATAACCGGTGAGCGAGAGCGACAGCGCGCCGGGGATGACCGAGCGCAGGCCATTGGCGTGCGACCAGTTCGTCGTCTTGTCCCACTGGCGGAAGAAGACCGGCGCGCGTTGATTGAACCAGCCGCTGCGCACCTCGCACAGCGTGTAGTGTTGGGCAATCGCCTCCACATAGCGTTGCGCGTACTCGTTGCGCTCCAGCGGCGCGTGCGTGGCTGCCTCGGCGGGCAGATAGATGCCCTCGCCCGCATCAAACTTGAAGCCGTCGAGGCCGGTCTCGGCCTGCAGCCGGCGCAGGTTGCCGAAGAACCACTCGAGGGCGCGCGGGTTGCTCACATCCAACAGGCCGCCCTGCCCCTGCCACCAGCGCACCGGGTACGGCTCCCCGGCTGAGTCGCGAACGAGCAATCCGCGCGTTGCACAGTCCGCATACGCCTGCGCCTTCGGCTCGATGAACGGGTGCACCCAGGCCGTGACGCTGAATCCCATCCGATGCAGGGCCTCGATCAGCCCGCGCGGGTCGGCGAAGCGGGCCGGGTCAAAGGCGTAGTCGCCGTAGTGCACCTGCCACTTGTCGTCGATCTCCAGCGCATGATGAGGATAGCCGTGGGCGATGATCTCGCGGGCGAAGTCGAGGAGGCGGTCCGCATTGATTGCGGTCTTGTAGCGCGCCCACGTCGTCCACGTCGGTCGCGTGAACAGCTCGGCGGGCGGCGTGCCGGCCGGGCGGCCGACCTCCGCAATCAAGCGGCGCTGTGCCGAGGGCAGGTCCTCGGCCGGCAGAATATCGAGGTGGAGGTCGTGACCGGTGAGGGAGAGGTGCCCGTCGCCCATACCGCCGGGGTCGGCCCACGGACGCTCGTCGAACGGCGCCTGCGTGGCGGTCAAATCCCATACGTGGCTGGGATAACTGGCCGGTGGTTGATTCAGCCCGAGGCTGATGGGTGTGTGAACGAGCACGGCGACCCCGGTGGAGGCCAGCCACGCCGGCGTGAGGATGCACGATAGCCCGGTCGGGCCGTTGTCGGAGGTGAGCAGCGGCGCGTCGGGCAGCATCACCCGGTTGAGGGGCCACAGTTGGTGCAGCAACTGGCCGAGGCCGTACCAGTGCGCGCTGAGCGGAAAACGCAACGTGATGGGTGACGAGGCATTGCGCGCCCGCCAATGCACCCGCAACTTGCCAGATGCGAGGGTGAGTTCGAGCGTGGATGCTGAGAACTCAACGCGCAAGCCCGCCTCCTGCGTGGCCCACTCCATCACCGGCTCGGTGTGCGGCGCGATCGTCAGCAGCGGGGTGTCGCGGCGGTGCAGGCTGAAGGTGAACGGTTCGCGGCTGAGGTCGAGGCGGAAAGGCGCGTGCTCAAATTGCATGGGGTGATTGTAGCGCGGCGGCGCTCTTCTGAGCGCGGTCTGTTCAAAGCGTGAGGTCTGCCACCTCCAGCCACTGCTCTTCTTTCGTCTCACACAACCCAAAGCCGAACCTGCCCGCCCGCGAGGCAATCGCGTACTGATTATCAATCCACAGCACAAAGCCCAGCGGGCCGCGCGGCGGGGCGGGCGAGCGCAGCCGTTCCAGTCCATCCACGCGGAAGACAGCCTCGCGCTCACCCCAGTCAATCTCATACGTATGCCATTCAGTGAGCGCAATGTCAGCGAGCAAGGCCTCGTGCGCCTGCGCGAAACGGCGCGCCAGCGACATCACCGGCCCGCCCAGCCCCGGCACACAGGTGAGGGCGATGGCGCCCGCGGCGGCCGGCACGATGAGGAGCGCAGGGTAGCGCCCGGCGTTGAGCGTCGCCGCCTTCCAGCCGAAGCCGGGCACGCCCTCAGCCAGCGCCATATCCGACGGCGGTGAAGCGTAGAAGAACCATACCGTGTTCGGGGCGGCCAGCACGTTGCCGCCGGTGAGGGTAAAGGGGTTGTTCCAGAAGCCGAAGCCCAACGTGCCTATGGGTTGCGCGTGGGACGCCCGCGCCCGCAGGCTCACCCTCGCCGGCGCGGTGTCCGGCAACCGCCAACGCGCCGCATTGCGCCGGGAGAGAAACGCTATGTGTTTTCCCGGCGCAGGCGAAGCTTGCGCCCGGGCCGCGCGTCCATAATCATCCAGTTGCGCATCGGCGTAACGGCGCGAAGCCAGCGCCGGGATGCTCAGCCGCCACCGATCACCATCCCGGTGCACGCGCCCACCGCCAATTTCAACTTGATTGAGCATGGCATGAGTATACCCGGACAAAGTGGCTGCTCCACCAGCGGGCTACTTGTGTGGCCCCTGTCTCAAAGCTATAATCCCCGACGCAAGGAGCGACAATGGAAATCGTTTGGCACGGACATTCGTGTTTTCGGATGATCGAGCGCAGCATGGCTGCGGTCGTCACCGACCCGTTTGATGACTCGATTGGTTATGGTGCACTCAAGCTCAAAGCCGATATCGTTACCGTGAGCCATGACGCACCCGGCCACAACAACCTGGACGCGGTCAAAGGCGGTGGGGTGCACGCCATCACCGGGCCGGGCGAGTACGAAATCGGCGGCGTCTTCGTCACCGGCCTCTCGACGGACGACGGCAAAAAGAAGAAAGCCGCCGACGGCAGGCGCAACACTCTGTATGTCTTCGACTTCGATGGGTTGACCGTGTGCCACCTCGGCGACCTCGACCACGTCCCCTCTCAGACTCAAATCGAATCGCTCGGCAATGTGGATGTGGCCCTGGTGCCTGTCGGCGGGGGCGGCGGCCTGAACGCCTCGCAGGCGGCGGAGGTGGTATCGCTGCTCGAGCCGTCCATCGTCATCCCCATGCACTACAAGACCGAGGATGTCACGCTCAAGCTCGACCCGGTGAGCAGGTTTCTCAAAGAGATGGGGCTGAGCGGCATCAAGCCCGAAGCCAGTATGAGGATTACAAAGAGCGGTCTGCCGGATGAAACCAGGGTTGTGTTGTTGGATTACAAGGCGAGTTGAGATCATGACGGTGAAAATCCTGATGAGTTGGGATATCAAACAAGGTCGCGAGCAGGAGTATTTCGAGTTCGTCGTGCGCGAGTGGGTGCCCGGTCTGCAGCGGCTGGGCATCGAGCCGACCGACGCCTGGCTGACGCAATTCGGCACCGCGCCGCAGATCCTCGCCGGTGGCACGGCGAAGAACCTCAAGGTCATGCGCCAGATCATGGATACCGAGGAATGGCAGACGCTCAAGGACCAGCTGCTTGGCTATGTCGATAACTACGAGGAACGGGTTGTGAAAGCCAGGGGCAGTTTCCAGATGATGTGACGGCGACGGGAGCCGAAGCCCTCCGAATTCAAAAAAGACCCGGCGGTCAGGCCGGGTCTTTTGTTTAGGGAGGCGTTCAGTCGTCGGAGGCGGCGGCTTTGGCCTTGGTTTTTGTCTCAGCCGGTTTGCTCTCGGTCGCGGTGGCCGTGGCGGTGGCGCTCTCGGTTGAACCGCTGTCGGTCGAACTCTTCTCGCTCTTCTTGCCGGCGGAGGTGGTGGAGGAGGACGACCCCTTGCTGTCGTTGATATACCACCCGGAACCCTTGAACACGATGCCGGTGGCCTGCGGCACACGGCGGACCCTGCCTTTGCACTCCGGGCAGCGGGTCAGGGGTTTGTCGCTGAACTTCTGCACGCGCTCGAACTCGACGCCGCAGTCGTTGCAACGATACGAATAAGTCGGCATGGCTACACCTCAACTACGAAATTGTCTGACGGAATTGTCGGTGAAGTATATCAGAGAAGCGTAAGCCCGGCTCACTCGGCGCGTTCGGCCTCGTCGGCGCTCTCTTCGTCCGGCCCGGCGTAAAGCTGCCGGCCCAGCAGCCGGTTGTATTCCGTCCACGGCCGGCCCGGGGCGCGCCGGGTTTTGAGCAGGCCGCTGAACCGGTTGAGTTGTGCGCTCAATTCCTCGAGATGATGCAGGGCGATGGCCTCCAGCGTTTGCGGGCGACGCGGCGAGCCCCATTCGTAACGCCCGTGCTGGCTGACGAGCATGTGGCGCACCCGCAGACCCAACTCGGCAGGGAAGTCGGGCAGGGCGGCGATGGCCGCCGCGACCATCTCGGCGCTGAGCACGACGTGGCCGATGAGCCGGCCCTCATCGGTGTACTCGATCTCACCGTCCCACGCATACTCTCGCACCTTGCCGACGCCATGGAGCAATGCCCCGGCCCGCAGCAGGTCGCCGTCGAGTTCGGGATATAGGCTCAGCACCGTCTCACACAGTTTGAGCATATCGGTGAGATGTTCGAGCGCACCACCGAGGTAGGCGTGATGGACGCGGCGGGTGGCCGGGGCCTGGGCCAGCCGCCCCCGGAACTCGGCGTTGGCGTGGAAGTGAGTGACCAGCGCAACGAGGTGCGGGTTGGTCAACCGCGCAATGGCCGCGTCCACCTCGGCCAGCATCGCCGGCACATCCCGTTCGGTGGCCGGCAGGAAGTCGGCCAGATCATATTCGTCGGGCCTGGCCGGGCGCAGCTTCTGCACGATGACTTGCGTGCGGCCGAGGTATTCCTCGACATCGCCCTGCACCTTGACGACCTCGCCCTCCTCGAACTGCGCCTCGATATCCGGCGCGTTCTCCCACACGCGCGCCAGCAATTCGCCGGAGCGGTCGCTCAGGATGAGGGTGAGGAATACGCCCTTGCTGCGGTCGCGAAACGACTCCAGTTGTTTGCGGCGCGCGACGTAATAGCCGATGATGCGCTCACCGGGCGTTACATCGCGGATGAACGGGCCTTTGTGAGGATGTTTGGCGGTCATGATCGTGCCGTGCTGTGACAGGGTGTGACCCGGCGGATTCTACCGCTCAACCGGCAATGTGAAGCAGAAAGCGCTGCCGCCCTCGGGCCGGTTCTCGGCCCAGATGCGGCCACCATGCGCCTCGACCGCCAGCTTGCAGAACGCCAGCCCGAGGCCGGTGCCCGGTCGCCGCGTGCGCCGCCCCTCCACCTGCACAAAGCGGTCGAAGATGCGGTCGCGATACTCTTCCGGGATGCCGGGGCCGCTGTCCAGCACTTCGCACATCACCTCCGCGTGACCGTGGCCGTTGGCGCGGTACGAAGCGCGGATCACCACCTGCCCGCCGGGCGGCGAGAATTTGAGCGCGTTGTCAATCAAATTGGTGAACACCCGGCTGATCTTGTCGTAGTCGGCGGGGAGGTTGGGCAAGCCGCTGGGCACCTCGCTCACCAGCAGTAAGCCCTGATCGGTGGCCAGCGGCAGCAAATCCTCGAAAGCCTCCTCGACCACGCTGGCGACATTGAGGCGGCTGACGTTGAGTCTGAACTCGCCCGATTCCATGCGCGAGATATCGAGCAGGGTGCTGACCAGCCCGATCATCTTCGTCGTCGAGCGCAGGGCGATTTCGAGCGATTGGCGGACGATGGGGGTCTGGTGCTCTTCGGGCAGCTTGTCACGGATCAGACCCAGCCCCGAGACCATCGCCGTCAGCGGGCTGCGCAGATCGTGCACGATCATATTGCCAAGCGTATCGCGCACCTGCTGCAATTCCTTCTCCTCGGTCAGGTCGCGCAGGATGATGACCCAGCCGATGGCGCGCGAAAACTGGTCGAGCACCGGGGCGCCGGTGCGTTCGAAGTGGCGGACCTTGGGCTGCGTGAGCGAGTATTGCGCCTTGGGGAGCGAGACCGGCACGCCGGCGCGCAGCGTGCTCAACATCTCCTGGGCCTCGCTGGCGCTCAGGCCGAGCTTGGTGGCCACATCGAGTTCGACGGTTTGGAGCACCTCGAGCAGCGGGTGATTGAGCAGGCGGTCAATCGGCACGTTCCACAATTCGGCCAGGCGCGGGTTGACGAGGGAGATCAACCCGCTGGCATCGATCACCAGCACGCCTTCGCGCGTGGAGTTGAGGATGGCGGCCAATCGATCGCGGCTCTCGATGACGCGTTGAAAGCTGCGCGCGTTTTGCAGCGCCAGCGCAGCCTGATTGGCGAGCGTCTGAGCGGTGGCCAGTTCGGAAGCCGAGAACTGGCGTGGCCGCAGGGTGTACAAGCGCACGATACCCGTGACCGCGTCGGCGTTGAGCATGGGCACGAGCAGGGCGGTGCTCATCCCCTCGGCGCGCAGGAGGCCGGCCTCGCGCGGGTCGGCCTTGGCATCGCTGCTGTGAACGGTCAGCGGCTTGCGCTCGGCGATGACGCTGGCCGCGGCGGCGTAATCGCTCAGCGGCGCTGGGCGTGTCTGCCCGGGCTCCACCGCGCGCAGGGTGCCGGCGGTCGCATCGTAATCGGTGAGGGTGCACGCCTCGGCTTCGAGCGCCTCGGCCAGCTTCAGCACGATGGTGCGCTGCACCGCGCGCACATCGAGGTCGGCCGCCAGTTGCGCGCCGGCCTCGAACAGCAGGGCCGACTCTCGTTTGCGCGCCTGAGCCTCTTCGCGCAGTCGCGCGTTGTTGAGCGTCAGCGCGATCAGCCCGGCGGCCTGATTCGCAAAGGCCTCGTCATCGGCGCTGAAGGCGTTGAGACTGCGACTGAGCAGCCGGATGAGGCCGAGGCGCTGGTCGCCGTGGAGCAGCGGCACATCCAGTTCGGCGCGCATGCCCGGGTAAAGCTCCACGTAATCCGGATCGATGATGACATTGGCGACCCGCACCGCCTGCCCCGCCCGCAACGCCCGGCCGGCGATGCCGTACTCCGCCGACATCACTTCGCCAGGGCTATGCTCCTCGGGCAAGCCGAAGCCGGCGAGATACTGCACACTCTGGCCCGAGGAACTGATCAGGCCCAGTTGGCCGATGTGGGCTCCGGTGGCCTCGGCGATCTGGCGGATGATGGTTTCAAAGGGAAGGTGCGTGCCCGGGAATGAGCGTAGCGTGTCGCCCAGCCGCTGCAACGCCCCGAAGTGCTGCGCCCGTTTGCCATCGGCCTCGGCGTTGCGTTGGGCGACCTCGGCCCGCGCGGAGGCCAGCGTGACCTGACGGCTGAGGGCGTCGGCCCGTTGCTCGGCCAGTTGCGTCTGGCGCTCTTGCTCGCGGAGATGATGCTCGTCCGCCAGCAGGCGATATGACATGGGGTTGAGCCGCACCGCCAGCACCGCCAGCACACCGCCGACCACGAGCGACAGCGTCGAGCCGAATTGCTCGTTGCCGATGAGGGCAAAGAGCACCAGCGGGATCGGGAGCAACTCGGCCAGCCCGACCGCGCCGACGTTCTCGCGGAAGAACCGCGCCACCGCGCCCGGCTCGCGATTCACATCAATCGCCAGCACGAAGTTGTAGGCCGTCAGGAAGATGAGGATGAACAGCACAAAGGTGACATCCTCACGGCCAGCCTCGGTGAGGGCGAAGCGTTCGGCCAGCAAACGATCGATGCCGCCCGCCACAATCAACGGGATGAGTTGCTGGATCAAGTTGGCCCGCAAGTCTACCCGGCGAGCGGGGCGTTCGCCGCTGACCGCCGGGCCGGGCGAGATAAACCACCACAACTCGCCGACCAGCACGCCGAACAGCATCGTCCACGCGGCCTGGCCGACCCCATAGGCAAAGAGCACCGACACGCCGATAGCATGGGCCAGGCTTAGGTCGGCCTGGCGCACGAGGTACGGGAAGCGAATACAGACCGCCACCAACCCCACGCAAATGATCAGGGCGACGAGGCTGTCAGGGCGCGGCCAGGTGGAGACCACCGCGCTGGCGGCCGTGCCCAACAGCGCCAGCGCCACCAAAACATTTTGCAGCGCGTTCCGTGAGAGACCGAACATCTTGCCCTATGGCTTCGGAGTGGACGTGCGCGGCGGGTAGCCCGTGCCCGGTCGGGTCGGCACCGGCGTACCGGCGGTCGTGGCGGGGTAGCCGGTGAGGTTGCGCGTCGGGGAGGGCGTACTCGGTCCGAGCGTCGGCGTGCGGGTGGGGGTGGCCGTTCGCGTCGGCGTCGCGGTGCGGGTGGCCGTGACGGCCCTGGTCTGGCTGGCCTTCACCGTCGGCGTGGCGGTTCCATCCGTGAGGATCTTGATCTCCGTGAGGCGGGCCTGAGCAGTGGGGAGCAGCGGACTGGCCGAGGTGAGTTCCGTGATGGCTTGCAGGTCAACAACCTCCTCCGGTCGCCGGCCGAGCAATTTGTACGCGCGGGCGCGCCACCACAGCACATTCGCCCGCTGCTCGTCGGTCTGCGCCAATACCAGCGCGGCGCTGAGCGGCGTCAAAGCCTCCTCAGCTTCATTGGTGCGCGCGAGGGCCTGACCCAAACCATAGTTCGCATCGAAACTGCTGGGCAGGGTACGCAGCGCGGCCTGGAAATTCGATACGGCGCCGTCGGGCCGGTTGAGGCCGAGCAGGGCCAGCCCGTTGCCCAAATAGGCCTCGGCCAATTGCGGATTTTCGGCCTCCTTCGCCAGCGCGGCGATAGCGGCGCCGAAGTCCTCCTGCGCGCCGGAAAAATCCTCAGCGGCCAGCCGCAACTGGCCGCGGGCCAGGCGCGCCTGCGGATGGTTGCGGCGGCGACTCAAGGCTTCGTCGAAGGCGGCGAAGGCAGCCTCGTTCCGCTCGAGGGCGGCCTGGGTCGCGCCGAAAAAGTAGAGCGCGGTGGCAGCGTAAGCATCGCCCGCCTTCAACGCATTCGCCGTCGGGAATAGTTGGGCGAAGTTACCCGGGTCGGCGATGTATCGGTAGGACAGGGCCAGGTCGCTGTTCGCCTCGTCCGGCAGGCCCAGCGCCAGCCGCGCCCGGCCGCGGGCGTAGTAGGCCAGCACGTTGGCTTTGTCGAGCGCGAGCGCGGCGTCGGCGGTTGTGGCCGCCTCCTGCGGACGGGCGTTATCGGCATACGCCAGCGCCAGCCGCGCCAGAACCTCGGCGTCATCGGTCGCGCCGGCGCGCGCCGCCTCCATGTCAGCCAATGCGCGCACAGCGTCGCCGGTGGCGGTGGAATACTCGGCCCGGGCCACCAGCGCGGGGACGAACTCCGGCGCGGCCTTCAAGGCGGCGTCGAGGTCGCGCGCGCCGCTATCGGTGCGGCCCTGCTGGAAGTTGAGCAGCGCGCGGCCATACAGCGCGGGCGCGAAGCTGCCGTTGTTGGCCAGCGAACGGCGATAGCTGTCGGTCGCGCCGCGAGCGTCGCCGGTGTTGCGTTGCGCCTCGGCCAGATAGAAGTAGGGATATGGATCGTTGGGGTACGCGGCGACAGCCTGATCGGCGAACTGCAGCACGCGCGCCCAGTCACTTTTGCGATACGCACTCCGCACCGTTTGATAGGCCTCTTCGGGCCGGTTGGCCGGTTCGGTGGGGATGTAGAGGCGCGGCGTGGCCGGCGGCTCGCAGAGATACGCGGCCAGCGGCGTGGCCGGGTTGACCTCGGCCGGCGGGTCGCAGGTGACGGGCGTCGCGGTGGCCGTTGGGGTTAGCGTCGGCTCGGGGGTGAGCGTCGGCAGTTCCACGCGCGTCGGCTCGATGACGGCCACGGGCAGAAAGGTCTCGGGCCGCAGCAAAAAGGTGATGACGGCCCCGACCGCGCACAGCGCCAGCAGCGCGCTCGCGCCGATGAGGATCCAATCGCGATTGCGCCGGGCCGCCCGGGCGACGGTGCGAGCCGCCGGCGCTGGGGCGAACTTGTCGAGGGTGGGGGCGGGGGGCAGAGCCGCCTCCTCGGGTTTGAGCGCGCCCAGCATCACCAACCCGCGGCGCGCGGCGAGCGAATTGGGGGCGGCCTTGAGCGCGCGTTGCAGACAGGCGATCTGTTCGCGCTCGCTGTCCACCAGCGCGCTCAGCCACAGCCAGTAATCGGCGTTGGTGCTCTCGGCCTTGAGCAGCCGGGTGAACAGGTCGCGCGCGCGGCGGCGCTGCCCGTTTTTTGCCGCCTGCACGGCCTCGGTGTACATCTCGGAGGACATACGCGGCGGAGTGTATCACAGGTTCCTTAACGAACTGGCGAGTATTGGTTGGGCCGACTGTGGGTTGAGGAGCATAGGTTGCGCATGAGCGCCGGCTCCGAGCCGCTATAATCACGTCAATGGACTTTCGCACACTGTGGATGGTTGCGCTGTGGGCGCTGGCCGCGTGCGCCGCGCCGTCGCCCGTCCCGCCCACGGTGACCCTGCTTCCGTTGCCGAGCGGCACACCGATCCCGGCTGGCACCCGTACACCGCCGCCGACCCCCATCATCATCGCCTCGCCCACACCCTCGGCCACGCCCGTCACCCATACAGTCGCGCGGAACGAAACCCTCATCAGCATCGCGGTGGATTACGGTGTTTCGCTCGAAGCGCTCCAGACCGCTAACCCCGGCATCTCGCCGCGATTTCTCGGCGTGGGCACGATGCTGGTGATCCCGGCTGGCGACGGGACGCCCATCGCGCCGGTGGGTGCACCGACGCCGTT
Source organism: uncultured Anaerolineales bacterium (assembly GCA_964608265.1). Classification (GTDB taxonomy): domain Bacteria; phylum Chloroflexota; class Anaerolineae; order Anaerolineales; family UBA6663; genus JANWXR01. Next base: position 10,638 of record CAZSNP010000032.1, on the reverse strand, counting down.
GCCCGTCGTCTTCGGTGTGCCGGCCTGCCATGCGCTGAGTTCCGGGGCGATGTACTGTTTTGTCGAGGCGCGCAACGCGAACGCTGTGGCGCTCGAAGCGATCTCGGCCCGCATCACCCTCGCCGGCGCCGATGGGCTGCCGTTGGCCGATGCGCTGGCGCAGCCTGCCCTTGATGCGGTGCCGGCCGGTGACGCCGTCACGCTGGCTTCCTACTTCGGCAACGCGCCCGGTGATGTCGCCGCCGTCGGAGTCGCGGCGGTGTCGGCGTATCCACTGACCGACTTTGCGAGCCGCTATCTTTCGCTGGAAGTCAGCGAGCCCCGCGCTGCGCGTTCCGGCGCGGAGTGGGCGGTGACGGCGCAGGTTCGCAACGACGGCCAAACACCGGCCGCAACGATACGCGTGGCGCTGACGCTCTTCGACGAGGCCGGCGCCATCATCGGTTATCGCCAGCAGACCCTCACCGGCGGCCTGGCGCCCGGGGAGGCGCAAACTGTCTCCATCGCAGCCACGCCGCTATGCGGCGCGGGCGCAAGCCCGGCTTGCGCTGGAGAAACGCGGAGCGTTTCTTCCACGCCGCTATGCGGCGCGGGCGCAAGCCCGGCTTGCGCTGGAGAAACGCGGAGCGTTTCTTCCACGCCGCTATGCGGCGCGGTGGCACGCTATACTCTGCGGGCGCAAGGGCGACCATGAGACCCACTTCCCGCTCGGTTTACGAATTCATCCGCAGTCTGTTTCGTCTCCTCGGCTGGCTATTGTTGCGGCAGGAGGTCCGCGGCCTCGAGCACATCCCGGCCAGCGGCCCCTACCTCATTGCGGTCAATCATCTCAGCATCGCCGACCCGCCGATGATCTTCATGAACGTGCCGCAGCAATTGGTGATGTTCGCGGCGGATAAGTGGAAGCGGGTGCCCGGGGTGCGCCAGTTGGCCGAGGCGGTCGGCGTCATCTGGGTGGCGCGCGGTGAGGCGGATCTGAGCGCCATCAAGGCGGCGCTCACGGTGTTGCGGGCCGGGCAGCCGATGGGGCTGGCGCCCGAGGGTACCCGCAGCCACACCGCCGAACTTCAGCCTGGCAAGACCGGGGCGGCCTACCTCGCCGATCGCACCGGCGTGCCGATCGTGCCCATCGGTATCACCGGCACGGAAGCCTTCGCCCGAAACCTGCGCCGGCTGCGGCGCACCCCGGTGCGGATGGTGATTGGCCGCCCGTTCACCTTGCCCGCGACCGGCCGCGCCAAAGGTGAGGCGCTCGTCGCGCACACCACGACCATCATGTGTCACATCGCCGCCCTGCTGCCGCCCGAGTATCGCGGCGTGTACGCGCACCATCCCCAACTGCAAGCGATACTGACGGCACAGGGCTAACGCCCGACGCGCCGGCCGCCGAAGACTACCATCGCCTCGGCGTTGTCGCCGTAGTGCTCAAGGATGTTGGCGATGCGGGTGTCGTTGGTGATGTTCATGCCGAGGCTTCAATCCATCGAAAGCGCCTCGTCGGCGAGCGGCGCAACGCCCTGGCCCTCCCAGCCCGCCCGCGCGATGCGCCAGAGTTGAGACACGACCGGGATCATCGAAACAACCCAGGAGGCATAGGCCATTCCGTATAGCAGCGCCTGATAGTCTCCGGCAAAGATGCTGGCCCACAGCAACGCCCCGCCGAGGTGAGCGGTGATGAGGCTGAGCCAATTGCCGCCGAGGTGAGCCGGCTGAGCCGGGGATAGAAAGCGACTGAACAGATACGGCATGATGGTGTAGCCGAACTGCAACACCCAGCCGTAGATGAGGGCTTGCGGCGCGGTCTGCTCGATGCCGGCTCCGGGGAAGCCCGGTACTTTCAGGATGATCAGCGGCGCGACCAGCACCGGCGCGATGATTCACACATATGACGTGACCAATCGCCACAAGCCCAGCCCCCGGCTCAGCCACAGCCCAGTGCCGACGATGATGCCCAAGAGCGGATAGGCGAACCCGGAGAGATAAAACCATCGCCCGCCTCGCGGGGGGACCGATCCTCGTATCTGATTCAGGTGAGCCATCAGCGGCGTCGCCGCGGTGAAGACCAGCGTGCCGCCGGTGAAGATCAGTGCGGCAATGACCAACGGGATGCGGATGAGCAAGGTGAGCAGGCCGGCGCCAAAGGCGGAAAAGGCCGCGTGGTATACCCGGGCAAGGCCGCGCGGCGGGCGCTCTGGCGTCACCTGATATGGACCTGAAGGCTGGGGTGCATTCCAGATTATTGGCCGCTCCTTCGACTGCGGCCCGCAAAAACTGCGGGCCTCCGCTCAGGATGCGGCCCGGCCAAAATATAGAAATGCACCCTGAAGGCTGCTCACAGTTGCGCACCTGGCGTGGCCGATATACACTATGGCGCAGATTAAGACATAGCCCTCGCCGCCGATCAGCGAGGAACGCCTCCGTGTGAGAGGCATGCTTCAGCGATCAATCTTAAGGGTCAGTGCTCAACCGACGCAACGGGAGGTTGGGCACGTTTTACGTCAGGCACCATTGCGTTCTTCGTTCGCCGTGTGATGAAATGGACGTTTTCGGTTTTCGAGATCAACTCATTCGCGCCTACGCGGAGTACATCACCAGCTTCATCCAGATTCGCGACCCTCGGATCAAGCAGCACGTAAACGACCGGCTGGGCGCCGGACAACTGTGGCCGGAACCCCTGATTCAACTCAATCCCTCCTTCGAACCCGGCAACCGAATTGAAACCCTCGTGGATGAGGGCGTTCTCCACGAGGAGTGTCGGCGAGTCTTTCGGAAGGACAAGGACCAGACCGAAGACAGCTTCGGCCGGGAACTTCGCTTGCACAAGCACCAGGAAGATGCCATTCGCACGGCGCAGGGCCGCCACAACTACGTCCTGACGACCGGCACCGGCTCAGGCAAGAGCCTGGCTTACATCATCCCCATCGTTGACCACGTGCTGCGCCGCGGCAGTGACCGAGGCATCCAGGCCGTCGTGGTCTATCCTATGAACGCGCTGGCCAATAGCCAGATGGGCGAACTCAGGAAGTTTCTGAAACTTGGCTATCCCGAGGGCAGGGGGCCGGTGACGTTTGAGCGCTACACAGGCCAGGAGTCCGACGAAGACAAGAAACGCATCATGGCGGATCCACCGGATATCCTACTGACGAACTACGTCATGCTGGAGCTGATCTTCACCCGCCCGGAAGAGCGCCGCACCCTGGTGCAGGCCGCGCAAGGCCTGCGCTTCCTGGTGCTCGACGAGCTCCACACCTACCGGGGCCGCCAGGGCGCAGACGTCGCATTGCTTGTCCGCCGGGTGCGCGATGCCTTGAACGCGGATCAGCTGCAATGCGTCGGAACATCGGCGACACTGGCCGGAACCGGGAGCTTTGACGAGCAGCGGCGGCAGGTGGCGAATGTCGCCAGCCTGCTCTTCGGGGCCGAAGTCCGGCCGGAGCACGTGATCGGCGAGACCCTGCGGCGCGCGACACCGGCTCGCGATCTGGCCGATCCGGCCTTCGTCGCCGCGCTCACTCAGCGCGTGGCTAACCCGACCCTCCAGCCTCCGACCGACTACGGCAGCTTTGTCGCCGATCCGCTTTCGATATGGATTGAGAGTGTCTTGGGCCTGACGACCGATCGGGACAGCGGCCGACTTATGCGCGCCCGGCCGCGCAGCATCGGCGGCGAAATTGGCGCCGCGCGTGAACTGAGCCGGGCGACCGGCGTATCGGAGCGACAGTGCGCGGAGGCCCTGCGGAAGGGACTTCTGGCCGGGTACAACGTGTCCAACCCGGATACGGGCTTCCCATCCTTCGCCTTTCGCCTGCACCAGTTCATCAGCCGCGGCGATACGGCTTACGCCACCCTGGAGCCGGAGGACGCGCGTTACATCACCGTCCAGGGCCAGCAGTACAAGCCGGGCGACCGCAGCCGCGTGCTCTTTCCGCTGGCCTTCTGCCGGGAGTGCGGCCAGGAGTATTACAGCGTCCGTCTCGTGGAAGACCCGGGAACCGGCCGGCGAGTGGCGATACCACGCGATCTGTCTGATCGGGGCGATGACGACGAGGCCGGAGGTGATGCGGGATATCTGTACTTGAGCGGCGACGCCCCGTGGCCGGACGATCCGGAAGCTATGCTATCTCGCCTGCCGGATGAGTGGCTGGAAGAAGCCAATGGCGCCGTGCGGGTGCGCCAGGACCGGCGTGATTATCGGCCCGAGCGCATCTGCCTGCAGGCCGACGGCACGGAGGCCGCCGACGGCCTTGTCTGCCACTATGTCGCGGCCCCCTTCCGGTTCTGCCTGCGCTGCACCGTGTCCTACGGTCTCCGGCAGAGCTCGGATTTCGCCAAGCTCGCTTCCCTCGGGTCCGAGGGCCGGAGCACGGCAACCACGATCCTCAGCCTCTCGGCCGCGCGGGCCTTGCGACGCGATGAGGGCCTTCGCCCGGATGCCCGCAAGCTTCTCAGCTTTACGGACAACCGCCAGGATGCCTCCCTGCAGGCCGGGCACTTCAACGACTTCGTCGAGATCGCGCTGCTGCGCTCGGCCCTGTACCGCGCGGCGCGGGACGCGGGCGAGCAAGGCCTTACGCACGAAGCGCTCACCCAGAAGGTCTTTGCCGCGCTGCAACTGCCGCTGGAACTCTATGCCGCCGACCCCGAGGTGAAATTTCAGGCGCGGGCCGAGACCGAGCGCGCCCTGCGCGACGTGCTGGGCTATCGGCTCTACCGCGACCTCAGGCGCGGTTGGCGCATCACTTCCCCGAACCTTGAACAGTGCGGCCTGCTGGAGATCCAGTATCTGTCGCTGGACGAGTTGTGCCGCGCCGAGGAGGAGTGGGCCAAATTCCATCCCGCCCTCGTCGGGGCGACGCCGGAGACCCGGATGAAGGTGGGGCGAGTCCTGCTCGACCACATGCGGCGCGAACTGGCGCTCAAGGTTGACTACCTGGAGACCGTTGCCCAGGAGCGCATCCTGCAGCAGAGCAGCCAGCGCCTCAAGCTCCCCTGGGCGCTGGACGAGAACGAGACGATGGAGCGCGCCGCGGTGCTCTTCCCGCGCCCTTCCCGCGGGAGGTTCGATTCAGGCGAGAACGTGTATCTATCAGCCCGCGGTGGATTCGGGCAATACCTGCGCCGCCACAATACCTTCGAGCAATTTGCTGGACGCCTGACGATGGACGACACGCAGATCATCATCGAGCAGCTGCTCCAGGCGCTCAAAGTCGCCGGGCTGGTCGAAGTTGTCGCCCCGCCGCGCGACAAGGATGATGTCCCCGGCTACCAGCTCCCTGCCTCGGCCCTGATCTGGAAAGCCGGGGATGGAACGAAGGCGTTCCATGACCCGATTTCAGTGCCCAATTTGCCGGAGAGCGGTGGTCGGACGAATCCTTTCTTCGTCGAGTTCTATCGCACCGATGCGGCGGACTTACAGGGGTTAGCAGCGCATGAACATACCGCACAGGTGCCGAGCAAGATCCGGGAAGAACGCGAAGAGCTATTTCGCAAGGCCGAACTGCCCATCTTGTATTGCTCGCCCACGATGGAACTGGGCGTGGACATCCGGGACCTGAACTGCGTCAACATGCGCAACGTCCCGCCGACGCCGGCCAACTACGCCCAGCGCAGCGGACGCGCCGGCCGCAGCGGCCAGCCGGCCCTGGTCTTCACGTACTGCGCGCTCGGCAGCCCTCACGATCAGTACTTCTTCCAACGGCCCGATTTGATGGTCGCGGGCGCGGTAACGCCGCCTCGGCTGGACCTGGCGAACGAGGACCTGGTGCGCGCGCACATTCACGCCATCTGGCTGGCAGAAACCGAGCAGAGCCTGTATACCTCGCTGAAAGACATACTCGACCTAAACGGCGAGGCGCCGAGTCTGGATTTGCGGCTCCCCGTCCGCGATAGTATCGAAGCGGAGGCGCCTCGAACGCGCGCCCGCCGCCGGGCAGAGCGCGTGCTGGATAGCCTGCAGGCGGAATTGCGCGCCTCCGACTGGCACACCGATGCCTGGCTGGACGAGGTTCTTGCGCAGGCCCCCAGGCAGTTCGACCGGACCTGCGACCGCTGGCGCGGGCTGTACCGGGCCGCGCTCAAGCAGCGGGAGCTCCAAAATCGCATCATTGGCGACGCCTCGCGCAGCCCGCAGGACAAGAACCAGGCTCGTCGCCTGCGCCAGGAGGCGGAGAGCCAGCTCGAATTGCTCACCCAGGCCGAGGACCTCGCCCAGTCGGATTTCTATTCCTATCGTTACTTCGCAAGCGAGGGCTTCCTGCCCGGCTACAACTTCCCGCGCCTGCCGCTCTCGGCCTACCTGCCCGCCCGCCGGGTCAAGGTCGGGCGAGATGAATTCCTCTCCCGCCCGCGCTTCCTGGCCATCTCTGAGTTCGGCCCTCAGTCCATCGTTTACCACGAAGGCTCGCGCTACCAGATCAACAAGGTCATCCTGCCGGTTGATGACCGCGCGGCTCATCAGGGCGAGGGCGAAGGCTTTGCCACTTACCAGGTCAAGCAGTGTCCGCGCTGCGGCTACCTGCACCCGGTGACGAGCGGAGATGGGCTGGACCGATGCGAGCGTTGTGACGCCCCGCTCGACCAGCCCCTGCGCTCGCTCTTCCGTCTGCAGAACGTCTCCACGCGCCGGCGCGACCGCATCAGCTCGGACGAAGAAGAGCGGTTCCGGATGGGATACGAAATTCGCACCGGGGTGCGCTTCGCCGAGCATAGGGGCCGGCCTTCCTTCCGGACCGCGGCCGTGGAGCGGGACGGCAGGGTTCTGGCGAACCTGACTTACGGGCATACGGCCACCCTATGGCGTATCAACCTGGGCTGGCGCCGCCGGGCCGAGCCCAACCAATATGGCTTCGTGCTCGACCTGGAACGCGGCTACTGGGCCAGGCGAAATCAGTCGGACCAAGGCCCGGATGATCCGCTCAGTGCGCGCACGATGCGCGTCATCCCCTATGTCGAAGATCGCCGCAATTGCCTGCTGTTCGAGCCGGTCGAGCCGCTAGACGACGGTGCGATGGCGTCGCTCCAGGCCGCGCTGGAGAATGCCGTCCAGGTAACTTTCCAGCTCGAAGATGCGGAACTGGCGACCGAGCCTCTGCCGACCGGCGACGACCGGCGTCTGCTGCTGTTCTACGAAGCGGCCGAAGGTGGGGCAGGGGTGTTGCGCCGGCTGGTGGACGATGGGGATGCGCTCGCCCGCGTGGCGCGAAAGGCGCTCGAATTGTGTCACTTCGACCCGGAGAGCGGGGATGATCGGCGCCGGGCGGACCATGCGAAGGAAGACTGCGAAGCGGCCTGTTACGACTGCCTGATGAGCTACTACAACCAGGGAGACCATCGGCGGTTGGACCGCAAGGCAATCCGGGACTTTTTGTTGGAGCTGGCAGGCGCCCGAACAAACGCCTCGCCAGGCCCACTGCCGCGCTCGGAGCATCTGCGGCAGTTGAAAAACCTGTGCGGATCAGAGTTGGAAAGGGAGTGGCTGGACTTCCTCGAAGCGGGGAACTACCGCCTGCCCACGAAAGCTCAGGCGCTGATCGAGGCCTGCCGCACCCGGCCGGATTTCTTTTATGAAGACGCCTTCGCCGCCATCTACGTGGACGGGCCGCACCATCGCTATCCTGAGCGGCAGGCGCGCGACGTCGCCCAGGCCGAGTGCCTGGAAGACCAGGGCTATACCGTTATCCGATTCGGGCTGGTGGACGATTGGAAGGATACAGCGGCGCGTTATCCGCATATCTTCGGAGCTTCGACGTGACCTTCGCCGTCGGTTCCCTCGTCCGAGCGCGCGGCCGCGAATGGGTGGTCCTGCCTGAGTCGGCAGACGACCTCCTGATCCTGCGCCCGCTCGGCGGCTCGGACGACGAAGTGACCGGCATCTACCTGCCGCTGGAGCGCGTGGAGCCGGCGCAGTTCGACCTGCCAGACCCCTCTCGGCCCGGCGATTACGGCTCGGCGCGGCTGCTACGCAACGCGGTGCGGCTGGGCTTCCGGTCGAGCGCCGGCCCGTTCCGCTCTTTTGCCAAACTCGCCTTTGAGCCGCGCCCCTATCAGCTCGTCCCCCTGCTCATCGCCCTCAAATTGGAGCCGGTGCGCCTGCTCATCGCCGACGACGTGGGCATTGGCAAGACCATCGAGGCCGGGCTGGCGGCGCGGGAATTGCTGGATCGCGGCGAGGTGGAACGGCTGGCCGTGCTGTGCCCGCCGCAGCTGGCCGAGCAGTGGCAGGCCGAGCTCCGTGACAAATTCAACATCGCCGCCGAGCTGGTCTTGCCCGGCACGGCCGCGCGTCTGGAGCGCGCCACCGGCCTCGGCCAATCGCTCTTTGACATCTATCCCCACGTGATCGTCTCGCTGGATTTCATCAAGTCTGACCGGCGGCGGGCGGAATTCCTGAGGACGTGCCCCGAGCTCGTGATTGTGGACGAGGCCCACACCTGCGCCTTTGGCTGGGCCGGGCGCGGCGGAAGGCATCAGCGCTACGAGCTGCTCGCCGGGCTGGCGCAAAACCCGGCGCGGCACTTGATCCTGGTCACCGCCACGCCGCACAGCGGCCGGGAAGAGGCCTTTCGCTCGCTGCTCACGTTATTGAATCCGGAATTTGAGCAATTGCCCGATGACCTGAGCGGCCCCCACAATGAGCACCATCGCCGCCGGCTGGCCGCGCACTTCGTCCAGCGCCGCCGCGCCGACATCCGCCACTACCTGGAGGCGGACACGCCCTTCCCGGAGCGCGAGGACGGCGAAGAGACCTACAAACTCTCTCGCGAGTACAAGCGCTTGTTCGAGCGCGTGCTGGCGTATGCGCGCGAAACGGTGGCCGTGTCCGACGCGAGCAGCAACCGCTTCCGCCAGCGCGTGCGCTGGTGGTCGGCGCTGGCCCTGCTGCGCTCGCTGGCCTCCAGCCCCGCCGCCGCGGCCGCCACCCTGCGGGCGCGCGCCGCTGCTGCGGACGCCGGGACGCCCGAAGACGCCGATGAAATCGGCCAGCGCACGGTGCTCGACCTGACGGACGACGAGTCCGCCGAGGGCGTGGATGTGACTCCGGGCAGCGACATTGGCGAAGTCGCAGAGGATGCGCCCGGTCATCGTCGCCGCTTGCTGGAGATGGCCCGCGCCGCCGAGGCGCTCATGGGTAAGCCGGACGAGAAACTTCAAAAGGCCGTCAGGCTCGTCAGGGGCTGGCTGGCGGAGGGCTTCCGGCCCATCCTGTTCTGCCGCTTCATCCCAACCGCCGAATACGTGGCTGAGCAATTGCGGGGCGCTCTGCCCAAAGCAGTGGAAGTGGTCGCCATCACCGGCTTGTTGCCGCCGGCCGAGCGCGAGGAGCGCGTGGCGCAGTTGGCGCAAGCCGAAAAGCGCGTGCTGGTCTGCACCGATTGCCTGAGCGAGGGCATCAACCTGCAGGATCACTTCGACGCGGTGATGCACTACGACCTGTCGTGGAACCCGACGCGCCACGAACAGCGCGACGGGCGGGTGGACCGCTACGGCCAACTCAAGCCCAGGGTGCGCGCCCTGACCTACTACGGCGTTGACAACCAGATTGACGGCGTGGTGCTGGACGTGCTCCTGCGCAAACACCGCACCATCCGCAACTCGCTGGGCATCTCCGTGCCTGTGCCGGTGGACACCAACCAGGTGATCGAGGCCATCTTCGAGGGGCTGTTGCTGCGCGAGCGGGCCGGCGCCGAGGCGCAATACCTGCCCGGCTTCGAGGCACACATCCGGCCGCACAAGGAAGAGCTGTTCAATCGCTGGGAGGCCGCCTCGGAGCGCGAGAAGCGTTCGCGCACGGTCTTCGCGCAGGAAACGATCAAGGTCGAAGAGGTGGCCCGCGAACTGCGCGCCGCGCGCGCGGCGGTCGGCTCCGGCGTGGAGGTGGCGGCCTTCACGCGCGAGGCGTTGCTGGCCAACGGCGCGGCGGTCAGCGTCAATGGCACGTTAAAGGCTGTGCTGAGTGATACGCCGCGAGCGTTGCGAGAAGCCGTTGGCAACCTGGAGGGGTTCGAGGCGCGGTTTGAACGCCCGGTTGAGGAAGGCCAATTGCTCCTCACGCGCACCCATCCGCTCGTCGAAGGGCTGGCGACCTACGTGATGGATACGACGCTCGATCCATTAGGCGAGAGCGCCGCCCGGCGTTGCGGCGTCATTCGCACGCGGGCGGTGGAGCGCCGCACGACGGCCCTGCTCGTGCGCCTCCGCTATCACCTGCTGACGAGGCGCGGCAGTGTAGAAAAGCCCCTCCTGGCCGAAGATTGCCGCGTGCTAGCCTTTGCCGGTTCGCCGCAGAGCGCCGAATGGCTGGACGATGAGCGCGCCGAAGCCCTGCTCCAGGCTGCGCCCGACGCCAACATCGCGCCCGAGCAGGCCGCTGACTTCCTGCGCAAAGCCATTGAGGGCTTTGAGCATCTGCGGCCGCATCTGGAGGAAGCCGCTCAGCAACGCGGCGCGGAACTACTGGATGCGCACCAGCGCGTGCGCGCGGCGGCGCGCATGAAAGGGGTGCGCTATCGCGTGGAGCCGCAATTGCCGCCGGATGTGCTGGGCGTGTACGTTTACCTGCCAATCGCCAAATGAAGAAAAGCGCTTTATTATCATTTCGGCGTTGTTTTGTCGATAAGGCTCATCGTTGTCTGCAATTGT
>CAZSNP010000031.1:9716-52827 GCA_964608265.1 uncultured Anaerolineales bacterium | reverse complement strand
GTTCGGTGCGGCCGCCGCCATCGTGTACATCTACGCCGCCCTCAACCGGCCGACGAAGGCACAGTATCCCGATGACACGTTCTTCGCCTATACCTATGTGCGAACCGACAGTGCATCGCTGACTCACAAATGTTAACGACTACCGACAGCGCATGGCTTACAAAATGACGTTAATAACTGGACTCTGGCAAAAGCCAGGTCAACCACGTTTTGAGTTAGGCCGAGAGTAGACGTGCGTTGATCACTCTCGACCAAAGGCGAGTTAGCGCGCAACCGTAGGTTGCGGCGTTGACGTTGGCGTTGGGAAAGGTTCGTGATTAGGGCATCAGCTCGGCCAGGAGTTCGGCGTTGCTCATGCCCTGGCGCACCAGACGAGCGATGTGCAGGATCATCTGGCGACCATGCCAACGTTGATGGTCGACCAGGACGTCGCCCAACGGCGGGAGCGTGGCCTTGGGGTCGTCCAGCAACGGCTTCACCCGTTGATATTGGATGAAAGCGTAGGCGGCGAAGACCAAGGCGTGCCAGTGGGTGATGGCGAACTAGATTCCATAGGTCACCCAAGAGTATATCGAACGATCAATCCTACCACTCCACCTCCTTTTCCGATCCCTTAGGTTTAGAACAAAATGCGAAATACTTTTCTATCTGGTACACGGAAAACGCGGATTATGGTCACAGGACTCTTAGTTGTTGGTATCTGCGCCACGGTAGTTGCACTTAGATGCAACTTCATGAACGTACCACCCGTGGGCTTGGTCTATCCAGACTCAACGCTGCAAAGCCGATCTGTGTTTGGAATTGGAACCGCACTTTATCCAGTGGTTGAGTACCAGTATGCTGCGGTCGCACAACCCGAAACCATTGCGGATTACTACGAAACAATGGGGGAGTGTCAAAAACATATCAGTCAAGTGCGATGCTATATACAGTTGAACGACCCGCAAGAATCCATCCAATTGGTCTCAATTGACCTTAGTCCGGCAAGTCCCAGTAGATACAATGTGCAAGTTCGCTGGCACGGGTGTTCGTATTCATGGTCAGAATAGCATGAACAGTCCTCAGAATATTTGCCTATAGTTTCAATTTGAAAATTGCGACGATGCAAATGCAGGTCTGGTGCAGATGCTGGCCGAGGGCGGCAACACGTACCTGTATGGCAATGGCCGCATTGCGCAATTCACCGGCACAAACGCACAATACTTCCTGGCCGATCATCTTGGCAGCGTGCAGCAGTTGACGAATGCGAGCGGGGCGGTGACGCTGGCGAAGAGCTACCAGCCGTATGGGAGCGTGTTGAGCAGCGCGGGGACGGGGGCGAGCCGATGCAACAGCGCGAGAGAGCGGATCGATCAGCTATGCAGTGAGAGCGGCCCGCTGGAAAATCTCATCCAGCGGTTTGCACGCCACCCGATAGTCGTACACCGTTTCGGCGAGCCGCCGCCCGTTGTCGGCCAGGCGTCCCGCGAGGACGCGGTCGCCGAGCACGCGCAGCACCGCCTCCGCAAACGCCTCGGGCGTATCGGCGATGAGGATGTCGAGCTCGTGCGTGACGCGGATGCCCTCACAGCCGAGCGTGGTCGAGACGATGGGCAGGCCGTGGGCGAGCGCGTTGAGGATCTTCACCCGCATCCCCCCGCCCGCGCGCAGCGGCACGATGAAGACCCCGCACCTTTCGAGATAGGGTGTGAGCGAATTGACGTAGCCGGTGACGTTGAGGCCTGAGCCGTTCTGCCCCAGCGCGACGACCTCCTGCGGGGGCCGCGCGCCGATAATGTCGGCTTCAGCCCGCGGCTGAACCTTGCGGATGAGCGGCCAGACTTCGCGCGCGAACCACCCCACGCCGTCCACGTTCGGCGGCCAGTACATTGTGCCGGCGAACGTCACCCGCGCGGCATCGGGCCGGCGGGCGACGCGCTGCTCCTCATCCGTATCCACCGTGATCGGGATCACCTCAACTTGTGACCGTGCGCCCAGCGCCTCTTCGAGCGCGGCCTTGTCTTCATCAATCACCGCAGTCGTGGCCGAGAACTCGCGCACGATGCGGGCTTCGTACGTTTTGAGCAGGCGCCAATCGCGCTCGAGCAGCCAGCGGCGCGGGCCATGCGGCATGGTCTCGGCCAGCCGTCTGTACAGCACCCACAACGCGTTGTGCGCGTCGAAGACGGTGAACGCGCCCGGCACGCGCCTCGCGTACTGGCACATGTTGAGCTGGTCGGCGTGAGCGATGTCGAACCGGTCTTCCGCTGCCAGCCGATCCACCAGCGCGCGCATCTCGGCGCGGTCATCGCGCACCATCATCCACGGCTCGCCGCTCGCCAGGCTCCGCAGCAACGCCACCCCATCGGCCAGCGCCCCGCGCTGAATGGGCACGGTATGCACCGCGCGGCAGTAGCGGCGCAGGTGTTCAATATCCGCCGATTGATCGCCGCGCACAAACGAGGCCAGCGTCACTTCGTGATGTTGCGCCAGATACTTCAGCACGTTCAGGGTCTTGACCTTCGGGCCGCTGTCGGGCGGGTAGGGCAGGACTTGCGTGAGGAGGAGAATCTTCATTGGGGAAATTCTCCAATCCTCAATTGAGTTCGGGGATTGGAGGATTGGAGAACTAGACCTCGCGCAGCGCGGCGTGCAGATCGTGCAGGCTGACGACCGGGCGGCCCCGCCGGTTGCCGCTGGCGAAGCGCAGCGCGGCGTGAAAGATAGACTTCACGCCGGTGAGGGTGTACAGCAAGACTTTGAGGCCCAGCGTCGGGCCGGCGCCGTAATACTTGCGAAAGAAACGCACTCGGCTCTTGTACAGATCGGCTTCGCGCTGGGTGCGGCGATTGCGGCTGCTGCCGCCGCCGTAATGGACGATGACGGCCCGCGGCTGATACCACACCTGCCAGCCCGTTTGCTGCATCGCGTAGCACCAATCGACTTCCTCGGCGTACATGAAGTAACCGTCATCCAGCCCGCCCACCTGTTGCAGCGCCTCGCGCCGCACGAGCAGACACGCCCCTTCGACGTAATCCACCGGCTGCGGGCCCCTCTCCACCTCGGGGCCTCGGCTCGGATACCAGCGCCCGTACAGCAGCCGGCCGAGGCCGGAGAGGATGAGAAACTCCTGCCACAGTTTTGGAAAGGGTGTGTGCGAGGCCTGAAAGCTGCCATCGGGATTGACGAGCCGCGCGCCGATGAGGGCCGCTCTCGGTTGGGCCTCGGCCAGTTGCACGAGGGCCGGCAGCGCTCCGGGAGTCGCCAGCGCATCGCTGTTGAGCAGCAGCACGTAGCGACCCGTGCTCAATGACAGGCCGATGTTATTGGCGCGCGAGAAGCCGAGGTTCTCACGATTGGTGATGAGGTGCACGGCCGGGAAGCGCTCCCGCACCATCTCGGGGCTGCCGTCGGTTGAGGCGTTATCCACCACGATGACCTCGAGTCGCAGTTCGCCCGCGTGTGCGAACACCGAGGCCAGGCAGTCGGCCAGCATCTCGCGCGTATTCCAATTGACGATGAGGACGGAGAGATCAAACATGAGCCGGATCAACGGCAGCGGGCCGAGGGTTCTCGAGCATGTGGGCCAGGGCGGCCAGCCCGCCGACGAAGAGCCACATATAGGAGGCGTGGTCGAAGCCGGCGATGGTCTGGTTATAGGCAAAGGGCAGAATCCAGTCGCCGAGCATGCCCGCCCCAAGCGAGGCCCCCAGCCCGCCGAGCGTAATGGCGACGTAGGCTTCGTGGAAGTCTCGCCGCTTGTGTACTTTTCGGTAGGCCCTCAGCCCCATCCACGCAAAGGCTCCAGCCATCCACAAAAAGACGATTGACCCGATTACACCGGTCTGGGCGAGGATGTCGAAATAATTGTTGTGCGTGGAGCGCGCATCCTCGGGGTGATAGGTGACGTTGTAGATGGCGTATCCCGCCGGCCCCATGCCGAACAGGGGATGGTTTGCCACATGCTGGAGGTTCTTCTCCCACAGGCTCAGGCGCTGCAGGCCGCCCTCATCACGGTTGGCGATGAAGATCTCGGCGTAGTAATAGTCAAAGTTGGCGACAAAATAGACGCAGGCTGCCAGCGCTGCGACGACGAACAACGCCCGTGAGCGCAGAAACACGATGAGGCCGATGGCCGCAAAAACGGGCAGCCAGCCCGACACCCAGATGCGCGCCTGAATGAAGTTGCGATAGACGATGGCCCCCACCAGGCCCAGCAGCATCGCTCGCACCCACCAGGGTAGCGTCTCATCAAACATCGCCAGCCCGAAGGCCGCCGCCACCACCCACGTCGCGAACAGGCCGCGTGAGCCGTTGCGGTAGAGCGGGTCGAGCGGCAGATTGAGGATTACGCCGACCACCCAAATTGCGCCGATCCCAACCATGATCCAGGCCAGCGCGCGCAGCCACTTCACGTCGTTGACCTTGTTGAGCAGCAGAATTGTCAGCAGCGGCAGCATGCAATTCACCACCAGCGCCGCGATTTGCACAGTTGAGAACGATCCCCAGACGACCAGGATCGAGTCGCGGAAGACCACGCTCCAGAAGTAGGAGATGATATTGACGACGACAAAGACCAGTACCGGCGCATTGATCGGGCTGCGTTTGTGCGCTATCCGCCGCTGCTCGTAGAGCGAACGGAAAAGCCACAGGCCCAGCAGCCCCAGGCTGAGCGCCAGGCTGATGACGATGCGGCTTTGCGTGCCGGTAGAGATGGCGACGAAATTGACCAGCCCGGCGCTGAGCGGGATGAGCATCAGGCCATGCTCAAAGCGACCGTAGCGCGCAACCAGCAGCAAGCCGACCAATGCCAACGGCACGACCGCGAACACAATCGGCTCGAAGCGCGGGTCAGACATCAGCCGGGCAATGGCAGCCGTCAGGCCGAGCAAGCCGCCGATGACGCCAAGCTGCATCAGCAGGTTGCGACGCCGGTCAACAAAGCTGCCGAGGGCGTGAGCGTAATATCGCCGCGAGAGAAAGCGCGTCGCCATGAGGTTGCCGTTCAGGCCGCGCCGGCGATCCCCCGATAGGGAGAATGGGCGAGGTCATCGGCGGTGGGGCGGAACAGCTCGAAGATGGCGCGGTCGCTGACCATTTGCACGCGTTGCATGGCCGCGCGTTGGCGCATGGCCTGGCCCCATTGTTTGAGCGCCACGAAGAACGCCGCCGCCAACATGCGCCGCCCGTGAAAGGGCGCGGCGACGACACGCAACGGTAGCCAGGCCAGGTGCCGCCGAAACAGCGCCGGGTCGGTGATGTTCTTCCACACAAACAAATAATGGTTCTTTGTATCGGTCATGAAACGCAGGCGGCGCTTCATGCTGCGGTCCGACGAGAAGGAGGCGTGATGATAGACCATGCACTTCGGCTCGTACATCACCTTCCAGCCGCGCTTCCAGGCCACGTACGAAAGGTCGAGGTCCTCGGTGTACATCGGTTTGAAAAGCGGGTCGAAGCCGCCGATGAAGGCGAACTTGGCTTTATCGTACACCGACGCCCCGCCGCACGCGTACAACGTCGGCTGGGGCCGTTCGAAGCGATGCTCCACCACCCAGTGACGGATGAGGCCCTTATCCCACACCGCCACGCGCCGCCCGCTGTCCACGGTCTTGCGATCCATCCGCAGCATCCAACTGGCGACGGCGAACATCTTCGGATCCTCAAAGTGCGGATGCCAGTGGAGGAAGAAATCCTCCTCGACGTATACGTCGTTGTTCAGCAGGAGAACGTAGTCATTGGCACAGGCCGTCACCGCGGTATTGGCGACCACGCCAAAGCCGGAGCGTTGCGGCATATCAATCCAGCGCACCTCGGGGTAGTCGCGCTTCACAATCTCCGGCGCGCGGTCGGTGCTCTGGTCGTCGGCGATGACGATATCCACATGCTCCTCAACCCCGGCGCGGCGCAGCGCGCGGCGCAGTGAGTTGAGGCATTCGGGCAGCACGGCCTCCCCGTTCCAGTTGGGGATGGCGACGCTGATGTTGTCGGGCAAAGTGCGGGCCATAGGCGGCATGGATGGGTTGCGTGCGGTGAACGTGCCGCCATTCTACCCGTTCCCCCTGCCTCCCCTCACGTAGGAAATAGGTGTGACCGGGTCGGGAGAGGGTCGCGCTCACCCAACGACGCGGAGGGCGAGGCGATCCACTAATTTCCCCAACCCAACCGATCCGGCGACCACCACGAGTATGAAGCCGGCCAACAGCGCCCAAAAGGTGAGGAACGACGGGGCTAGCGCCAGCGCCTGCGGGATGAACCACCACAACAGGGGCTGGTGCAACAACATCACCGGATATGACTCGCGGCCCAGCCAGCCGAGCCGCGAAATGAGCCGCACCGCCCGCGCCAGCCGATAGACAAGCAGGCTGCCGCCCAGAGTCAGCAGCACGGGCGCAACAATCTGCCCGGACACGGTGAAAGAACAGGCCAGGCCCACGGCGTACACGAACGCTGCGACCAGCCATACCCAGCCACGCCGTAACAGCGATTCCACCGGGTCGGGCCGCTGCGCCCACGCATACGCCAGCCCCATCCCCGCCGTGAACTCGACCAGTCGCGTGACCGCGAGGACGCCCATCGACCACATTTCAGCGTTTGTCGCGAGCAGCTGCAGCGTGACGAACCGGCTGAACAGGGTCAGGAGTAGAGTTCCGGCAAGAAAGTGTCTCGGGCCAAAGCGTTGCAGCCAGCGCCACAGCAGCGGAAAGGCCAGATACAGCTGCACCATTAGCCACACATACCACCACGCCGGCGAGATGTAGAACCATGTGTCGGGCGTGACGCGCAGCGTGAGCAGGCTGAGGTAGAAGCGCGAGTCGGTCAGCGAAAGTTCGGGCTGACCAGTGAGGGCATTCATCCCCACAAAAACCGCGTGCGCCGCCCAATACATCGGCAGCAGCCGCCACAGCCGCCGCCGGTAGAAGCTGCCGGCTTTCATCGGCGCGCGCGCCGCCGACCAGGCCAGGCCGAAACCACTCAGCAGCACGAACACACCCACGCCCTGATAGCCCAACCAACCGAGGTAACGAAAGGCGTTGATCAGGGCAAAAGCGACGGTTGAGTCGTTGGCCAGCGGCTGCATCTGCGCCAGGCGCTCGGCCAGCGGCGCCCAATCGTCCTTCGGGTGATCGAACGGCGGCGTGCGGTACAACAACAGCGCGATGTGATAGACGACGACTCCCGTGATGGCCAGGCCTTTGATGGGATCGGGCCAGTCGAGGCGAGGCGTGCGCGTGCTCATGCCCCGTATTGCGCCGTGAGGGTGTGCCGCCCCGAGGGCAAACGCACCGCCGCGTACACTGTCCCGCCCACGGCCCGGCGCACGGCCTCGGTCACGGCAAGGTCACGATCGTTCACGTGCAGGCCACGCAGCTCGGCGGCCCCATGGCGCAGAGGAATCAACAGTTCACCCTCAAAACCCGAGTCCGCGCTGCTGAATTCAAAGCTGAGTCGGGCGTCGCCGGCATTCCACTGGAACGCCGACACCTCGGCATCATGGCGGGCCTCCACGAAAGCGAGCCAGCGCGCGGCGGTTATGCCGGGCACGCGTTGCTGCGCCGCATACGCGAGGGTGCCCTCCAGCCACTGGTTCGCCGCCGCGGCGCCCGCGCCGCCCAATTCGTAAGGGTCAACGTGAAACTGAGTCCCCAGCGCCGCCGGCCAGTGGGTGCGCGCCGCCTCGATCATTTGGCGCGAAACGCTGACGGCCGCGGCGGGCGAGAGCCGCGCTGCGCCGCCCAGCGCATCGAGCAGGTGCTCGTCTACCAGCGGCGTGTTTTGCTGATACACATTGAGGATCACCCCGCGCTCATCGACAAACTTCATGGGCAGCCCGCTGCCGGTGAAGTGCCCAAAGGCCGAACGGCCGTCTGCGCCGAGGAAGCTCGGGCCGACGTGATAATAGTCGAGGTTGAGACGGATGTCGTAATCCACCTGCACGCGCGCCGTCTCGGCCCAGCCCTGCCACAGGATGCGATGCGTGCGCGTGGTGGCGCTGATCGGCCCGTAGCCGAACTTGATGAATTGGTTGTAGGAGTCGTTGTAGCCCTGCGCAACGCCGGCCTCCACAAACGGGTGCATGGTGAACTCATGGCCGCGCTCACGCCACGCGGCGATGTTTTCCGCGCGCGGCAGGGGATAGCCTTCGTTGATGAGCCGGTTGGCCAGCGGGAGGCGAGTGGCGAGGCTGCGCGCATTGCGCAGGATGCGGCGTTCACACGTCAGCGGCGGCGGCGAATAGTAAATTGACATCTGCGCGTCGTGACGTTCAGCCAGTTGCAGCACGTGCTCGATGTTCGGCGCGATGTTCTGATGCGAGTCGCCGGTGACCACGACCACGGCCTCCGCTTGCGCGGGGAAATACCACAGCCTCGGCAGCGGGCCGCGCCGCGCGCCCAACGCCTGCACGACGTTGACGAACAGCCGTTGTAACTCATCGGCGTGCGGGACGGCGAGCCGCTCCAAATCCATCCAACCCGCGAACATATCGACCGCGCGCACACCCTCCAATCCATCGCGATCCTGATTCGCCCACTGCGGGTTGCCCTGCCGCGTCAGCGCCACGCTGCGCGCGAGGTCGAATGCCCAGACCGAGGCAAGGCCCTCACCGGCGGCGTGCCAGGCGATTAGCGGGACATCGTCGCCCTCGCGCACGGCAATCGATTCGGCGCCGTCGAGGCTGAGGGCGAGCGCCGGGCCGTGAAAGCGCAACCCATCGGAATGGATGCCGGCGCCGGCGGGATGCGCGGTCACCCGCAGCCATCCGCCCTCCGCGCCCTCGCCCGCCATCCGCACGCCGAGCAACGCCGCCAGTTTGTCATCGGGTCGCAGCGCCAACAGCGCGCCGCCCCCGGTCACGAAATCGCGCAGCTGATCGGCGTGCGCAGAGGTGAGGGGGCCTTCGGCCAGGATCACCAGCGCCCGCCGCGCGAGATCTTCATCGGCCAGCGCGTCAACGGTGGTGAGGCGAAAGAGGGTGATGCCCTCGGCGCGCAAAATCTCGCCGAGGTACGGGCCGAACGGATTGAGCGCCTGCGGGTTGGTGACGAGCAGGATCGGCGCGTTGAGATCACCCAGTGCGGTGACGCCGGGGCCGCGGCGCAAGGCGGGAGCGGGCAACGGGCTGCACGCGGTGTTGTAGCCCCACAGCGCACCGGCCAGCCCGGCGACGCCGATTGCCCCGGCGGTCTGCAGGAATTGTCGTCGGGTGATGGCCGGTTTGCGTGGCGAGGCCGTCATTCACGTTTCCCTGGCGAAGGATTGAGTGACCGTCAGCCCACCCAGCGGCCGCTGGCCCACCACGCGGCGAGGGCGGCCATCATCAACGCCGAGACGGCCATGGCCGGCCAAAATACGCGCCGCGTCTTGAGCAAGTCGGCGATGACGAAATACATGGGGAAGAGCGGCACCACCCAGCGGGCGCGCCCCCACAGCGGCACCATCTCCAACCCCTGCCGGGTAAGGATGAACAGGATTGAAACGACCATGTAGACGGTGAAGCTCAACGGCAGTCGGCGCGCCCCGATGAGGGTGAGGCCGATGGCCAACAGCGTAAACAGCAGGTCGGCCCAGTTTGAGACGTACAAGAACCAATCGTTCTCGACGCCGTTGCCCATGAAGGCAATCCATACGCCTTTGCCCAAAGTCACCCACGGATATTGCCACTGCATCAGCCATAGATCTTGCGCCTCGCGGATGGCGTTGAGTTTGCCCGTAAGCAAATACAGGTACACCACGTACAACACCGTGCCGCTGGCCGCGAGCGCCAACGCCGCGCTCATCTGCGCCAGCGCGCGCCAATGGAACTGCCGGCGCCGCACGAATTCAATCACGAGGATGATGCCGAGCAGCCAGCCCACCGGGCGGGCCGCACTCGCCAGCCCCAACGCCAACCCGCTCCATACCCACCGGCCGCGCCGTGCACAATACACCGAGAGCAGGCCGAGGGCCAGCGCCAGCGACTCGGCATACATCGCCATAAAGAAGAAAGCAGTGGGGAAGAGCGCCAGCGCCACGACAGCCCGCAGCGCAAAGGCATGTTCGTCGCGCAACAAACGCGCAAGTTTATAAAAGATGAGCAGCGCGGCCAGGTGACCGAGTTGAGCGATGACCACGCCGGCGGTGACGAGATGCAGGCCGGTTACCCGGGCGAGCCCGGCGATCAACAATGGATAGAGTGGGAAGTAGCCCATCGTGTATGGGCGCGCGCCGTATCCATCACGGGCGATGTGAAAGTAGTATGGCGCATCCCACCGCGCCCACAGACCAGGCCAGCTATCCGCTCGCAATTCTACGACCGGGTCGTAACCCGAACTCAGCTCAAGGGTCTGGGTACCCAGCCACCCGGCCAGCGACAGGCCAATGGCCAGGGCCGCCCACAAGACCACACACCGGCCCCACCACGCTTTCAGGGCGGGCCGAACCGACGATTGGATCATCTGTTGACCGAGCATAGCGCCTCACTTCGTGGTGCGGATGACGGCTCAAGTCCATCTCCTGACTATGTTGTGGCATTATAGGCCCGGAAATGGAGCCAACCCCGGAGGACTTTGGGATTATTGAAACGGCATGTGGAAGTCGAGGGTATAACGCAGGTCACGGCTGCGCTGGCCGATCACCCTGGCCGGCACGCCACCGACGATGGTGTACTCCGGCACGTCTTTCGTCACCACCGCCCCCAGCGCCACCACCGCCCCCCGGCCGATGCGTACGCCCGGCAAAATGGTCGAACGCGAGGCAATGTACACGTAGTCCTCGATCACCACCGGCGCGCCGACCATGCCAAACTGCGGGTCGTTCGGATCGTGCTCGGCAGTGAAGATGGCCGTCTCCCCGCCGATGTTGACATTGTTGCCGATGGTCAGCCTGAAGCGACCATCGAGGAAGAGGTCGTTGCCGAGGATAGTATTGTCGCCAATGGTGATGCCGTGCGGGGCATAGAAACGCGTGCGCCAGTGCACGCTGGTCTGCCGCCCGATTTTGACACCGAACACCTGCCGGTACATGAACAATCGAAATGCATGCACCGGGACATGGCCGATGAGCGTAGCGAGATACAGCCTGAAACCGCGGAAGTTCAGCGCCGCCCAGCGCGCCAGCGGGCGCATTAGAGCCGGCACACGCGTCTTCTGTTTGGCAGCGAAGTCGGCGACTTCCTGAGTAGGGGAGGCTCCGGCCATGCGACGCTCAATTTCTGTGGCCCTTGTGAGGCAAACGCTACGCCTGGCGGGGCGCGTCCACAACCGGCGCGCGATTGTTGGCGGCGAACTCGGCCAGGCCCTGACGATAGCCGAGGTAACTATAGTTCGCCAGCAGAGCGTAATACCAGCGGCTCAGCAGCGCGTGCGAGGGGGCCAGCCGCTCGACGAGCGGCGTGGCCGCATGCAGCAGCCCATTCACCGGCCTTGACGCCATGAGGGCGCGCAGCCATTTCTTCACGATCAGCGCCGGGCCGTCCGCGCCCCACACGATCGGGCCTTTGTCGGCATAGAGCGGGATGCGTTGCGCGAGGGCGGGATGACGCTGAAAGAGCAGCGGAGCCATGCGCGCCGAGTTTTGCATCCGCTGGCCGTGTGTCTCGATAGTGTAACGCTGATCGCGGTGCAGACTGACCGCGCCCGGCTCGAGCCAAAAGCGCATGCCTTGCTTTGTGACGCGATACGAGAACTCAATATCCTCCCACCCGTAGCTGCGGAAGTTCTCATCGAAGCCGCTGACGCGTTCGAGCTGCGCCTTCTTGTACGAGGTCTGCCACGAGAGCGCCATGGCGAAATCGAGCCAGCGCGGCTCATCCGGGTTGTCGGCGAACAGACGGCAAATGTCGCCGAGCACGATCCGGCAGAACGGCGTCTGCGGCAGGTCGGGGGCGAGCTTCACCCGGCCACACACCGCCACTGTGTCCTCGGGGTAGCGCTCGTGGGCGGCGATGTGCGCGGCCACCAGGCCCGGGTCAGCGGTCATGTCGTCGTCGAAGAACAGCACCAGCCGGCCACGGGCGAGTTTCGTGCCGAGGTTGCGAGCGCGCGCCAGGCCAAAGCCCTTCTTCTCCTGCCGCACGAGGCGCGTGTCAGGCCCGCTGAGCGGCACAGCGTAGTCGTCGTCGGTGCCATCGGTGGCGCCGTCGGAGATGATGAGCAGCTCGTAGCGATTGGGGTCAAAGGTCTGCTGGCGGAGCGAGGCCACCGCCTCGCGCAGCAATGCGCGGCGATTGTAAGTGGGGATAACGACGGTGAGATCAATCATTGAGCCAAACTTTCCGTACGCACGGATTGCGCCTCAGCCAGAGCCGCCCGCAACGCCGCGCCCAGCGCTTTCACGTGCGGCTCGCGCACCATGAAGCCGTGCGGGCCGGGCACAACGTGAACGTCCAGCCCGCCCAGCGCCAGCGCCTCCCAGCCGAGCGGATACACTTCGCGCCACACCCGTTCCACATCACCTCGCCCCACAAAACCAGCCTCGAGCAAATAGTCACGGGTGATGCGCGGCTGATGATAATAGCGCTCGGGCTGTTCGGCAGCCGAGAAAAAAGTCACCTTACCTGCGTATGGTTGGGGCTGATAGGCGCGGGCTGCGGCGCTCAGGGCTTCGCGCAGTTGAAAGTCGCGCAGATCGGGCGGCAACGGCCCCGCCTGCGCCCGGCGGCGATATTCACGCAATCGTTGCCGCGCCTCAATTCCATTTTTGAACCACGGCGTGGGGTTGATTTGTGGGCGCATTCGCTCGGCGGCGTTGCCCAGCCACTCCACCACACCCAACTCAGCCAACGTGCCGAAATGCCGCCCCAGGCGCACCGGCAGCGGCAGCTGCAGCAGGCGCGTGTACGCCGGGCTCCACGTATCGAACAGAGCCAGCAAACTGACGATCTGGCCCTGCGCGTGAAGCAGGCGCGCCATCTCGAAGGCTACCAGCCCACCCAGCGATGAGCCGCCGAGGTAATACGGACCTTTCGATTGAAAGCGCTGTATCTCCTCCACGTAACATGCGGCCATGTCCTCCACCCGTGCGTGCGGGGGCGTGTGCCCGTCAAGACCGCGCGCCTGCAAGCCGTACACAGGCTGATCGTCGCCGAGGTGGCGCGCCAGTTCATGATAATAAAAGGCGTTGCCGTCGACTTCGTGCACGCAATAAAAAGGCAGTCTGACGCCGCCCGTGCGGATGGGGACGAGGGTGGCCCAGGATGGCTTCCAGCCCTCGCGCTGGAGCAGGGCGGCCTGCGCCTCGATGGTCGGCGAGGCGAAGAGCGAGGCCACGGGCAATTGATGGCCGGTGAGGGCTTCGATCTCGGCGAACAAACGCACCGCCAGCAACGAGTGACCACCCAGATCGAAAAAGCTCTCCGTGATGCCGATGGGGTGTACGTCGAGCACGCGCTCCCAGATCTGCGCCAGTTGCGCCTGCACGGCATCGTGCGGCGCGATGTATGGCCGTTCCTCAACCGGGGCGGCCTCCGGCGCGGGCAGCGCCTTCCGATCCACCTTGCCGTTGGGGGTGAGCGGCAGCGCCTCCAAAAACACCCACGCCGCCGGGATCATGAAACCCGGCACGCGGCCTTGCAGGAACTCGCGCACGTTCTGCGAGTTGGCCTCCGCACCGCGCTGCGGCACACAGTACGCGACCAGTTGTTGTTCGTCGCGCCTGTTGGCGCGCGCCATCACCACTGCCTCGCGCAGCGCCGGGTGCTGCCGCAACACCGACTCCAACTCGCCCAGTTCGATGCGGAAGCCGCGGATCTTCACCTGATGATCGCGCCGCCCCGCATACTCGATCACGCCATCGGGCCGGTAGACCCCTAAGTCCCCGGTCCTGAATAGACGAGGTGCATGGTTATTAGTCATTGGTAATTGGGAGCTCAATAACCAATGACCAATTACAAATCTCTCGGACGTGAGTTCGGGCCGGTTGAGGTAGCCGCGCGCCAGCCCTGCTCCGCCGAGGCAGATTTCCCCGCGCACGCCGATAGGGACCGGCTGCCCGTGCGCATCGAGCAGATACACCTGCGTGTTGGCGATGGGGCGACCGATGGGGACGATGCCGCGCGGGTCATCGGCGCGGGCCTCGTAATACAGCGAGTCGCCCGCCGCCTCCGAGGAGCCGTACAGGTTGAGCAGCAGCGCCCAGGGGATGGCGGCGTAGAAACGGCTCGTCAATTCCTGCGTCAACGCCTCGCCGCTGCTCACGCACAGCCGCAGGCTCGGCCAATGCGCATCGAGGTCGGCATGGGTGTCGAGGATGACTTTGAGCAACGAGGGCACGAGCACGATGCGCGTCACGCGTTCCGCAGCCAGCAGCTTCACCAGCCGCACCGGGTCGCGCCCCACCGCTTCGGGCACGATGACCAGCGGCACGCCCCTCAGCAGCGGCCCGAAAATCTCCCACACCGAATCCACAAAACTCAGCGCCGTCTTCTGGCAACATACCTCGCCGGCGGCAAACGGGTAACGCGCCCACATCCACTCGAAGCGGTTGAGCGCGCCGCGATGTGAGGCCTGCACGCCCTTGGGCTGCCCGGTGGAGCCGGAGGTGTAAATGACGTAGGCCAGATCATCGCCGCCAACGGAGGACGGCGGATTGGCGACGGCGGACTGAGCGATGCGGGGCCATTCGGCGTCGAGGCAGACGGCGCGCACGTTTTCGGCCGGCAGCCATTTGACCAGATTCTTTTGCGTGAGCAGCACCGGCGCGCGCGAGTCGGAGAGCATGTACGCCAGCCGGTCTTTGGGATAAGTCGGATCGAGCGGCACGTAGGCGGCCCCGGCCTTGAGGATGCCGAACAGCGCCACGATCAATTCCGGCGAGCGCTCGAGGCAGACCGCGACCAGCGTGCCCGGCCCCGCGCCCAGCCCGTGCAGGGAGTGGGCGAGTTGATTGGCGCGCGTGTTCAGCTCCGCGAACGTCATCCGCCGGCCCTCGAAGATGAGCGCCGTAGCCTCGGGCGTGCGCGCGGCCTGGGCCTCGAAGACGTGATGGAGGCCGCGCTCCAAATCATAATCGGCCCGGGTGTCGTTCCATTCCACCAGCACTTGATGGCGCTCAGCGTCGGTGAGCAACGGCAACTGAGTCACCGGCCGGTCGGCGCCCTCGGCGCTGGCGAGGCCGGCGACTGGAGAAGTGCTTCGCACTTCTCCCAGGCCCCGAGGGGGCGCGGCGATGGCCGCCAGCAGCGTGGTGAAGTGCCCGAGCATCCGCTCGATGGTGGCACGCTCGAACAAATCGGTGTTGTACTCGATGGCCGCGCGCTGCATCACCGGCAAATCAATCACCGTCAGCGTCAGGTCGAATTGCGCCGCGCCCCGGTCGATCACGGGGAACTCGAACTGCAGCCCGTCGAGCTTCGGCGCGGGCATGGGCACATTGATGACGTTGAACATCACCTGCACCAGCGGCGAGTAGCTCAAATCGCGGTCGGGTTGCAGCTCGGCCACGAGTTTGGCAAAGGGCATGTCCTGGTGCGCGTACGCCTCCAGCGCCACCTCGCGCGCGCGTTTGAGCAGGGCGCGAAAGCTCGGCTCGCCGCTCAGGTCGGCGCGCAGCACGAGCGTGTTGACCAGGCTGCCGATGATGTGCTCGGAGGCGAGGTGGTGGCGGTTGGCGATCGGCACGCCGATGGCGATGTCATCCTGCCCGGAGTAGCGATGGAGCAGCGCGGCGAAGGCGGCGAACAGGGTCATGAACAGCGAAGCGCCCTCGACCCGGCTGAGTGAGCGCAGCGCGGCCATCAGCGGCGCGGGCAGGTCCCGCGCGATGAACTCGCCGCGATACGTCTGGCGCGCCGGGCGCGGGCGGTCGGTGGGCAATTCAAGCTTTGTGACGCCGCGCAACTGCTCGCGCCAGTAATCCAATTGCGCCCTCAGCGCCTCGCCCTGCAACCAGCCGCGCTGCCACACCGCATAGTCGGCGTACTGAATCGGCAGATCGGGCAGGCCCGCAACGTGCCCGCGCAGCGCGGCCTGGTAATGCGACTGCAACTCCACGAGCAGCACGCGCAGTGACCACGCATCCGAGATGGTGTGGTGGAGGTTGAACACGAGCAGGTGATCGTCCTCGGCCAGCCGCACACACACCGTGCGCAGCAATGGCCCGGTGATGAGATCAAACGGGCGGCGCGCCTCCGCCTCGGCGAGCCGCAGCGCTTCGGATTCACGGGCTTCGACTGCCAGCGCGCTCACATCCACCATCTCCCACGACAACTCGACCTGGGAAGAAATCTGCTGCGCGGGTTGCCCCTCGACCACCGTGAAGGTGGTACGCAGCGACTCGTGCCGCTGCACGATGGCGGCCAGCGCGCCGCGCAGCGCCGGGAGGTTGAGCGCGCCGCGCAGGCGAATGATGCCCGGCACATTGTAGGCCGCGCTATTCGGCTCGAGCTGATGGATGAACCACATGCGCTCTTGCGAGAACGAGAGCGGCAACGCGCCGTCGCGCGCGGCGGGCTGAATGGTGGCGGGCAGCCGCGCGCCCCCGCCTTTGAGCGCGGCCTCGATGCGGGCCGCGAGCCTTTCGACCGTTTGCGCTTCGAACAGCGTGCGCAGCGGCAGCTCCACCCCGAACGTGGCCCGCAGCCGTGAGGCCACCTGTGTAGCCAGCAGCGAGTGCCCGCCCAACTCGAAGAAATTGTCGCGGATGCCGACGTGCGGCAGCCCGAGCACCTCGGCCCAGACGTTGACGAGCGCTTCCTCCAGCGGGGTGCGCGGCGGCGCGCTGTGCGCCGGAAGCAGCGCGGCCCAGTCGGGCATGGGCAGGGCGGGGCGATCGACTTTGCCGCTGGGCGTGAGCGCCAGCGCACCCAGCCAGACGATGGCGGCGGGCAGCATGTAATCGGGCAGGCGCGCGCGCAGGTGCTCGCGCAGCGCTTCGGCGGTGACCGAATCGGCGCGCCGCACCACGAAGGCGACGAGCCGCAGATCGGCCCGCCCGTTCAGTTTCACGTCTGAAGCCACGACCACCGCCTCGCGCACGGCGGGGTGCTGCACCAACACCGCCTCGATCTCGCCCAGCTCCACGCGGAAGCCGCGGATCTTCACCTGCTGATCGGCGCGGCCGCAGAATTCGAGCGTGCCATCGGCGCGGCGGCGCACCAGGTCTCCGGTGCGATAGAAGTCGGAGGACGATGGACGATGGACGGCAGCCGCCGCCTCGACCTCCGTCGCTCGTCCCTCATCCGCCGTCAGCGCCGGAACGGCGACGAATTTCTCCGCCGTCAGCTCCGGCCGGTTGTGGTAGCCGAGGCCCACCGGCGCGCCCCCGATGAGCAGTTCGCCGACCACGCCGATCGGCACGGGCTGGAGCCGGGCATCCACCACATGCAGCACGCAGTTATCAATCGGGCCGCCGATGGAGGGCGGGCGAGGGTCGTTCGGGTCACACCGTGCGACGGACGCGCACACCGTGGCTTCGGTAGGGCCGTAGGCGTTGAAGAAGGCGCGGCCCGCGCCCCACTTCTGCACGAGCGCCCGCGAGCATGCCTCGCCCGCCGAGATGACGACGCGCAGCGCGGGCAGATCCTCCGCCGACAAAACGTGCAGCAGCGAGGGCGGCAGGGTCACCGCCGTGATGGCGCCCTCGCGGAGCAGGCGGTGAAGGTCGGGCGGCGAGGCCAATATCTCACGCGACGCGAGGCACAACGTCGCGCCGCTCGCCAGCGCCATCGCCACCTCCCACACCGAGGCATCAAAGCTGAGCGAGGCAAATTGCAGCACGCGGTCGCCCGGCCCGAGCGCGAACGCGCGGCGTTGATACTCGGCCAGATTGCGCAGACCGCGCTGCGGCAACAGCGCGCCCTTCGGCTGGCCGGTCGAGCCCGAGGTATAGATCATGTACGCCGGGTCGTCGCCGCCAACGGATGGCTGAGGATTGGCGGGCGGGGATTGAGCGATGCGCGGCCACTCGGCGTCGAGGCAGAGGGTGGGAGTCGAGTGCGGCGGCAGCCCCGGCAGCAGCGCGGCCTGCGTGAGCAGCATGGCCAGTTGCGCGTCGGCGAACATGAAGGCAAGGCGATCCGGCGGATAGGCCGGGTCGAGCGGAACGAAAACACCCCCGGCCTTGAGTGTACCGAGCACCCCGACGACGTATTCCGGTGAGCGCTCGAAACACAGCCCCACCCGCGCGCCGCGAGCCACGCCCAGTTTGCGCAGGTGCGCGGCAAGCAGATTGGCGCGCGCATCCAGCTCAGCGTAGGTGAGGGTCTGCCCGCCGAAGCTGACGGCGACAGCGTTCGGTTGTTCGGCGGCGCGGCGCTCGAACAGTCGGTGGAACGGTTCTTCCACGGCGTAGTCGCGTTGCGTGGCATTCCACGTGGCCAATTGATTCCGCTCGGCCTCGGTGAGCAGCGGCAACTCGGAGAGCCGCGCTTCGGGTCGGGCGACGATGCCGCGCAACAACTGCTCGAGGTGGCCGAGCAGGCGCGCGGCGGTCGCCTCATCGAACAGCGCCGTGTTGTATTCGAGCACCGCCGACAGCCCGTCACCGGTTTCGATGACCTGCAGAGTCAAATCCATCACCGAGACGCGGTGGGTGAAGTGGATCGACTCGAGTTGCATGCCGGCCGTTTCGAAGCGCACACCGGCCGCCCCGGCGTTGATGGCGGCGATGACGTTCCAATCGGCCAGCCGCGTCGTCTTCTGCCAGGCAAAGGCGACCTGGGTCAGCGGGTTGCGGCTGAGGTCACGCTCGGGTTGCAGCCGTTCGACGAGCAGCGGGAAGGGATACGCGCCGTGCGCGAAATCGGCCTCGACCTCGCGCGCGGCCCGGGTGAGCAGTTCGGCGAAGGGCGGATCGCCCGCGCAATCGGCGCGCACCGGCACCGGGTTGACGAAGTAGCCGATGACGTTCGACACGCCCGCGGTGCGGCCCGCACGCGGTGAAGCCACGACGATGTCCGTCTGCCCGCTGTAGCGATGCAACAGGGTTTGAAACGCGGTGAGGACGAGACTGTGCAGCGTGGCCCCGTGCGTCTCGGCGAGCGCGCGCAGCGGCGCGGGCGCAAGCGGAGCTTGCGCTGGAGAACCGTTTCGCGGTTCTCTCTCGCCGCTCTGCGGCGCGGGCGCATGCGGAGCTTGCGCTGGAGAACCGCTTCGCGGTTCTCTCTCGCCGCTCTGCGGCGCGGGCGCATGCGGAGCTTGCGCTGGAGAACCGCTTCGCGGTTCTCTCTCGCCGCTCTGCGGCGCGGTGAGCGCGGCGTCGAATGTGTGCGCGACGGCGGCGGCGTGGTCGGTGGGCGTGGCGGGGCGCGGCCGGTCGGTGGGCAGGTCGAGGGCGGGCGCGGCTCCCCGCAGCCGCTCGCGCCAGTAATCCCACAGCCGCTCACCCTCCGGCCCGGCGAGCAATTCATCTTGCGTGCGAGCGAAATCGGTGTACTGCGCGCGCACCGGGCGCAACCGCGCCGGCGCGCCGCTCAACTCAGCCTGATAGAGCTGCGGCACCTCCAGCAGCAGCAGGATCAGCGACCACAGATCGCAGATGATGTGATGGAGGACGAAGAGGAGAATGAAATCGTCGGCGGCGCGCTGATAGAGGCGCAGGCGGATCTGCGGCGCGCCGGACAGATCAAACGGGCGGTAGGTTTCGGCGGCGAGTTGCGCGTCGAGTTGTGCGGGCGTCCACGCCGAGGCGTCGGCGAGGATGAAATCCACCGGCCAGTGCGGGTGTACGATTTGGGCCGGGCCGTGATCGGTGGCGGTGAACGTGGCGCGCAGGGCGGGATGGCGATCGGTGAGGGTCTGCCAGGCGCGGCGGAAGGCCTCCACGTCGAGCGGCATGCGAATGCGCACTGCGCGCGCGACGTTGTAGGCCGTGCTCCCCGGGTTGAGTTGCTGCAAAAACCACAGCGCGCGCTGGCCGGGGCTGAGCGGGTATGCGGTTATCGGGTTGTGCGCTTCACTCATTGACGACACTATTGGACTCGCCCACTCTACCGGTTACCGAATGGCCCCCGTGTGGCACACTTACAACAGCTCGCGCAAATGACCGGGGGCCGTCGCCACGTTGCCGTTATCAACGAAGATGCGGAACCACACCTCGAGCACGAGTAACATCCACACCTGTTGCGAGACGCGGTGATCGTCTAGATTGCCCGCCAGCAGTTGATTGACAAAGTCCGGGTTGCACAGCCCACGCGCCTGCGCCGCCGGGCTGAGCAGCAATTGCCGGGTGAAGTCGGCCAGCCCGGCCTGCAGCCACGCACCGAAGGGCGGGCCGAAGCCGCGCTTGGGCCGGTTGAGGATTTCAGGCGGCAGCAGCGGCGCCATCGCCTTGCGCAGCAGATACTTGCTCGTGCCGTTGCGCAATTTCAAGTCGCCCGGCAGCGCCATCGCCCACTCCACTAATCGGTGATCGAGGAATGGCACGCGGCCTTCGAGCGAGACGCCCAGACCGGTGCGGTCGGTCATCGGCAGCAGGTCGTCGGAGAGGTAGGTGTTCATGTCGACGTACATCAGCCGGTTGACCGGGTCGGTGTTCGACCACTGGCGGTAGTAGCGCGAGACGACCTCGGCGTACGGCGAGCCGTTGCGCCCGGTGAGCGTTTGGCGCTGCTCGGCGTTGAACCACATCAAATCCTCGTAATACTCGCGGTCGATATCGCGCAGCGTGACGCGCACGCGGTGCCCGAAGCCGTGGCTATACAGCGAGCCGACGCGCTCGGCCACGTCCTTGACGGGCTGCGGCAAAGATTGCAGCAAGCGGCGCAGCGGGGGCTGCTGGCCGTAACCGTAACGTGGGTAGCCGGCGAACAACTCATCGCCGCCCGCGCCGGCCAGGACCACTTTCACATGCTGGCGCGCGAGCGTGGCCACCTTGAGCAGCGGCACCGTTGAGCCGTCGGCCATCGGCTCATCGAGCAGCCACACGGTTTTGGGCAGCAACTGCCACACATCGTCGTAGCTGAGGGTGATGTCATAGTGCTCGGTGCCGTAGATCTCGGCCACCTGCCGCGCCCCGGCGCGCTCGTCCCACTCCGCGCCCTCGAAGCCGACGGCGAACGTCTTCATGTGCGCGCCGGCGGTGGTGCGCACGGCGTTGGCGACGATGCTGGTCGAATCCATGCCTGCGCTGAGGAAGGCGCCCACCGGCACGTCGCTGCGCATCTGCAGGCGCACGGCCTCGGCCAACAGCGGGCGCAACTCCTCAACGGCCTCGTTCAGCCCAAGGCGGCGCGGCTGCACGCGCTCGGGGAACCAGTAGCGTTCGATGTGCACGCCCTGTTGATTGACGAGCATGAAATGGCCGGGCGGCAGCTTGTGGATGTTTTTGTAGATGCTCTGCGGGTAGGGGATGTAGAGCGCCGTGAGGTAGTGCGTGAGCGCTTCGGGATTCAGGTCGCGTGAGACGGCGGGGTCTTGCAGCAGGGCTTTGACCTCGGAGGCGAACAGCAACCGACCACTGGCGCGTGTGTAGAACAGCGGGCGCTCGCCGAGCCGGTCGCGGGCGATGAGCAATTGCTGCTTGCGGCCATCCCACAGCGCAAAGGCGAACATGCCGATGAGGTGCTCGACGCAGCGCGGGCCGAACTCCTCGTAGGCGTGCACGATGGTTTCGGTATCGGAATTGGTGGCGAAGTGGTGGCCGCGCCGTTTCAGTTCATCGCGCAGTTCGATGTAGCCGTAGATCTCACCGTTGAAGACGATGGCGATGGAGCCGTCCTCGTTGTACACCGGCTGGTTGCCGCCGGCGAGGTCAATGATGCTGAGGCGGCGCGAGCCAAGGCCGACGCCCTGGCTGTAGTAAAAGCCCTCGGCATCCGGCCCGCGATGGGTGATGACATCGGCCATGCGCTTGACCAGCGCCCGGTCTGCGGGCTCTCCCCTAAAGTTGTACGTGCCACAAATTCCGCACATAGTGAATAGTTCCGCCCGAGACTGTGATTGTGAACGTTCGGGCTATTTGACTACACGGCAATTGGTCGCGCGTGGAAACATCCTTAGACTTTATGAAGCCCGCCACGATAGAACAATGGGCCTAAAGTCCTCGCAATCACGTTCCCCGATTCGGGTCATGGGCACAAACCGGGGTTGGTTGGCGGTTTGACTAGGTGGTCGAGTGCCTGGCAATCAGCTCTGCCAGCTTGGCCGCGCCCACCTCTTTCGCTAACTCGTTCTCGACGATGGCCCGGCCCGCGCGGCCCATAGCGTGCTGGCGTTCCGGCCCGGCGGTGTACACCTGCATCATCGCCTCGGCCAGGGCCGCCGGGTCGCGCGGGGGCGTGAGCAAACCCGCTTCGGGACGAACGAGTTCCTTCAGGCCGATGACATCACTCGATACCACCGGCACCTCGCGCGCCATCGCCTCGATCAGCACCAGCGGCATACCGTCGCGGTCGCCGTTGTGGGCGATGACGCACGGCAGGGCGAAGAGCGTGGCCTGCTCCAACAGCGGCGGCACTTCCTTGTACGGGAGCGAGCCGAGCAACTGCACCGAATCCTGCAAGCCGTATTGCACCACAGCGGCCTCGAGCGGCTCGCGGTCCTCGCCCTCCCCCACGATTCGGCACACAAAGGGCACGCCGCGCTCCTTCAACAGCCGGCAGGCCTCCACGAGATAGATCAGGCCTTTGTATTCGGTCAGGCGGCCCACGGAGATGATCGACAATTTCCCGTTCGGCGGCGCGGCCCGGCGCGGCGGGAACTGCTCGAGGTCGATGAGGGGATAGATGACGTGCAGTTTCTCGGCCACGCCGGGGCCGCCGAAGTGGTCGAGCATCCACTGTCGGTTGTAGGCGGAGACCGTGACGGCGAAGGCGGCTTCACGCAGCTTGCGGTCGAGGAACTGCGGCTGCAGATAAATGTCATAGGCGTGCGCCGTAAAGCTGAAGGGCAGGCCGTTGAGCCACGAGAAGATCATGGCCACTGTGCCGGCCTCGGTGGCCCAGTGCGCGTGCAGGTACGTCACGCCGCGCTGCCGCAACTCCCACGCCCAGGCTGCGAAGCGCATGAAGGCGCGCAGGTCGGTGAGCAGCGCCGCTCGCCGCGCCATCTGAAACGCCTCCCAATACTTCGCCGGTCCGATGCGCGCCATTATCTCGAAGCTCGCGCGCAGCACGGTCGCGCCCGGCAGTCGGTCTTTCCAGCAGTAAATCGCTTTGGGTAAATCGCTGATGCTGTCGCGCCGCAGCTCGGCCTCGGCCACCTCGAGCAGCGAAAATACTTCAAAGGTGTAGCCGTGCCGTTGCAGCACGCGAATCTCGTTGAACACGGTCGCGTGATAGAGCACAGGATACGACCGCAGGATGTAGGCAAGTTTGGTGGGTCGAAACATCATGAACAGATTTTGCCACAGAGCCACGGAGACACAGAGAATTCTCTGTGTCTCCGAGGCTCTGTGGCCCACGACATTATTGGGCCAGGGCTTTTCGATACGAGGCCAGCGTGGCCTCGCCCGCCCTGCGCCAGGTGAACTCGCGCAGGATACGATTGCGCAACTCGGTTTGGCGCGGCGCGGGCGCAAGCGGAGCTTGCGCTGGAGAACCGCTGGGCGGTTCTCCCACGCCGCCTCCCGGCGCGGCTATGGCCGCCTCAACCGCGCGCCGGATTGCGGCGCGGTCGTCGGGGTAGCAATACCACGCGTGCTCGCCGAAGTAATCGCGCGCCGAGCCGATGGAGGTGGTGACGATATTGCACCCCGCCGCCGCCGCCTCCAGGCTGGCCAGGCCCGGCGTCTCGCGCCAACTCGGCAGAACGTGCACCTTCGCCAGCGCATACACGCCCGGCAACTCGGCGTGCGGCAACCGGTCGATGAAAAAGACGTTGCCGCGTTTGGCGCCCAGCGCCCGGCAGCGTTCGGCATACTCCGGCGCGGCCGGCTCCGGCTGGCCGATGAAGACAATTGGCGCGGGCGCACGCTGTGCCGGCGCGGGCAGATCCCACAGCGCTTCGATCACGCCGATTTGGTTCTTCACCGGCGAGAGGCGCCCGACCTCGAGGACGAAATCGCGCAGGCCGTACTGCTGCCGGAACCACTCGCTCGGTGCCGGGGGCGGATCGTACTGCGCCGGGTCAATGCCATTGGGCACCACATCCACTTTGTCGTGAAACGTACCGTTGAGGGCGAAGGTCGCCCTGAGCAGATCGGCTTCGGATTGGGAGTTGGGCAGCACGCGCCGCGCGCTTTCGAGCAGCCGCCGCTGCAACTGCCACTCACGCGTGCGCGGGGCCTTGCGGCGTTGCCACGCCACGTACACGCCACGAGCGGCCCGCGGCCCCATCGTCCGCGCCAGCGCCCGCCACAGCGGCGTGTCGCGCGCGGCGAACTCGAACCAGTGATCGAGCATATCCCAATAAATGGACGACAGCACCGTGGGCACGCCCTTCCTCAGCAAGGACTCCATCGCCGCCCACGACGACTCGAAAGTCTGGATGTTGAAGACGTGGGCGAGGTCGCAACGCTCGGGCGTCTCGACCTCGCCGGCCGCGCGGGCCACGACGACGCAGCCGAGTTGCTCCAGTTGCTCCCTGGTTTTGGTCAACTGGATGGTGTCGCCGCCCAGAGTCTTCTGGGCGTCATCGCGGATGACGAGCAGAACGCGCATACTCACGCTGCCGGCCTCGCCGAGGCAGCGAGTGAAGCGCGCATGGGAATGGACAGCGCGCGCTCGTAAGCCGCCAGGATTTTCTGCGCGGTGCTGCGCCACGAGAACTGCGCCGCGCGCGCGAAGCCCTGCTCGCGCAGGCGGGCCGCCTCGGCCGGGTCGGTGAGCACGCGCAGCAGATTGGCCCGCATCGCAGCCACGTCCTCGGCATCGGTCAGCAAACCCGCCTCCCCCACCACCTCGGGCAGCGAGCCGCGATCGGAGGCGATGACCGGCGCGCCGCATGTCATGGCCTCGAGCACCGGGATGCCGAAGCCTTCGATCCACGACGGGAAGACGAACGCCTCGGCCAGGCTGAAGAGCGTGATGAGGTCCTCACGCGAGGGGCGGATGAGCAGCCGGGCATCGCCCTCCGCCTCGGCCTCGTGGATGATGGGCAGCGGGTCGGGCCGGCGGCAGAAGAAGACCATTTGATAGCGTGAGCGCACTGCCGAAGGCAGCGTGCGCCAGGCTTTGATGATGACACCGGGATTTTTCAACCCGTCGGCCAGGATGAAGGGCCGGCTGAGTTGATGCCGCGCGCGCACCTCGGCCAACCGCGCGGGGTCGGCCACGCGCTGCAGGTCGGGCGTGGGCGCGTGCCACACCGGCACGATGCGCGCCGGATCTAGGCCGCTGAACCGGGCGATCTCATCGCGCGCGTAGCCCGACACGGTGATGAGCAGATGTGCGCGCCGGATGGTGACTCTGCTCATGGAGTGCAGATAAGTCATCATCGCCAGGCTGCGCGGCTTGAAACTATTGCTGCTCTTCAGCCCGCGCCAAATCTCACGCAGCGGGTAGATGTTCATCGCGTCGTGCAGGGTGATGAGGGTGCGCGCGCCCGCCGGGCCAAAGCCATAGTTGGCCGGGAAGTGGGCAATGTCGAGTCGATCCTGCGCCATCGCCTCGCGCATGAAGAAATCGAGCCACAGGCTGGAGAGGGCGTTGCGGTACGGCAACACGCGCACGGTCGCGTTCGCCGGCAGGCCGCTCAACTCAAACGGTCGTTTGCTGTCGGCGTACAAAAAGAACTCGTGCTCGGCGGCCGACTCCACCAGCGCTGGCACAACGTGTTTGACGTAGGTGTGCACGCCGCCGAACAGGCCGTGCGAAAGATAACGAACGTCGAGGCCGATGCGCATCAGCGCCCTTCCAGGCTGGCCAGGATGGCCGCGCGATACCCGAGCGCCGCCTGTTCGAGTGTGTGCTCGGCGCAGATGAAGTCGCGGGCCGCCCGCCCGATGCGCCGCGCGCGGTCGGGGTTTTGAAGCGCGCTCCGCAGGTGCGCGTACACCGAGGCCTCGGCCTCGGCGCCGGTGGCGGCCTTCAAACACACCTCATCCGGCAGTTCGGCGAATTGCGCCTGATTGCTCACAATCACCGGGCGGCCCGCCGCCATCAGCCGCAGCAGCGCGCCCGAAGCCCCGCCCGTCTGCGGCACGCGCAGGTTCACGCACACGTCACAGGCGGCGACGTAGTGGTTGAAATCCTCCATCGGCACAAAGCCCGTAATCCGCACCCGCTCGCCCAGGCCCAATTGTTCGATGAGCGCGACAATGGCCGGGTCCTGCATCTCGCCCACCATCACGAAGACCGCCTCGGGCGCCTCGGCCAGCACACGCGCGAAGGCGCGCAGCGCTACGTCAATGCCCTTGCTGGCATGAATGATGCCGAACGCGCCGATGAGCGGCGCCCCGGACGGCACGTGCAGTGCCTCGCGCACAGCGCGCGCCTCCGCCTCAGCCGGCTCGGGCGGGATGGGCACACCGACGGGCACGCGGGTCACCGGACGTTCGAACCCCCACGCCTGCATTTTGCGCAACAGGGCGTCGCGCATGAAGAATGTGTGCACGATGAGGCCTACGCTTTGTTGCACGGCGCGACGGCTGAAATCGTAGGCGAAGGGACCGGGGAATTTTCGGGTCAGCACAAAATCCCGTACCGCCGACCGCCAGGCCCGCATACCTTCGTTGTGCCGCAGAAAACGAAAGTACAGGTATTTGAACAGACCGCCGCGTCCAAAAGTCTTCGCGCCCACGATCCCGCCCAGGTTCAGCTCATGCCAGACGGTGAGGCCGGGGCGGCGCTGCAGCGCATCATAATCCGGGACGTGATCGCTGTGGTTGCCAAGTTGATAGATGACCTGATCGTACGGGTTGCGCCGATCACGGGCGATGAAATCGCGCTGCGAGTGGATGGCGAAGACACGGGTCAGCGCGGCATTATCGGGCCGCAAGCCGTGGTGGGTGAAGATATCGATGTCTGCGTGCGCGGCGAGGTGCGGCAACAGCTCCTCGCTGTAATCCACTACGCCGCCGCGCATGGGCGAGAGCGGCGCAAAAAAAGCCACCCGGGGCTTGCGGCCCGCCGGTGACTTTGTCGCGCGGTTGACGACCAAGTCAGAGTGTTTGGTCACAACGCCAATTGTCTGCTGCCGCAGCTTCCCCAGCAATAGTGCCAAACTCCCAACACCTACAGGCCCAGCTTACCAGGACAGATCAAGCCATGCAATGCCAGGTCGAGTCGAGGTGAAGCAACGGTAACAAGTGCAGCATCAGCCACAGGTTCCTGACAGACTTGATGAGTGCGTAAAACCATGCCCCCACAATCGTCTGCGCCACAATCGACCACACACCACGGTTCTGGAGTAGCGTGAGGTCGTGGCGGAGGGCACGCCAGGCAAACAAGAGCACTCCGCTTCGGTGGCCCTGCTCGTGCCGCTCGAAGGCTTCGGCAACGTAGAACTGGGACAGTGTGCGGATGCGGCGTTGCGGATCTGGCCCATAGAAGCGAGAGTTGACCTCATCGAACATGCGCGCGCGATTCTCGAGATGATCGGTGCCGGTGAGCGAGCCGAGGTGACGGCGGTAAAGGTACAACGGCTCAGGCAGCCAACCCAGCGGAAAGCGTTGCGCCACCCGCAGCCAGTAATCGTAATCCTCGATGCGGAAGAGCGACGGGTCATAGTCGCCGACCGTCTCATACACGGCACGGCGATACAG
The DNA here is from genome assembly GCA_964608265.1 of uncultured Anaerolineales bacterium. GTDB lineage: Bacteria > Chloroflexota > Anaerolineae > Anaerolineales > UBA6663 > JANWXR01. The sequence continues at coordinate 25,290 of CAZSNP010000031.1, read as the reverse complement.
GAAACAAGCGATGGCGCACCGCTCGCGCAAGTGCTCGGGGCCGCCCGCTTCCACCCGCCGGATCGTCCGCCCGGCGTCGTCAATCAGCACATAGTCGGTGTAGACAAAGCCGACTCCGGGCTGCGATTCGAGATACGCGACCATGCGCTCAATGGCATCGGGAGTAAAGACGTTATCGTCTGAGGTCCAGGTGAGATAGTCGCCCCGGGCATAGGCGAAGCCGGTGTTGAGGGCGCGCGGCAGCTTCTGGTTGGTCTCGTGCCGGATGATCCGCACGCGCGGGTCGCCGGCGTACTGCGCCAGCAAACGCGGCGTGTCATCGGTGGAGCAGTCATCCACGATGATGAGTTCGAGATGGCGATAGGTCTGGTCGAGGCAACTGCGGAGGGAGGCGTCGAGCCAATCGGGATGGCGCGCGCCGTTATACGTTGGCAGGACGATGCTGACGAGTCTGGTCATGGGCGTTTCCCTTCGCCGTTTCGAGTTGCTCTTCCAACAACAGGCTATCCACGAAGAACTTCGCCGCCCAGTTCACATATAGCCAACGTTCGTACCCCCCAAAGACTGGGAATGAACCGGCTATGCCTCCATCAACGCCCGCCTGGCCGGAATTGCGGGCCTGCCTCCGTTTCACCGAGGCATTGGCCCGTGTGCCGGCCTCCCAATACCGAAGATCGTGCGTGAGTTGAAAGAGCCGCAGCCATATCTGCCCCATTTGCACGTTGCCGGTCAGGCAGGTGTAATTGTCCGCGCTTTCCCATTGCGGCCCGTACGTGGCGCTCAGGCTCCCATCCGGTAATTGCCGCTCGCGCAGCGCCTCGGCCGCCCGCCGGGCAGCGGCGAACATCGTTTCATCCCCGAGCAACTCGCTTGATTCGAGCAGCCCGCGGATGGTGTAGGCGAGCGTATGCGTAAAAGGCTGGTATTCGGGCGAGAACGAGGCCTGCCGAAACCAACCGGTGGGGGTTTGCTGGGCCATCACCCAGCGCAGGTTGCGGGCCGCTGCCTCACGTTGCGCCGCGCGGCCGGTGTGCTGCGCCACCCGCAACATCCCCCAGGCCACGCGGGCGTTGTAGGCATGAGTCTGTTCGAGATAGTCGAACCGCCGCCACGCGCCATCGGCGCCCTGCACCTCGGCCAGCCAGTCACAGGCGCGCGAGGCGGCGTCCACGAACCGGGCGTCGCCGGTTTCCTCGAAGGCGCGCACCAGGCCGAAGAGGATTTGGCCGGTGTCGAAGATGACGGGTTTGCGCTCGAGGTCGGGCCACAACGGGCCCATCGGGAACCAGCCGGCGGCGTCCTGCAACGTGAGCAGCCACTCGGCCATCGCGAGCGCGCGGTCGCGGCAGCGCCCGTCGCCGGTGAAGGCGGCGTAATCAAAAAAAGTGGGGATGATGTAACCGGTGGTCTCGGGATACGACGGCGCCCACCGCCCCTCGGCCAGGTTGTACAGCGCCGCCACGCCCCCGTCGCCGGGCTGATCGTGCGCGCAGCACAGCCACTCCATCGCCGCCCGCATGTGTTCGCGATGCGAGGCGATGGGATAGCGCAGCCCAAACACGCCGCGCACCACCTGCCGCAGCAGCGCCGCATCACGCCGGCGGCGCAATCGGTGCAAGCCCAATCGCAGTGCGGGCCACCACCCCGATATGTCACTCACGCGGCTTCAGCCTCGCCAGCACATCGGCGATACGGCGGCTGGCCTGGCCGTCGCCGTAAGGGTTGGGCGCGCTGGCCATGCGTTGATACTCAACCGGGTCGGTAAGCAGCCGTTCGGCCTCGCGGAAGATCGCCTCACGGTCGGTGCCTACCAGCTTGAGCGTGCCGGCGTGCGCGCCCTCGGGCCGCTCGGTGACGTTGCGAAGCACGAGCACCGGCTTGTTGAGCGAGGGGGCCTCCTCCTGCACGCCGCCCGAGTCGGTGAGGATGAAGTGCGCGCGGCTCATCAATTGCACAAACGGCTCGTAATCGAGCGGCTCGAGCAAGTGCACGCGCGGCAAATCCGCCAGTTCCGCCTTCACCACCCGCTGCACCTGCGGATTGAGATGCACGGCGTACACCACCTCGACATCCGCGTGCTTTTCGACCAGCGCGCGGATGGCGTGGCAGATATCGCGCAGCGGCTGGCCCCAGTTCTCGCGCCGGTGGGTGGTGGCGAGGATCACGCGGCGCCGCTTGAAATCCATCGCGCCGAGCACGGGATGATCGAAAACGTAGCTCGGGTTGACCGTGGCCAGCAGCGCGTCGATGACGGTGTTGCCGGTAACGGTGATGCGCTCGTCGGCGATGCCCTCGCGCAGCAGGTTCTCGCGCGCGGCGGGCGTGGGCGGGAAGTGCCAGTCGCCGACGTGGCTGACCACGCGCCGGTTGATCTCCTCCGGGAAGGGCTGGAATTTGTCGTAGCTCCGCAGCCCGGCCTCCACGTGCGCGACCGGGATTTTGAGATAGAAGGCGGCCAGCGCGGCGGCCATCACCGTGGTCGTATCGCCCTGCACCAGCACCACGTCGGGCATCTCCTGTCGCAGCACCGGCTCGAGGCCCAGCAGCACGCGGGCGGTCACCTCGAACACCGTCTGCTCGGGCTTCATAACGTCGAGGTCGTGGTCGGGCGTGATGTCGAACAACCGCAGCACCTGATCGAGCATCTGCCGGTGCTGGGCGGTGACGGTGATGACGAGATCGAACTCGTCGGGCCGGCGCTCGAGTTCCTTGATGACCGGCGCGAGTTTGATGGCTTCGGGCCGCGTGCCGAAGACGGGCATGACTTTGATGGGCATGAGTTGTTTTGTCACGAATGCAAGCTAGCGTCGTGTCCCTTCGTGTGACTGCGTGGATTCCAGAGTTTTCTCGATTGCGTCCCAGATCTCGCGAGCGCGCAGCGGCCAGCTATTGCGGCGCGCGGCCTCCAATCGCGCGGCGGCGCCCGCCCCGTTCTCGTTGAGCGCGGAGTCGAGTTCCGCGATCAATTCATCCGCGCTCTCGCCGAAGCGCACCACGTCGGCAAAGCGTTCGGTGCCGGCCACCGGCGTGCTCACAATCGGCTTGCCCGAGGCGAGGTAGTCGTAGAGCTTGGTGGGGTCCATGCTGCGGGTGAGCGCGTTGTTGAGGTGCGGCATCCAGCACGCATCGAAGCCGCGGAAGTAATCGGGCAGCGTGCGGTGCGGCTTGCCGCCGAGGAAGTGCACGTTACCGTATTGCTTCAACTCATCAACCTCGGCCTGCCGCGTAGCCCACACCGGCCCGACGAAGACAAACGACCAGCCGGGGCGCTGCGCGACGCAATCGCGGATGAGGGCGTAATCTATGTTCTCGCCAATCTGCCCGAGGTAGCCGATGACGGGTCGGGACAGCCTGGCCACCTCCGGCGCGGCGGGATGCGCCGGGTCGGCCGCTTTCGAGAGCAAATCAAAGTCGGCGGCGTTGGGCGCGAAGAAGGTGCCGCGATTGACGGCCGCAGCCTTTTGCCGCAACGATTCGGAGACGGTCAGCACGAGGTCGGCCTCGCGCAGCATGCGGTCGCCGGCCCGCTCCAACTCGGCGCGGTCGGCGACGGGCAGTTGCGAGTACGCGGTCCAATCGTCGGTCCAATCGTAAACGGCGAGGCGGCGTTCGGGCAGCCGTTCGAGCGCGGGCAGGTGCAGCGGGTGGCTCAGCCACACCACCACCTCATCGCCGGGCAATTGCGCCAGTTGCCGGCGCAGCCCGCTGAAATACAAATCGAAGTTGAACTGGTTGAGCAGCACCGAGCGCCGCAGCCGTTCGCTGCGCGTGAGCGGGATCGCCTTGGTCGTGCCGGTGTACACGGTGAGCTTGCCGTTGCTGAGTTGCGGGCGGCCCCAAACCGCGTCGGCGTGCGCGCGCCGGTCGTCGCCGAGGTGGCTGGGCATAAAGCGTCCGCGCGCCAGGTCGAGCACACTCGTCTGCACCGCCGGGTTGACGAACAATACCGAGGCCACACCCTCAAGTTGCGCCAGCTCGTGGCCGAGCCGTACCTTGCGCCGCCCAAGGTTGCCCCATTCCGTGCTGGAGAAGTAGAGGAGCTTTACGGCCATTGAATTCGGCAGCAGATTGCGTAGCGGATGTAACGGGTGGCGTTCAAGAGTTGCCAACGGACTGAAGACAATTCCATAATTGCCAACGCCCTCAATTGGTTTCAAGGAGGTACGTGTCACCCCGAGCGAAGCGGGCGTTCGCAGAACGCACGGTCTCTACCCAAGCCTGGCGCGATTTGCGGCCAGCCAGAGATGCCGCGATGCTGTCGTTACGAAGTAACGCCGCATCGTCCGTCGCTCCGCTCCTCGGCATGACATTCGACCTCCTTGATTTCAATTAAGAGCGATTGCCAAATGCGAATGGGGCCGGCGCAGCATGGCCTATCCGTTTATCCGTGGCCCATTCGGCGACAACTGACCTGTCTCGATCAAATGCTGCGCGAAATCCACCAGCGGCGACTCCGGCTCACCACCGGGCGCGCCGGCCAACACCAGCGAGCGCCGGTGGAGGTCGGGGTACAGATTGAAGTCGAGGGCCGAGCCGCCCGCGTTGATCAGCAGCACGCGACCCCGGTCGCGCACTAGCCGCAGGGCGTCGGCGAGCCGCGGCCAATCGAGGGCGAAGAGCAGCACATCGGCAGAGGCGGGCGGTTCGCTCGCCAGAGCCTCGGGCGCGACTTGCCGCACGGTGAGCGCGCCGGCCACGCGCGCCAGTTGCGCCGCGAGGCGGGCCGTCTCCGACTCGCCGGCGACAACGACGCGCTCGCCGAGTTCAATCCGCACCGCACGCAGGGCGTGGAGGAGTTGAGCCACGGATCGAGCGTCCATCAGCGGCCCTCCCCCCCGGCCTCGCTCCCAATGGGAGAGGGGAGAAGCGTGACCGGCGCGTGTCGTTCGTGCGATGCGTAAATGGCGTCGGTGAGCGCCTGGATGGCGAGGGCCTCGCCGCCGCTGGCGGGGGCGGCCTCGCCACGCAGCACGGCGTTGGCAAAGGCGCGCACGAACTCGCGCCGCTCCGCGCCGAACTCCCACTGCGAAATGGTGTGCCACTCGCCGGGGTTGTAGTCATCCACCTGGTGCAGCGAGTAAAACTGGAACGGCTCGCCGATGATGAGCTGGCCCTCGGTGCCCCAGAGGCGTAACTGCTGGCTGAGGAGGCTGGCCCCGCGCACGCACGAGGCCCCGGCCACATTGCCGACGAGTCCGTTCGTGTAGCGCAGCGTGATCGAGATGGTGTCCTCGGTCTGCGAGGGCGAGTCGAATGTGCCGTAGGTGCTGTAGGCCTCGGCCACGTCGAGGCCGGTGAGGTAGCGCAACAGGTCGAGGTAGTGCACGAGGTTGAACACCAGAATCCCGCCGCCGCTCTTTTCTTTGGTCAAGCGCCAATCGCTCGCCACGCGGCCCGTGCGCCCACCCGCCCAGTAACTGATGGGCTTGTCGAGGTAGTGCATGAGGTTGAGGCCGAGCAATTTGCCCAACTGGCCCCGCTCAAGGATGCGTTTCGAGAATTGCACGTAGGGCAGATAGCGCGCGGCGTACATCACGCTCAACTGCACGCCGTTTTCGCGCGCGGCGGCGAGCATGGCCTCGGCCTCGGCGCGGGTGTTGGCCATCGGCTTCTCGACCAGGACGTGTTTGCGCGCCCGCGCGGCCTGCACGCTCAGCGGCGCGTGCAGAAAGTGCGGCACCGAGATGAGCACCGCGTCCACATCGTCGCGCGCGAGCAGCGCTTCGGCGCTGGTGGTGAACGGCACGCTGTAGCGTTGGCCCATATCCTCCGCCACCGACTCAGCCACATCCATCACCGCCGTCAGCACGGCGTTGCCGCTGTTGGCCACCGCGCGGGCGTTATCCATCGCGATCTCACCGCAGCCGATCATGCCGATGCGGAGGCGGGTTATGGAGGGCGCGGGAGTCACGGCGGCGGGCAATGCACCGTTGGTGATTTCGGGGACGCCGCGCGCCGCTTGCATCAGTTGACCGCGCCCCAAGGCCTCGCGGCGCGGGGCAGAGAGACGTTCGCGCGCGGGGAGCCGCTCCCACCGGAAGACCGCAGCCAGCATCTCCCGCTCGCCGGCCGCGAGCCGCCGGTAAAAGAGTTCCGCCTCCGCCGGGTTGACCTCGTCCGTCACCATCCCCCGCACGCGCAACCGGCCATCGGCCAGCAGGCCGATAAAGGCCTCGCCCTCGGCGCGCTCGGGCCGGAAGCCCGGCCAGCGCTCGGCTTTGGGCAGCGACATGATGTGCGCGCCGATCAGCGCGATCCCGCGCCGTTGCACCGCGGCGAAATCGGCGGCGCGGGTGATGCCGCGACTGCTGCCGAGCAGCACGATCCGGCCGCCGTCGCGCGTGCAGCGGATCGCGTCGTTGAATGCATCTGGATTGCCGGTGACTTCGAGCGTGACATCGGCCTGCACTGACTCGAGGGCGCTGCGGTCTGTGCCGAGGTCGAGCACCGCGTGCGCGCCGAGTTCTCTCGCCAGCGGCAAACGGCGCGCCGAGGACGCAATCACCGTGACCGGGTACGCCCCGCACGCGGCGGCCATCTGTTGCGCGAGCAAGCCAATTGGGCCGGGGCCGAACACGGCCACGCGCTCGCCGAGTTGAATCTGCGCTTTGCGCACGCCCTGCAGGGCGATGACGCCCAACTGCAGGAAGCAGGCCTCCCGTGGGGAAACGGCCTCCGGCAGTTTGATCACTTGCGCGGCGGGCACATTCCAAAAGCTGGCGTGCGGGTACGGCGCGGCCACTCGATCCCCGACTTTCAGCCCGGTGACATTGGCGCCGACGGCGACGACTTCGCCCGCCGCGCTGTAGCCGGGCCAGAAGGGATACGCGACCGAGGTGTTTTGCAGCCGCGCGAACATGGCGCGTTCGGTGCCGGGGCTGACGAGCGAGTAGTGCGTGAGCACCGTCACCTCATCCGCGCCGGGCCGGCCCGCCGTGAAGCGTTCGAGCACCGCGCGCCCGGCCGCCGGCCACACGATGCGCCGCCCGGCCACCTCGTGCAGCATCTGTTCGGCTTTGCGCCGGACGTAGCCGGGGATTTTGTGCGGTTGTGTTACCGCTTTCTTGATCTTGGAACCGAGACTCGACATTGAAGGTGGCGGGTGGCAGGTGCATTTGCCACATGCGACCTGCTACTTGCTACGTGCTACTCGTTGAATTTCCATTGAGGCGGCAAGTACACCACCCCGTGCTCATCCTGTTCCATCTGCCAGCGCGTGTTTTGGGCGGGCTGGCTTTCGATGAGGAAGGAGCGCGCGCGATACCACTGGTCGTACATCGAGAGGTCTTCGTGGTCGAAGATGGCGACGGTGACCGAATAGCCGCCGGGTGTCAGGGGGAGGTTGTCGAAGACGGCGCGCACCACGCCCTCACCCTCCAGCGCCGTCGGCGTGACGCCGCTGTAGCGCGTGGTGGCCGTGCACACTCGGGCTCCGTTGTCGGCGTAGATGGCGATATCGAAACTGGGGGCGGTGACGCGCTGTCGGGCGCGATAGTGCATCTCCACCGCGAGCGGCTCGCCCATGCGGAACGTATCGGTTTCGCGGCCGTGCGGGCCGGCGAGGGCGACTTTGGTGAAGATCACTTCGCCCGTGCCGCGCCGCTCGGGCGAGCCGGCGTGCACCTGACCGTCGGCGAACGAGCGGTTCATGGCGTCGGTGTACGCGGCCACAATCGGCTTGAGGTCGCCGAGCGCCCGCACCTGCCCGCGTTCGAGCCACAGCGCGCGGTCACAGAGCGACTCGACCGTGCGCATGTGATGCGAGATGAAGACCACCGTCGCTCCGCCCGCACGGATGTCGCGGATCTTGTCGAGGCATTTGCGCTGAAAGGCCATATCGCCGACCGCCAGCACCTCATCCACCAGCAGCACTTCGGGGTTGACGTGGATGGCGACGGCAAAGCCCAGCCGCACGTACATGCCCGACGAGTAGCGCTTCACCGGCATATCGAGGAAGCGCTCCATCTCGCTGAAGGCGACGATGCTGTCGAACTTGCGGGCGATCTCGCCCTTGCTCATGCCGAGGATGGCGCCGTTGAGGTAGACGTTCTCGCGCCCGGTGAGGTCGGGGTGGAAGCCGGCGCCCAGCTCGATGAGGGCGCTCATGCGCCCGCTGACGCGGATGTTGCCGCTGGTGGGGCGGATGACGCGCGAGAGCAGTTTGAGCGTCGTCGTCTTGCCCGCGCCGTTGTGCCCGATGATGCCGAGCACCTCACCCGGCCTCACGGCGAAGCTCACATCGGCGAGGGCGTAGAAGTATTTCTCGGCGCCGCCGTTCTTCGCGGGCATGAGCGCGCGCGGCAGGCCGGTGATCAACTCGCGCAGGCTGGCGCTGCCGGTGAGGTTGTAGCGTTTGGAAACGTGCTCGAACTCGAGGGCGGGCATGTCAGATAATGTCGGCGAACTGCCACTCGACGTGCTTGAAATACACGTAGCCCAGCACGAACAGCAGCAACGAGAGGCCGGCGGCCACGCCGAGGTAGCTCCAGTTCGGCCACAGACCGCGCAGGGCCACATCGCGATAGGCCTCGATCAGCGCCGCCATCGGGTTCAGCAAATAGTAGGGGCGAAGCCACTCGGGCACGAATTCGAGGGGATAAATGATCGGCGAAGCGTACATCCACAACTGGAGTGCGAGCGGGACGATGAAGCGCACGTCGCGATAAAAGACGTTGACGGCGGAGGCAAAGAGCGAGACGGCCAGCGCGAGGACGATCTGAATCAACAACAGCCCCGGCACCAGCGCCAGCGTCGGGTGAAAGGGCACACCGTAATACAACAGCATGCCGAAGAAAACGACCGAGGCGATGAGGAAATCCACAAAGCTGCCGCCGATGGCAGCCAGCGGGAAAATCTCGCGCGGCAGATAGACCTTGGTGACGAGGGTGATGTTGTTGACGAGGCTCGGCACGGCGAAGCTGATGGCGCCGGCGAAGAACGTCCACGGCAGCAGGGCGGTGAAGGAGAAGACCGGATAGGGGATGCCGCCGGTTTCCACGCGCACGATGAACGAGAAGACGAGGGTGAACATCAGCGTGACGGCCAGCGGCTGGAGAATCGCCCAGGCCACACCGAGCAGCGACTGCTTGTAGCGCACGCGGATGTCGCGCAGCGTCCACGTCCACAGCAGTTCGCGATAGTTGTACAGCGTTGCGAGGTTCGCGAGCATAGTTCCCAGTGATAACCGTCAGGGTCTGTGTCCAAAACAAATCGCAATCCCCCGAGGCGGCCCGGTCGTGCTGGGAGTTGCGCCCAGAGGGATTGCGATTGTCAACGTCTTTCCTTCCGCCCCTAAACCGCCGCCATCATAGGGTCAGTCCGAGGAATCTCGGATAGGCCCTTAGTCCCGTGTGCGAGATGCTACCTCATCATCGCCGCACGATGGGGAGGTAAATGTTGGCCGGGTTGAGGATGAGCACGGTCGAAAGCACGTAGGGCGAGTTCGGCCCGCCATCCGTCACGGTGGCGGCGTTGGTGACCGCGATGCGCTGGCTGGTGGTGACCGTGGCCTGAATGGTGATGGTGCAGGACGAGCCGGCTGTGGGCGTGCCCGAATAGGTGACGGTCTGCGTGCCGCTCACGCTGCCGGGGCAGGTGGTCGAGGCGCCGGCATAGTTCAGCCCGGCGGGCAGCGGGTCGGTCACCGTCGTCGGCTGCCCGGTGCCCACCACTGCGAAGGTGATGGTGACCGTCGCGCCTTGTTTGGGCGTGAGGGGAGTCACGCTCATCACCGTACCACCGGCCTCGCTCCAAATCACGGTCGAGTACATCCGCAACACCGTCACCAGCTTCTGCAGATGGAACGGATCGCCGATCGCCCACGGTGTGTCGAGGTAGCGGTGCATCTCGGGCGCGCGGCCCTGGCTCAACCCGGCCCCCTCCACATACGCCTTGAGCATGAACATCTGCCAGGCGAAGGAGGGGTGCATGATCGAGTTCTCGCCGTTGCCCGGCTCGGCGGTGCCGCCGTCGCGCAGGCCCCATTGCTTATCGCCGCGCGTCTCCCACCAGAACGGATAGTGTTGCGCGCCGGAGGTCGAGAGCCAGCGGTTGATGCCGTAGCCGGCGTCGTTGAGCACCGTGTTCTGCGCGCGGTCACGCAGGAAGCGCCCGACCTCGGCGGCGAACATGGCCGGCCGGTTGTTGAGCACCTGCCCGGCGTAGCCGCTGTGCTGGAAGGGCGGCGTCTCCTGATAGATGCTGTACGGCTCGATGGCGACGAAGCCGCAGTAATCCCACACACCGACCCACGGCTGATCGTTGCCGTTGCCCTCGCACCAGCGCGAGGTCTTCATGGTCTTGTAATACTGCACGTAGTTCACCCCACTGGAGTAACCGGCCAGCGCGCGCCCCTCGGCCTGCGTGTACGATTTGCCCAGCCGCTTGGCCATCCGCGCGTAACCGACGTAACCCATCACATCCCAATAGATGGCCGCCGTGGCCGGCAGCTTGTTGTACAGCGTGGTGATGTTCGCCCACCGGTCGTTGATGATCGTCCACGCCGCGGTCTGGCTGCCGTCTTCGTAGCGCGAGACGTAGTGGGCGAAGGCCCAGGCCGCGTAAAGGTTCTCGGCGGGCGGGGTGATGACATCCACGCGCGAGCTGTCAATGTAGCCGCGCGCCAGCTCATCGGGCAGGGCGGCATACAGGTTGCGATAGTTTGTCTTGTTCATCAGCGGGTGCGCGACCCGATCCGCAATCGAGTACGACAGCGGGCTGATGGCGCTGTTGGTCATCACGCACTTGAGGTAGCCGATGAGCCGGTTGCGCAGCGGCGGGCTGAGGAAGTCGAGCGTCTCGGAGAGCGCCAGCACGCTCTCGCCGGTGTTGAGCCAGTAGAAGTTCTCGGCGATGTAGCCGAAGGTCATGTAATACGGCCCCGGCGGTTTCATGTTGCCGGGGCAACTGCCGCCGGCGGGGTAGTTGGCCCAATCGAGGAACTTAGTCACCTCGTCGGCGAGTTCGGCGCGCACGTCCTGCTCGGCTGCGCTCGGGCCGGCGTTCGGGATCACCCACAGCGACTCCCACACGTACGGCGCGTACGTGGATTGCGAGGCTGCCGGGCCGACCACGGTCAACAGCAGGCTGAGGCTTAGAAGCAAGGAGAGGAACTTTCTCATCGTCGCCCCTCCCTCACGGTGCGCCCGCGCCTGCTTCGCTGGCGAGGGGAGAACCGCTTCGCGGTTCTCCGGCAGCGTTCGCGCTGCCTGCGCCGGCGTACATCACGATCGCCGTCATCGGGCCTGAACTGGAGACAACGCCGCGCTGCTTGACGAAGACGTGCCCATTCGCAATCGCAGCCGGCGCGGAGTGATCGTCGCCGTTGCCGTTCGTGCCTTCGGGGTAGCCGGTGCTGCCGCTGATGTCGTAATAGGCGCCGTCGTTCACGCGCACGCTGCCGGTGTGATACCACCCCGTGCCCAGGATCGTGTTGCCGCTCATCGAAATGATCGTGCTCTCATCGCCGATGAAGTGAAAGCCCCACGAGTCGGGGCAGTGCGTGCCGCTCGGGCAACTGAGGAAATTGAATGTGCCCTGCCCGCCGCTGAAGGTCAGCCGCACCAGATCCACCCACTTGCGACAGAAGTAGCCGGTATCGCGCCGCGAGTATTTCGTGCGCGCGAAGACGTAGATGTCGCCGGTCGAGTCGTTGACCACCGGCGGGATGCCCGCCCGCCCGCCGCCGCCCGTCCACAAAATGGGCGCGGGCCGGTGCGCGCCGTCATCCAAATCCAGCGCAAAGAAAGTGCGCCGCTGCGGGTAAGTGTTCAGGATCCAGTCAATCGAATTGGTCGCGCCGTGCTGCTCGTCCCACTGCGCCGATGGGTTGGTGACGTTATTGTTGGGCGCGTTGTAGTTGTCGGGGTTCCAGTTCGCACAACTACCGCAGGCCGTGTCCTGGTCGCCGGGGCAAAACAGGTCGGCGTCGTCGAGGCCGAGCGAGGAGTGGAACGAATACACCGACTTGGTGCGGAACATCACCACGTCGTGATACTCGGAGACCACCGGCCACGAGTCCGCGACGCTCTCGCCGTACATTTGATACGACCACGCCAGCGCGCCGGTGTTCACGTCGAGCGCATACGCGCGCACGTTTTCGGCGGCGAAATACACGCGCCCTTTCGCCGGGCTGATGGCGGCCGCGGAGAGGATGGGCGCCCGCCAGCCGGCGGCCGCCGTGTCAAACGTCCACGCCGCGCTGCCATCGCCGAGGTTGAGGGCGTAGAAGTAACCGTCCTTCCCGCCGACGTAGAGGCGGTTGTTGTACAGCAGCGGCGAACCGCCGAGCGGCTTGCGCCCGGGCTTGACCTGCCAGACCAGCGCGCCGTTCGTCAGATTGAGAGCGTACAGGTAGCCATCCTGCGAGGGCACGAAGACTCGGTTGTTGACCATGTCAATGGCCGCCGAGAAAGTGATCGCTCCGCCGGTTTGATACGACCACGCGATGTTGCCGTTGGATTCGTTGAGGCCGTACACCATGCCCGCCGAATCGCCCACAACCACGTAGCCGTTGGCGACAACCGGCTGCACGCGGTGGGCCAGCGGCACGCCGAGGTTGCGCGTCCAGCGTTTGGTGAAGGGGCCGGTGAGGGCATACGTGTTGCGGCCCGTGCGTTTCACATCGCCCTGGAATTGCGGCCAGTCGTACACGCCCTGCGCCCCGGCGGCGGGCGCTTCGCGGGAGGCCTCCTGCGCCGGCACGATGGGCTGCGCGCTGCCCGCCATCAGCGCAAACGCAACGACGGCGCTCACCGAGAACAGAGTCAATCCCGAAAGAGAATCACGAATGACACGGAGCATAAACTCTCCCTCACATCAAATCTTCGCCACGAATTGGCGCGCATGAACACGAACAAAGGCAGCCTGTCACCCTGAGCGCGAATGAGCGATATCCGTCCTGCCCGGACCGCTTCGCGCGAAGGGCCCCCATGACCTTCTCTGGGATCCTGGGCGCGAGCAGGTTCGTGAAATGCAAACGGCCTGCGTTCGCGCTCAGGGTGACATTTGATTACGGCGCGCGCACTACAATCGAAATCTTCACCGCCGTCTCCGCCCGCCCATCCGAGACGATGAGCGTGAACGTCACCGTTGCCTCGCCCGCCGGCGTCCACTGCACAAAGCCGGTCTGCGCGTCAATGGTCATGCCCTCCGGCGCATTTGCCAGCGCATACGTCACCGGCTCGCCGTTCGGGTCGAAGGCGTTGGCGTTGTACCACCACACGAAACCGGGCCGCGCGAAGTCCGTGCCAGGCCGTGACAGAAAGCGCGGCGGCAGATTTTCGCCCTCGGGCGCGACGGTGAGCGTGAACGTCTGCTCGGCGGATTTCTCCGTGCCCTGCCCGCTGGTGACCCGCACCGTCACCGGATAGTCGCCGGGGCCAGCGGGCAGCCAGCTCAACTGCCCATCATTGATCGTCATCCCCGCCGGCGCGGCCACGAGGTAGTACGTGAGCAGCGGCAGCGAGTTCTGCGCCTCGGCGGGCAGCGGGTCGGAGTCGTACGCGGCCGCGCTGTACGTGTACGGTTGTCCGGCTACCGCCTGCGTGATTGGCTCAGTGAGGAAGTACGGAGCGTCGCCGGCGCTTTGCTCGCGCGCAAATCCCGGCAGGCGGGTGAAGCCGCGCACATAGGTCACCTCCGCCTTCACCCACACCTTCACTGTGCCGTTGTCGTTTTTCAATGGATACGGGTTGCCGAACGAGTCCACCATCACCACCACATCGTTCGGGTCGGTGGTGAGGCTGAGTTCGCGATCGGCGCCCTCATTCCCCGTATTGCGCCACAGCGCCACGAGGTATTCCGCGCCGTAGCGATACACGTAGCCATCGGCCCCGGCGTAATCCGTGCCCGGGGCGGCGGGGTCGGCGGCGTCGGTATCGGGGATGCGGGTGAGGCCGGTCGCGCCGTACACCAAATCGGTGACCGCGCGCCACTGCGCGACTTTGTGATTCTGCTCGTCGAGGTGGTCTTCCTCGCGCGGCCCAATCCAGTGCTTGCGCAGCGACCACTGCTCCTCCCAATTGGCGTTGTAGTGCATGGCGATGAACAGGTCAGCGCCGAGGCACGGCGCCTCGGGGTTGAAAAAACCAGGCGCCCACTGGCCGTTGAGTCGCGCCTCGGTGCAAAAGGCGCGGAGCATGTGTTTGGCCACGCTGCTGTGCATGTCGCGGTCGGGGCTGGTGGGGAAGCCGCTGAACAGGTAGCCCGTCCACTCACCCGGCCCGCCGAAGATGGTGCCCTCGGCCTCGGTATCCCAAAACGGCCGCGCCAGGCCGGCCGTCTGCAAGCGCAATTTGTACTCGGAGGCCGGGGCGTTGCCGTTTTGCAGCCGCACGACTTTGTGCCCGCTCAACACATCCCACGCGCCGCTGTACTCGGGCTGCAACAGCGTCTCGAGGTGCACGTTGCCCTCGGCGCTGTAGAACTCTCCCGCGATGATCTGCACCGCGGGGTCAACGGCCTTCAGCACCGCCGACATGTTCTTCAGCACGCGCGCGTATTCCTCGGGCGAGAAGCGGCTGTAACCGCCGCCCTCCACCTCGTTGCCGAGCGTCCAATACCTGAGCTTGCCCTTGTAATACGTCTGCACCCTGCGCAGCCCGTTGTAAAACGGGCCGTCGAGGTCCCCCGGCTCGGCGATCTGCTCGTAATGGTTGAGCAGCTTCATGATCGGTTGCAGGCCCAACTCGTGCGCGCGGTTGACGAAGGCCTCGAAGCCGGCGCTGATGCGGCCGGCCTGCGGGTCGCCGCTGGCGCCGATGGCGTTGATGCTCGGCGGGCCGTCGAAATACCAGTCGTCGCCGATCGGGTAGTCGAAATGAAACCAGCGGTTGCCGACGCGATAAAACTCCTCGGCCAGGGTTGCGCCGCGTTCGAGCTTGTCGGTGGTGGTGATGAGGCCGAAGGGCCAGGTGAGCGGGTCGGCGACCTCGGGCATCTGATCTACCAGCAGCACGCGGCGGCGCGCGACGTTTTCACCCGACAGCACGTACACGCCCTTCTTCGCCAGCCGGTCGGTGGGCACAAAGGCCACACGGCCCTGGTCGCCGAAATCGTGAACCGCACTCGAGCCGGTGAATGACTCACCGGTCAACGTCTCGCGGTCGCTCACCACCCACTCGAGCGAATAGGTCACGGCGTCCACGGTCGCCGTAATCGCCACCGGTATCGGCTCGCCGAGGAAGTACACGTCGCCGGTCTCCATCACTGCCGGCGGCGGCGTGTTCGGGTCGAACGCCGGGGTGGAGGGCAACGCGCTGGGCGTTGCGCGGAGAGGGTTGGTTTCGGTGATCACGTTGGCCGTTGACTCGGTGGGCGGCGGTGTGTCCGTTGGCTGAGGTGTCAGCGTTGCGGCCGGCTGCGCGCAGCCGGCCAGCACACCGGCCGCCAGCAGTCCAGCCAACATCGTTGTCAATTTGGCGTGCATGGGTCGTGCTCCTCCCCCATCAACAACACGCGCCGCAGTTTGCGGCCCGTGCTCCTCGCGGTGCATCTATCCTGCTTCCGGCTCTGTCATTATAGGCAACGGGCTGCGGTGGAATGGATAGGAGATGAAGGCTATTCCCCTCACCCC
>CAZSNP010000031.1:0-9616 GCA_964608265.1 uncultured Anaerolineales bacterium | reverse complement strand
TAGGCAACGGGCTGCGGTGGAATGGATAGGAGATGAAGGCTATTCCCCTCACCCCCGGCCCCTCTCCTGAACGCGCGAGGAGCCTTTCAATTCACGAATGCATGATGCGCGTTCAGGGGAGGGGGTCGGGGGGGCGGGGGTCACGGCCCAAATGACCCAACCTTTACGGCCACATCGTTCGTGAGGTTCGTGAGTGTGAAGGTGAGCGCGCCGGCGGCATCGGCGGTGAGGGTTTCGGTCTTGGTCACGCGCACCCGGCACGTCGGCGGCTGGCCCGAGCACGTATCCCACCACTGCACGCTCAGCGGCGCGCCGGGGGTGAAGCCGCTCACTTTCACCGTGCCGCTCGCCGGGCGGGGCGGCTGCCCGTTCACCACGCGCTTCCAGGTGTGGGTGCGGTTGTCAATCCACAACACCGCGCGGTTTCCGCCTGCCTCGACCTGCCCGAGCGCGCGCAGCCCCTCGCCCGTGACCTGCGGGGCCGCATCCGCCCAGCGGCCCGAGTTGAGCGGCACGCCGGCGATGAAATCGCGAAAGCGGCTGAACACGCCGTACAGGTTGTTGGCGATGATCTCGTCGTTGTACCAGTAGATTTCGTACAGCCCGCCCGGATGCAGCCGCGCGAAGAGCAGCTTGTGCAGCCACACGCCGTCGGTGTCGAGCACGAGCTGCGGGTCGGTTTGCTGGCTGGAGTTCGGCAATGTCAGCGCCGACTCGCCGCGCACCACCGGCGTACCCGGCGCGCGGCTGAGGGCGTTGGCGCTGTGCTCGGTGTGGAAGAGCGCCGAATCCACCAGCAGGGCGTTGAGGTAGCAATCGTGATCGCCCCCGCACTGCGCCTTCACCACCGGGTCGCGGATGTCATCCGGCCCGTGCAGCCACGTGGTATCCACATACGCATGGAAGTCGGCGTAATCGACATTGGGGTACGCGCTGTTGGCCCAGAACTCATTCACCGGATACGAGTGCCAGAACGAGGTGGTGACGAGGTGGCGGTTCGGGTCCGTGGCGCGGATGACGCGGCCCAGCGCGTCCGCGAGGTCGTAGTGGTTGGCGTTGAACGGGTCGCCTTCGTTGAGCAGCTCCCATGAATGCACGGCGGTCGAATAGCCCCAGCGCGCGGAGAGGTAGCGCCAGTAGTATTCCTGCAGCCGGCGCGATTTCGCCGGCTGCCCGGCCACGCCGTAAAAGTTGGCGTCGTCGCGCTCGGCGGCGATGGAGCCATCGGGATTGAAGACGCCGAGGATGGCATCCTGCTTCTCAGACACGACGAGCTTGAAGTACAGCCCGCGTTCGGCGGCGCGATCCAGCACGTAATCCCACCGCCACGACGAGGCCTGATCGAAATACAGGTGATAGTTCATGTCGCCGTGCGGCAGGAGGTTCGGCCCGCCGGGCGTTTCGGAGACGCGGACTTCATCAATGTACGCCGTGCCGCCGTTCGTGTTTTCGAGCGCGAGGGTGAAATAGTTCGCGCCGTCGAGCAGCACGTCGCTCGGCAGGGTGAAGGTGGCGGTGTACTCGGCCCAGTCGGCGTCCCCGTTCCAGTAAGGAGAGAGCGAGGTCAACAGATCGTTGCGCGCGAAGCACAGCTCCTTCGGCCACGTGCCCATCTTCGCCACCAGGCCGTACGGCTGCCCGGCCACGCGCGGTCGCGTCACCCCGGCGAGCCTGGCGCGGATGAGCAGGTGATAGGTGCGCCCGCCCTTGAACGCCGGCCGCGCGCCCTCGCCGAAGCCGAGGAAGATGCACGGCGCATCGCCCTCGCCCACGATGCGCGCCGCAATATCTTTGCCCGGCGCATGTTCATCGAAGACCAGCCACGAGTTGGCCCACGCATCCCAATGCCAGAAACCGAGGCTGAACACACCCGTCGCGCTCATCCACGTGCGCAGGAAATTTACGCCGTTCGCCGCCAGCGCGTCGAAGGCAGATTCAATTTGCGTGTCGCTGGCAAACGAAGTCTGGATGCCCGCGCCGAGGAAGGGCGTGCCATCGGAGAACTCGAAGTAGCGCGCATCGGTCGGGCTGACGCGGATGAAGCCGTGCGCGCCCGATTGGGCTGCGGTGGCCGTGAAGGTGTAGACCGGCGAGGTGAACCACAACGGGCACGGGCTGAAGGTCGCCGCGCAGATTGAAGCATCCTGAACGCGCAGGCGATAACGCCACTCGCCCGTCACGGTCGGCGCGAAACGCACGCGCCACGCGGCCGGGCCGCTGGGATACAGCCCCTCCGCGCTGTCGCTGCGCGTGAGGCGTTCGTACGGCTGATAGCGGAATGCCGGGACGACGAGCGCCAGCGACCATTCACTTTCGCCCGGCGGCAAAAACTGCGCCTCCACGCTCACGCCGATGCGGCCGGGCAGGCCCGGCGGCGGGGCCGGGTCATAGGGAAAATCCAGGTTGGTCGCGACCGTGCCGGTGAGATCAACAGCGATCTCGAACTTGTCGTACAGCGGCACGCTGGTGCGCTCGGCCCTCGGCGCGCTGAGGGCGAGTTGATTTGGCGGCAGCGGCGTCTGCGAGACGAGCGGCAGATAGACCTTCGTCGGCTCGGAGGTGACCGTGGCCGGCGGCGGCGTGGGGTCGAGCGTGGGCGTCGCTGCGCCGATGGGTGAAGCGGTGATGGTTGGGGCCGGGGTCGCGCAGGCGTTGAGAAGCAGAGCCAATGCGGGAACGAACCGCCATCCCCCGGGTCGTGCTGACGTGCTCACAGCGAACTCCTCCCTCACCCCCCACCCCTCTCCCAAAGGGAGAGGGGGCGTGAAGGCTATTTCCGGATCAGCGGCATGAACAACAGTTTGTAGTTCAGCCCCACCGAGGCCGAAAGGTTGATGGGCTGCGCCGTGCCCTTCATGAGCGTGGCCGTGTTCGTGACCGTGACGATCTGCACCGTGTTGATGGTGGCCGCGAGATCAATCGTACACACCGCCCCGCTGGCCGGCGTCGCGCTCACCGTGAGCGTGCGCGAGCCGCTATTGTAACTCGCGCCTCCGCACGACGAGTTGTGGCTGACGTAGTCGAACTCCTGCGGCAACACATCGGTCAGGGTGAGTTGCTCGCCCGTGCCCACCATGATCATGGAGAACGTGACGGTCTGCCCTTGCGCGGCATATTGCGGCGTCACGGTCTTGCGGTCGGGCGGCAGGGCCACCGTGACGTAAACGTTGGCCGTGGACGATAAGCCCTTTGAGTCGGTGACGGTGACGCGAGCCACGTACTCGCCCGGCGTGGTGTACACGGTTTGCGCCGTCGGCCCGGTCGCCGTCTGCCCGTTGCCCAAATCCCACGCGTAGGTCAGCCCGGTGTTGGGCGCGAGCGCGCCGCCGCTGGAATTGAAGCCGAAACTGCTCGCGGCATCGAAGACGATGGTGTCAATCGTATACGCGGAGGGTTTGTTCGCCGTGGCCAGCGCGGCGGGCGGGATTTTGTTCGTGGGCGCGAGGGTAATGTCATCTACATACGCGTCGAGCAGCGGCTCGCGCCAGTCGGCGTCGCCCTCGCCATCACGCACCACGATCTCAAAGTTGCTGTCGTTGTCCGCGGGCGGGTTGCTCATGGTGAAGTAGATGTAGTGCCACTGCCCGTCGCCTTCCCACGCGCGCAACGTGGGCACATCCACCAGCACTTCCTGGCGCGGATTGTAGAAGTAACCGGTGCCATCGCCGCCCACCACGGCCAGCCGCAGGCCTGGGCGGATGAATTCGTTGAGATCGCGCCCGCGCCACACCTTCTCGATCTTCACATACGCGCCGACGTGAAACGCCCCGGAGGTGCGCGGCGCGCGTTGGATGAACTGAAACTTGTCAACAAATGCATTCTCGGCGTGCGCGCCATCGCCGTTGACGAGGCCGGCGAAACGCCCGCCGTGCGGGGCCACGCGCGCCCCGCCGAGGATGGCCGGCAGCGGCCAGCCTTCGCCCCACGTGCGCGCGCCGTAATACTGATTGCTCGCATTTTTGTACAACCGGCTCTCCATCTCAAAGCCGGGGTCGCGCAGCGGGGTTTGATAATCGGTCACCGTCACCACCGCCTGGGCTGAATATTCGCTCAGATTA
This sequence comes from uncultured Anaerolineales bacterium, assembly GCA_964608265.1. Lineage (GTDB taxonomy): Bacteria > Chloroflexota > Anaerolineae > Anaerolineales > UBA6663 > JANWXR01. The sequence goes on along the minus strand of CAZSNP010000031.1, from coordinate 5,558 downwards.
CCCTTGAGGTCCTTGGCCCGCACGCGATAGTAGTACGTGCCGGGGCCGGGCACTACATCGAAATACTCGTTGTGGAAATCGAACTTCTCAGTTTCGCCCCACAGCTTCACTTCGTCCTCCTGCCCGGTGGGGTTCGCGCTCGTGCCGCGCGAGATCACCCAGCTCTGCACGTCGCCGCGCGGGTTGGGCATCTCCCACGTGAGGTAGACCATGTTGCGGTCGAGCACGCCCATCGGCCCGCCGCTGGCGAAGGCGCGCACGTTGCCCGGCGCGGCGGGCGCGGTCGCATCGGCGCCGTCCAGCTGGAAATCGCGCGTCTCGCCCGCGAAGCGTTCGACGCCGTCTTTGATGACGACATACTCCAGTTGAACCCAGTGGCTGCCCGCCGGCAGGTTTTGAATCGTGGCATTGAGCGTAACCTTACGCCCGCGCGGCACGGCCACACCCTGCGAGAATGTGAAGAACGGGCTTGCGTTGCCGTCGGCGCGGGCGCGCACCTGCAGTGTTACCGCATCCGAGCCGGCGTATTCCTGGTTGTACACCACGACGTTACGTGTGAACGACGTGGAGCCGGCGGGGATGACGGGCGGCGCCGGGTTCTCGCCGAGGCGGTCGTACTCCACGTCGAAGGCGGCCACCGGAGCGAAGCTGCGGGCCACAAATTGGTCCTCGATACGACCTTCCGGCCCATACAGGTCGGCCCACTGCCACACGAAGGTGTGCGGGGCGAAGGTCGCCCAGCCCTGAAAGCGATAGCCGCGCGTGAGCAGCGCGCTGCGCAGGCGTGTGCCCTGCAGGCTAGTGAGGTTGGTTGGGTTGCTGCCGTCGGTGGCCTGAAAGATGCCGTTGCCGTTCCAGCCGGTAAAGGCGTACTCGTTCTGCGAATGTGGCACGCCGCCGAGCCAGCGCTTGAGCGCATACGCGTACACATCGTTATTCGCCGGCCAGTCGCCGCCGGGGCCGTCTTGATTGTAGTGATAGCTGTTGAAGTTCGAGCCGCAGCAGGTGTGGTCGCCCTCGAAGATGACCGGGCGCGTGTTGTCGCTGGCCCGCACGCGGTCGCCGAGCTGTTGCAGTTGGCTGGTGTTTTGGTTGAGCCAGCCCGGCCCGAGTTCGTTCTCCGCCGACCAGATCACAATCGAGGGATGGTTGCGCTCGCGCCGCACCCACTTGTCGATCCACGGCAGCGCGTTGGCGATGTAGTCGCTGAGTGCCTGCGGCTCGGCCAGCGCCTGCACGCCTTCAATTTCACTCTGCGATTGGCCGGCCAGCAGCCCCTGCCCGCGCGTGAAGCTGCCACCGTACACTGCGCTCTCGCCGATGACCAGAATCCCCAGCTCATCGAACACCTCGAGCACGTGCGGGCGCACCGCCGGGGCCTGATGGATGCGGATGGCGTTGCGCTGCGCCTTCAGCTTCGCCGCCGTCGCGCGCGTGGCCGCCTCGTCGTACCACAATTGATAGTAGTAATTCATGAAGGCGTGCTGGAAGAGGTCGTTGCTGTCGGTGAACAGCACCACCGGCACGCCGTTGAGGAAAATCTCCGTGCCCTGCGTCCACACCTCGCGGAACCCGAAGCGCACACGCTGCACATCCACCACATTGCCGTTCTCACGCAGCGTCGTCTCGAGGTAGTAAAGATGTGGGTCAGCCGGCGTCCACAGCTGCGGATTGGCCCACGCGCTCGCAATCGCCACCGGCACCGTCGCGCCACCCACCGAGGCCTGTTGCGTGGGCAGCGTGAGCACCGGCGTACCGTTGAGCTCGAGCACGCGCGGCTCGACGGAGAGCGTGCGCGTGCCGCCCGCGCGGTTGACGAGTTCGTATTGCACCGTGATCGAATTCGAGGGTCGCACATACGTCTTCACGAACGCATCGGCCACCCGCACTTTGGGATAGCTCCGCAGGAAGACATCGCCGGTCAGGCCGAGGTTCTGCCCCCAGCGGAAGGTGCCCGCGGGCCGGTTGGCCGCATACGCGCGCCCCGCCGCCGTCACCCGAATCTGCAAAGTATTGTTTGCGCCGAACTGCACGGCGGAGGTGATGTCGATGTTGGTCGGGATGCCGATGCCCTCGGAGACGCGCGGGAAGACGACGCCGTTGACGGTCAAATCCACATGCCAGTTCGCCTCGTAGAGTTCGAGCACCACATCGCGCCCGGCCCAGCCGGCGGGCACGGCCACCGTGCGCTGGTACGTCGCGCTCGTGGCATCGTAAAAGCCGGGCAGCGCATCCCACGCATCGGGCACGCGGATGGAGGCGGCGACGCCGGGGTTGAGGCCGCCGTCGTGCGGGGTGAACGTCCACGCGCCGTTGAGGTTGATCTCGTCGCGCGTGGCCGTCGTCGCGGTGATCGTTTCGGTCTGCCCGCGCGCGGGCGCCCACGCAAGTGACAACAGGCAGACTGTGGCCATCACGCCGCAGCGCCGGAGGAGTTTGAGCGGCATTCGAGTTGGCTTTCCTTCCTGAACGAACCCTGTCAACGAATGGGTGCTCGGCGAGGCTAACGCATAAACGAACGGGGCGCACCGCCTCCGTTTATGCGTTGCCCTTTTTCGTTGACGTTTGCGGCCGCTATCGGCTCACCAGCGGCAGAAACACGCGCGCCGGGTTGAGCACCACCGTGGCCTGTACGGTGGATTGCGTGCCGTTGTTGATCGTCGCCGAATTCGTCAGCCCCATGCGGCTGGCGGTGTTCACCGTTGTGACGATTGAAATGGTGCAGGCCTGGCCGCTGGGGATTGTGCCCGAATAAGTCACCGTGCGCGATGCCCCGTTGTACCCAGGCGCGCTGCCCGGGCAGTTCGTGCTCGAGGACTGATACGTCAACTCGTTGGCCAGCACATCCGTCACCGTCGTGGCCGCGCCGTTGCCAATGGCGGTGATGGTGAAAGTGACGGATTGATTCTGATCCGCCCCGGCGGGCGAGGCCGTCTTGCTCGGCGAGCCGGTGACCGGGATGGTGCCGGCGCCCACCCGCACGGAGAACGACTGTGTGCCGCTCAGCGCCCCATCCGAGGCCGAGACGGTGAACGAGTAATCGCCCGAGGTTCCCGGCGTCCATTGGATGAAGCCGGAGGTCGCGTCAATCGTCATTCCGGAGGGCGCGCTCGTGAGCGCATAGGTGATCGAGGCGCCGTTCGGGTCGCGGGCGTTGGCGTTGTAGCGCCACACTGCGCCGGTCGCGCCGAACAGGGTGAGCGGCTGCGAATGGAAATACGGCGCGAGGTTCGCGCCCGCACTCGCCACGTTGAGCGCGAATGATTGATCCACGGTCTTCTGCGAGCCGTGCTGGCTGGTGGCGCGCACCGTGACGTTGAAGTTACCGGCGCCCCCCGGCGTCCACTGGATCACGCCGTTGTTGATCGTCATGCCCGCCGGTGCCGTGACCAGGCTATAGGTGAGACGCGGCAGCGAATTTTCGCCGCTGGCCGGCGCATCCGAATCGTATGCGGCGGCGGTGTACACGTAGCGTTGCCCGACGGCGGCCTGTGTCACCGGCGTGCTGGTGAAGTAGGGGTTGTCGTTGCCCGTGGTCTCGCGCGCGAAGGCGGGCAGCTGGCTGAAGCCGCGCAGGTACACGACCTCGGGCCGCACCCACACCTTCACCGTGCCGCCGTTGTTTTGCAACGGCAGTGGGTTGCCGAACGAATCGAACAGCACGATCTTATCGGCGGGGTTGGTGGTCAACACCAGCTCGCGGTCGTTGGCGGCGTCGCCGGTGTTCTGCCATAGCACGAGGAAGTATTCCAGCCCATAGCGATACACATAGCCATCCGCGCCGGTGTAGTTGGTGCCGGGCGCGTTGGGCGTGCCCGAGTCGGTGTTGGGGATGCGCGCGAGGCCGCTGGCCCCGTAGAGCATATCCGTGACCGTGCGGAAGTTGGCGACTTTGTGGTTCTGTTCGCTCGGCTGCTGCGTGTCGCTGATCCAGTGCCGGCGCAGCGCCCACAGCGTCTCCCAGTTCGCGTCGTAGTGCATGGCGATGAAGGTGCGCACGCCGAGGCACGGCGTGGTCGGATTGAAGTAGGCGGGCACCCAGGCGCTGCCGTTCTTCGACTCGAGGCAGAACGAACGGGTGATGTGTTTGGCGATGCCGCTGTGGAAGTCGGAGTCGCTCGTGGCCGGGAAGCGGCTCTGCTGATAGAACTCCCACTCCGCCGGGCCGCCGTAGATGGTGCCGTTGGCCTCGGTATCCCAGAACGGTTTGTTCAGCCCTTCGAGGTTGGTGATGTAGTCCGACACCGGATCGGTGCCCTGCCCCATGCCCACCACGCGGTGACCGCTGAGGATGTCCCAATAGTCGCGGTACGCCGGCTGCACCAGCACGTCGAGGTGGCCGTTGCCGGCGTAGTAAAACTCCCCGGCGATGATCTTCACGTTCGGGTCTACGCCTTTGAGCGCGATGGACATATTCTTGATGACTGTGGCGTATTCCTGCGGGCTGAAGACGCTGTACCCGCCGCCTTCCACTTCGTTGCCGATGGTCCAATACTTGAGCTTGCCGGCGTAGTACGTCTGCACCTTGCGCAGGCCGTTGTAAAAGTTGCCGTTGAGGTTGGTCGGCCCGCTGATCTGGGAATAGTGGCTCATCAACTTGAAGATCGGTTGCACGCCCAGTTGCGCTGCGCGGTTGAGGAAGGCCTCGAAGCCGGGGCTGATGCGCCCGGCGTTCGGGTCGCTGCTGGCGCCGATGCTGTTGATGCTGCTGATGCCGTAGTCGAAGTGAAAGAAGCGGATGCCGACGCGATACATCTCCTCGGCGGTGACCGCGCCGCGGCCCAGCTTATCCTCCGAAGTGATCAGCCCAAACGGCCAGTTGCTCGAGTCGCCGACGTTGGGCAGCGGGTCCACCATCAACACGCGCCGGCGGCTGATGCCATCGCCCGAGAGGAAGTACACGCCCTTCTTCGACAGCATTGTCGTGGGCAGCAGCGCCACCCGCCCCACCCCGGCCACATCGCTGGCCGTGCCCACGCCGGTGTACGTCTCGCCAAGGGTGCTGTCGCGGTCAATGTGTATCCACTCGAAGGTGTAATTGATGCTGCTGTTCGCGGAAGTCGTAATCACCGGGAGGTCGTCGCCGATGAAGTACACATCGCCGGTGTTGACGATGGGGGTCGCAGCTTGCGGCGACTCAGATTGGGCGTGAAGGCTGGTAGTGGGCCAGGCCAGCCACACGGCCAGCGCGACGTGAAGCAACGCGTTTTGAATACGCATTGGGTGGTCCTCCGTTCTCGGCGTTGGTGTGAAAAGCTGTGAAGCGATTCGAAACCCGGCGGCACGCGCCGGGCCGCCTGTATGATACGGCGGTCTCCCCTCTTCCCCATCCGACAAATTAGCCGATTATCAACTCAGGAATTCTACTGAGATTCAACTCAGAGCAGGCCGGGCCACATTGACCTATTCGGCCTCATCGCGAAAGCGCACGCCGTAATAGCGCAGAAAGAACAATCGCAGCGCCGTGTGAAGGGGGTCGGCGTTGAAGGGCGTGCGCAACGAGTCGAGGTCGAGCGTGAGCGCGCCGACGGGGGGCTGCCAGCCGGGACGGTTGACGA
>CAZSNP010000030.1:44844-53020 GCA_964608265.1 uncultured Anaerolineales bacterium | reverse complement strand
TCAATGCGCAGCCTCGTACTCGGCAATCTTGCCGGCGAACGAAAGGATGTAGCCGAGCTCGTCGGTGCCCTTGAGCAAACAGGCCTTCGAGAAGCCGTCAATCGGGAACGAGACGGCGTGGCCGCCGGGCAGCGTCATCGTCTGTGAGGCAAGGTCAACGGCCAGTTCAGCGCGCGGCGCTTCCTCCGCCAGTTCCATCAACTCGGCGTGCGTGGCCGTATCCACCACGATGGGCAGCAGGCCGTTCTTGAGCGCGTTGTTGCGGAAAATGTCGGCAAACGAGGTGCTGATGACGGCGCGGAAGCCGTAACCGGTGAGCGCCCACGGCGCGTGCTCGCGCGAAGAGCCGCAGCCGAAGTTATCCCCGGCCAGCAGGATCTGCGCGCCCTGCGCCTCGGGCGTGTTCAACACGAAGTCGGCTTTGGGCGAGCCATCGGCGTTGTAGCGCCAGCTATGGAAGAGCGCCGCGCCCAGCCCGTTCTTGTCGGTGACCTTGAGAAACTGCGCCGGGATGATTTGATCCGTGTCGATGTCGTTCACCGGGAGGGCGACGAAGCGGGAGGTGAGTGTGGTGAATTGAGCCATTGAAACTCCGACAGGATGAAGGGGTGACAAGGTGAATGCGCATCACCTTGTCACCCGGTCACCTTGTCATGCCAGTAAAGTCCTCACATCGGTGATGCAGCCGGTGATGGCCGTTGCCGCGGCGGTGAGCGGCGAGGCAAGGAAGGTGCGCCCGCCCTTGCCCTGCCGGCCCTCGAAGTTGCGATTGCTGGTGCTCACCGCGTACTCGCCCGGCTGCAACTGATCGCCGTTCATCGCGATACACATCGAGCAGCCCGCCTCGCGCCAATCGGCCCCGGCCTCTTTGAAAATGCGGTCCAGCCCCTCGGCCTCGGCCTGCTTCTTCACATCCTGCGAGCCGGGCACCACCATCACCCGCAGCCCGTCGGCCACCTTGCGGCCCTTCATCAGGGATGCGGCCAACCGCAGATCGGAGATGCGCGAGTTGGTGCAGCTTCCGATGAAGACGACGTCCACCGGCTGGCCGAGCAGCGGCTGGCCCGGTCGCAGATCCATGTACGCCAACGCCTTTTCGAGCGCGAGCTTTTGATTCGAGTCGGCGAGCGCGGCCGGGTCGGGCACGCGGCCGGTGATTGCGATGCCCATGCCGGGGTTGGTGCCGTAGGTGATCATCGGTTCGAGGGCCGAGGCATCGAGGGTGATGGTTTTGTCGTACGCTGCGCCCTCATCCGTAGGCAAACGCTTCCAGCGCGTGAGGGCGGCCTCCCACGCCTCACCCTGCGGCGCGAACTCACGGCCGGCGACGTACTCGAACGTGGTGTCGTCCGGGGCCACCATCCCCGCCCGCGCGCCGCCCTCGATGCTCATGTTGCAGATCGTCATGCGCTGCTCCATCGTCGCTGAGCGGATGGCCGGGCCGGTGTACTCGAAGACGTGCCCGGTGCCGCCCCCCACCCCGATGCGGGCGATGAGGGCGAGGATGATGTCCTTCGACGACACGCCTGGCCTCAGTTGCCCCTCGACGCGGACTTCACAGGTTTTCGGCCTGCGTTGCAACAGGCATTGCGAGGCCAACACGTGCTCGACCTCGCTGGTGCCGATGCCGAAAGCCAGCGCCCCGAACGCGCCGTGCGTGGAGGTGTGGCTGTCGCCGCACACGATGGTCATGCCCGGCTGCGTCAGCCCCAGCTCCGGGCCGATGACGTGGACGATGCCGCGATGCGGCGAGCGCATGCCGTGCAGCCGGATGCCGAACTCAGCGCAGTTGTCCTCCAGCATCTTGATCTGTTTCGCCGCCATCGCGTCGAGGATGGGCAGGTCGGGGCTGTGGGTGGGGATGCTGTGATCCATCGTCGCCACGGTCTTGTCCGGGCGGCGCACCTTCAGCCCGCGCGCGCGAAGACCGGTGAAGGCCTGCGGCGAGGTCACCTCGTGGATCAAGTGCAGATCAATGTACAGCACTGCCGGCGAATCCGGCTGCTGCGTCACGATGTGGTTGTTCCAGATTTTTTCAAACAAGGTCTGCGCCATGAGCATGCAATAATCCGTGTGATAAAATCCGCTCGAAATCGCGGAGGTGTTCAATGTCTCAACCCACAACCGTTACACTGTCCCCGCAAGTGGTGTCACAACTTGAGCCAGTCATCGCCGAGACTCGCGAGAGTGTCGAAGTCCTCGTGAATACCGCTGTCGTCGAGTATCTCCGGACCAGACACCGCCGCCGGTTACGCGCTCAACTTTCCTATCAGTATCGCCAGCTTTCCGAGATGTGGCACGAACTCGCAGATGACGTGGCTGACGAGCGCTGGTTACTCGCAGAAAACGAGGCCCTTTCGAAATTCGAGCAGTCACCCGACAACTAGCGTATGAACATCGTACGCGGTGACATCTTTTTCGCGGACCTCAATCCGGTCATCGGAGCCGAGCAGGCTGGCAACCGCCCCGTTCTGGTCGTGCAAAACAATGAAGCCAACGCGCGTATTCCCACCATCACCGTCGTTCCACTGACCAGCAACTTGCGTGCCGGGCGTTTCTTGTTCACCGTTCTCATTCCCACAACTGAGTCTGGACTACCAAAAGACTCCGTAGCGCTTGTTTTCCAACTGCGCACACTCGACAAATCGCGCTTCATCCGTAAGATCGGCCATCTCTCGGAGGAGTTAATGGAGCAGATTGATTCTGCTCTTGAACTCCATCTCGGTCTTTAGCCCTACGCTCTCACCAACTCCGCTTCCTCCTCCACCGGCGCGTACGCGCCCACCGCTACCAGTAATTTGTTGAGCGCGCTCAAATACGCCTTGGCGCTGGCGACGATGATGTCGGTGTCCGCGCCGTAGCCGCCGAAGGTGCGGGCGCGCGTCTCGCCGGTCTGCGCGTTCTCGGTCTGTGAGACCTCGTCGCTCTGAATGCGCACCGTCACCTCGCCGATGGCGTCAATGCCCTCGGTGACGGCGTGGATGACGAACTCGAGCAGGGTGGCCGGCTGGTGCACGATTTGATCAATAGCTTTGTACACCGCATCCACCGGGCCGGTGCCGATGGCGGCCACGGTGTGCGTCACACCGTCCGGCCCGCGCAGCCGCACCGTGGCAGTCGGCATCCCCATCGTGCCGCACGCCACCTGCATCCCATCCAACGTGAAGAACTCGTTGCGCTGCTGGATCTCATCCGAGACCAGCGCTTCGAGGTCGGCGTCGGTGATCGCTTTCTTTTTGTCGGCCAGTGCCTTGAACCGATCGAAGGCCTTGTCCAGGTCGGCGTCGCCCAACGCGTAACCCAGTTCCTGCAAGCGCGCCTTGAGCGCGTGCCGGCCCGAGTGCTTGCCGAGGACGAGCCGCGTGTGCTGCGCGCCCACCGTTTCGGGCCGCATGATCTCGTAGGTCTCGTTGTGCTTGAGCATCCCATCCTGATGGATGCCGGCCTCGTGCGCAAAGGCGTTCGCGCCGACGATGGCTTTGTTCGGCGGGACGACCATGCTCGAATAGTTGCTGACCAGTTTGCTGGCGCGCACAAGTTGCGTGGTGTCAATGCCGGTCTCGAGATTGAACACCGGGCGGCGCGTGTGCAGCGCCATCACCACTTCCTCGAGCGAGGTGTTGCCCGCGCGTTCGCCGATGCCGTTGATGGTGACCTCGACCTGCCGCGCGCCGTTGAGCACACCGGCCAGCGTGTTCGCCGTCGCCAGCCCCAAATCGTCGTGGCAGTGGGTCGAGACGATGACGTTCTCGATGCCGGGCACATTCTGCATGATGCCGGCGATCAGCGCGCCGAACTCCGCCGGGGTGGTGTAGCCGACCGTGTCGGGGATGTTGAGCGTGGTCGCGCCGGCCCTGATCGCCTGCTCGAGCACGACGTACAAAAACTCCGGCTGGCTGCGGCCCGCGTCCTCCGGGCTGAACTCCACATCGGCGCACAGGCTGCGGGCATAGCTCACCATGCTCACCACGCGCTCCACCACTTCCTCGGGATCCATCTTGAGCTTGTACTGCATGTGGATTTGCGAGGTGGCGAGGAAGGTGTGGATGCGCGGCCTGGCGGCATGCCGCACCGCTTCCCACGCTTTGTCAATATCGTTTTTGTTCGCGCGCGCCAGCCCGGCGATGATGGGCGGCCGGTTGCGCGGCCCGGCCGGGGTGTTGCCGACCTCGACCGCGATGCGCCGCACCGCCTCGAGGTCGTCGGGCGAGGCCGCCGGGAAACCGGCCTCGATCACATCCACCCCCAGCCGCGCGAGCGCCCGCGCCACTTCGAGCTTCTCGGCAGACGTCATGGAGGCGCCGGGCGATTGTTCACCGTCGCGCAAGGTGGTGTCGAAAATGCGGACGTAATTGTTCATGGCATTTCAGGTTTTTGATTGCTGATTTTCGATTGCTGATTTCTGATTACGAACTCATTTTTCAATCAGCAATCAGAAATCACAAATCAACAATTACCCTTGTTCTTCCGGCTTCACCACAACTGGGTTGAGGAACGGCATCATCGCGCGCAGCTCGACGCCGACTTTTTCAATGGGGTGCTCCTGACCGGCGCGGCGGGCGGCGCTGAACCACGGGCGGCCCGCTTCGTTCTCCGCGATCCACTGGCGCGCATACGTGCCGTCCTGAATCTCGGTCAGCATCTGCTTCATCTCGCCCATCGTCTCCTCGGTGACGATGCGCGGGCCGCCGGTGTAGCTGCCGTGCTCGGCGGTGTCGCTGACCGAGTAGTGCATGTAGTTGAGGCCGCCGCGATACATCAAATCTACGATGAGCTTAAGCTCATGCATGCACTCGAAGTAGGCGATCTCGGGTTGATAGCCCGCCTTCACCAGGGTTTCGAACGCGGCCTTGACCAGCGCGCTGACGCCGCCGCACAGCACCACCTGCTCACCGAACAAATCGGTCTCGGTCTCCTCGGCGAAGGTGGTCTCGATGACGCCGGCGCGCGTGAGGCCCATCGCCTTGGCGTACGAGAGCGCGAGATCCTTGGCCTGGCCGGTGTAGTCCTGATGGATGGCGACGAGCGCCGGAGTCCCGCCGCCCTCCACGAACACCTCGCGCACGCGGTGGCCGGGGGCCTTGGGCGCGACCATCGAGACATCCACGTTCTTGGGTGGGGTGATTGTGCCGAAGCGGATGTTGAAGCCGTGGCCGAACATCAGCGTCTTGCCCTCGGCCAGGTGCGGCTCGATGCTGCCGGAATAAATCCTGCCCTGCTTCGTGTCCGGCGCAAGGATCATGATGACGTCCGCCCACGTGGACACTTCATCCACCGTGCCGACCGTCAGGCCGGCGGCCTCGGCTTTGGCGCGCGATTTGCTGTCGGACGATAGTCCGACGCGCACCGGCACGCCGCTGTCTTTGAGACAGAGCGAGTGCGCGTGCCCCTGCGACCCGTAGCCGATGACGGCCACTTTTTTCGCGCGGATGAGGGCGAGGTCGGCGCTGTTCTCGTAGTAAATTTTGGCGGCCATGAAATCTCCCAATTGCAGATTTTGGATTGCGGATTTTAGATTTAGGCCCTGGACACGTTAGCAAAGTCGCAAATCTAAAATCAGAAATCTACAATCTAAAATCAAACCGACATCGCCACACCCGTCATCACGCCCGCTTCTTCCTCGACTTCGGCGGGCACTTCGGGTGGATGGATACCGGCGACCTCCGCGCCGCGCGACATGGCGACGATGCCGGTGCGCACCATCTCGATGATGCCGAACGGCTTGAGGACGTTGAGCAGCCCTTCGATTTTGTCCTCCGAGCCGGTGACTTCCAGCATCAGCGACTTGTCTTCGATATCCACCACCCGCGCGCGAAAGACATCGGCCAGTTGCAGAATCTCCGCGCGCTTGCCGTTGGCGGCGGAGACCTTCACCAGCGCCAGGTCACGGATGACGGCGCGCTTGTCGGTCACGTCGTCCACCCGCAGGACGTTGACGAGCTTGTACAAATTGGCCTCGATGCGGCGGGCCATCATCTCATCGGCCTCGACCACAATCGTCATCCGGCTCACGCCGGGCTGCTCGGTGTGCCCGACCGTGAGCGACTCGATGTTGAAATTGCGCCGGCGGAAGAGCGAGGCCACGCGGTTCAGCACGCCGGGCTTGTCTTCGACGTAGGCGACGAGGATGTGTTTTGGCATCGTAAACTTCCATGACTCGGTGACCGGGTGAGAAGGTGACCGGGTGAAGGCTCACCGTGTCACCCATTCACCCCGTCACCCCGTCATCATTTCGGCATTTCCCATTCCGTATCCGCTCCGGTCTCGGCCATCACGTCGCGTTTTGGGCGGCGGATCATGGCGTCGAGGTCAGCGCCGGCGGGCACCATCGGGAAGACCGAGTCTTCCTGCTCGACTTGAAAATCAATCAACACCGTGCCTTCGTGCGCGCGCGCCGCTGCCACTGCCGCCGCCACATCGCTGCGCCGGTTGACGCACATCCCTTTCAATCCAAACGCCTCGGCCAGCTTCACAAAGTTCGGCCCGCCGAGCGGGGTGGCGGCGTAACGCTTTTCGTAGAAGAACTCCTGCCACTGGCGCACCATGCCGAGGAAGAAGTTGTTGATGATGGCGATGTTGATCTTGACGTTTTCCTGCGCGATGGTGGCCAGCTCGGCCATCGTCATCTGAAAGCCGCCGTCGCCGGCGATGACCCACACTTCCTTTTCGGGCATCGCGAACTTCGCGCCGACCGCGGCCGGCAGAGCAAAGCCCATCGTGCCCAGGCCGCCGGAGGTGAGCAGCGAGCGCGGCCGTTCGTGGCGGAAGTATTGGGCCTCCCACATTTGATGCTGGCCCACGTCGGTCACCACGATCGGATCCACGGCGCGCGTCATGCGCCAGATGTCGTTGATGACGTGCGCGGCGTACAGGTGGCCGCTGTCGGGCAGATGCTGGATGTCGCGCACCGCCGAGTCGCCCTTCATCTCGTTGATCGTATCGAGCCAGGCGCTGTGATCGGCGGAGCGCACGTGCGGCAACACCTCGGCCAGCACCTCGCTGAGGTCGCCGACCAGCGCCGCATCCACGCGCACGTTCTTGTTCACTTCCGAGGGGTCAATCTCGATGTGGATCTTCCTGGCGTTGACGGCGTACGTTTTGAGGTTGCCCGTCACGCGATCGTCGAAGCGCATGCCGCAGGCAATCAACAGATCGGCCTGCTGGATGGCGCTGTTGACCCACGCCTCGCCGTGCATGCCCATCATGCCGAGGTTGAGCGGGTGCGCGGCCGGGATGCCGCCGATGCCGAGCAGAGTCAGCGCAATCGGGATCTGCGCCTTTTCGGCCAGCTCGAGCACTTGCTGGGTCGCGCCAGCTTTGATCACGCCCTGCCCGGCGAAGATGAGCGGGCGTTTGGCGGTGTTGATGAGGCCGAGGGCCTTATCGTACTCGCTCGGCAGCGCGCGCAGGTTGGGCCGGTAGCCGGGCAAGCGCGGGGCAGCGCCCTCCCAATCGAAGTCGGCCTGCATCTGCTGCGCGTCCTTGGTGATGTCCACCAGCACCGGGCCGGGCCGCCCGCTCTTGGCGATGTAGAAGGCCTCGCGGATGGTGCGGGCGATGTCCTCGGGCCGCGTGACCAGGTAATTGTGCTTCGTGACCGGCAGCGTGACACCGGTGACATCGGTCTCCTGGAACGCATCCGAGCCGATGGCCTTCGAGCCGACCTGCCCGGTGAGGCAGACGATGGGCGACGAGTCCATCATCGCGGTGGCGATGCCGGTGACCATGTTGGTCGCGCCGGGGCCGGAGGTCGCAATCGCCACCCCGACTTTGCCGCTGGCGCGCGCGTACCCGTCGGCCATATGCGTCGCGCCCTGCTCATGCCGGACGAGGACGTGATGGATCTGCGGATACTTCGTCATCGCATCATAGGTCGGCAGGATCGCGCCGCCCGGATAGCCGAAGACGACCTCCACGCCTTCGCGTTGCAGACATTCCCAAACGATCTCAGCCCCGGTGAGTTTCACGACACACCTCCCATAACAAGCGAGCATCCTGAGCGGAGGCCCGCACGTAGTTGGCGGGCCGTAGTCGAAGGAGCGAGCGTTGCACTGACGAGGGCGCATCCTTCGACCGCGCTCCCTTCGATCGCTCCGCTCAGGATGCCTGATTCAATTTCAGGTTGTTACTGCCCCCAGCGACGCCGACGATACGCTGTTGGCGTACTTCGCCATCA
>CAZSNP010000030.1:0-44744 GCA_964608265.1 uncultured Anaerolineales bacterium | reverse complement strand
GTTGTTACTGCCCCCAGCGACGCCGACGATACGCTGTTGGCGTACTTCGCCATCACGCCGGTCTTATAGCGCGGCGCGGGCGGCTGCCAGTTAGCCTTGCGGCGCGCCAGCTCATCGGGCGCAATCTCGACGTTGAGCACGCGCCTGTCCACATCAATCTCAATCGGGTCGCCCTCGCGCACGAAGGCGATCATGCCGCCGCGGGCCGCCTCGGGGGCGACGTGCCCGGCGGAGATGCCGCGCGTCGCGCCGGAGAAGCGGCCGTCGGTGAGCAGGGCCACGCTCTCGCTCAGGCCGGCGCCGGCAATCGCTGCCGTCACGCCCAACATCTCGCGCATGCCCGGCCCGCCGCGCGGCCCTTCGTAGCGGATGACGACAACGTCGCCGGACGTGATGCGCCCTTCGGTCACTGCCCGCATCGCATCCTCCTCACACTCGAAGACGCGCGCCGGGCCTTTGAAATACGTCACATTGTTCGCGGCGGTCTTGTGCACGCAGCCTTCTTCGGCGAGGTTGCCATGCAGGATGACGAGGCCGCCGTGATCCTTGATCGGCTTTTCAACCGAGTGAACGACTTGCTGGCCGGGCGTTTCCTCGGCGGCCGCCGCCTCCTGCGCGACGGTGCGGCCCGTCACGGTGACGGAGTCCCCGTGGAGAAAGCCGCCGTCGAGCAAACGCTTCATCACCAGCGGGATGCCGCCCGCTGCGTGCATATCCGCCGCCACGTACCGGCCGCCCGGTTTCAAATCGCAGATGAGGGGCGTGGCTGAACTGATCCGATCGAAGTCATCAATGTGCAACTCAACCCCGGCCTCTTTCGCCAGCGCCAGCAAGTGCAGCACGGCGTTGGTCGAGCCGCCGGTGGCAGCAACGGAGGTGATGGCGTTTTCAAAAGCGTGGCGGGTGAAAATCCGTGACGGGCGGAGGTCGTTGCGGAGGAGTTCCATCACAAGCTGGCCGGCTTTGAAGGCAACGTCATCCTTCTCGGCGACCATGGCAGGCACGCTGTTGAACCCGGCCGGCGAGATGCCGATGAACTCCATCAGCGTGGCCATGGTGTTGGCCGTGAACTGGCCGCCACAGGCCCCGGCCCCCGGACAGGCCAGGTTCTCCACGCCCCGAAAATCGTCGTCGCTCATCCGACCGGAGGCGTGCGCGCCCACCGCCTCAAACACATCCTGGATGGTGAGGTCGCGGCCCGCGTGATTTCCGGGCGCAATCGAGCCGCCGTACAGCGCCAGGCCGGGGATGTCGAGCCGCGCGAGGGCCATCATCACACCCGGATTGGTTTTGTCGCAGCCGCTCAGGCAGACGAGCGCGTCGAAGTGGTTGCCGCGCGCGACCAGTTCAATCGAATCCGCGATGACTTCGCGGCTGATGAGCGAGGCCTTCATGCCCTCCGCGCCCATCGTGATGCCATCGGAGATCGAGACGGTGTTGAACTCCATCGGCGTGCCCCCCGCCGCCCGAATCCCCTCTTTCACTTTGGCGGCGAGTCGTCGCAGGTGGTAGTTGCACGGGCCAATCTCGATCCAGGTATTCGCCACGCCGACGATGGGGCGGCGCAGGTCGTCGTCGGTGAAGCCGACGGCCTTGAGCATCGAGCGGGCCGGCGCGCGGTTCGGGCCATCGGTGATGGCGGCGCTGTTCTTTTTGAGGCTGGTCATTTGGACATAGAGCGTATTTCGTCGAGCGTTACGCAATCCGTTCGCTCAGTCGTTGTAATACTCGAACAGCGCTTCGGTCGCCCAGCCCTCGGCGGCCTCGTCGGGCGCGGGGTCCTCGGGCGCGGGGACCCATTCGGGCATCACCGGTTTGGCTTCGGGCCAGACAACGTGGGCGTCGGTGAGGATGGGGGTGGTCATGGCTTCTCTCCTTGAAAATGAAGGAGCCGCCCGGTGATTTGGGCGGCTCCTGTGTTGGCTTGTGTGTGATTTTTGTGCGCTACTTGCGTCTGATCATCACTGTCGCCGGCCCAAACCGAAAGCGGTCCTCAATGAGGACCCCAATAAGGACGACGACGATAATGCCGAGCGACACACTCATGGCGGGTAGTGGAAAGACTATAGGCGATTAGGGCTACGAGTGTCATCGGGCCTTTTGCCCAAAAGTTGCAGACCCGTTTAGACGCCTTTGCACGAATTCAAGCAACCCTAACAATTTTGGCTCTTCCAAGTTTGACGGGATGTCATGCTGAGGAGCCGCGCAGCGGCGACGAAGCATCTCTGCGCTGGCCAGAGACGCTTCGCCGCTCTGCGGCTCAGCGCGACGATATTCCCGCTGAAGCCGGGAGACCCACAATTGTTCATCAAGGTGTGGTGAAATCCGACTCAAGGTTCCTTGAGGGAGTGCCGGCGCCGGGTTTTTGGATGGGAGTCGGCCTCGGGGAAAAGGCTGTGTGCAAAGTCACCGCGCTGGCCCTCACCCCGGCCCTCTCCCAGCGGTAGAGGGCCGGGGTGAGGGCGAATATCCGGCGTGGACTGAACTTTACACTCGCCGTGCCTCAGAGTATTTGCGGATTTGCAGGCGGCCATAATCCCACGTATGATGGCTCCAACCTTTCCGGGCACTCGTTTCGAAAATCTCACCGCACCCATTGGCATATGAAAGGGTGAGGAGGCTGGAATGCGCAAACACATTGCCCGCCATTTTTACGTCAGTTCGACCGTTGTCGTCGCCGTGAGCCTGATTGTGGCTATCCTCGGCCTGCCGGCCGCCCGGGCGCCGACCGCGCGCGCCGCCGGCCCAATCACTGGGACGGTTTATCAGGACTACAATGACAACGGGGTGCGGGATACCGGGACGACGATCTCAAACGATGGCCTGGGCACGATTGCGACCGCGTTTGATTCCGGGGTCGCCGGGGTCGTCATCACCGTTTACGATCGCAACGGCGCGGTGCAAGGCGCGACCGCCAGCCTGGCGGACGGCACCTATTCTCTGAACGCCGCCGGCACCGGCCCGTACCGGCTTGAGTTCACCAACCTTCCGGCCGGATTCTTCCCGGCCGCGCACGGCGCCAACAACGGCACCACGCTCCGATTCAACATCCCCGATGGCGGCGCCGGCAATGTCGATCTGGGGATCAATCGCCCCACCGATTACTGCCAGAGCAACCCGCTGCTGGTGACGTCGTGCTACGTTTTTGGCGATCAAATCGCCGGCGCGAATTCCATCAGCACTACGGTGAAGAGTTTTCCTTACTCCGCCGGGAGCAACGGCGCTACCGTGCCCGAGTACGACCAGCCGATCACTCACACCATCGCGCTGCAGGCTAATCAGGTCGGCACAACGTGGGGGTTGGCGTATGCCCGCACTACGGGCCGGCTTTACGCCGGTGCGTACATGAAAAAGCACTCAGGCTATGGCCCCGGCGGGCCGGGGGCCATTTACGTCATCAACCCGGCCAACAATACCGTCGCGGCAACACTCGCGGTGCCGGGTGCGGTCACCAACAGCCACAACACCAGCGACTATTTTTTCGATAACCTCAACCTCGCCTGGGATGCTGTGGGCAAAACGGCCCTGGGTGGGCTGGAGATTTCGCCCGACGATAGCCGGTTGTATGTCATGAACCTGGAAAACCGCACCCTGTACGCCCTCAACGCGACGAACGGGGCCGTGCTCGCCAGCCAGGCCGTTCCGCTCACCCCCCCACTCCCCAGCGGTACCTGCCCGGTGAACGATGTGCGGCCGTTTGCCGTGGAATATTTCAACGGGCAGGTCTATGTCGGCATGGTGTGCTCCGCAGAGACATCGCAGAACGCCGCCGACCTGCGGGCCTACGTCTACACCGCCGATCCGGTGACGCTGGCCTTCAGCGCCGCCCCGGTGTTTGATTTTGCCCTCAACTATCCGCGCGGGCTGGCCAACGATGGGCGTGATCTCGCCAACAATCCCGTGCAGTTTTCTGATTGGAACCCGTGGGCCACCGGCTTCCGGGCGCTCCCGCCCAATTTCACCGATCCGAACGCCAACTTCCCCGTCTATCCCCAGCCGATGTTCACCGGGCTGACGTTCGACCGATCCGGCAACATCGTCATCGGCTTGCGCGATCGGTTCGGCGACCAGGCTGGCAACGAGTCGCCGAGCGACCCGGCCAACCCGGCCAACCTGTATTTTGGCGTGACCGGCGGCGACATACTGCGGGCGTGTGCCAACGGCGCGGGTGGATGGGTGCTCGAGGACAACGGCCGCTGCGGTGGATCGGGCGCCGCCCCGCAAAACACCGGCCAGGGTCCCGGCGACGGTGAGTACTTTTTCGCCGATGACTTTTCCATCCCCAACAACAGCGGCAGTTACCACGACGAGATTTCGTTAGGTGGTGTCCTCAACGTCCCCGGCTTTCCCGATGTGGTCGCCACGGCCTTCGACTCCATCCCGCGCTCGGTCGCCAACGAGTTTGCCGACGCCGGCGCGCGCTGGTACGACAGCGGCAGCGGCAGTCTCACCAAGGCCTATCGTTTGTACAACGGCGTCTTTGCCGATGGGGTGACTTTCGCCAAAGCCAATGGCCTGGGCGATATCGAGGTGTTGTGCAACGCGGCCCCGCTGGAGATCGGCAACATCGTCTGGCGCGATGATGACCGCGACGGTGTGCAGGACCCGAACGAACCGCCGATCGCAGGCGTGGTGCTGCGGCTATACACCGCCGGGCCCGACGGCGTGTTCGGCACGGGCGACGATGTGCTCGTCGCCACGACGCAGACGGCTGGAGACGGGACGTACTACTTCACCAACCTGACCGACGGCGACCCGGACGTGGACATCGCCCCGAATACGCAGTTTCAGATTCGGCTGGACACGACGCAGTCTATGCTCACTGGTCTGCAATTGACGGTCCCGAATAACGACGGCACCCCCAACGGCGACAGCCGCGACTCGGATGGCACGCCGGTGGGCAACGACGCCATCATCACTTACACCACCGGCGGCCCGGGGCAGAATAATCACACGCTTGACTTCGGTTTCAGTCAGATCCCAACCGCCGTTACCCTGCTGTACTGGCGCATCGGGGCAGTGAGTGGCGAAGCTGTTAGCCTCGAGTGGGCCACGGCGACCGAGGTGGACAACTTCGCTTTTGCCATCTATCGCGCGCCGAGCAACGACTTCGCGCAAGCGAGCCTCATCCACGTTGCGCCGTCTCAGATTCCGGGCGGCACCGGCGGTGGGGCCAGCTACCGCTACGAGGATGTCGCTCCCGGCCCCGGCCCGCGGTGGTACTGGCTGGCGGATGTGGATACCCGGGGTCGCCAGACACTGCACCCGGCCGTCACCACTGCTGCCGGAATCACGGGTTATGCGCCGCGTGTGTATTTGCCCCTCGTTTTACGCTAGATTTCGAGGCCGGCGTGCATGATAGACTCGCCCCTCGCTGGGCGAGTCTGTTTTGTGTTGAGACATGAGTGAGGCAACACCGCCCGTGAATCGCGAAACGCAATGCGCCGTCATCGCCGTCACGCGGGTGCGGTCCGCGCTCGTCCGCCGGCCGTGGCCTCAGATTAGGCGTCCGTCCGGGGTGCGCCCCGCCGTTCGAGTTCGGCCTCGACCTGCGCCAGCGTAAGCCCGCGCGCCGCCAGCAGCACCAGCGTGTGATAGAACAGGTCAGCGACTTCGGAGATCAACCGTTCATCGCCCTGCCCCTTCACCGCCAGGATCACCTCGACCGCTTCCTCGCCGACCTTCTTCACAATCTCGTCCTCTCCGGCGGCGAGCAATTTGTTCGTGTATGAGCCGGGCCGGGGGTTGGCTTTGCGATGTTCGATTACGGCAAAGAGTTGGTTCAGCATGTGGGGTTATTCGTCCGCAAAGAAAGCTTCTTGTTCGTTGGTGGATTCAGAATCGCTAGGGCCTGATGTGGTAGTCCCCTTCGACCACCCACTTGTACGTCGTCAACTCGCGCAGGCCCATCGGCCCGCGGACGTGCAGGCGCTGGGTGCTCACCGCCGCCTCCGCGCCGAGGCCCAGCTGGCCGCCGTCGTTGAAGCGCGTGCTGGCGTTGACGAACACCGCCGCCGAGTCCACCTCGGCGACGAAGCGGCGGGCATTGGCCGCATCGCGGGTGAGGATGCCATCGGAGTGCGCGGTGCTGTGGGCGGCGATGTGTTCGATCGCTTCGTCCATCGACTCCACCACCTTTAATCCGAGCACGAGCGACATCCACTCGGTGTCGAAATCGTCGGGGCCGGCGGGGGAAGCCTGACTGACGAGCGATGTCGGGAGAAAGGCAAGAGCGCGCGGCTCGGCGCGAAAGGTGACGCCCGCCGGGCGAAGATGGTCAACGACGGCGGGTAGAAACTCGCCGGCGAGCGCGCGATGCACCAGCACAGTATCCAGTGAGTTGCAGACTGAAGGGCGCTGCGTCTTGGCGTTGTGGATCACGTCCAGGGCGCGCTCGACGTCCGCCGACTCATCCACATACAAGTGGCACACGCCGATGCCGCCGGTGATGACGGGCACGCGGCTGTGTTCGCGGCAGAACCGGTGCAGCCCGGCCCCGCCCCGCGGGATGATGACATCCACCCCATCGGCCAACTGCAGCAGTTCGAGCACGAGGGCGCGGTCGGCGCTGTCAATGAACTGGATGGCGTCCGCCGGGAGGCCGTGCTGCGCCAGCGCGCGTTGCACCAACGCCATCAGCGCGCGGTTGCTGTGGAGCGTCTCGCTGCCCCCGCGCAAAATAGCCGCATTGCCCGTCTTGATCGCCAGCCCGGCCACATCCAGCGTAACGTTCGGTCGCGATTCGTAGATGACGCCGAGCACGCCGAGTGGCACGCGCTGCCGCCGCACCCGCAGGCCGTTGGGCAGCACGCCGTCATCGAAGGTTTCGCCAACCGGGTCGGGCAGTTCGGCCAGCGCGCGCACATCCGCCGCGATGCCGGACAGGCGCTTCTCGTTCAGCGTCAGCCGATCCATCAGGGCCTCGGACAGGCCGCCGGCCTGACCCGCCGATACATCGCGGGCGTTCGCCGCCAGTATCGCCGGCGCTTCTGCCATCACCCCCTCGGCCAGCGCGCGCAGCGCGGTGTTCTTCGTTTCGGTGCTCGCGCGTGCCATTTGTCGAAAAGCAACCCGCGCCCTTTTTCCCATTTCGTTGAGCATGTTTCACCCAGTGCACGTCACCGGTTGCGCGTTGCAAGCTACGGGTCAAACATCCAACCGGCAGCTCTCAAGCGACAACTTTCAATCTACAACAACACCAGATCATTGCGATGAATGACCTCATCGCCGTAATGATAGCCGAGGAGGGATTCGATCTCGTCGGAGCGGCGGCGACACAACCGAGTGAGATCAACCGCGCCGTAGTTCGCGATGCCGCGCGCCAGCTCGCGAGCGGCGATATCGAGCACGCGCACGGTGTCGCCGCGCTCGAACTCACCCTCCACCCGCACCACGCCCACCGGCAACAAACTGCTGCCCGACCGCAGCGCGCGCGCCGCGCCGTCATCCACAAACACGCTGCCCGCAGCCCGCCCGCTCGACAGGATATAGCGTTTGCGGCTCTCGACGGCGGTGGCGAGCGGGTGGAAGCGCGTGCCGAGCGGCTCGCCGTTCGCCGCGCGGATCAAGACCTCCGGCTCGCTGCCGCTGGCGATCACCACGGCGCAACCCGAGCGCCGCGCGAGATCGGCGGCCTGCAATTTGGTCGCCATGCCGCCGGTGCCGAGGCCGGTGGCCGAGCCGCCCGCCGCCTCCCAGAGCGATTCGGGAATCTCGCCGCGCACATCGCTCACCAGTTGCGCCTCCGCGTTGCGGCGCGGGTCGGCGGTGAACAGCCCCGGCTGATCGGTGAGCAGGACGAGCAATTCCGCATCCACCAGATTCGCCACCAGCGCCGACAGGTTGTCGTTGTCACCGACACGGATCTCCTCGGTGGCGACGGTGTCGTTTTCGTTGACGATGGGCACGACGTTGTGCTCGAGCAGTGCGGCCAGCGTGTTGCGCGCGTTGAGGTAGCGGCGGCGGTCGCCGAGGTCGGCGCGGGTGAGCAGCACTTGCGCGACCGTGACGCCGTAGAGCGTGAAGAGCTGCTCGTACAACGCCATGAGGCGCGGCTGGCCGATGGCGGCGAGCATTTGCTTCTTGGGGATGTGGCGCGGCAGTTGCGGGAAGTTGAGGGCCGATTTGCCGGCCGCCATCGCCCCGCTCGAGACGAGGATGACGGCGTGCCCGGCCTCGCGCAGCTTCGCCATTTGCCGCACGAGTTCGACGAGGCGCGGCGGCGAGAGGTGCGGCGTATCGGCGGTGAGGGTAGACGTGCCGAGTTTAATGACCAGGCGCATGGCGACGAGTGAAGGTTGAAGCGTATGCCGTCAACGATTGACCAGCATGACTGTTGGCGGTTTACGGTTCACGGTTGACGGTCATGATGAAGCATGACTGCGCGCCGGTGTGGCAGGCGGGTCCGGCGGGGTCCACGCGCAGGAGCAGCGTGTCGCCGTCGCAGTCGGCGCGGATTTCGCGCACGCGCAACACGTTGCCGCTCGTCGCGCCCTTGTGCCACAGCTCGCCGCGACTTCGGCTCCAGAACCACGCCTCGCCCGTCTGCTGCGTGAGCCGGAGGGCCTCGGCGTCCATCCACGCCACCATCAGCACTTCGTTCGTCGTGCAGTCCTGGACAACGGCGGTGAGGAGGCCGCGGTCGTCGAATCTCAGATCGTTGATTTCCGATTTTGGATAGGTCATTCACACCATCCGCATCTTCAGCCCGCGCTCGTGAAGGGAGGTTTTGATCTGCCGCACCGTGTACTCGCCGAAGTGCAGCATCGAGGCGACGAGGGCGGCGTCGGCCCTGCCCTCGGTGAGCACCGCGCACAAATGCTCCGGCGTGCCGCCGCCACCGGAGGCGATGACGGGCACGGTCACGGCCTCGGCGATGCGGCGCGTGAGGGCCAGTTCATAGCCCTGGCGCGTGCCGTCGGAGTCTATCGAGTTGACGACGATCTCGCCCGCGCCGAGCGCCTCGCCGCGTTTGGCCCATTCGACCGCATCCAGGCCGGTGCGCGTGCGGCCGCCGTTGACGACGATCTCGTAGCCCGAAGGAAGCGCGGGCGAGGCCGGCACTCGCAGCACATCCATCGAAAGCACCACGGCCTGTGCTCCGAACGCGCGCGAGGCCTCGGCGATGAGCGGCGGGTTCTTCACCGCCGCCGTGTTCACGTTCACCTTCTCCGCGCCGGCCAGCAGCACCCGGCTGCAATCCGCCACCGTGCGCAGTCCGCCGCCCACCGAGAACGGGATGAAGACCTGGGCGGCGACGGCGCTGACGACCTCCAGCAGGATGCCGCGATTCTCGCTCGATGCGGTGATGTCGTAAAACACCAACTCGTCAATCCCGGACTCGTAATACCGGCGCGCCGCGGGCACCGGGTCGCCGATGTCCTGCGTGTTGACGAACTTCACGCTTTTGGCCAGCTTGCCGGCGCGCACATCGAGGCAGGCGAGGATGCGTTTGCTCAACATCCCGCACCGTCCCACTCCGCGAAGTTGCGGAGCACGTTCAGCCCCACCGGCCCGCTCTTTTCCAGGTGGAACTGCGCGGCGAAAAGATTGCGCCGGCCGATGGCGGCCGGAAACGTGACGCCGTGCTCGGCGACGGCGCAGATGCACTGCGGCTCGCGCGGCCGCGGGTAGTATGAATGGACGAAGTAGAACTCGTCGCCGGGCTGCACGCCGTTGAGCACGGGATGGGGGCGCGTGACCGTCACCGCGTTCCAGCCCATGTGCGGGACTTTGAGCGCCGGGTCGCCGGGCCGGAAGCGGACGCACTCGCCCTCGACAAGGCCGAGGCACGGCGTGTCATCCTCCTCGGAGTGCGTGAGCACGATCTGGCAGCCGATGCAGATTCCGAGGATGGGCGTGCCGCGCGCGTATGCCTCGCGCAGCGCGCCATCAAGGCCCCGTGCGCGCAGCACGTCCATCGCCGCGCGGGCCTGCCCCACGCCGGGGAAGATCAATCGCTCGGCGGAGCGCACGTGGGCCGGGTCAGCGGTGATCGTGCTGGCGACGGCGAGATGATCGAGCGCGCGCTTCACCGAGGTGAGGTTGCCGGCGTCGTAATCAATAATCGTGACCATTTTGGATTTTCGATTTCTGTTATCTTTTGATTGCTCAATCCAAAATCAGAATTCGGCAATCAGTAAATCCTTGAGTGAGAGGTGGCCCTCGTACAACGCCCGACCCACGATGACACCCGCGAGGCCGGCGGCGCGGACGGCGTGAACATCGGCGACGGAATGAACGCCGCCGGAGGCGATGACGCGCAGACCGGTCGCGCGCGCCAGCTCGGCGGCGGCGGCGACGTTGACACCCGCCCCTACCCCGTCGCGCGCCACATCGGTGAACACGCACCACTGCAGGCCGCGCGCCGCGAATGGCCGGCTCAATTCGAGCGGCGTCACGCGCGCGCCCTCGGCCCAGCCGCGCACCCGCACGAGTCCATCGCGCGCGTCAATCCCCACCGCCACCCGCTCCGGCCCGTATTCCTGCAGCGCCCACTCGACGAGCGCCGGGTCCTCGACCGCCGCCGTGCCGAGGACGACGCGCGTCACGCCGGCCTCGAACGCGCTGCGCACCGAGGCCTTGTCGCGCAGCCCGCCCCCGAATTGGATGAGGAGGCCGGTGGAGACGATGGAACTCAGAGACTGATGATGCGCGGCAGATGACTCGCCGAACGCGCCGTCGAGGTTGACGAGGTGCAGCCATTGCGCGCCCTCGGCCCCCCAGCGCGCGGCGACCGCGAGTGGATCGTCGCTGTAGGTCGTTTGCCGGTTCGGGTCGCCCTGCGCCAGCCGCACCACACGGCCCGCGCGGAGGTCTATGGCGGGGAAGACGACGAAGGCTGAGCCCATCACAGGCTTCCCTTCGTCGAAGGCACGGCCCCGGCGCGGCGCGGGTCAATTTGCGTGGCGGCGTCGAGGGCGCGGGCGAGGGCCTTGAACAACGCCTCGGCCTGATGGTGATCGTCACGGCCATACAGCACGCGGGCGTGCAGGTTTGCCTTCATCGTCACGGCGAGGCTCTCGAAGAAGTGCGAAACGAGAGAGGTGGGGACCTGGCCGATGGCGGGCGTGTGCCACTCGGCTCGCACCACGGCGTACGGGCGGCCCGAGAGGTCTACGGCGACGAAGGCCAGCGCTTCGTCCATCGGCGCGTAGGCGTGGCCCATGCGGACGAGGCCGCGCCTGTCGCCGAGCGCCTCGGCGAAAGCCTGCCCGAGCACAAGCGCCGTGTCCTCCACGGTGTGATGGGCGTCAATGTACAGGTCGCCCGTCGCGCGCACGGTCAGATCGAACAGCCCATGCACGGCGAGGTGCGTGAGCAGGTGGTCGAGGAAGCCGACGCCGGTGGCGATGTCGTGCCGGCCCGAGCCATCCACGTTGAGCGCGAGGGTGATGTCGGTCTCTTTGGTTTTGCGGGCCACGTTCGAAGTTCGCATGTTCCACGTTGAAGGTTGCGGGCTGAACATTCAGCTTGCAGCCTGCAACCTCTGCAGGGCCTCGATGAGCATATCGGTGTGCTCCGGCTTGCCGATGCTGATGCGGATACAGTCGGTGAGGCCGGGCCTGTTGAAGTAGCGGACGAGGATGCCGTCGCGTTCGAGGGTGAGTTTCAACTCCCTGGCATCGCGGCCCACTACGCGGCAGAGGATGAAATTGGCGCGCGACGGGTAGGGCTGCAAGTAGCGAATAGAAAGCAGCAAGTCGTAAAGCCGGTCGCGCTCACGAGTGATGGCCTCCACGATCCGCCGCTCGTAATCCGGGTCGGCGAGCGAGGCGATCGCGGCGGTGCTCGCGGCGACGCTGACATTGTATGGCTGTTTGAATTTCCATAGGTGCGGCATGAGCGCTGACGGAAACGCCCCATAGCCGACCCGTAGCCCGGCCAGGCCGGCGCGTTTGCTGAAGGTCCGCAGCACGACCAGGTTTTCGTGCTCCCGCACCCACTTCACGCGCGAATGCTCAACGCCGTGAAACTCGATGTAGGCTTCGTCGAGCACAACGCCGATTGGCAAAGCCAGCAACCGGCGCAGGTCAGCATCGGAGATGACCGAGCCATCAGGGTTGTTGGGGGAGGCGACAAATAGAAGTTTAGGTATTTCGCCCTCACCCCCCGGCCCCCTCTCCCGCTGGGAGAGGGAGGGCACCGCGGCGACGATGGCATCAACATCGAGAGAGAAGTCGGCCCGGCGGGGGATGTTGAGGACGCGGCCGGCGTTGAGGGCGGCGTCGAAGGCGTACATGCCGAAGGTAGGCGGGCAATCAATGATCCCATCGCCCGGCTCGAGGAAGACGCGCAGCAACAGGTCAATCAACTCGTCGGCGCCGGCGCCGGCCAGGAGGTTTTCGGCGGGCAGGCCGGTGTGCTGCGCCAGCGCGGCGCGCAGGGCGGTGGATTCGGGATCGGGATAGATGTGCGCGAATTCGAGATCGGCCAGCGCCGCCAGCGCGCGCGGGCTGGGGCCGTACGGGTTCTCGTTCGCATCGAGCTTGAGGATGTCACGCGGCGCACGGCCCAACCGCGCCGACAGCACCTCGAACGGCACGATGGGCGTGTACGGCTGCAGCGTGAGGATGTGGGGACGGAGAAGCTGTGTAATGTTCATACCGCTTCTTAGGTGAGGAAGGAAGAGGGAGGAGGGGAGCCCTCCTCCCCCTTCCCTCCTCGCATCAAGGCTGCCAGCGCATGCGCGTTCAACCCCTCCGCCTCGGCCAGGCGCGCGGCGTGCGGGGCGATGCGTTGCGTGGTGTCCGCATCCAGCGCGACGAGGCTGGTGAGGCGGACGAAATCGAGCACGGTGAGCGGCGAGGCGAAGCGCGCGCTGCCCCCGGTGGGCATGACGTGGCTCGGCCCGACCACGTAATCACCCAGCACCTCGAACGATTGCTCGCCGAGGAAGACGCCGCCCGCGCAGGTGATCTTGTCCGCCCACGCCCACGGGTCGCGCACGGCCAGGCACAGATGCTCGGGCGCGTACTCGTTCGCCAGCGCGACGGCCTCGGCGATGTCGCGGGTGAGGACGATGCCGGAGTTGTGGTCGAAGGTCTGAGCGATGATGTCAGCCCGGGGCAGAGATTCAAGATGATTGATGATGGATGACTGGACGGAGCGGGCCAACGGCTCGCTGGGGGTGAGGAGGATGGCCGAGGCGAGGACATCGTGCTCGGCCTGCGCGAGCAGATCGGCGGCGACCCATTCGGGGTTGGCCGCCTCGTCGGCGATGACGACGGTCTCGGTCGGCCCGGCCAGGCCGTCGAGGCCGACGACGCCGTACACGAGCTTCTTGGCCAGCGTGACGTAGACGTTGCCGGGGCCGACGATCTTGTCCACCGGCTTGATCGTCTCCGTGCCGAAGGCCAGCGCGGCGACGGCCTGCGCGCCGCCGACTCGCAGCACCTCGGTCGCGCCGGCGATCTCGGCGGCGGCGAGGACGACGGGATTGACGTAGCCGGTCGCGGCGTACGCGGGATTGGGCGGCGTGACGACGACGATCTCGCGCACCCCGGCGACGCGGGCGAGGGTGACGGTGTGCAGCACGGTGGAGGGCAGCGGCGCGGTGCCGCCCGGCACGTAGCAGCCCACGCGCCGCAGCGGGACGACCCTCTGCCCGAGCACGCCGCCGAGGGCGCTGGTGAACCACGAATGCACCGGCTGCTGGCGGTGGAAGGATTCAAGACGCCGCGACGCAAGGCGTAACGCCTCGAGGGTCTCAGGCGCAACGTGGGCGCGCGCGGCAGCGAAGGCGGCCTCGGCAACGGGGAAACCGTCAACCGTCACGTGGTCGAAGCGGGCGGTCAACGCTCGCACGGCCGAGTCGCCCCGGGCGCGGACCTCGGCCAAAATCTCAGTCACCGCCCGCAGATGCCGGTCGTTCTCCAGAATCGGTTTACGTTTCAACAACGAGCGATCACAAACTTTCATTCAGCCTCCGCGCCCGTTCCGGCTCCTCTTCAAAAATGTACGTGAGCGGCGAGACGATGACGCCGCTGCCGCCGACGGAGCGCAGGGCCTCGACCGAGGGGATGAGGCGGTCTTTGCGCACCACGATGGTGACCGAGTGCCACAGGTCGCCGCCGCGCGTGTAAACCGGCGCAATGGTCGGGCCTTGCAGCCCGCCAAGCTCGGGATGTGCCAGCAGGTCGGCGGCGATGCGGCGCGGGTCGGCGCCGCGCATGTTGGCGACGACGAGATAATTCTCCTGCCCGCGCAAATGGGCTTCGATGTATTCGAGCAATTGATGGGCGAGGCCGAGGACTTCGGGGCGGGCCTTGAGCGCGGCGCGGTGGGCGATGAGCACGGCCTGCGAGCGCAGCACCACGCCATCGTCGAGCGCGCGCAGCCGGTTGTCGCGCAGCGTCTGCCCGCTCGAAACCAGATCCACAATCGCATCGGCGTAGCCGATGGCGGGGGCGACTTCGAGCGTGCCCTCGGCATTGATGAGGGAGTGAGTGATTTGGTGATTGGAGAGGAAGCGAGAGGTGAGGTTTGGGTATTTGGTGGCCACGCGCAGCGGCGTGAAGCGCGAAGTGTGAAGCGTGCTGAGCTGCTCGAGGGAGTCGCACGCCCAATCTTCGGGGATTGCCAGCGCGAGGGAGCAATGGCCGAAGCCGAGCGCGTCGTGAAGGATCATCACCTCGCCATCCGCGCCGCGCCGTTCTTCGACCACATCCAGGCCGGTCAGGCCAAAATCAACGCTGCCCTCGCGCACCGAGACGACGATATCGCCCGGCCGCTGAAAGAGCACGGTGAGGGCGGGCAGCGCCGGCACACGGGCGAAGTATTGGCGTGGGTTGGGCTTGTCCACCCGCAAGCCGGCCGAGGCGAGAAAGTCGAGGGCGGCCCCTTCGAGCCGGCCTTTGGAGGGAAGCGCGAGACGGATATCGGTACGCATGACTTTTGACGAAAGACGAATGACGGAAGGCGAAGGCCCACTGTAGCGACGCTCCGCAGCGCGACTCTACAGCATAATCCCTACAGGGTCTGGCCTAAAACAAAAAGCCCTCCGTGACCGGAGGGCTGGCTGAGCACGCACTAGGCGTGACTAACCTGGCGTCCGGTCGGGCGGGCAGTTGTGATGATGCGGGAGATGGACGAACAGGCCAGTCATTGCGGCGAGAGAATATCACGCGGCCAGGGCGGGCGTCAAGCCGTGTTTTGCCGAAGAGCCTCAACCGGTTTTCGTGCAAACAGATACGCGCGGCGGCTTTGAAACTCAACGCTCTCCGGGTACGGGTCACGCTCAATCGCTTCGGTCACCTCAAGGCCCACCGAGGCGAGGCTGGCCCTGATCGGCGGGGTCGTGAGGAAGTTGAAATCAAGGTTGACCGGTTTGCCCCACCACTCATCGAGGTGTTTGGTCGCTTCGCCGATGTGAAAGGTGACGAGCAGCACGCCGGCGGGGCAGAGCACGCGCCACCACTCGCGCAGGGCCTGTTCGATTTGCGGGCGCGGCACGTGGATGAGGCAATAGAACGCGGCGATGCCGCCGAAGGCGCAGTCGGCCACCCGGGTGAGCGCGAGCATATTGCCCTGCTGAAACGGGATCGCGGGGTTGAGCCGTTGGGCGTGCCTGATCATCTCCGGCGAGAGGTCAATGCCGCAGGCCGGCGCGCCGCGGCTGTGCAGGTAGCGGGCAATCTGCCCCGGCCCGCAGCCCAGGTCGCAGATCGGCCCGCGCCCGCCGACCTTCTCGATCAACCAATCCAGCATCTTGCGATCGAAGGGCTTGCGGGCCATCTCGTCGCCGAACTGATCGGCGTACTCGGCGGCCACGCGGTCGTAGCTGGATTGCAGGTCGAGGCGCTCAGACACGGGCGACGCTCGTGAAGCGAGGGGGATACGTCGCGGAGGCTTGCGCGCGGCGCAACGCCTGCCGGTGCCACAGCTGGTGGGCGTGCGGGCAGACAAAGCGGTCGTGATAGCGCTGCTGCGCCTCGACCCAACCCGGAAAGCTGATTGGGCCGAAGACGGCGCGCTCGCACTCGCAGGCTGCGCCGCACACGCGGCAGGTCTTCTCCTCGGCCACGCCGAGTTCGGTGATGTAGGCGTCAAAGCCAAGAGCGGGCATCGTCGTCACTCCTTTCGCATCGGGACTCAAATGCGATCCAGCGCCTGCGCAAGATCCGCGATCAAATCATCGGTATCTTCCACGCCGCAGGCCAGCCGGACGAGGTTATCCCTGATCCCCACCGCGAGGCGTTCCTCGGTGGAGAGTTCGTAGTACGACATCAGCGCCGGCTGCTCGATCAACGTCTCCACCCCGCCGAGCGACGGGGCGATGATGGCCAGCTCGACCGCATCAATGAACCGGCTTGTCTCTTCGAGCGTGCCGCCGATCTCAAACGAGACCACGCCGCCGCAGCCCAGCATCTGCGCGCGGGCGATGGCGTGATCGGGATGCGAGGCAAGGCCGGGATACCACACGCGGGCGACGCGCGGGTGTGATTCCAAATACCGGGCGATAGCCTGCGCGTTTTGATTCTGTCGCTCGACGCGCAGGGCCAGCGTCTTCAATCCCCGCAGCAGCAGCGCCGCCGCGTGCGGGTCGGCGATGCCGCCGAGCACACCGAGCGACTGGCGCAACGAGTCGATCAATCCGGCCTGGCCGACCACGACGCCGGCCAGCAGATCGTTGTGGCCGCTGAGGTACTTCGTCGCCGAGTGCAGCACGAGATCAATGCCGAAGTCGAGCGGCGTTTGATTGACCGGGCTGGCGAAGGTCGCGTCAATCAGCGTCTTCACGCCATGACGTTTGGCGATCTCGGACAGCCGCACCAGGTCCACCACGCGCAGATACGGATTGGTCGGGGATTCGCTGACAATGAGGCGGGTGTTCGGGCGGATGGCGGCTTCGAGCGCGGCCAGATCACCCATCGGCACGACGGTGGTCTCGATGCCGAACTTCCTGAGGAAGGTCTTGCAGAACTGGCGGGTGCGGCGGTAGCAGTCGTCGCCGATGACGATATGCGTGCCGCTCGTGAGCATGGCCAGCAGCACCGTCGTCACCGCGTTCATGCCGCTGCCGAACAGGACAGCGGCCTCGCCGTGATCGAGCGCGGCCAGCCTGGCTTCGCACGCCGCCACAGTCGGGTTGCCGTAGCGCCCATACTCCGTGCGGCCCCCCGCCCCGCCCCACATCCGTGCTGCCTGAAAATCGCACAGGTCCTGTGTATCCTTGAACGTATACGTTGCCGTCTGCACCACCGGCACGTTGAGGGCGTGATAGGGATACGCCTCGGGGCGGCCGGCGTGTACGGCCTCGGTCGAGGCGCCGCGTTTGATGCGCGCGCTGGCGAGCGGGTTGTGCGTGTGGGGCCTGAGGTCGGTCGTCGTCATCGGTCTCTCCAGGATGAGGGCACTTTATCCAGAGAGACCCGCAGGGGCGAAAAAAAGAGCCCCTTCCGGGGTGAGAAGGGGCGAAGGGTCAATCGATTCGCACACTCTCATCTTCCAGAAGATACTGCCGGAGTTGGCACCTTTCCCTTGCGGGAGGTTGTCGAGGCTTCATCGGGCCGGTCCCTCTGCCTCTCTGGATAAGAGCCGTTTGCTATCCGGTTGTCGAACTGGCGAGAGAGTAGCACAACTCGCGCGGGCCTGTCAACGCCGAATTTCAGCCCCGGCCAGTTGGGCAACATGACTTGGGTCGCGCGGCACTTCGAGATAGAAGGTGCTGCCCTTGCCGAGCTTGCTGTCCACCCACACCCGGCCACCGTGCCGCTCGGCCACCGATTTGACGATGGCCAGGCCGAGGCCGGAGCCTTTGACATGCGAGCTGCCGCGCTGTTTGACGCGAAAGAACTTCTCGAACAAGTGGGCCTGATCGGCCGGCGCGATGCCCATGCCCGAGTCGGAGACCGCCACCCGGAACTTGCCGTTATCGGCGATCAGCCTGACGCGCACCTGCCCGCCGCCCGGCGTGTATTTGATGGCGTTGTCGAGCAAATTGGTGATGGCTTGCCGCAGCAGCGTGGGGTCACCCGACATCAGCGGCAGATTCGCCGGCACGTCCACGTCGAGCGCCAGCCCCTTGTTCGAGGCGACCGGGGCCAGCGTGTCGACAATGCCGTGAACGATATCGTCGAGGCGGCACGGCTCGGTGGCCAGGCCCACCCCGGCTTCGATGCGGCCCAGGTCGAGCAGGTCGTCTATCAGCCTCGTCATCTGCTCGATGCCGGCGATGATCTTGTCGGCGAATTCCTTCTGCTTGTCGTTGAGCGTGCCGACCATCGGCATCATCGTCGCGTAGCCGCGCATAAAGGTGAGCGGGGCGCGCAGGTCGTGGCTGACGGTGGCCACAAACTCCGACTTCATCATGTCCACTTCCTTGAAGTGGGTGACATCGCGCAGCACACATACCCGCCCCTGCACCTCGCCCTCGACCCCGACGATGGGTGAGACGGAGGCATACAGGATGCGGCCGGTCACGGCCTCGAACTCGCCGGTAGCCACCGGGCCCTGGCTGTTCATCATCATCTGCGCCAGGCCGGCGTTGGGCAGCACCTCGGCCAGCGCCCGGCCGACGACGGGTTTATCAATCAAATCGAAAGCGTGTTGCGCCGCCGGGTTGAGCAGGAGCACACGATGATGGGGATCGGTGACGATGACGGCGTCGGGCGTGGAGTTGACGATGGTGGCGAGGTTGCGCCGATCGTGTTCGGCGGCGCTGAACAAGCGCGCATTCGCCACGGCCACCGCGGCCTGGCTGGAAAGCGTGGTGAGAAAGTTGATCTCGGCATCGCTGAAGGTATGCGGCTGATCGAAGCCCAGCCACAGAGTGCCGTAGAACGAGTTCTCCTGTCGCAGCGGCAGCGCGATCAGGGCCTGCAACTTGCCGGCCACCGCTGACACATCGAGCACGGCGCGGGCGCGGTTGAGGTGCTCGATGACGGCCCGGCCATCGCGCCGCGTCAGGTCGAGCAAGCCACGGTCGAGCGGGGCCATGCTCGGCGCCAGCGGGCCATCGGCGAAGGTCAGGTCGCCCTTGGTCGCCGGCCCGAACTGCATGCCCTCCGCCGGGACGAGGACGATGCGGGCGCCGCTGGCGTTGGTCGCCTTCAACGCACCTTGCAGGATGTGCGGTAACGAGCGGCGCACATCGAGGCCGCTCGAGACGCTTTGGCTGACGTCGAGCAACAGGTTGAGTTCGAACAGCCGCGCGCGCAGCCTTTGCCGCATCCGTTCAAAGGCCGCGCCGGCGCGCCCGATTTCATCTTCACTCCGCACCTTCACCGGCTGCTCCAGCTGGCTCTCGGAGATGCGTTGCGCAGCCAGCGCCAGCTCCTCGGCCGGGCGCGCCAGCCGCAGCGCAATGGCCGAGACGAGGACAAGCCCGATCAACCCACCGACGAGCAGCAACCCCACGATGGGCGTGGCAATCTGGATGGACAATTCGAGCACCGACCGCATCGGCACGGTGATGACGGCCGTCCACGGATAACCGGGCAACGGATACCGCAGGGCCAGGCGGCGGGTGCCGTCGGGCGCGCGGTCCTGAAAGGCCAGCGCCCCGGGCAGGCGCGTCGCCAGCTTTGGCGCGGTCGGCTCGGGCAAGTAGAGCTGCTGAACACTCGCCGTGACCGGGTGATAGATGATCTGGTTGTTCTCGTTGAGCAGGAAGCCCTGCACGGTGATGCCGGAGGCGCTGTCGGCCTCGGTGGCCGCGATGTTGCCCCCGCCCAGCGTCGCCCCACCGAAGTTGCTGAACGTGGATTGCATCAGCGGGCTGTTGGCGAGCGCGGCGGTGCCCATCAACACCCCAATCGGCTGGCGGGTAGCCGGATCGGGAACCGGCATGAGGAAGACGATATCAACCGGCGACGGATCATCGGCGCCGGTGAGGGAGCGGAAGATGCTGATGGTTTGCGGCGCGCCGATCAGGGCCTGTTCCGCCAATACGCGCTGGCCGGCATCCAGCCCGGCAGTTTGATCGGGCAATACCATCTGCGGCTGGCCGGCCACGGGGTTGAGGCTCGCATCGAGCAGGGTGAGCTGCTTGAAGAACGGCATGGCGCGCATGCTCTGCAACAGGGCGGCGTTCTGCGTGGCGTTGTCGAGGGCGAACCAATCCTGCCCATTGGCGATTTGCAGCATCAGCCCGTTGCCGGTCTGAATGAAGAACGGGATATCGCGACCGGCCATCTCGGCGGCCCGTTCCATCTGGCGCAGCGAGAGATCGGTGGCGACTTGCTGGGCAATGCTGACGTTGGCGATGAAAAGGGCCACGAGGCCAAAGAGGAAGAGCGGCACCAGGGCGAAGAGCAGTTTGCGATTCAGGCTGTAGAGATAGGGTGGAGGTTGCAGCCCGCGCCGCCGAATCCACAGCGCCGGGAAGACGAGGCGCACCAGCTCGGCGACCAATCCCCCCATCACCGCCTGACCGATCAGGACCGGCATGCCCGCCATCGCCACCGCCACCACAAAGTCGGCGGCATCCCCAAAACGAGTCGCTTGAGCTTCGGTGTACGCGGCGTAGGAAAGGAACAACAGCGGTGAGGCGGCAATGGCTGCCAGGCTGGCGCTGATCAGCGGGCTGCGCAGCAGGCGCGCGGGCCAGCCGGCATAATCCTGCCGCACCGCGCAGGCCACGCCGAAGGCAATGAGCGCGTATTCGAATGGGGTGAGGACCGAGTACGTCTCCCACAGCGCGCGCCCGAGGCCGGTGATGAAGCCGACGACGATCGCCGGGCCGACGCCGATCCAGCCGGCGGCGATGAAGGCCGGCGCAAAGGCCAGCAGGGCCAGGCCCGGGGCTTTGGGCACGATGGGCAAGCCGGGCACGGGGGGGATATACGGATCGAAGCGAACGATGAGGAGTTGGGCCAATCCCATTCCGGCCAGGCCCAGCCCGACGAGCGCCAGCCACTGCCAGGCGCGTAGCTTGGGCCATTCGGGCAGCGATATCGTCAGGGCCGCCAGCAGGCCCAGCACATACAGAGCTGCCAGGACATACCCCAACACGCCTGACGGTGGGCTGAGGAAGAGCGCGTTGGAAAATCCGGATGGGTCAAAGGACATGACACGAATCCCTGCACACCGCTTTGCGATTATAGCACCGCCCCTGGGGGCACCTTCGCTCGACAACCCAATACATCGCCCTGAGATCGGCGACGATCACGGCCCAAAGATAGCGTTGATGCAAGAATCGCGCTAGCGCGGAAAGGTGGGCAACGGTTGGGCGCTGAAGGGCGCGGCCCCGCCTGGGTGGCGTCCACCAATCCCGCAGTTTGCACCAAGGCCACTGGCGTTTCCGACTCTGAGGGAGTTTGATCAGTCCGCGATTCCTCGCCGCGCCGCTTTGGGCGTGCTGAGTGAACCTCATCGCTGCACGGGCAGGCCGCTTTATCGCGTTCGGCGGTTGCCGTCGAATAGCCTCGCCTCGATTGGCCTGCCGTGGCCCCAATGGCTGGCGACGGTGATTGTGATCAGCCATATACGCAGTTCGACTGCGACAAACCAAACTTTATCTTGTGCCCGAACACATGTTTTTGTAATCTAGCGGGATGTTATCCGTGGGCCGGATAGCGTGCGTGTACGTTCCCAATCTGCCGCTACTCATCGAGCACGAACGGCGCGGACACACTGAGCCGTTGATTGTCGTTCACCCGGTCACCGAAGGCCATGTCTTTGCGGCTTCGGACGTGCTCCTTTCCGAAGGCGTGCAGCCCGGCATGAGTGTCTATCAGGCTCAGCAGATAGCGCCACAGGCCATCCTCATCCGCGCGGATGAGGAGGCATACTTTAACCACCACGCTCGCATTGTCGCGGCGTTGCACCAATACACTGAGAAAGTCGAGACCATCGCGCTGGGCGAATGGTGTTTGGATTGGCAGGGCATCCCCGACGAACAAGCTTTCACCGCCGAACTGCGCTCGGCGGCACGCGCGGCGAGCGGGCTGCCGGTGCGTGTGGGCGTCGCCAACGGTAAGTACGCGGCTCAGCAAGCGGCCAGAGCCAGCGACTTCCTCCTCATCCCCCCCGGTGAAGGCGCCCGCTTCCTGGCCCCACTCCCGATTACGGCGCTACCGAACCTGCCCGGCGAGTTTCGACGCCGGCTCGAACTCCTCGACCTGAATCGGCTGGGGGATCTGGCTACGATCTCACGCGAGGCGATGCTGAGCCAGTTCGGCGAAGCGATGAGTTTCTGGCATGACCTGGCCCGAGGCCGTGACCCGCGTCCGCTGCAGCCGGATGCGCCGCCTTTGCGCGAGGCGCTGGCAAAGACTCTGCCTGAGGCCACTGCGCGCCGGGAGGCGTTGGAGTATGTGGCCAGACGCCTGGCCGCGAAAATTTCTCAGCGCTTGCAGCAGCGCGGTTATCAGGCCGAAGCGTTGAAGCTGGCGCTGGAAGATGAGGCCGGCCAGTTGATTGAGCGGGGGCAAGCGATCAAACCACCCACGTCCGACGATGAGCGACTGGCCCGTGTGGCGCTGTTGATGGCGGCTCAAATAACCATCACCGTGTCGATACGACGGGTCGAGGTGGCGGTGTACCCGCTGCGTCCTTTTCAACTAGGCGCTCGCCAAAGCGAGTTGCTCGAACGGGACCAGCGGGAAGTCAAACATCATCGCGTTCAAACCGTGCTGCAAACACTGCGCCGGCGCTTTGGCGAGGGCGTTGTGCTGCTCGCCGCGCTTGTCGGCCTGCCCGTCCCGCTGCCCATCAAAGTCAGCTTGAACGGTGACGGCCAGCCAAGCCGCTACACATGGCGAGGTCAAAAATACGACGTGCTCGCTATCGAAGATGTCTGGCGGCTCAACTCAAAATGGTGGTTGCCGGCACCCCTCAATCGAGATTACTTTGAAGTGCTGCTCATCAGCGGCCCGCGTGTCATCTTCCAAAACCTGGACAACGGAGAGTGGTTCCTTGATAAAGGCTGGGGCCGGCTATAGCGAGCTGCACGCCCACAGCGCATTCAGTTTGTTGGATGGGGCTGCCTCGCCCGAGGACCTGCTCGAGCGCGCTGCCGAGTTGGGCTTGTTCGCGTTGGCGCTGACCGATCACGACGCCGTCTACGGCGCGCCGCAGTTCTTCGCGCACGCCAGGCAGGTGGGGGTCAAACCCATCCTCGGGGCGGAGGTGACGTTGGCCGACCAGAGTCACCTGACCCTGCTGGCCGAGACCGAGCAAGGCTATCGCAATCTCTGCCAGCTCATCACAAAAGGCCGGATGAATTCCGAGAAGGGTTATGCATCGCTGCCGTGGCAGGCCCTGCCCGAACATGCCGCCGGGCTGATATGCCTGAGCGGTTGTCGCAAAGGGCGCGTCGCGCAGTGGATCGCGGAGGGCAATCGCGAGGAGGCCTGGCACGAGTTGATGCGGCTGGCGCAGATATTCGGCGCGACCAACCTCTATGTCGAAGTGCAACGCAACCTGCGCCGCTACGATTTACCCATCAGTCGCCGGCTGGCGGAACTGGCTCAGGCTACGGGGGTAAAACTCGTGGCGACCGGCAACGTTCATTACGCCCGCAAGGAACAGGCCGCCCTCCAGATGGCGCTGACGAGCATCCGGGAGCGCGTGCCCCTGCCACAAGCCCGGCTGGATATCCTGCGACCCAACTTCGAGTATGGGTTGCGATCGGCGGACTCGATGTGCCGGTTGTTTCATGATTTGCCCCAGGCCGTTGCCAATACGCGCGAGGTCGCCGACCGCTGCAATGTGACGTTACCGAACGGGCTGCAAGTGCTGCCGGAGTTCCCCCTCCCCACGGGCCACTCGGCGCTGAGCTATCTGCGGGGATTGTGTCTCGAGCGATTGCCCGCGCTATATCCCCAACGCCGGGGGCAGGCGCGGGAGTGGCTGGAAAAGGAATTGCGGTTGATCGCGCACCTGGGCCTGGCGAACTACTTCCTCATCGTGCACGACATCATGGCCTATTGTCAGCGCGAGCGTATTATGGCCCACGGCCGTGGCTCGGCGGCCAATTCCATCGTGGCCCGGCTGCTGGGCATCACCGCCGTTGACCCCATTCAACAAAAACTCATCGTTGAGCGGTTCCTCAGCGTCGAACATGGCAGCACGCCCGATATTGATATTGACATTGACGCCGCCCGCCGCGAGGACGTCATCCAATACGTCTATGAGCGCTGGGGCCGCTCGCATGCGGCCATGGCCTCGACCTTTGTCACCTTCCGTTCGGCTTCGGCCATTCGGGAGGCGGGCTTTGCGTTGGGATTCAAGCCGGAAACAGTCGAGCGGGTGGCGCGGTCATTGGATGCCCTCGACGAAGAGTCAGAAACTGACCCGCTCATCCCCGCCTTAGCGGACGCCTCACTCAAGCCCAGAGACTGGGAACGACTGGTGTCCATCGCCACCCAACTGCGCGGACTCCCGCGACACCTTGGAATCCACAATGGCGGCCTGATCATCACCGGGCCTCCGATTGCCGAGCGGGCGCCGGTCGAACCGGCGCGGATGGAAAACCGGACGGTGACGCAGTGGGACAAGGAAGGCCTGGAACAACAGGGCCTGGTGAAGATTGACCTGCTCGGCTTGCGGATGCTGGCCGCGCTGTCTGACACGGTCATGTTCGTCTGGCGCGAGCGCGGGCTGCGCGTTGACCTGCAGGCGCTCGACTTTCGCGAAGAAGCAGTCTTCGAACTCATCCGCTCCTGCCAGACCATCGGGCTCTTTCAGGTCGAGTCCGGGGCGCAAGTCTCCATCATCCCCCACCTGCAACCGCGCACCTTTCAGGATTTGGTCGTCGAAGTGTCGCTCATCCGGCCCGGCCCGTTGCAGGGGAACATGGTCAAGCCGTACATCCGCCGGCGACAGGGCCGGGAGCCGGTGACCTATCCCCATCTCTCACTCAGGCCGGCGCTGGAGTTGACGCTGGGTGTAATTGTGTTTCAAGAGCAGGTCATCAAGATCGCCCGCGACTTCGCCGGCTTCACGCCGGGGCGCGGTGAGCTGTTGCGCCGGGCATTGGGTGGGAAGAACGCGGGGGAGAAGCTCAATCAATTCCGGGCTGAGTTTTTCAAAGGCGCCTCTGCCAAAGGCATCGACCGCCAGACGATTCGTCACGTCTGGCAGATGCTGGCCGGCTTCGCGGGCTATTCATTTTCGCAAGCCCATGCCGCCGCGTTCGCCGTCATCGTTTACTGGTCAGCGTGGCTGCGGCTGCACTACCCGGCGGAATACTTTTGCTCGCTACTGCGCCATTCGCCGCTGGGCACGTACCCGCCCGGCGTGCTGGAATGGGAGGCGCAGCGGCACGACGTTCGCATCCTGCCGTTCGACATCAATCACTGCAATGTGCTGGCCGACATCCAGGGCGGCGCGATCCGGCACGGCCTGAACTATGTGCACTCGATTGGCGAGGAACGCGCCAAGAGAATCGTGCATGCCCGCGGCAACCGGCCGTTTGCATCCCTGGTGGATTTCATCCAGCGGACGGGTTGCGAGCGCCGGCAGGTGGAAGCGCTGATACAGGTGGGCGCCTTCGATGCCCTTGGCAGCCGGCCCGATCTGATCTGGGAATTGGCGCGGGCGTACCGGCTCGTGCAAGACCCTCAGCCCGCGCTGTTCGATGTGACGCCGGAGCGCCCGAAACTTGCGCCGTGGTCGGAAGAGAAACGGGCGGCGATGACCTACCGCTATGCGCGGGTGACGGCGGGCCAGCCGCTGGTGATGTATCGCACTCATGCATTCACCACAGCCGGCTGCGTACCCCTCCGCGAGTTACGCCGGCGGCGCGATGGGGCGAGGGTCACAGTCGGTGGCGGGGTGATGGATGGCATCCGCCGGCCCCCGACTGCCAGGGGCACAGCCTTTCTCCGGCTGATGGATTTTGAGGGGCATGGGGCGGTGGAGGTCACGATTCCGAAGGACGTATTTGAGAAATACCGCGAGACGCTGCTCTCCACGGTGCTGCTGGTGGTGGAGGGCAAGTTGGAAAAGCAGGCCGCAACCGCCTCGGTCGTTGCTGAGCGCGTTATGTGCCTGTGACTTCTCACGTAGCCTGAGTGGAGCGATGCCGACGACTGGTCGGGCCAAAGCCCCTTTGCCAGTTGATGTCAGCGAGGCGAGGTCAAATTTCCCAAAGAATTGCAGGGGATTTGGTATAATGCCGCCGCTCCATCGAGGTTGTGCGACGCCACCTTAGCTCAATGGCAGAGCAACCGCTTCGTAAGCGGTAGGTTTCGGGTTCAACTCCCGAAGGTGGCTCTCCCCAATTTCGGAAAGATGATCACAATCGGGGAGGCCCCTCATCTTTCCGTTTCAAAGATGCCCAATCCCCCTTTGGTGATCGGTGTGGCTGGCGGCACCGGGTCAGGAAAGACCACCGTGGCGCGCGCCATTCTCGAACGCGTCGGCGCGGAACACATCGCCTATGTGCCGCACGACGCGTACTATCACGACGAAGCCGCTCTCAAACGCAATCAATTCAATCAACTCAACTGGGATCATCCCGACTCCCTCGATACGGAGTTGTTGATCCGGCATCTGCGCCGGTTGCTGGCCGGTGCGAGCATCGCGCTGCCCGTGTACGATTTCACCCGCAACTGCCGCTCGCAGGCGACGGTGACCGTCAGCCCGCAACGCATCATACTCGTCGAGGGCATCCTCATCTTCACCGACGCCGCCCTGCGCCAGTTGTTCGACGTGAAGATCTTTGTGGATGCGGACTCCGATCTGCGCTTCATCCGTCGGTTGCAGCGCGATGTGGCCGAGCGGGGCCGCACGGTCGAGTCGGTCGTCCAGCAGTACCTCGCCACCGTCCGCCCGATGCACCTCGACTTTGTGGAACCAACCAAGCGCTACGCCGACGTCATCATCCCTGAAGGCGGCCAGAACGAGGTGGCCATCAGGATGGTGGTGGCGCGGATTGTGGAGTTATTACGCGGGTCGCATTCGGCTTGAGTGTGTCAGAAACGAGGGCGCCAACTCAAAGCGCGTTTTGCGCGTCAGGATGAGGGCTCTCTTGCTATCCCAAATGGCAATCCCCATAAAATGGGCGGGCCGCCATTGTCCATGTCTAACCCTACAATGGACTGAACACGTCGAGACACCCATCAGCAAGTTGCCAAATTGCCACCACCATTTGAGTCGTCATTGAATCAGCAATAGCTCAAGACCATATCGTGTTTCGCCGCAGTCAACTCACGCTCAACCTGATCGCCAATTTTGGCGGAGCAATCTACACTGGCCTGATCGGATTAATGGTCGCCCCGTTATACATCCGATTAATGGGCATCGAGGCCTATGGCCTGATAGGCTTTTACCTCACCCTGCAAGGCTCATTGCAAATTCTGGACTTCGGACTAAGCCCTACAATCAATCGGGAATTGGCTCGCTATTCCGTCCAATCTGATAAGGCCACTGAAGCGCGGGACCTGGTGCGAACACTGGAGGCAGGTTATTGGCTGTTGGGCGCCGTGATCGGCTTGGTGCTCACCGCTATCGCCCCGATGATCGGCTCAAATTGGATCAGGAGCGACACCCTGTCATCCGCGGTGACCATCACCACAATACGCTTAATGGGTGGTTTGGCATTTCTGCAGTGGCCGCTTAGTCTGTATCAGGGTGGGCTGCTTGGGCTGCAACAGCAGGTCCGCCTTAACGTCATCCTCGTCGTCCTGTCGACGCTCCGTAACGGAGGCGCACTCCTGGTACTGACGTTTCTGTCGCGTGATATCAGGCTTTTTTTTGTCTGGCAGATTGTGATGGCCGGCTTACAGGTGGCGTTGACCACAATCAGCCTGTGGCGCGCCCTGCCTGCCTCCAGCGAAAAGCCCAAGATAAACTACAACCAACTGCGTTCGAGCTGGAAGTTCGCAGCCGGCATGAGCGGCATCGCAGTCTCAGGCTTGATCCTGACTCAGTTGGACAAGTTAATGCTGAGCACCATGCTTTCGCTCAAGGGCTTCGGTTACTATACACTGGCTGGGGTGATCGCCAGCAGCCTGTACATGCTCATCGCTCTGGTGTTCAATGGCGTCTTCCCCCGACTCACGGCGTTGGCAGCGGCGGACGATCACAACGCCGTGAGGCGTCTATATCGTCAGTCCACTCAGCTGATGGCCGCCTTGATATGGCCGGTGACCGGTGTGTTCGTCTATTTCGCTCCCCAACTGTTGGGCCTGTGGACGGGCGACGC
Organism: uncultured Anaerolineales bacterium; assembly: GCA_964608265.1. Classification (GTDB taxonomy): domain Bacteria; phylum Chloroflexota; class Anaerolineae; order Anaerolineales; family UBA6663; genus JANWXR01. Next base: position 16,648 of record CAZSNP010000030.1, on the reverse strand, counting down.
ACAGACCGCCGACCAGACCGCGCCGATTGTCCGCCTGCTCCTGGTGGGCACGGCGCTCAACGGCATGATGCATGTGCCGTATGCCCTGCAATTGGCCCATGGCTGGACGAGTCTCAACCTGCGTCTCAACGTTATGCTGATTGCGCTGCTCGTTCCGGGGTTGGCGTTCGCTGTTCAATACTGGGGGGCAACGGGTGCCGCCGCTGTGTGGGCTATCTTGAATATGTTCTATGTATTGCTTGGTGTCCCGCTCACTCATCGGCGGCTGTTGACTGGAGAGGCGGGTCGTTGGTTTTTCCGGGGCCTGGTTGTGCCATTGGCGGGGGTGCTGGGCGTTGTTGTGGTCGTCGGCGCTCAATTGCCGAGCACGGCATGGCCCGCATGGACGATGCTGCTTAGCGCCGGCGTTATTGGGCTAATGGCATTCGGGGCTGCCGTTGGATTGGCGCCTGACCTGAGACGCGCAGCGCTACGCCCCGCTGACTGGTTCCTTACATGGTTGCAGGCTCGGAAAGCGGATCGTGGAACCTAAACCCCTGCCTCAAACCCGGTTGCGAACGCCCCGGGATGTCAGACCTCTGACCCGGTCGCAAAGACTCACTCGCGTCATCCTCAGCAGTCTGCTGGCCCCGGCGTACTGGATGGCTGCCCATCGCTATCGCACACCGGGACTTGATCTGCATCTTACTTGCGCCCACTTCGGCCTGCATTTGTTCTTCAAGAAGAAAGCGCCCCTGCCTCTGGGCTGGATCCATCAGACGATGTTCACCCCCTTCGACTCGACTCGCTACTTCGAGTTCGACTTCATGTGGCGCGCTAGTCAGCCTGTCGAGGCCCGTCGCTATTTGGATGTCTCGTCGCCACGCCTCTTTCCAATCTTACTGCTTCATCGTCATCCAGCACTGACCGCCGATCTGATTAACCCGGATAAACACGATTTGCTGTTGACCCGGCAGTTCTTGCGCGCCGCCGGGTTAACGGCGCGCTGCGACCTGCATCAGCAACTGATCGAGGCAGCGCCCTTCGCGCCTGAATCTTTTGATATCATCACTTGCATGTCAGTACTCGAACACATTCCGCATGATACGGCCGCCGCGCAGAAAATGTGGTCGTTGCTGGCACGCGGTGGGCGGCTGTTGTTCACTGTTCCATGCGCGGCGGCCGCCTCAGAGCAGTATATTGACTACGATGAATATCGTTTACTGCCCATGGACGCTGATGGATTTGTGTTTTGGCAACGATTCTACAACCCGGCCCTGTTGCGCGAGCGGCTCTTCGCCGTTTTGGGCGAGCCCTCTCGCTGCGAAGTTTATGGCGAGAAGATACCCGGCACCTTCCAGAAAAATGCTGCTCAGAAACGCGCCAATCCATTTTATCCGTACTGGCGCGAGCCCTACATGATGGGTCAGGAATATACGCGCTTTGAGTCGATCGAGGCCTTGCCGGGCGAGGGTGTCGTGGCGCTGGAGTTTGTCAAGCTGTGACCGCGCCACGCCTCTCTGTGTGCATTGCCACCCTTAATCGCGCTACCTTCCTTGGGGAGATGCTCGACAGCCTTATCAGCCAAGTAACAGCGGGTGGATTTGACAGCCAGGTGGAAATCGTCGTCATTGATGGCGCTTCGACGGATGACACCGAGCAGGTATTGCGTGACCGACAGGCGCGATTTGCACACCTGCGTTACCGTCGGCTTGAGGCAAAGGGCGGCGTGGATTTGGATTATTGCCGAGCTGTCGAAATGGCTGAGGGGGAGTACTGCTGGTTGATGTCGGATGACGACCTGTTAAAGCCCGGTGCAGTAGCCGCCGTCCTGGAGGCTAGCCAGAATAGCTACAGCCTAATCGTCGTGAATGCCGAAGTGCGTGATGCCGACTTGTCGACTGTTCTTCATCCCACTTGCCTGCCCTTTACGACTGATCAGGTATATCCGTCCGCCGAACATGCTAGACTGTTGACCGATCTCGCCAATTACATGTCATTCATCGGCTCGGTCGTCATCCGACGCGAGGTATGGAACGCGCGCCAAACGGAGCCGTACCTGGGCACGGAGTTCATCCACCTTGGGGTGATCTTCCAAAGCGCGCTGCCCGCCGCTACGCGAGTGCTGGCGGCGGCGCACATCATCATCCGCTATGGTAACGCCTCTTGGAGCGGCCGTTCATTTGAAACCTGGTTGTTCAAATGGCCTCGACTTATCTGGTCATTCACTGATTTGCCGGCGGCGGCCAAGGCGCAGGTAACACCCGAAGAACCGTGGCGCAATCCTAGATTCCTGCTGATCTATCGCGCGAAGGGCGTCCTGACCCCGGAGATCTATCAGCGATGGCTCGCGCCGCGCATGATCCGTGTCGGCGAGCGCTTGTCGGCATGGTTCGCCGCACACCTGCCCGGCTGCGTGATCAACGCCATGGTGCTGGCATACTTTTCGCTCGTACGACCACAATTCAAGACCCTGCTGGCCGACATGCGTGCCAGTCCGTATTACTTCCGTCGGTGTCTGAGTCGTTTGCGCAAGCCTACGATCAATGCCTAGATCTGCGCCCTTGATCTCCGTTATCATCGCCACCTACCATCGCGCGAGCAGCCTGGATCGTTGCCTTCGAAGCGTATTGGCCGAGCCCGGCGACGATATAGAAGTTTTGGTCGGCGACGATGCCTCACCCGACGACACTCCGGCGGTTATCGCCGCCCACCAACACGACCCGCGACTACGTCATTATCGCAACGAACACAACCTGGGGATGCAGGTGAACTATCTCAAGATCGCACATCAAGCCCGCGGTGATTACCTGTTCATCGTGACCGATGACGATTGGGTGCTACCCGGCGCTCTGACCACCGCTCGGCGCAGAATCACGGCGCATCCGGAGGCTGGTTACTTCATCAGTCACCTGCCCACAGTGGATGACCGCACTGGCCGGATCGTACACTGGCACCGCCCGCTTAAGGCCGACACCCTCCTCCAACCTGGCCTCGCAACCACCACACAACTCGCCGGCTCGGCCTGGGTTCTATCGCGACAAATCTTCAAGCGCGCGACCATTGATTGGGAAACCTGGCAAAAGCACAGCGCGAACATTTACTTTCCGGTCATCGTCGCTGGCCGGGCAATGCTGACCGCGCCTACCGTCTACATTGCCGGAGCGCTCGTGATGCATACCTGGTTCAATACCGTTCACTGGAGCAAGTTCGGGCGCAATGAGCTCGAGATCGAGTACAACCTGGCGGTGGATGGGCACCGGTGTATGCGCGCCATTCTCCATGACTACCCAGCGACGTCAGAAGTTAGAGAGGCTATTCGTCAGTGGGAACGCGCCAGTTTTCGCAGCTATGTGTTCAACCCTCATCGCGGTCTATATGATCTGATCAAATCTCTGGGCGTGCGGGCGGCCTGGCAGAAAGTGATAACGGGATTTGAGCCGGACCGCCGGCAATGCGCCGAATTACTTGCCTTCGCCGCGGCCTGGCCCGGATGGCGGGCATGGATTCACCTCAAGGCCGGTCTGAGGCGCTTGGTGACTACTGGACGGTGAGCGGCTGTTATGCGTGTGTTTGTTCACTCAAATGCCCATCTCGCTTCACATCACCGCCTGATTGAACTTCTGGCCGATGAACCTGGCGTGGACATCCTGTATATGGTACGCCCCGACAGCGGTGTCCCGGCTGTGCGCCATGCCTCAGCCGATGGTCACCGCGCTTACGAGGTGCGACACTGGAAGCAATGGCAATGGGGCCGACCCGGTGACCCGCACCGTTATGGGCAGTGGCCGCCGAATTTCCATTTGCGCAAGTTCATACCCGACCTGATTCATTGCGTCCACGAGCAGGAAAGTCTGATGACTCTGGAAATTGCCCTCATGCGGCGGCTATTTGCGCCGCAGGGCCAACTGATCATCTCGACGTGGCAAAACATGCTTAGGCCGCGGCGGCTGTCGGTGCGATTGCTGAGTTGGTTCACCATCCGGTCGGCGCAACACGCGTTCTGCGCCAGCACCGGAGCAGCTGAGGTGTTGCGCGCGCAGGGATTTTGCGGCGGCATCACCGTGACGCCTTTGGGGGGAGTGGACACACGTTGGATGCATCCAAAAGCGGCTCCGCGACTGCGCACCGAGTTGGGCCTGGGTTCCGGCCGGCCGGTGGTGGGCTACGTTGGCCGCCTCTCGCCGGAGAAAGGGCTTGATGACCTGATGCGTGCCATCGCACTCTTGTACGGTGGTGGTTCGGCGCAAGAACACGGACCACAATTACTCCTGGTCGGCGATGGGCCAGCACGGGCAGCGTTGGAGAGTCTTGCGCGCGAACTTAACATCGCGGCCCAGTGCCGCTTTGTCGCCTCCGTTCCGGCAGAACAGGTCGTGGAGTACATGAACCTGCTGGATGTTTTCGTGCTTCCATCGCGCACCACCGCTCGATGGAAGGAGCAGTTCGGCCGAGTCTTGGCCGAGGCCATGGCCTGCCGCGTGCCAATTATCGGCTCTACTTCGGGCGCCATCCCCGAAGTGCTCGGGGATGCCGGACGCATTTTCCGTGAGGCCGATCCAATTGACCTCGCCTCACATCTGCGTGCTTTGCTCGTCAATGAGGCCGAGCGATTGGCGCTGGCCGAACGTGGCTATCGGCGCGCGCTGCAGGAGTTCACCGTGGAAGCTTTAGCCGCGCGGGTGCTTCGGGCCTGGCATAGTCTCATTGACAAGAAGGCACCGAGTTGATGCCGCCCCGGCTTTCCATTTGCATCGCCACCCTCAACCGGGCAGCATTCATCGGCGCGACGCTCGAGAGTCTGGTCCGCCAAGCGAGTGAAGACGTTGAGATCATCGTGGTCGATGGTGCTTCCACCGACAACACCGCTGACGTGGTGCGCGCTTATCAGGAGAGGTGTGCGACGCTGCGCTACGAACGTCTGGCGGCCAAGGGCGGCGTGGATCAGGATTACTGCCGGGCGGTGGAACTGGCACAAGGGGAGTACGTGTGGCTCTTCACCGATGATGACATTGTGAAGCCAGATGTAGTGGCGGAGGTACTCAGAGCAATCCGCGACGGATACAGTCTTGTTGTCGTGAACGCCGAAGTGCGTAGCGCCGATCTTTCACGCTTGCTAGCCGCGTCTCGCCTGCCGTTCAGTTCAGATCGGATATATCAGGCTTCAGCGAATGATCAAGACCGTTTTCTTGCTGAGATCGGCAGTTACCTCTCGTTCATCGGCGGGGTGGTAATACAACGCTCGCTCTGGGCCGCGCGCGAGAAGACCCGCTTTTTCGGCACCGAGTTCGTGCATGTCGGTGTGATCTTCCAAAGCCCATTGCCCGGCCCCGTGCTGGTGCTGGCCCGACCCCGCATCGCCATCCGCTATGGCAATGCGCAGTGGACAGCACGCTTCTTCGAAATCTGGATGTTCAAATGGCCGCGGTTGATCTGGTCATTTCCTGACTTCTCCGAATGGGCCAAGCGGCGTGTCACCTCCCCCGAGCCGTGGCGGAATCCCGGGGCGCTGTTCCTCTTCCGCGCCCGCGGCGTTTACTCGGAAGTGGAGTATCGGACCCTCATCGAGCCGCACCTTGGCTCCGCTGCCGCCAGACGGCTGGCCAGGCTCATCGCGCATCTGCCAGGCTGCGCGACAAACCTGTTGGCAAGCCTGTATGCCCGGGTGCGCAACGCAGGGCCTCTCGCGGTAGACTTGCGGTTAAGCCCGTTTGACTACCAGCGTTGCCGGCGGCACTCAGAATAGCAACTCGGGATGGGAGCCTGCACTTGACCACTCGAACAACCTGTCGCGTCTGTGAGGGCGCGCTTGTCCCCATCCTTTTGCTCGGTGAGCACGACGTCTCTGATTTTCTCAGGCCGGGCACACCCGTCGGTGGGAAGGCGCCGCTGAAAATGGTGCTTTGCCGACGCTGCTGCCTGCCGCAACTCAAGCACACCGTGTCGCCCGAAAACATGTATCGCAACCACTGGTGCCGCTCAGGCACCAACCAGACTATGCGCACGGCCCCGGCCGATATAGCCAACACCGCCGAGCAGCTCATTCACCTGCGCGCGGGTGATTTGGATGGGTTTCAGGCGCGCAAGAAAGACTATCTATTGGCCGGAGGTCGGTTTATCGTGCCGATGCCGCGCTTTTGCCTGATCTAGCCTGCGAGCTGGAGTGGCACGGTGCTCTCAATCATCGTCCTGAATTGGAACACGGCCGCAGCCACGCTGGCCTGTTTGCAATCATTGCACGAACCTCAATCACTCGAAAGTCTGGAGGTGATTGTGGTCGACAATGCTTCCGCCGATGGCTCGGTTAAGGCCATCCGTGAAAGTTGGCCCCAGGTTCACGTCATCGCCAATACAGAAAACGCCGGGTATGCCCGAGGCAACAATCATGGGCTGCGGGTAGCAGGTGGTCGCTACGCCGTATTGCTCAACAGCGACACATTAGTGAGGCCGGCGATGTTGAATCGACTGGCCACGTTTATGGACTCGCACCCCGAGGCCGGAGCGGTGGGGCCGCGCTTGCTGACACCCGACGGAACACCCCAAGCCTTTGCCTTTGGCAATGATCCCACGCCCGGCTATTTGCTGCGTCGCGCGTTCACTCGCCTTGTGCTCCGTCGCCCATTGCACGACTGGGCCACCAACACAACACAAGAGGTCGATTGGGTCTCGGGTGCGTGCATTTTGCTTCGCCGATCCGCCCTGGAGCAAGTCGGCTTGCTGGATGAAAGCTTCTTCATGTATTTCGAAGACAACGACCTGTGCCTGCGGTTACGACGCAAAGGCTGGCGCGTGTACTATTATCCGGCAGCCGTCATCACGCACGTTGGCGGGGAAAGCCTGAAGCACAACCCTCGAGCGCAGGCCGCCTATGCGACCAGCCTGGAATACTTTTACGCTAAGCACTACGGGCGGCTGGCCCAATGGTGGTTGGCCGCGTGTCTTCCAGTCTATCAACGCCTGGCTATTCTCCATGCTTTGCTTTGACCTCTCCGCCGCGGCGCATGAGCGCGCCGGGCTGGGGCGCTACGCCGCCAGCCTGGCGCGGGCGTTGCTCGAACTCGGCGTGCCGCTGACGGCGTTCGTCAACGATCCACGCGAGAATGGGCTGACCGCGCCGCTGCGCGACCTCCCCACCCTCACCGCCAACGCCCCCCGCAAGCGCTGGCGGCTGCGCGCCGCCCTCAGCTACTTCGGCGGGCCAGGCCTGCGGCAGATGTTTCCGGAGGTGTCGGTCTTTCACGCCACCGAGCATTTGCTGCCCCTCATCCCGCAGGCTCGCAGCGTGTTCACCTTGCACGACACGGCGTATCTTTCCTTTCCTCGCTATCACCTGTGGCAGAACCGGCTGTACCTCAGGCTGATGATGCCGCGTTTCCTCGCGCGCGCGGATCACATCATCTGCGTCAGCGAGAGCACCCGGCGAGAGGCGCTCGAGCGCTATGCGCTCGATGCCGGCAAAGTCAGCGTCATCGCCGAAGGCGTCGCGCCGCACTTTCAGCCGCTCACCGATGTGGCGCAGCTCGATCTTGTCCGGCGCAAATACAAACTGCCGGCGCGGTTCATCCTGTGCGTCGGCACCATCGAGCCGCGCAAGAACCTGATCACGTTGCTCGAAGCGTATGCGGTGCTGCGCCACTCACTGCCCGAGGTCGGATTGGTGATCGCGGGCGGCAAAGGGTGGCTATATGAGGCGTTCTTCTCTCGGCTGCGCACGCTGGGGCTGGAGCCTCACGTGACCCTTGCCGGTTTCGTGCCCGAGGCCGATCTGCCCGCTCTGCTCAGTTGCGCCGAGGTGTTCGCCTACCCATCGGTGTTCGAGGGCTTCGGGCTGCCGCCGCTGGAGGCGATGGCATGCGGCGTGCCGGTGGTGGTATCCAGGGCCTCGAGCCTGCCCGAGGTCGTGGGCGAGGCCGGGTTGTTGATCGAGCCGACGGAGGTGCGCGCCTGGGTAGAGGCGTTGAGCGGGGTGCTGCTCGATGCCGGCCTGCGCGCCGACCTGCGCGAACGGGGCCGGCGGCGCGCCGCGCTGTTTACGTGGGAGGCTGCCGCGCGGCAGACACTGGCCGTGTATCGTTCGCTCGATCCGGCGCTGAAATCCGGCCTGTAGAATCAGCCGTCCATGTACGTCCTGGATTGTCGCACGGCCAACGCACACTATCCCGGTATCGGGCGCTATACGTTCGAGTTGGCGCGCGCCCTCGCCCGCATCGCGCCGTTGACGGTCATCCTCAACCCGCTGCAAGCCTCGCCTGAGTTCGATTTCCGGGAGGTGTCGGCCAAACGCCTCGCCGTGCCCCACACGCCCCGCAGCCTGGCCCAGCAGTGGGTGGTGCCGGCCCGGGTGCGCTCGCTGCGCGCAACGCTCTATCATGCCCCCTTCTATCTGCGCCCGTTCTGGTTCGACATGCCGGCGGTCGTCACGGTTTACGATCTGATCCCGCTCAGAGTGCCGACCGGCTTCAGCCGCGCGCAACGGATGCTCTATCACCTGGCGCATTGGCTGACCGTGCGCACCGCGACGCACCTGCTCACGCTCACCGAGGCCGCGCGCGCCGATTTCGCCGAGCGCTTTCATTTGCCCGCGGCCGCCATCAGCGCGGTGCCGCCCGGGCTGCCGGCCAACTTCAAACCGCAGCCCACCGCGTTGCTCGCTCAGGCGCGCGAACGCTACGCGCTCCCGGCAGACTATCTGTTGTACGTCGGGAGTCGCAAGCCGCACAAGAATTTGACGGCGCTCATCGCCGCAGTCGCAACTTTGCCGGTGAGCACACCAACGCTCGTCATCGCCGGGCCGGAGGACGCCCGCTTCCCGCAGGCGAGGCAGGCCGCGGCTGACCTCGGCGACCGGGTGCGTTTCCTCGGGCGCGTGCCCGATGAGGTGCTGCCGGCCCTGTACAGCGGCGCACAGTTGTATGTGCAGCCGTCGCTCTTCGAAGGCTTTGGTTTTCCCGTGCTCGAGGCGATGGGCTGCGGCACACCCGTCGTCTGCGCCGGCATCCCGGCGCTGCGCGAGGTCGCGCAAAGCGCCGCGCTCTATTTCGAACCAACTCGGGTCGGCGCCATCACGCAGGCCCTGGCCGAAGCGCTCGAACATCCCAGCCTGCGCACGGCCCTGCGCGAGCGGGGCTTGTTGCGCGCTCGGTTCTTCACCTGGGAACGGGCGGCGGTTGAGACCGCGAAGGTGTACGAGCAAGTCGCCGGCGGCCGGTGATTGCCAGCATGCACATCCTCCACGTCTACAAAGACTACGCGCCGGTCGTTGGCGGGATCGAGAATCACATCCGAACTCTGGCGGAGGCGCAGGTACAGCGGGGCCACACCGTCACCGTGCTCGTTACGCATCCCGCGCGGCACACACGTTCGGAGGTCATCAACGGCGTCCGCGTGATCAGGGCGGCGCGGTTGGCGAATGTGGCCTCGACTCCGCTGAGCGTCGCCCTGCCGTGGCGCCTCCGCGCGCTGCGACCGGATATCACTCACCTGCAGTCCCCCTATCCGATTGCCGAACTGGCTTGTCTGCTCGTTGGGCCGCGCCCGTATGTCGTGAGCCATCAGGCCGATGTGTCACGCTGGTCGCAGCGCCTCATCATGCTGGCTTACGGCCCCCTGTATCGCCGCTGTCTGCGCGGGGCAGCGCGGGTGTTGGTGTCCAATCCAGCCTTTGCCCGCAACTCCCCGTACCTGAGCGAGGTGCAGGATCGCATCGCGGTCGTGCCGCTGGGCGTGGACGCGCCTCGCTTCGCGCCTCAGGCTGAGCCGGTGGCGCGCCCGTTCACGCTGTTGTTTCTCGGAGTGCTGCGGCACTACAAGGGTGTGGATGATTTGCTGCGCGCGTTGAAATTGATGACGGTCGAGGCGCGCCTCATCATCGCCGGAGCGGGGCCGATGCGGGCGGCCTGGGAGGCGCTGGCGAACGATTTCGGCGTGGCGGGCCGGGTGACGTTTGCCGGCCGGGTGGCGGAGGCCGACCTGCCCGCGTTGTATCGCTCCGCCGATGTGTTCGTGTTGCCGTCGCTCAATCGCGCCGAATCATTCGGCACCGTGCTGGTGGAGGCGATGCTCTCCGGCCTGCCATGCGTGACGACGGAAATCGGCTCGGGCACGTCGTACATCGTGCAGGACGGCCGCACCGGCTTCGTGGTGCCGCCCCGCGCGCCCGTCGCGCTGGCTGATGCCTTGACTCATCTGCAACGCGACCCGGAACTGCGCGCCCGGCTGGGCGCTGCCGGCCGCCACCGCGCGCTGAGCGAGTTCACGGCAGAGCGAATGATCGAGCGCGTGGAGGCGGTTTATTCGGCCGTAATCCGTCGTGAACTATAATGGGCCGGACAATGGAGATGGAGCATGGCGACTGAACTCACACTCGATCGGTTCATCGAAATCACACCCGGCGTGCGCGGTGGCAAACCGCGTCTGGCCGGAAGGCGCATCACCGTGCAAGATATCGCCGTCTGGCATGAGCGCATGGGCCACAGCGCCGACCAAATCGCCACCGATTACGATCTATCGTTGGCCGAGATCTACGCGGCCCTGGCCTATTACTTTGACCACCGCGCTGAGATTGAGCAATCAATGCGCGACGATCAGGCCATCGTCGAGGCCCTGCGCCAGAGCATCCCTTCCCTGCTAAGGCAAAAGCTGCATGGCGAGTGATATTCGGTATTACATGGATGCTCACATCCCGCGCGCGGTCACGCGCGGACTGCGGCAACGCGGTGTAAACGTGCAAACAGCCCAGGAGGCCGGGCTGCGAACCGCCGACGACCTCCAGCATTTGCGACTGGCAGCTGCGCAGAATCGGGTGTTGGTCAGCCAGGATGTGGATTTCTTGATCTTGCACAAGGCCGGTGTACCGCATGCCGGCCTCGTTTATGCTCCGCAACAGACTTCCATCGGAGAACTTGTCAGAGGGTTGATGCTTATCTACGACATTCTCACCCCGGATGAGATGCGTGGGCGCGTAGAGTTTCTGCCATGAATCGCATCAGCCGTTTCTGCGAGGCGCTGATGGAGGCGTGCTGGCTCACGGCCCTCATCGTCGCGCCGCTGTTCTTCAACATCTACTCATCGCGGGTCTTCGAGCCTGACAAGATCGCGCTGGTGCGCTCGCTGGCGCTGGTGGCGCTGGCCGCCTGGCTCATCAAGCTCATCGCCGACGGCGGCCCGCGCTTCGAGCACATGCCCGCACCCAACGCGCGCTCGTGGATGCGCGTGCCGCTGCTGCTGCCGGTGGCCGCGCTGGCGGGGATGTACCTCATCAGCACGATGCTGTCGGTTGCGCCCAACATCAGCCTGTACGGTTCGTATCAGCGCATGCAGGGCACGCTCACGACGTTTTCCTACATCGTGCTGTTCTCCGTCGTGGCGGCCAACCTGCGCCGCCGCGCCCAGATCGAGCGCCTCATCACCGTCGTCATCGTCACCAGTCTGCCCATCAGCCTGTATGGGATCCTGCAACGCTACGAGCAAGACCCGCTGCCCTGGGGCGGCGACACGGTCGAGCGCGTCACCGGCCACATGGGCAACGCCATCTTCATCGGCGCTTACCTCATCATGAGCGCGATGGCGGTGCTGGGCCGGGTGGTGACGTCGTTCCGCGCGGTGCTGGTGAGTGAGACGCGGCTGGGCCTGCACACTTTCCGCGCCGCCATTTACATCTTCATCCTGGCCATCACGCTGGTGGCGATCTGGTTCACCCAGAGCCGAGGCCCACAACTCGGTTTGCTCGCCGGCGCGTTTTTCTTCTTCGTCCTGCTCGCGCTGCACTATCGCGTGCGCTGGCTGGTGCTCACGACGGTGGCGTTGGGCGTGGCGGCTGCGGCCTTCATCGTCGTGCTCAACATCCCCAGCGGCCCGCTGGCTTCGCTGGCGGAGGTGCGCGGCGTCAATCGTTTGGCACGCGTGCTCGACGAGATTCAGGGCAATACCGGCACCGGCCGCGTGCGGGTGCTGATCTGGACGGGCGTGGTGCAGATGATGACGCCGCACGAGCCGATCGAGCAGCCCGACGGCACGCCCGACCCGTGGAATGTAATCCGCCCGCTGGTGGGCTACGGGCCGGAGGCGATGCTGGTGGCGTACAACCGCTACTACCCGCCGGAGCTGGGGCAGCTCGAAGCGCGCAACGCCTCGCCCGACCGCAGCCACAACGAGACGTTCGATGCGCTGGCCTTCATCGGGGCGCTGGGCCTGCTGGCGCAATTGAGCCTCTTTGTTTCGATTTTCTACTTCAGCCTGAAGTGGCTGGGGCTGATCGATTCGGCGGCGCGGCGCAACGTCTTTCTGGCGCTGGTGCTGGGCGGCGGCGTGTTGAGCACTGTGATCTTCGTGGCCTGGCAGGGGCCGCAATTCTTTGGGGTGAGTCTGCCGTTCGGCATGGTGCTCGGCCTCATCGCCTTCCTCACGCTGTACGCGCTCCTGCCCCACTCCGACGAGTCCTCGGCGCGGCTCGAGTCGTGGCGCGCCGTCATCATGATCAGCCTGATCGCCGCCATCGTCGCGCACTTCACCGAGATTCACTTCGGCATCGCCATCGTCAGCACGCGCACGCACTTCTGGGTGTTCCTGGCGGCGATGCTGGTGCTGGGCTGGGTGTGGCCGCAGATGGCCGGGGCGCCGAACGCGCCCGCCGAGAAACCGGTCGCCGAAGCCGCAGCGGCGCCCGCCAAATCGGCCCGCGCGGGCAAACGCCGCCCGGCTGCGACGCCGCCAAACCGCGCGCCCGACGATCTCTTCCCCTCCATCGCCCTGACGGCCACGCTGCTGTGGCCGGTCTTCATCACCCTGGGCTACAACTTCCTCGCCGCCCGCAGCCCGGATGTGTTGACGGTGATCTGGAACTCGCTGACGGTTCTTCCCCGGCCGGAGGGTGCGCAAATCTCGGCCGGCATTCTGATGCTGATGTTCCTGACCTGGGCGATGGGCGCGGCGCTGGTGCATATGGAGGCGGCGCAAACGGCGCGACCAAACTGGATCAGCGGTCTGCTCGGCAGCATGGGCGTGGCGTTTGTCGTCACGCTCCTCGCCTGGCTGATACAGGCCGGCGCAGCCACCCAGTTCGCCACTCCCCCGACCTCGATCGACGATGTTGTGCGGCTGGCCTCGGTGCTCACCGTGTACTACGGCCTGATGCTGGTGGCGCTGCTGGCGTGGGCGGTGGTGTTGCAATGGGAGGCGCCGCTCTCGGCGCGGCCACGGCTGAACACGGCCGGCCCGGCCTGGCTGGGTTACATCGGCTTGCCGATCGCGGCGCTGGCCGGCGCGACGACGCTCAACCTTCAGGTCATTCAGGCCGATATCATTTACAAGACCGGGGTGCAATATGATGACGGCGGCCAATCGCCGATAGCGATCGAGTTGTTCAACCGCACGCTGCAACTTGCGCCGAGCCAGGATTTTTATTACCTCTTCCTTGGCCGGGCGTACCTCAACGCCAGCAACACCGTGGCCGCCGAGCAGCGCGATCAACTCTTCGAGACGGCCGAGGCGCAACTGCGCAAGGCGCGCGGCATCAATCCGCTGAACACCGACCACAGCGCCAACCTCGCCCGGCTCAACCGGCAGTGGGCGCTGCTGAGCAGCGATGCGGCGCAGCGCACGGCGCGGGCGCAGGCCGCCGATAGTCACTACTCCGAAGCCCTGCGCCTAAGCCCGAACAACGTAGGCCTGTGGAACGAGTGGGGGTTGCTGGCCTTTCAGTTACTGGAGGACGGCGCCCGGGCCGAGGAGAAGCTCGAGCGCTCCGTCTTTCTCGACGACACCTTCGACCAGACGTATCTCTATCAGGGTGACCTGTTTGCGTGGCAGGCCCGGCGCGCGACGGATGCCGCCCAGCAGAAAGCGTTATACGACAAATCGCTGGCGGCCTATCAGCGCGGGGTCGCCGCCGGCGAGCAATATCGCAGCACCAGCGCGCTCGGTCTGCAACTGGGCATGGCCAATGTGTACGTCAGCACGCAGCAATACCAGCCGGCCATCGCCGCCTATCTCAAAGTCGCCGAGCTGAATGCCGGGCCGGGCCAATGGCAGGTCTTCCGCGCGCTCGGCGAGCTTTATCGGCAGATCGGCGAGGTGGCCAAAGCCCGCGACTACGGCCAACAGGCCCTCGCCCTCGCGCCCGAGGCCAACAAGCCCGAGGTGCAGACGTGGCTGGATGGGTTGAAGTGAAGGCATGGGACCACGCGGTCGCCGGGCATGCGCCCTCGTCTTCCTCGTGGCTGTGCTGGCGGGCTGCTGCGGGACCGCGCTGTTGCCGGTGCGCACCACTTGTGGTCAGGTCAACTATGCCTGCGCCACCGCGCCCGATCCGGTGACCGGCCGGTATCGTTTGTACTACGAGTGGGAGCCGCTGGCTGTGACGATCGTGGAGACGCTGGCAAGTGACAATTTCAGAATCTTCTACACCAGCGGTTACGATGAGCTTCTCGCGCCGTAAGCACCCTGCCTGATGCGCCCGCGTCCGCGAATCGCCGCTGTCTTTCGTGTCATCCACCATTAGCGCCGTAACTCAGCATCGAGCCTTCCCCGCCCTGGCCTCGGCGGCGCTGGCAGCGCTGGTCAGCCTCTACTTCCTCAGCCAGAACCCGGCGGCCGGGTTGCCGCTCGACGATGCCTACATCCATTTGCAGTACGGTTGGCAGGCCGCGCACGGGCAAATGCTTCAATACAACCCGGGCGATGCGCCGACCACCGGCGCGACCAGTTGGCTGTATATGCTGCTGCTCGCGTTGGGCTTTGCCGCCGGCCTCAGCCGCGGGGCGATGCCACTGTGGGTGTTGATCAGCGGCGCAGTCACCTTCGGCCTCACGAGCGCGCTCGTCGCCGACGCCGCGCGCCGCGCGGCCACGCGCAGTGCAATCGAGCCGACACAGGCGGGGCTGCTGGCCGGGGTATTGTTCGCCGGCAGTGGGTGGATGGGCTGGGCCTTCCTCAGCGGGATGGAGACGGGCTGGCTGATTCTGTTCGTCACCGTCGCGCTCTGGGCGCTGGCAGCCGGCCGACGCCGCCTGCAAATCGTGGCGACCGGGCTGGCCACCGTGACGCGACCGGAGGCAGCCCTGTTCGCCCTCGTTTTGCTGCTCGCAGAATTCTGGAAGCCGCAGCGACGCGTGCGCTGGGCGGCCCTGCCACTCGCGGCGATCTTCATCCCCCCGCTCTTCAATTGGGCGTACACCGGCAGCCCGAGCGCCACCGGCCTGCTGGCCAAATCGTGGTTCACGCTGCAACCGATGTTCCCGCTCACCGCGCTGCAACTCACCGCGCAAACGTTTGGCGAGTTGTTGTGGATGATGGGCGGCCCGGCCACCGATGGTCGCTGGCACGCCTTCCCATTGTTGCAGCTGTTGGCGTTGTGCGGATGCCTCGCGTTCTGGCGCATCCGTGAGGCGCGGCCCTTTGTGCTGGCCGCGTCGGCGTGGAGCGTGGGCTTGCTGGCGGTGTCGGCTACTTTGCAGACGGCGACGTGGCACCATCATCGTTACCAGATGCCGGCCCTGAGCGCCGCTGCGATCCTCGGCAGCATTGGGCTGCTGTGGCTCACTGCTCGGTGGCGGCCCGCGGCCCGCTTCACCCTGTTGCTGGCCGGGCTGTGGTCGGTTTACTCCATGGGGGATTTCGCCGCCGCGTATCGCCACGACCTCGACACGCTGGCCCGGATGCAGCGCCCATTGGCCGATTGGCTCCGCGCGCACACACCGCCCGAGGCTCGCGTCGCCGTGCACGATGTTGGGGTGATGCGGTTCTTCGGCGAACGCGACACCCTCGACGTCGTCGGCCTGACCTCGGCCGGGATGGTGGAAGCGTATCGCCACGGGCCGGGCGCGCTGTACGAAGCGCTGCGGCGCGAGCATCCCGACTACTTCGCGGTGTACCCCGAGGCCGCCCCGCCCTTCTTCGGCCTGAGCCACGCCGCCGAATTGTTGGGTGAGGAGTTGTATCGAGTCACCGTCCCCGATTACTCGCCGTACACCAGCGCCGCCGCGACACAGACCATCACCCGCGCCGATTGGTCGGCGGCCGCGCTGGCCGACTCGCCGCAACAACCCGACCTCGTCGCCCGCATCGCCACGCTCACGCGGACCGACTCGCTCAACGTCGCCGACCTAGGTGACGAACGCGCGCATGCCTTCACCTGGTCAATGGCCAACAACCTGCCCGGCTTCGCCAGCGATGCGCGCCGCATGCGTTATCGGGCCTCAGCTGAGATCACGCTGGCCGATGGCGGGCGCGGGGCCGATGGGAGCTACGGCTTTCGCGTGGCGGCGCGGGCCGGCGAGCCGCTGCTGCTCGTCGCGCGCGTGCATCAAACCGAGGCTCTCCGCGTGCGCGTCAGCGTCAACGGGGATGACGCCGGAGAGTGGCGCCTGCCCGCCATCCCCGGCGAGTGGCTGGAGAGCGCCTTCGTCCTCCCTGCCAGCCTGATCCCGCGGGACGCCGTTGATGTGACGCTCACCGTGCAACCGGGCGACCGGCCTGTTCGATTCAACCTCTTCTACGTCTGGGCCTTCGCCGGTGAGCGCGCGACACAGCCGCCCGAGCCGCAGTTCCCGTTGACGGCGAGCTTCGGCGACGTCGCCGATCTCGTCGGCTACGATCTGCCGCGCACGACCTTTGCGCCGGGTGAAACGCTTCCGTTGACGTTGTACTGGCGCGGGCTGCGGGCGAGCGCGGC
>CAZSNP010000029.1:4018-54660 GCA_964608265.1 uncultured Anaerolineales bacterium | reverse complement strand
ACCAAGCCCGATCACACCACTATGTTGCCAGAGATGTTTGCCAGTGCGCGCAATAAGGAAACCGTCTGCAAGAGTGTATGTTTTAGCGTGTATTGGTGGCCATAGCCGAACTATCTTGTCGCTGTTGATGTCGCCTGAGCACCCGGTACGCCAGGCTACCTACCAGCCCGAGCATCAGAACAACAGCGGGAACTCGCAGGCCCATGCTCACTGGCCCCACCTCAATGACGAGCATCAGCTGGACTGCCGCAAGGAACACCTGAACCACTGTTACCGCAATGTCGGCAGCATCAACATGATGATTGCTGAGCTCACCAGAACACCCGCACTGTGCCGATCGATTCGTGGAAAAGAGGATTGATTTTATGCCGAGGAAAGCGAGAAAGAGCACTTGCGTCGCAATTGCAGTGAATAGCGGCGCTACGCTTGCGATCAGAAACACCCCGATTAGCAGTTCTAGCCAGGGAAAGCCTTTGGCGAAGTATGGAATGCTCCGCCGGGGGAGTATTCTGTGTCGTCGCAGTGAAGCTGCAAATTGCCAGGGGCTGTCAATCTTGGCCAGACCGGATGTTGCAAGAACCGCAGCAAAATAGAACTCGAGACCGAGCAGCACGTACTCACGATTCATAGTGCAACAACGCGAAACCATCTGCACTGCATCTATCCGACGCAGGCGAGAACTGGCGTGAATTGCAAGTTGCAAGCCTTGGCTTAGGGCCGCCTATGTTCGGCCTCTTCCTCCTCAAGAGCACGAATTACCGGATCATCCTCAGGCTTTAGATCTCCCTTGTACTGGAAGCTGATAATGATGAATGTCTTATCTGGATCGGAGTCAGCCCAAGGTTTGAGAGATACAAAGTGCGTCCTGCCCGATAAATCCCGTACTTCTCCTTCATCACCGCCAAACCTCTTTCGCAATTCGGCGATGGATAGACCAGCAGGACGCACACTTCCATCACCCATCGTGACAGTTGGATGGGAAGCGTCATCTGCGTTGAATGCTACTACTTGCAGCTTGAATTCTACAGGGAGATTATTCAGATCACGCTTGGGGTGATATGTCTTTTCCATGAGCAAACATCCTTTCTGCAATCAGTTGCATGTGGCAATCAAGCGCCACTCCCAATAGCAGTATTGACCCGTAATAGTGCTGCGACAGTGCCATAGTTCCCAGCGATCACCGTTTTCATCACAGATCTTAACCCCCCGTGGGCACGCAGAATACCTTACCGGGGCGGCAAGGGTCTTTCCACCAGTCGTCCGCGGCAACGGGTGATACATCTTTGAACAAACCATGTGCCGTCGCTACGAAAGAAACCAACCCTGTGAGAACGCTTTTCAGAAAGGGGCGACGATGCAGCTTACTCATAATCCTCCCTGTTCAGAGTATCTGTTGTGTCTTCGTGGATAGCTGGGTGTACATTAGCGAAAACCCGACTAACTGTCAAGCCAAATCCATTTGTACGGCAGGGCATGCGCAAAGTCTTTGAAGCCCCATCGGTTATTCCCGCGCAAGCGGGAATCCATTTGACGATGCACCCCGAAGTCAGTAACACCTTACAGCGCCTGCTCGCCGCCGCACGCGGCGTGTTGCGCGAGAATTTCGTCGGGTTGTACGGTTACGGCTCGCTCGCCCTTGGCGACTTCGACCCAGCGACCAGCGATATTGATTTTCTCGTCGTCACGGCGGGTGAGATCGACAGGGAGGGGATCGCGGCACTCGAGGCCATGCACACGCGACTGTGGGCCAGCGGCTCGCACTGGGCGCTAAAGCTCGAGGGCCGCTACCTGCCGAGGTCGGCGTTGCGCCGTTATGAGCCAAATAACCCTGCGCGGCCCTGCGTCAACGAGGGCCGTTTCTATCTTTCGCCCGAGGAGCCCGACTGGATCATTCACCGCGACGTGCTGCGCGAACACCCCGCCGTGGTCGCCGGGCCGCCGCTCGCCCAGCTCATTGACCCGGTTTCGCCCGACGAACTATGCGGCGCGGTGCGCGCAACCCTGCGCGAGTGGTGGACGCCGATGCTCGACGACCCAGCCCGGCTGCGCGACGATGCGTATCAGGCGTATGCCATACTCACGATGTGTCGTGTGTTATACACGCTGCGACACGGCACGATTGTGTCGAAGCCGGTTGCGGCCCGCTGGGCGCAGTCGAGGCCCGGCGCGCCGCACGCCGCCCTCATCGCCCGCGCGCTGGCGTGGCGGCCCGGCGCGGAGATGGGCGCCTTCGCAGGGACGGTGGGCTTCATTCGTGCGACCATCGCGCACGGGGAATCAAAAAGCGGATAGCGCACCATCGGCTATCCGCTATCAGCCATCTGCCGCCCTCAGCCTGTTTTGAAGAACTGCTGCATCTTCATCGCCAGCGACATATCGCCCTTCATCCTGATCTTACCCTGCATGAAGGCCTGCATCGGATTAAGCTCGCCGTTGACGACGGCAATGTAGTCTGGCGCGGCGGCTGAGAGCGTCATCGCCGGATTGGGTGCATTGCCCTGGGTGACGGTGCAGGTGCCGTTGGCGATGGTGGCGTAATACGCGCCGCCGCCCTCGCCCGTCATCTCGAATTGAATTACGGCGTTGAGGCCAGGGGCTTTCTCAGCCAGAAACGCGCCCGGCATGCCGTCGAAGATCTCTTTGATGGTGGTGACTTTGGGCATGAGTGTTCCTTTCGATGGGCGCATTCTACCTCACCCCCCCGGCCCCCTCTCCTGCTCCTTCGTCGCCGGAGAGGGGGTGCCTCACATTGAAACAGTGTAGCAATAAAAAGCGCCCCTCTCCCGCGCGCATTTTTCGCGCGCGGGAGAGGGGCTAGGGATGAGGGGTCACCAGCCCAACTGCCACGCTCGTTGCGTCAGCCGGGCAAACTCGGCGATCTCGCCGTCATAGGGCAGCAACGTCGTCAGGCGTTGCGCGTGCGCGCTGATGAGCGAGAGCGGCGTGCCATTAGCCCACGGGCTGCGGCGCAGCACTTCCGCATATTGCGCGACCACGACGGCGGTCTGATAGCGCGGCGAGGCCTGTTCGAACGTCGCGGCCAGATCCCACGTGTTGAAGTTGCCGTTGATCTCGCGCACCTCATACGTCTGCGGGTCCTTCCAGCGCATCTGCATCGTTGCCAGACGGCCGTGCGCGTTGGGCCGGAGCTGCACGGCGTACAGTGCCGTCACCGTGTGCCCCGCGCCGATCTCGCCCGCGTCCACCGCGTCGTTGCGGAAGTCGCTGTCGGCCACCGCGCGGTTCTCGTACCCGATGAGGCGATAGCGCGCCACGGTCTCGCTGTTGAAGTCCACCTGGATTTTCGCATCGAGCGCGATGACTTGCAGAGTCGAGACGAGGTTATCGATGAAGAGCTTGCGCGCCTCGTCGAGGTCATCCACGTACACGTAGTTGCCGTTGCCTTTGTCGGCCAACTGCTCCAGCAGCACGTCGTTGAAGTTGCCCATCCCCACGCCGACCGAGGTAAGCGTGACGCCGTACTCCTTCGCGTACCAGCCGATGGATTCGAGGATGGCCTCCGGGCCGGTCGGGCCGACGTTGGCCACGCCGTCGGAGAGCAGGATGACGCGGTTGGTCGCGCCCGGCTTGAGCATGGATTCGGCCAGTTGATAGCCCAGCCGCAGGCCCGCCTCGGCGTTGGTGCTGGCCTCGGGATACAACGGCGCAATCGCGTTCAAGATCGCGTACCGGTCCGCGCCGCTCGTCGGCGGGAGCACCACGCGCGCCTCGGTGCTGTACGCCACAATGGCGACACTGTCATCGGGCCGCAGCCGATCCACCAGCAACTGCAGCGACTGCTTCACCAGTTCGAGCCGGTTGCCCTGCGACATCGAACCCGAGGTGTCGATGACGAGGGTCAGCGCAGCCGGCTGGCGCTGCGACTCGGCCACGTCGTACCCCTGCACGCCGAAGCGCAGCAGGTAGCTGCCGTCGGTGTGGAAGGGCGAGGGCGCGCCGTCGGCGTACAGGCCAAAGGCCAAATCGGTGGGCAGCGCATAATCCTGCTCGAAGTAGTTGATGAATTCCTCGACGCGGATGGCGTCCGCCGGCGGCAGGTTACCCTCCTCGACATACTTGCGCGCCAGGGTGTACGAGGCCGTATCCACATCCATCGCAAACGTCGAGAAATGATCTTCGCTCGTATCCACGAACGGATTGACGCCGTACGGCTGGAAGAACATATCCGCCGACGTGGGCGCAGGCGTGGGGGCCGGGTGGAGATACTCGCCCGCCGGAGCGGCGGTGGCGGCCGGGGCAATCGGCCGCTGCTCGACGATCTGCGTCCCCACGATGAGCTGCGGTGCGCTCGTCGGCTGGGCGGCGCGGGTGGGTTGCAGCGGCACGCCGGCGATTGGTGTTGGCGTGGCCGCCGGCGCGCACGCCGCGAGCAGCGTGGCCAACAGGGTTGTACCGACGATGAGTGTGCGTTTGGTGTTCATGGTTTCTCCTCCGAATACGAACGGGATTGAATTCATTGCGCTCAGAGTACGGCTTTCGGCGTTGACAGACTTGATAGCCGATTGACAAGGCGGTGACGGCTATTCACGCCGGGTGCGCGCCGGCCTGCCGCTTCTGCCACCACCGGCCCACCGACCGCAGCACGGTGACCGCGCCGATGAGCATGAGCGCCGGCGGGACGAGGGCAGCCAGCAGCCACAGCACGCCGCCGAAGAAATCCATCACGCCCGCCCACCAATCGGGGCGCAGGGTGACGGTGACGGTGCTGAAGCTGCCGGTGTATCCATCGCCGCTGAGCAACTGCCCCGACTTGCTCTCGCTGCGCACCTGGCCGAGATACCGCAGGCGGCTGAGGGTTTGCTCCACGCGGTGGGCGGGCACGGCCATCGAGAGTTCGGCGAGCTGCTCGAAGCCGCTCTGCCACGTGCGCTCGCTGAGGGTGTAGCCGTTCATCTCGCTCGCGACGTTGCGCACAGCCACGCGCGCCGACGACACATCCCGCACGGCCAGCTCCATCGCGGCGTTGTAGACGATGACGAGGCCGGCCGGCGCGAGCGGATTGTTGATCGGCGGCAGCCCGACTTCCCCACCGCGCGGCGCGGAGCCGATGAGCTGCGGCGCGCCGGGTGAACAGGCGGCCAGCATCATGATCATTGCAATCAGGACAAGTTTCGTTTTCATGGCTGCACCACTAGGCCAGACCGACGCGGGCGCGCATCGCTTCGCGATGCCTGAGGCCGCGTCGGTCCATAAGCGTCACGCCCTGGCCTTGCGCGCGCCGCGCATCACCCGCCAGCCGAGGCCGAAGGCCAGCGCCGCGATCAACCCGAACGGGCCGAAGACGACGATGAGCCAGATGGCGATGTCGGCGAAGGTCTGCGCCAGCGCCGTCAGCGTGTCGGTGGCGCGCTCGAACGTGCGGGCCGGGTTCCACTCGGTCGGTTCAGGCTCCACCGGCACGATCTCGGGCGTGAGTTGCAGGCTGATGGTCGAGAACGCCGCGCGGCCCTCGTAATACTTCATCTGCCCCTTCACCTGCTCGATCTGCGCTTCGAGTTCCTGCAATTGCCCGCTGACCTTGAGCGACTCCTCGACCGTTTTGGCGGCGGCCAGGAACTCGCGCACGCGGGCGGCGGTGGCCTCGAGGTTGTTGAGCCGCGAGCGCAGATCGACATACTCGGCGCTCACATCCTGCCCGCTGGCCGACTCGCGTTCGACTTTCACCGCGATGTTCCGGAGTTGGTTGAGCGCGGCCTCGAACTGGGCCGAGGGCACGGCCATTTGCAGCGAGGCATATACGTGGTCGCCGCGCTGCTCGGTCTGCGAGCTGATGACGTACCCGCCCAGGTCGGCGGCCATCTGTGTGACGCGGCTCAACGCGCCGGGCACATCCTCGACCCGCAGCGTCATATCGGCGTTCTTAATCACCATACGGTTGGCGGCCGCCGAAGGCGCGACCGGCTCGACGCCGCTGCCTGCGAGGGCGGGCGCTTCGGTTGCGGCCGGGGCCATCGTCGGCATGGCGGCCACCTCACCGAAGCTCGGGGCAGGCGTAGCCGCCGGCGAGCAGGCGACGATCAACAAACTGACCACAAGGGCGAAAAACAGAAGGGTTTTGGTTTTCATCGCATCTTCTCCTTTTGGCCCTCAGCTTAGGCCGCAGGCGGGGAGAAGACTTGATAGGGGATTGACAGACTTTTGACGAACGGAGACCGCGCGCCTAAATCCGCTGGCTGAGATGCGCGGCGGTGAGGTAGAGCAGATGCCTGGCGTGCCGGTCGAGGTTGGGGTACTTCAGCGCGCCGAGGCAGGCCAGGGTGAGGGCGAGGTCGTATTCGCGCGGTTGCGTGGGGTTGGCGAGGCAGCGCGCGGCAAGGCTGTGGAGGGTGGAGAGAAGCGGGTGAAGAGAACCACTGCGCCACATCGCCGCGTAGTCTTCGGCGGAGGGGAATTGCGGCGCGAGGCTGTGGGCGATGATCTCGGCTTCGAGGTGGGCGAAGTCGAGCAGCGGGTGGCCGTCGCGGGTCTGCGCGAAATCAATCAGCCACACAAAGCCGCCCGGCCCGACGAGGACGTTCTCCAGATTCAAATCACCGTGGACGGTGGATTGCGAGCCGACGATGGTTTCGTTGAGCCAGTCACCGAGCCGGGGCAGCGGATCGCTCAGGCCAAACAAGTCCAGCCCCGCCACGAACTCGCGCAGCAGCGTGAGCCGCGTGCCCGCGACGCTGGCCGGTGTGCGCTGCATCTCCGGCGGGCGCGCGTCGAGCCAGCGCACCCGCAGCGGCGGCTGGCCGGGCTGCGCGGTTCCGGTGAGGCTGAACGATTTGCCATCCAGCCTCGACTCCACCTCTCTGAAGCGTTCGACCCACACAAATTGATCGAGCTTCCAGTCTGCTTGCGCCGGGCCGGTTTGCGCCGTGAGGGCCTTGGCGCCGACGACGCGGTATGTCTTCGGCGGCAGCGGTTCGAGCACGAGATGCGCGGGCAACAGGCGGTCATACTCCTGCGCCAGCCGGAACGTGTACGGTTTGCGTTGCATCCACCAGTTCGGGCCGAAGGTGTCGAAGAGCTTGGTGAGCAACGCCGGGTCGGGGTTGCGCTGCAGGGCATCGCGCAGACTCATCGGGCGCTGGCCGGGTTCACTGATGAAGGTGTAGCGCAATGCGCCCAACCGTAACTGGTTGTTGGTAATTGATTCCTGAATACGGGCCGTCATCGGCGGCAGGGTGTCTTTGACGAACTGCTCGTAGTTCGCGTGCTCGCGCTCGATGGCGCGCCGCTCGCCGAGCTTGACGATGGTGTGCGCATCGGCGCGGCCATCGGTCTGCACGGGCAGGGCCAGCAACGCCCGCGCGCCCGAATAGCCCGAACGGAATTCGGTTTCGATGACGAGGCGGCCATAGCGGCGGAAGAGCGTTTGCAACAACGCGCGTTCGTTCGCGGAGAATGTGAGCCCGGGCGGCGGCTCCAGCGTGAGGGAGCGGTTAGGCCGGGGCTGGGGCGCGCGAGCGAGACCGCCGCGCACCCGGTACGTCAACGCCGCCACGCTCATCCCTCCGCCCAGCATCATCCCCAGCACCCCCAGCCACATCGTCATGCGCGTGCTCAGCCCGAGGAACGACATCACCTCGACGGTGAGCGTGCGCGAATATAACTGCGCTTCACGCGGTTGTGGCCCGCGCCATTGGAGGAGCAGATTGAGGGTGAGGCGATGCTGGCCGGGCGCGCGCGGCGTCAGCGTCCAGCGCCAGGTGACGCTTTCCCCGGCGGGCAGCGGGTTGGCCTGTTCGATGTTCGGGGCGATGTCGAAGCCCACGCCCTCGAGCCGCGCCATCCCAAACAACTCGTAGCCGGCGGGCCGCGCGACGTTGACCGTCTGCGTCAGCGTGGTGTTGCCCTCGATCTCGGTGGTGACGACGTAGCCCGCCGCGTACGGCGCCAGCGTGACGCGCACGCCATCGGAATCGCCGAGGCGCACGCGCGTCGGCCATTCCACTTCGACCACCCGCGCTTCGACGATGGCCGCCGGTGTGGGAGAAACCGTTGTCGGTTGAGCGGCCGTGGTGGGTGCGGCGGTCGCCTGGACGACTTGTGTTTCCACGGTCGGTGCTTCCGTTGCCGCCGGCGCCGGCGTCGGCGCGGGGGGCCGAGTCGCTTCGGCGGCAGCCGGTTGAGTGGGCGCGGGGCCTTGCGTTGCAGCGGGCGCACACGCGGCCAGCCACAGCGCGGCGATGATGAGCGGAACGACAAGGCGCAACAAACGGCGGATCATGGCGGCGCGAACAATGTCGGTGCGGGGCGGACAGTCTCGCTCTCGCGCGGCAAGGGCATGGACGCATACAGCAACGCGAAGCACGCCAGCGTGACCAGCGCCAGCCCGGCGATGAGGAGTGCGATGCGGCCAGGGCGTGACATTGCGAATAGTATAATCCCGAACACCTCACCCCCTGTCCCCCTCCCCGGCTCCTCCGTCGCCAGGGAGGGGGAACTCGTAGACACGCGCGAGTTCAATCTTGGTGGCACTCCTCTCCCGACCGCCCGCATTCGGTGGTTGGGAGAGGGGCCGGGTGTGGGGCAACCGATGCCTGACCCCAACGCCTACCCCGCCGACTATCGCGCGCGTGAAATCGAGCAGCTCGTTCGCGCCACCCGCGCCGGCGAGTGCGCGGCCGTCATCGGGCTGAGCGGCGCGGGAAAAAGCAACGTGTTGCGGCGTTTTGTCGAAGTGCGCGCCGAGCCGCCGGTGGTGATGGTCGATGCCAATCGGTTGGCGGCGCCATCGGCGGCGGGATTGTTCGAATTGACGCTGCGGGCGCTCGGCGAAAGTGAGGCCGGGCGGGAGCCGTTTGCCGCGCTGGAGGCTGTCCTCGAAGGACGTTTGCGCGCGCCCGAGAGTTCGCTGACGCTGGCCTTCGACCGCTTCGATGCCGTCGCCGGCGAAGCCGCGCTGTTCGGCCCGCTGCGTTCGCTGCGCGATGCGCACAAGTACCGGCTGACCTTCGTCATCGCCGCGCGCCGCCCGCTCGACGCGCGCAACGAGCTGGCCGAACTATTCTTTGGCAACACCCTGTGGCTCGGGCCGTTGAGTGACAGCGATGCACGCTGGACGGTGAACCGCTACACAGCCCGCAAGGGGTTGAGTTGGGAGGAGAGGACGGCGCGGAAGTTGATCGAGCTGACACGCGGTTACCCCTCGTTCCTGCGCGCGGCGTGCGAGGCGCATGCGGCCGGTTGTGCGCTCACCGCCGAGGCGATGACGGCTCATCCGGCGGTCCGCGCCCGCCTCGACGAGTTCTGGGCCGACGCGCCGACCGAAGATGAGTTGCAGAAGTGCGGGCTGGCGAACCTGCCGCTGCTCATGGCGGCCCGGCCCGGCGCGAACGTCGTCACGCCGCAATTCGACACGAGCAGGCTGACGGCGAAGGAAAACACACTCCTGCAATACTTCCTCGCCCATCCCAACGCGGTCTGCGAGAAGGACGCCATCATCCGCGCGGTGTGGGCGGAGGACAAAGTGTTCGCGCAGGGGGTGCGCGACGACAGCCTGGCGCAACTCATCCGCCGCCTGCGCGAGAAGATCGAGCCGGACCCGGCCAACCCGCGCCACATCCACACCGTGCCGGGGCGGGGCTATCGGTTTACGGGGTGAGGGGTTTGCGCATCCCCCTCTCCCAGCGGGAAAGGGATTAGGGGTGTGGGGTGAGGGCGAGCCGACAAACAAAAACCCCACCGCCCGGCTCGCCTCCCTGGTCAAAACAGACTACGCATAGCGCGTGGCCCGTTGTCATTCACATCAAACCGCCGTCATCAGCTTCCCACTCACTCCGCCCGCACCGCCGCGCCATCGCCGTGCAACGCACTCAACTCAAACTGGTGCTCGCACTGCGTGCACTGCGCGAAGTTCCTGTTGGCGACGACGAGCAGCCCGCCGCAGTCGGGACACGGCTGAGGCAGTGGCCGCTTCCATGAGGTGAAGTCGCAGGCCGGATAGTTCGCGCAGCCGTAAAAGACGCGGCCCTTCTTCGTCTTGCGCTCCACCAGCTCGCCGCCGTCCTTCGGGCACTTCACGCCGATGCTCTCGAACCACGGCTCGATGTGGCGGCACTCGGGGAAGCCCGAGCAGCCGACGAACTTGCCGAAGCGGCTGTAACGGAAGATCAGCGGTTTGCCGCACTTCGGGCAGTCGCGGCCCACATACTCCGGCCCGGTCCTGACGTTGGGCATCTCCGACTCGGCGGCGTCGAGCTGCGGGGCGAACTCGTGCCAGAAGTCGTGCATCATGTGATGCCACTCGCGCTGGCCCTCGGCCACCTCGTCCAGTTCCTCCTCCATCATCGCTGTGAATTTCACATCCACGATCTCGGGGAACCACTGCACGAGCAGGTCATTCACCGTGAAGCCGATCTCCGTCGGCATCAGCCGTTTGTCTTCTTTGAGCACGTAGCCGCGATTCTGGATCGTGCTGATGATGGGCGCGTACGTGCTCGGGCGACCGATGCCGTCCTCCTCGAGCGCCTTCACCAACGTCGCTTCCGTGTAGCGCGGTGGGGGCTGGGTGAAGTGTTGCTCCGGCCACAGCCGCACGAGCGCCAGCACCTCATCCACGCTGAGCAGCGGCACGTTCCTGGCCTCGGCCTCTTCTTCGGGCACCGCGTCCTCATCCCTCGTCTCCTCGTACACCACGAGGAAGCCGGGGAACTTGACCGTCGAGCCGGAGACACGAAAAAGGTATGTGCCGGTGTGTTGCGCGCTGATCTCAACCGAGATCGTGTCGTAGATGGCCGCCGTCATCTGGCTGGCGAGGAAGCGCTGCCAGATGAGGTTGTAGAGCTTCTGCTGATCCCTGGTCAGGAACTCGGCGATCGCTTTCGGCTCGCGACTCACCTGCGTCGGGCGGATGGTCTCGTGCGCCTCCTGCGCGCCCTTTGAGCGCGTCTTGTATTGCGGCGGCTCGGGCGGCAGATAGTCCTTGCCGTAGCGCCCGATCACGAAATCGCGCGCCTCCTTCTGTGCCACCTCGCTGACGTTGGTGCTATCGGTACGCATGTAGGTGATCAGGCCGACGGCCTGCCCCTCGCCCAACTCGATGCCCTCATACAATTGTTGCGCCGTCGCCATCGTGCGGCGCGCGGTGAAGCCGAGGCGGCGCGAGGCCTCCTGTTGCAGCGTGCTGGTCGTGAAGGGCGCGGAGGGATTGCGGCGGCGCTCGCCGGTCTTGACCTTGCTCACCCAGTAGCGCGCCGGCTCCAGGTCGGTCAGCAGTTCCTTGACCTGGGTTTCGTGCTTCAGCAGGCAGTCTTCGCCCGCGCCGACATCTTTATCGCCCACCTTCACCAGCCGGGCGCGGAAGGGTTTGCCGTTGCGCTCCGACTTCGTGAGTTCGGCGTCAATGCTCCAATACTCTTTGGGGATGAAGGCCTCGATTTCGCGTTCGCGATCGACGATGAGGCGCACTGCCACCGACTGCACGCGGCCCGCCGAGAGACGCCCGCGCACCTTCTTCCACAACAACTGGCTGAGGGGATAGCCCACCAGCCGGTCAAGGATGCGGCGGGCCTGTTGCGCGTTGACCAAATCCATCGCGATCTCGCGCGGGTGCCCAAAAGCCTCTTCGATGGCGGGCCGGGTGATCTCGTGAAAGACCACGCGCCTGGCGCGGGCCGGGTCAATCTCGGCGGCCTCGAGCAAGTGCCACGAGATCGCCTCGCCTTCGCGATCGGGGTCGGTGGCGAGGAAGATCTCCTCCGCGCGCGCGGCCTCGGCCTTCAGCTCCTTCACCACCGCCTTCTTCTCGTTTGGCACGCGGTACGTCGGCTCGAAGTCGTTGGCGATATCCACCGAGAGCGTGGACTTGAGCAGGTCGCGGATGTGGCCGACCGAGGCGCGCACGGTGTAGCCCTTGCCGAGGAAGCGGCCCACGGTCCTGGCCTTCGCCGGCGACTCCACGATCACCAGTTTGCCGGAACGGGGCCCGTTGCCATTGCCGTTCCTTTTGCCGTTCGATTTGCGCGCAACCTTTTCCGGGCGCGGCAAACCGGCATGCGCCTCGGTCTCGCCCATGCGAAACAGCGTTGTGCCGCAGACGGGGCACTTGCCCTTCGTCGCCGGCGTGCCGCCGGCCGTGAACGTGGCCTGCGGCTCGCCCATCTCTCGTTTTGTTTTGCACTTGACGCAGTATGCTTCCATCTCAACCCAGTTGTACAGTGAACGGTGAACGGTCAACCGTAAACTGTTGACCGCTCACTGGTCACAGGTAGTCCTTCCCATCCGCCCGCCCCTTGAGCGCGGCCACGATGGACCGCACCTCCTGCGACTTCTCGCGCGGGCAGATGAACAGCACGTCGCCCGTATCCACCACCACCAAATCCTTCACACCGATCATCGCCACGAGCTTGCGCTGGGATTGCGCAGCGTGGACGAGCGTACCCCGCGTGTCAAGTCCCAACAGTTCGGTGCCCACCACTACGTTGCCGGCCTCATCGTGCGGCAGCACGTCGAGCACGGCCTCCCAACTGCCCACATCATCCCAACCCAGGTCACCGGCGGCGATGACGGCCACATCTTCAGCGCCCTCCATGATGCCGTAATCAATCGTCACGTTGGGCACATGCGCCCAAACCGCGCCAAGCGCCGCCGGCTCACGCTCGATGTGTTGCAATTGGCTGTGTAAATCCGGCATCTGCCGGGCGAACTCGGCCAGCAGCCGCCCGGCTTTCCAGATGAACATGCCCGAGTTCCACGAGTGCAGACCGTCGGCGAGCATGGCCTGTGCGTCGCGCAGCCCGGGCTTCTCTTTGAAGCGGCGCACGCGATACACGCGGAAGCCGCCGAACTCTCCGAGGGCGTTGCCCCGTTGGATGTAGCCCATGCCGGTCGCAGGAAACGTCGGCTCGATGCCGAGGGTGACGAGGCCATCCTGCCCGGCCACCTCGGCGGCGGCGGCGAGCAACCGGCGAAAATGGTCTTCGTTGCGAATGAAGTGATCGGCTGTGAGACAGGCCATCAGCCCGTGCGGGTCACGCGCGCGCACGGCCAGCGCCGCCAGCCCGAGGGCGGGCGCGGTGCCGCGCGGCTCCGGCTCGAGGATGAAGTTGCCCGGCGGGATGGCAGGCCGCTGCTCCTGCAAACTCGGGACGTAGGCCGCGCTCGTCACCACCAGAATCCTTTCCGGCGGGAAGAGCGGCTGCAACCGATCCACCGCGATCTGATACAGCGTGCGCGCGGCGCTGCCGGAGCCGAGCAGCTTGATGCTCTGCTTGGGTGTCTTCTGCCGGGAGAGCGGCCACAAGCGTGTGCCGCCGCCGCCGGCCATTATGACGGCGTAATAGTTATCCATTTCAAACGTAGGGGAGCAGAGGTGCTGGGGCGATGGGGAGAGACTCGCCCGCGCTCTCTCCCCCGCACCCTGGCTCCCTTGCCAGTCATTTCGGAACTTCAGTCAACACGGTACGCCGCCCGTTCGTCTTTCGCCATCACGTACGTCATCCCGCCAATCTGCCGCACCATGCCCTTGAGTTCCATCAACGCCAGCGTGCCCGAGAGCTGGGCGATGGGCAGTTCCAACTGCACAGCGAGGTCATCAATGTGCAGCGGGCCGGTGGTGAGGTTTTCGAGCACGCGCTGCTCGGTGGCATCGGCGGGCAGTGCGGCGCGCGCTTCTTTGCGCTCGGTGACGAGCGTGAGATTCAACTCCTCCAAAATATCGTTCACCCCCAGCACCATCGTCGCGCCCTGCTGGATGAGTTTGTTCGGCCCGCGGCTCGACCGCGCGTTGATGTTGCCGGGCACGGCGAAGACCTCGCGGCCCTGCTCGGCGGCGTAATCGGTGGTGATGAGCGCGCCGCTATCCTCCGCGCCCTCCACGACCACCACGCCCTTGCTCAGCCCGCTGATGAGGCGGTTGCGTGGCGGGAAGTTGGCGGCTTCGGGCGGCGTGCCGATGGCGTAGTCACTCACCAGCGCGCCGTGCTGAGTGATGGCTTCACCCAACTCGCGGTGCTCCGGCGGATAGACTGTATCCACCCCGCAGCCGAGCACGGCGAGGGTCCGGCCTCCGGCTTCGATGGCAGCGCGGTGGGCGACCGCATCAATCCCGCGCGCCAGCCCGCTGACGACCGTGACTCCGTTCGCGGCCAGGCCGGCGGCGAGTTCGCGCGCCACTTCTCTGCCGTACGCCGTCGCGCGGCGAGTCCCCACCATCGCCACCGCCCACTCATCGCCCTCGGTCAACGATCCCTTCACAAACAGCACCGGCGGCGGCGCGGCGATGTTGCGCAGGTTGCGGGGGTAGTCGGGGGACTCCCACGTCAGCACCCGGGCCCCGCTCTTCTCGGCGCGTTGCAACACGATGTCAAGGTTCACCGTCCGGCGCGCGGTCTGTACACCCTCGACTGATTTGCGGTCCAACCCGGCGGTCAGCAATTCCTCGGCGCGAGCCTCCCACGCCGAGGCCAGATCGCCAAAGTGTTCGAGCAGCCGCCGCACCCTGGCCGGGCCGATGCCGTGCACCAGATTGAAACCGAGCCAATAACGCAAATCGCTCATGCCACCCTCAACGCCGGGCCGACAAGGGCGGCAGAATAGCACAGGGGTTTGGAGGGTGTCAAACGGGGCCGCAATCGTGAAACGTGTGGCGTGAAACGTGAGGGCCGGTCCTGTCGGCCGTTCGGCCAACGGTTGAGCCGCTGACCGTCAACGAATCACGTTTTGCGCTTTCAGCGTAGCCCCTCCAACAAATGCACCGTCATCGTCTGCGCGTCGAGGTCAACGCGTTGCACCACGCCGGGTGCGGCGGGGATGAGGAGTTCCTTGCCGGCCCCATCGGTGATGACGTACACATCGTTCGCGCCCGTTTCGAGGATGTCGGTGACGGTGCCCAGCGGCTCGCCGAGGTCGGTGACCACGCGCAAGCCGAGGATTTGTGTCCAGTAGTACGTGCCGGCTGGCAGTGTGGGGGCGGCAACCTGCTCGATGCGCAATTCACGGCCGCGGTGCTGCTCGGCGAGGTCGCGATCATCGCAGCCGGCCAGGCGGATGAGGAGCCGGCCGCGGTGCCAGTGCGCGTCGAGCAGTTCGTGGGCGACGGCCTCCTCGCCAAGGTAGACCGTTTCCACATCGTCGAGTAGCTCGGCCAGCCGCGGCTCGGCGTCGAGCACCATTTCCCCGCGCACGCCATGCGGGCGGAGGATGCGGCCAATCGTCATGTAATCCATACAAAAAAACAGGCCACGAATTACGCGAATTTCACGAAATGGAAACTGCCCTTCGTGCCGTTCGTGTAATGCGTGGCGCAGTGGTCGTAGCGAAGGCTAATCGTCCTCGACCAATTCGAGCTGAGCGCGTTTAGCCTCGCGCACGCCGCAAGCCTGCACGAGCGCGCGCATGGCGTTGATGACTTTGCCGTTCTTGCCGA
Source organism: uncultured Anaerolineales bacterium (assembly GCA_964608265.1). Classification (GTDB taxonomy): domain Bacteria; phylum Chloroflexota; class Anaerolineae; order Anaerolineales; family UBA6663; genus JANWXR01. The sequence continues at coordinate 39,284 of CAZSNP010000029.1, read as the reverse complement.
TGATGCGACCCATATCCGGCTGCGCCACCCTCAGTTCGAGCAGCACATCCGGCCCGGTGACGACCTCGGTGACGTGCACTTGCTCCGGGGCATCCACCAGCGCTTTGGCGAGGTACTCGACCAGTTCTTTCATGGATGTCACGAATCACCAATAACGAATAACGGGTTATCAGTGATTGGTTATTCCTTCTTCACCTTCTTCGGCTTTTTGGGCTTGTCGGCGCGGGGGGCGGCGGCCGCGGTGGTGCTGCGGTTGGCGTTGCGGCTGCTCGCCGCCGCCGAGGCCTCGGCCACCAGAGTCTCCAGCGCCTCGCCGGCCTGGTAGCGGGTGTAACGGTCGAGCGTGCCGGATTGCTTGAACAACTGGGCCACGCTCGCGCTCGGCTGCGCGCCGTTCCTGAGCCAGTGATAGGCGCGGGCCTCATCCACCACGATGGTGGAGGGATGGGTGCGCGGGTTGTAGTGACCGAGTTCTTCGATGAAGCGCCCGTCGCGCGGGTGCTCGCGGTCGGCGGCCACGATGCGGAAGCTGATCTGCGCCTTGGAGCCGACCTTGCGTAAACGAATGCGAACCATCTGTGTGCGTTCTCCGTTGGGGCAGCTCGTGTGGCTGCCCAATGGGGCGGGAAATCCCCCGCCCGTGTAGTTAGTCGATCATGCCCGGCCAGCCGTGTTCACCAGCGTGATGAGGGGACTTGAAGGGAGTCCTTTCACACCGGCGGCCACGGGGGCCGAAGCCTCGTAAACTCTCGCCAGGCTCGCAAAGACCGCCAGGAGCCTCCAGAGCTCGGTGACCTTCGCGTGCTTTGCCAGAGCAACCTATCTGAAGCGCGGCAGGCTGAAACCGCGTTTGTTGCCCAACTGCTTCATCATCTTCTGCATGTCTTTGAACTGCTTGAGCAGTTGGTTGACGTCGTACACCTGCGCGCCGGAGCCGGCGGCGATGCGCCGTTTGCGGCTGCCGTTGAGTATATCAGGTCGGCGGCGTTCGCGCGGCGTCATGCTGTTGATGATGGCCTCGGTGCGCCTGAGCTGCTGTTCGAGCGCCTGCTCATCCACCTGCACCCGCGAGCCGACGCCGGGCAACATGCCAAGCAGTTGACCGACCGGCCCCATTTTACGCATCTCGCGCAATTGCGTCACGAAATCCTCAAGCGTGAAGTCGCCGGTGACCAGCCGCTCGGCCGCCTCCTGCGCCTTGTCCTTGTCCATCGCCTCGGCCTTCTCGATCAGGCCGAGCATGTCGCCCATGCCGAGGATGCGCCCGGCCACCCGGCCCGGGTCGAACAGCTCGATGGCTTCGGTCTTCTCGCCGACGCCGAGGAACTTGATCGGCACGCCGGTGACCGACCGCATCGAGATGGCCGCACCGCCGCGCGCGTCACCGTCCATCTTGGTGAGGATCAGGCCGGTGAGGGAGAGCTGTTTGTGAAAAGCCTCCGCGATGCGCACCGACTCCTGGCCCGTCATCGCATCGGCCACCAGCAAAACCTCAACCGGGTTGGTCGCCTGCTTCACCGCGAGGATCTCGCTCATCATCATGGCGTCGAGCTGTGAGCGGCCGGCCGTGTCGAGGATCGTCACCGTTTTGCCTTGGCGCTCGGCAGCCCGCACCGCGTCGGCGCACAACTCGGACGGGCGCTTGGTGCCGGTGAAGACTTCCACATCCACCTGCTTGCCAAGCGTTTCGAGCTGCGTCACAGCCGCGGGGCGATACGGGTCGGCGGCGACGAGCAGCACGCGCTCGCCCTGCCCGCGCAACCGGCGCGCCAGCTTGGCCGCCATCGTCGTCTTGCCCGCGCCCTGCAATCCGACGAGCATGATGACGCGCGGCTGCGGCCCGCGCAGGTTGAGCTTGCCCGGCTCGCCGAGCGTCGCCGTCAGCTCCTCGTTGACGATCTTGATAACCTGTTGCGCGGGGTTGAGGGCCTTCGACACCTCCGCGCCGATGGCCCGCGCGCGCACCCGGTCGAGGAAGCCCTTGACCGTGCTGAAGTGCACGTCGGCTTCGAGCAGGGCCAGGCGCACTTCGCGCAGACCGGCGTCCACATCGGCTTCACTGAGCTTGCCGCGCCGCGCGAGGTTGTCGAAAACGGTCTGCAACCGTTGGGTGAGACTGCTGAACATAGGCGCGGGATTTTATCCTGCGGGGAGAGGGTGCGTCAAGCACGGTTGAGGCCGGGTATGCACGAGTTGCCAGTGACAGCCGCATCCTGAGCGGAGCGGGCCGCTTTCGCCCGCGCAGTCGAACGAGCGGCTGACAACCTTTGCGTGCCCACTGAGGCCGGGTGCATTTCGCGGCGGGGGCTGGCGATTGAAATCGCGCCTCCGAACAACAAGAAGTCGGCCCGGGCCGACGCAGGGTGCAGCCTGCGTGCTTTTTTTTGCCGCGACTTCGGCCCGGCGTCGCATGGCGACGCCAGTGCCCCCAGCCTGACAGGCGCCCTGAGGCCTGCCGGGCTGAGGCCCACACGGCGAAACACAATTTGGCAAAAGGGCGTCTCCGCACAAGACTCTTCGTGGCGGAAAGATGAGGTGTGATAGCATTCGACCCATGTTTCGCAGAAAGTCCCTGCTCGAACGCGCCATGGAGCGCCAGATCCGCGAGCGGTTCGGCCCACCCGAACGGAGTTCGTACACCGGCTTCCGGCGCGGGTTCAACACCGGCTTCATCGGCGCGGCCATCATCGTCGGCGCCGTCAGCCTGGCCTGGCTCATCCTCTTCCCACCGTTGCCGCGCACCAATATCCTGCTGCTCGGTGTGGATCGGCGGCCGGGCGAAACCTACGTCAGCCGCACCGACACCATGATCCTGGCCACCCTCAACGTTTCCGAGGGCAAGATCGGCCTGCTCTCCATCCCGCGCGATTTGTGGGTGACGCTGCCGAACGGTCAGGAGGGGCGCATCAACACCGCGCACTTTTTCGGGGAGGCCGGCCTCGAGGGAACCGGGCCGGCGGCGGCGGTGCAAACCGTGCGCGACACCTTCGGCGTCGATGTCCACCGCTTCGTGCGTATTGACTTCAACGGCTTTGTGCGGATCGTCAACGCGGTTGGCGGCCTCGAGCTCGACATCCCCAACCCGATTGTTGACGACGCCTACCCGACCGAGGACTTTGGATATCAGACGGTGGAGTTCGCGGCCGGGCGACAGTGGCTCTCGGGCGAGCGCGCGTTGCAGTACGCCCGCATCCGGCACGGCAGCAGCGACTTTCAGCGCGCCGAACGTCAGGCGGCCGTCATCAGGGCATTTGCGGTGCGCCTGACCCAGCCCGGCGCCTGGCTCCGTCTCCCGGCGTTGCTCGCCGCCCTGCAGGAGTCCGTCGCCACCGACATTACCCTCAGCGATCTGATCCGTATCACGCCCTTTGTGCTGCGCGTCGGCGCGGGCGGCCTCGATCAACGGGTGATTGACGCCACGATGACCCAGCCCTTCCAAACCGCCAGCGGCGCGTCGGTGCTGTCGCCGGTGTGGGAGCAGATCAACCCGGTGCTGCTCGAGATGTTCGGGCAGTAGCCTAACAGGTGACGGCGTGAGCGACACCCGCCCACCGCCTCAGCCGCTCAACGACCATCAATCGCGGAGGCAGCTATGACCACTCGCCTTTACCTCGTCCGGCACGGCGCGACGCAATTGACGGCGGAGGATCGCTTCTCCGGGCAGGTGGGCGTTGACCTCTCGGCGGAGGGCCGGGCACAGGTGGAGCATCTGGCCACGCGGCTCGCCGATGACCAGATCGCGGCGGTGTACGCCAGCCCGCTCAGCCGGACGATGGACACGGCCCGTATCCTGGCGGCGCCCCACTATCACGCGCCGATAGCGCGCGACGGCTTGCGCGAGATCAGCCACGGACGCTGGGAGGGGTTGACCCGCAAGGAAGTCGAGGCCCGGTATCCCGACGAGTATTCGGGTTGGGAGATGGACCCGTTCACCTTTGCGCCGGAGGGCGGCGAAAGCGGCGTGCAGGTGCTGGCCCGCGCGCTGCCCGTCATCCGCGCGATAGTGACGGCGCACGATGGGCAGAACGTGCTCGTGGTTTCGCACAAGGCCACGCTGCGCCTGCTCATCAGCAGCCTGCTCGGCTTCGATGCGCGCGGCTACCGCGACCGGCTCGATCAGGCCCCGGCCTGCCTCAACATCCTCGACTTCAAAGACCCGGTGCGCGCGCGGCTGATGTTGTTCAACGACATCTCGCATTACGCCGACCAGCCGCGCCGCCCGCACGCGCATCTCTCCAAGTGGTGGGATGCGGGGGCCGAGGCGACCAATCCGCCGCGCCCGGCGCCATAGCCGCGTTCACGCTCAGGAGGTTTGGCATGCTCCCCAAGACACTCGTCGCTCTGTTAGCCTTTGCCCTGGTGGGTTGCGGGATAAACGCCGCGACGCCCACGCCGACGCTGCTGCCGCCGCCCGTCGTCACCGCTGTGCCGCTCTCCCCGCCCACTCCAACCTCGTTCATCGAAGGCTTGCCGGCGCGGCTGAGCACGCCCGACCCCTCGCCGAACTGCCCCGAGCGCATCGCATGGTTCTTCAATAACTCGGTCGCCGAGTGCGCGGGCCAGGCGCTCACCACGTGGGCGGTCCTGCAGCGCTTCGAGCGGGGCGTGATGGTGTGGTTTCAGGAGGGCGGGCGTACCTTCATCCTGCACGATGACGGTTCGTTACTCAGACCGGTGTACGAAGCCAGCGATGGCTCGGACACGCCGCTGCCGCAGGCTGACCCGAACATCGTGCCGCCGCAGGGGATGTATCAACCGGTGCTGGGCTTCGGCAAGTTCTGGCGCGGGTTGGTTCCGGGCTACGAGTGGGTGCGCGAGCGGCTGGGTTGGGCCACCGCGCCCGAGGTCGGCTACTCGGCGCTGTTGCAGTGCAACACGGCCGGCGGCCCGGCGGCGCGCTGCTACTTCACCGGCCCACGCGACGAAGTCCTCGTGATGACGCGCGGCATTGATCGTTATTGGAACTACTGGCAGGGTCCGGTGAGGTGACGGCGTCTTTCGGCTGGCGGCATGGTCCCGCCCATGAGCTTACGGCCCGGCCCGGAACCGGGATCATCGTGTGTCCGGCGTGACGATGAGCGTCGCGAGGCAACTCAATGCCCACCACTGTCCGCGAACGCGTCGCAGGTTCATCCAGGCCTCCGAGGCTCCGCTGGCGGGGAGCGGTCACCGTTCAGCGCGAGCGAATCCAGGATAAGGAAAAGGGAGGCGGGGTGCGCGGCGCAGCAGTCTGCACGGTGCACCCCGCCCCGCGGTTATCGGCTGGCCCGACCCATGACCGCAAACAGGGAGGTTGGGAGGGGGGAGGGATTGAGATGTTGGGACGAGCAGCCGTTCCGCTCACAAGGGAGTTACGGGCACACCACCGTCGAGGCGCGCCCGACCATCGGCAAGTAAGTTCGATACGGCCCGGGGGCCGGAGGCGGTGCAACCACATCGTTGCCTGCCACCAGGTCCAGCGGGCCGGGATAAGTGTAGTTGGGGAAGATCGTCGCCAGATTGCCTCCGTTGTTGAGACGCCGGGTGATGATCTCGCTGAGCACACGCCGGTAGTCGGTGAGGATGGCCAGATCGTGCCCATCATAGAGCTGCTGGCTGGCCAGCCCCGGCCACGCGCCGTACAAGCGGCCGCCCTTCACGTTGCCGCCGAGCACGAACATGCAGTTGCCGTGGCCATGATCGGTGCCGTGATTGGCGTTTTCCAGCAACCGGCGGCCAAATTCGCTCATCACCACCATCGTCGTGCGCGAATTGTAGTTGGGGCAACCGCTGTCGAGGTCGGTGTACAGAGCGGCCAGCCCGCTGGCCAACTCATTCAAGCGCCCGTTGAGGTAGCCACCCGAGCCATCGCCCTGATACTCGTGCGTGTCCCAGCCGCCCAAATCCACCGTGGCGGCGCGCAGCCCGACGTTCAGTTTGATCAATTGCGCGATGGCTTGCAGGTTGTCGCCAAAGGAGCCGCCCGGATATTGCGCGCCGTTGGCCGGCGTGTATTGATCCGGGTTGAGGCTCTCGATGGTATCAATCGTATCCAGCGTCGTCGTGCCGGCCCGTTCGAGGATCGTATCGCCGTTATAGAACGTGCGCAGGATGCCGCGTTGATCGTCCTCGTAATCCCAGTGGCCGCGCAACCGGAAACCGCCCGGGTCGCTCATGGCTACGGCATCGTGAGTGCCGAGCAGTGACATGGCCTGCGACCCGCCGGTGGAGAGCGCCGGGAACAGGACGTTGGGCGAAATGGAAGGCGACGTTTGCAGATGCCGGGTGAGCCAGCCGGTAGCGGTGTTCTTCTGATTGGGCGTGCCCAACTCCATGAACTGCATGGCGTCGAAGTGGCTGCGCGTGTCGGAGGTCAGCCCGGCGGCATGCACGATGGCGAGCTTCTGCGCCTGATAGAGGTTGTGCAGCGGGGCCATCGCCGGGTGGAGGCCGAAACCCGTTTGGCCGTTTGGCCCGTTGAGCGACCCGAGGTTGAGGGCGGCGCCCTGCCCGCTGACGGGCAATTTGAGGTTGAGGCGCGCGTTCTGATAATGCCCGCGATCCGTTCCGCCGATAGGCGCCACCACGTTGAGCGCATCCCAGCCGCCCCGCAGGAAGACGACGATGATGACTTCCTCGTTGAACTGCCCGGCCGCGCCCGGCTCGGCGAAGGCCAGATTGGTGATGCGCGAACCGGCCATGGCCGCGATGGCCGCCGAACACCCCATCAGAAAATTGCGCCGTGAGATTTTTCTTGGCATGCTTGGCTCGCTTTGGCGTTAGCGCCACTGGAAGTCGGGCGACATGAGCAACAGTTCCACCATCCGTGGCAACCGGTCGGCGATGTGCGTCCCGGGCAGAACCTGGGTCGCGCTGTACTGGCCGCGCATGAAGCGGATCAACTCATCACGATTGGTGTTCGACGCCAACGCCCGGCCCAGCACCCGCAGCGCCCAGTTGTCCACGATCGTCGTCGCCGTGTTCCAGGAATTCTGGTTGACGACGTTGACGCTGACCACCGGCACTTCAGTGTTGTTGACCCATTGATTGATCCAGCCCTCGAGCGCAGAATTGGCAAACTGCCACCGGCCCAGCATCATCGAGGTGCTCGTCCATTCCGTCTTGACATCCGGGAAGCCGTTGGGCGGTCGCCAGCCAAACATCGGCTGGCCCAGATCGTCATAGTTCCACCAGAACGCATCGTAGTCCGGCCGCACATCGGCGTTGACGGCCCGCAACATGCTCATCGCGGATTCAAACGGGCGTTTGATCTTCTGCGCCCACGTGGTCTTGAACACATCGGAAAGCAGGATGAGGCGCATCACCTGGGCGATTTGATCGGCGGCGAAGCGCTGCTGCACAAAGAGGTTCGCCGTATCGTAGATAAGCTTATGCAGCGGGCTGTTGCGTGCCGGGTTGCCGGCGTCGTAGTCCTCGGCAAACGGCGGGAGCGTATCGGTGATGAAACGGCGGATGAGTTTACGGACAATAAACTTGGCTGTGCCGGGGTGGTAGGCGAGCAGGTCCAATGCATCCAGGCCGTCGCGCAGTGGCGTATTGGCCTGGGCGGCATCGAAGTAACGCCCCAGCACGAACTTGTTGGCTTTGTCATGCCAGGGTTCGTAGTAGAGGAAGTTGCCGGTGTCGGCCTGAACCGGCCAGTTGCCATCCTCCACCCGCCAGCCCGTGAAGCAGCGCGCGATTTCGTAGACGTCGTTATCCACATACTTCGACGCCACCTCGATGCCCGCCGGGAAGTTGCCGCCTCCCGGAAAGGGGATTTTGGGCACCGGTTGGGTGATGGGGTTGAGCACACCGGCATAGTTGTCAACGCCCAACGTGTGCAGCTCACACAGCTCGCGGGCCCAGTTCTCGTTGAAGCCGGCGACCTGATTGATGTAGTTGTCGAGGTAGAACAGCATCGCGGGATGGATGGCCACCTGCCCCAGCATCTGACGGAAGTTCCCGAGGGCGTAGCGGCGGATCACGTCGCGGTCATAGTGCTCCCACGTTGCGCCGGCGTAGGCGTAATCCCACGCATAGATGCTGAAGTGGTTGTGCCAGAACTCCGTCATCATCTCGAACAACTGGCGCCGGCTGTACACGGCGCGCGTCACCGTCGCGGCGCGGACGTCTTCCACCGGCCGCGTGGGGTCGCTGTTCGGCCCGTTGTAGTAATCGTTCCACAACTGCGTCAGCGATTTGCCGCGCGAGGGCAGGTTCATCTGGTTGAGGCGGTTATCGCATTCGGGGTCGGGGATGGCGGGATAATTGAGTTGCCAATCCACGAAGGCCTGGAAACGCGCGTTTTCGTCGCCGCCGAATTGGCCGAAGGTCGTGCCGTAATCGAACGCCCCCGGGCGGATGCCGTACGCCATCCGCGAGAGCGCGATCACCCACAACGGAGGCGCGGCCGGCAGCCCTGCCGGCGAATCGAGGTTGACATTCTCCTGAGCCTGCACGGTCTGCGCGATGAAGGCCTGCGGCAAGCCGCCGGTGGCCGTGGCGGCACCGGCCGCGGCCAGTCCGGCTGCGATCTTCAGCGCCTGCCGGCGGGAGATGCCGGTCTCGGGGGAGGAGATTGAAAGCTGGGTCACACGCCACCTCGTAACGGTGCTTGCTCGTTCCTGGCCGGGTCGTCACCTCGGTCTGGCATTGGTTGTATCAGAACCACCCTCGCCGCGCAGCAAAGGTTGTGACAAGGATGGGTGAAACTTGAGTGAAATCGGGCCGCAGCCAGGCGCAATAGCACGCCGCCGCCGCGTGCGTCCCCGTCATGGAATTCGGCATCGCGACAGCGAATGCGAGATTACGCCGTGTCGCCTCCGTAATTTGGCGGAGCGCCGACGACCCTACGGACATTGGGCGGCGCCACGCCCAAGCAGCGGCAAATAGACCTTGTTGTTCAAACCCGGCGGAATGGCTGTGCCGCCGCCGTTGTCGATCATGAAATTGAGCGGCGCCTCTTGGCTGTAGTTCGGGAAGATCGTCGCCAGGTGTGCGGGCGTGCGGCCCAGCCGCCGGCTCAGGATCTCGCTCAACACCCGGCGATAGTCGGTGGTGATGTACAAATCGGCATTTTGATAGAGCTGGCCGGTCGCCAGGCCGGGCCAGGCGCCATACACCTGCCCACCTTTCACCGGGCCGCCCAGCACGAGCATGACGTTGCCATGCCCGTGGTCGGTGCCGCGATTGTTGTTCTCCTGCAGGCGCCGGCCGAACTCGCTCATCACCACAATCGTCGTCCGCGACATGTAGTCGTTCGCACCACAACCGTTCAGGTCGGTGTACAGCGCCAGCAAGCCGCGCGCCAGCTCATTCAGCAGGGTTGACATGTAACTGTTGGAGGCGACATCACCCTGGTTCTCGTGCGTGTCCCATCCACCGAGGTCAATCGTCGCCGCTGACAGGCCCACATCGGCCTTGATCATTTGCGCGATCAAGACCAGGTTGGCCGCGAAGCCGGTGAGGTTCGGCCCGGCACCCTGCACCGGATATTGCGCGCCGTTGGCCGGGGTATAGCCGCCGATGCCCTTGGCCGTGATGAGGTCGATGGTGCTGATCGTCTCCATCCCGGCCTGATCCAGCCAGTCGAGGTTCGAGCCGTACATCTGGCGCAGAGCTTCGGTTTGTTGATTGCGATAGGTGCTGCTGCCGCCGATGTTGAACGATATGCCGCTCGCCAGCGAGGTCGAGCGCGACATGGCCACGGCGTCGCCGTACGCCAGCAAAGAATTGGCGCGACCGGAGCCTGCCGACAATGCCGGCAACGGCACGCTCGAACTCAGTTGCAGGGTTTGCAGGTAGCGCGACAGCCAGCCGGAGCCGGTGGTCTTGTTGCCCGGTGTCCCCAGCTCCATGTACTGCATGGCATCGAAGTGGCTGCGGGTGTTGAAGTCGAGGCCGGCGGCGTGGATGACGGCCATCTTCTGCGCCTGATAGAGATTGTGCAGCGGCGCTAACGATGGATGCAGCCCGAAGAATCCGTTGAGGTTGAGCGCCGCGCCAGCGCCACTTATCGGCACCCGCAAGGTCGGGCGCTTGGTCTCGTAAATCGCGCGATCGTTGCCGGCGGCGATGACGGGAGCGACGTTCAGCCCATCCCAGCCCCCGCGCAGGAAGACCACGATGATGGCCTCCGCCGCGCCGCCCGCCGCCGCAAAGGCCAGGTTGGTGATGCGTGAGCCGGCCATCGCCGCAATCGCCGCAGAGCACCCCATCAGAAATTGTCGCCGGCCGATTTTGACTGCCATAGAAGTATCCTTCCAGTCTCAGTTGATGTTGTTCGCGACGTCGCGCGAGTGCGCCAGGGCTCGGGGATGCTCGGAGTTCAGCGCCATTGCATTTCCGGCGACATGAGCAGGACCGCCACCATGCGGCGCAGGCGGTTGGTGATATCGGTTGCCGCCATGGCCTGATCGGGCGCGTACACCGGCGTCACGGCCGGGGTTGGCGTCGTCCAGCCCTGCATCATTTTCACGATCTGCGCCCGATGCGCCCCGTCGTCCATCGGGCGGCCGAGAATCCGGTCAATCCAAAAATCGGCGATGGTATTGGGTGTGTTCGCGCCGCCCATGTTGATGGCGTTGACATCCGCTGTGACACCGGTGAGCGAGCCTTCCATCAAACTGTTGATCACGCGCCAGCGATAGAGGATGGAAGTGGTGTTGGTCCAGGCATCGCGCACATCCGGGTAACCATCGGGCGAGCGGCGGCCAAACATCTGCTGACCCATCTGGTCGAAATTGCTCCACAGAGTGCTTAAGCCGCCCGAGTCAACGGCGATGTTGGCCTGCACGGCCCGGAGTGCCGCATACAGACACTCGTGTGGGCGCTTGATCTTCTGGCCCCAGGTGTTGCGGAACTCCGCCGACAGCAGGATCGTGCGCACGACCTCACGAATCTGGTTCGCGTCGTTACGGAGGTTGTAGAACTGAGTGGCAGCCGTATCGACGAGCGAGGTCGGCACGTTGTCACCCACAAGCCGGCGGCACAACTTGGTGCAGACGTAGCGGGCCGTGCCGGGGTGGTCGGCCAACATCCGCAGCACGGCATATCCATCCTGAATACCCAGTCCGTATTGAAGATGAAGGCCCATCACATCCTTGGGCGCCTGCCAGTGCCATTGATCGTAATATTGAAAAGTGCCGTTGTTAGCGGCGGTGCCGGTTGCGCCGTTGTTGACGCGCCAGCCGGTGAAGCACGATGCGGCCTGATACACATCATCGTCGGCGAAGCCCTGCGGCAGGCCCGGTACGGGCGGCACGCCAGACCAGGGTGGGATGGTCGCCGGGTCCACAATTCCCGCGTAGTGATCAGCGCCGAGGGTGTGCAGTTCGAGCAGCTCACGGGCCCAGTTTTCGTTCGGGCCGGAGTCCTGATTGATGTAGTTGTCGAGGTAATACAACATGGCGGGGCTTTGGGCGACGGCCACCAGCATGTTGTAGAAATTGCCGAGCGCATTGGCTCGGATGACATCGCGGTCGTAGTGCACCCAGGTCGCCCCGGCGTAGGCCGAATCCCAGGCGTAGATGCTGAAGTGGTTGTGCCAGAAATCAACCATCACTTCGAACAACTGGCGACGACTGTACACCGCCCGCAGCAGCGTGGCGACCCGCACGTCGCGCGCCGGTCGCGTGCGGTCGGCGTTCGACGCAGTGTAGTAGTTGGCCCACAGCGTGGGCAGGGATTGATTCAGGCTCGGCAGATTGGCCGCCGCCGCCGCGAGCCGGTTGTCGCAATCGGTGTCCGCGATGGCCGCCGGGTTCAGTTGCTGATTGACCAAGGCGGTCAAGCGGGTGTCATCGTCTGGCCCGAGCGAGTTCCACGCCGCCATGTCGCCCGGCTTCTGCCCGAAGGCCAGCCGGTTGAGGGCGATGATGCCCAGCGACGGCAGCGCCACCTGGGCCTCGACGCCCGGCTGCGCCACCGGCGCCGGCGCTTCGTCGTCCGCGAGCGCCGGGGCAGCGCCGCCTCCCAGGGCCAGCCCGGTCGCCAGCACGGCTCCCAGCTTGAGCGCGTCGCGACGGGTGAATTGAGTGTCGTTGATGGCCTGCATACAGGTCTCCTGTTCGGCTACGCCAGTCCGGCCACAAGTTCCGAAGCCGGTGTCGCCATCGCGGTTACACCGGCGTGCAAACTCACATCTTTGAGGCTTGACTCCCGCTGATTAGCCGCCGGGTGAAAGAAGATCGGCGCACGGTTGCGCTGCGCGAGGTGGGTGCCTTCGACCCCATCCATCACCAGGCGCGACCCCGGCATCACCAGTACACAAGCGCCGAACTCCGGGTCTGCGGTCTGGCTGCCGCACAGCATGATGTTGCGGGTGAGCAGATGGACCTCGGCCCGCTTGTCGAGCAACGGGCCGGTGGGGGTCGGCGGCGCGCCGGGATGGGAATGGCTCAGCGGGTGATCCAGCGCGAGCACACGCTCATCCACACCGATGATGACGAGTTCCTCAGTGGCGCCGCTTTGCCCGCGGGCCGGCCGGATCTGAATCCGATCGCCCGGTCGCCAGTCCGTCCAGCGATCCACCACGACGTGATCGGCGCCCGGCTCGGCGACCTCGCCCAGACTGGCGCGTTTCACGCGCTGCTCGCCGTGCAGCGAGATCGTGCCCTTGCCCACCGCGGCGAGGAACTTCGTCCCCAGACCCATCACGTTTTCGTGCGGGTCCTCAGCCGTGAGTATGATCGCGGCCCGGCGCATGTGGGGGTGGCTGGCCGCCCCGATCCGCAACTCACCGCGTACCACAATCCAATCCGCCAACAGGTTGAGGTTGGTCTCATCAAAGATCAGCGCGCCGTTGATCTGCAGGCTTTTGAGCGGCGGCGGGCTGACATCGAGCAGGACGCGCCGCCCGCCGGGGATGACGACCGACTCGCCGAACTCAGGCAAACGTCCGCCCCAGGTCGCCGGGTCAGACCACCGCGCGAGGGTTTCCGGTTGATTCACCAACAGAGCCGTCGCCGCCACATGTGCCATAAACACCGCCGATACACCAGCTTTGGGTTAGTCACGTTATAGCAAAACGGTTGGCCGAGTGCCGCAAAGGGAGCGGCAACGTTGTGTGAAGCTTGCGTGAAGACGGCCGTTGTCGCCCGCCATAAGGATTGGCGTCAGCGCCGGCCGGAGGACTTTGTACGGAGGGCGGGGCCTGGTGCGTTGCTAGCCGGAAGGATGCGAGGCTACATCGTGCCGGGCAAGGAGAAGTACCTCACCCAGCTCAAAGGAGGCCGGGCCGGCGAGCCGGTCGGGCGAGAAGCGCGGATTCAACGAGGCCCTGGCCGCCTGGGGCGCGTGCCAGAGCATGGCGCGCAACTGCTGGCGCGTGGCCGCCGGCACGCTCATCCGATCGCACCACGGCTCGAAGTCGAGTGGCTTTTGATAGTGTTCAAGATGTTGAACCGTCAGCGTGGCCGCCAGGCAAAAAGCCTCCCAGTCCGCCGCCGCGTATTCCCAGACGTGCGAGGGGTCACGCAGCCTCTCGAAAGCGTTGATGTGCCGCGCGGCTTTCGCCTCGGCGGGCGTGACGTTGTCGATGAGGGCGAACCAGCCGCCCGGGCGCAAGACCCGCGCGCTCTCGCGCACAAAGCGGGCGCAATCCGAGAAGTGATGCGCTGCGAGGCGGCAGGTGACCAGATCGAACTCGGCCTCGGCAAACGGCAAGTCGCAGGCCTCGGCCTCGCGAAAGACCACATTGGCGACGCCGCGTCCCTGGATGAACTTCTCGGCGGCGGCCAGCATCGGCGCAGTGATGTCGCTGGCCACGACCTCGGCGACGTGCGGCGCCAGGGCCAGCGCGGTGTGGCCCCCACCCGTCGCAATATCCAACGCCCGCCAGGTGGGTTGAAAGGGCAACAGCTCAACCAACCGGTCGAGGCTTTCGCCCTGTGAGTGGTCGGTACTGGTGACGTAGTTTTGCGCGTGCGCGCCAAACTGTTGCTGGACGAGGCGTTGTGGCATCTGCGCTCAGTTTAGCATAGCCGCGTTGACATAGCCTGTTGGCCGACGACCGAGACCAGCATGGTAGAATGCCGCCGTCGTTTTGCTTTTCGGAACAGGATAGACCCGTATGAAGAAATCGGTTCAGGCGCTGATCAACCGGCGACGGGCGCGTGTGATTCAATCGCTGTTGGCCGCCGTGGCCGGCCTCATTCTGGTGGCGATGTGTGTGCTGCTGTTCAACCTGGCTTCGGGGCCGATCACGGCGCTGTTGCGCACGGCCACCCCCACACCGACCGTCACGCTGACGCCGACGCTGACCTTCACGCCTGCCCCGGCCACACCGACCAGCCTCGGCACCGACACGCCCACGCCCACCGAAGGCCCCTCGCCCACGCCTACGCCCGTCATCTACACCGTTCAGGATGGCGATACGCTCTTCGACATCTCCACCAATTTCCAGGTGCCGATCTTCTCCATCCTCGCGGCCAGCGGCTTGCCGGCGGACACATCCATCCTGGCCGTTGGACAAGTGCTCACCATCCCGGTCGGCGGCGGCTTCGAGCCACCGACCGTCACCCCCATCCCGACCGGGCTGCCGCGCGGGTCGAAAATCCTGTACACGGTGTTGCTGGGTGACTCGCTGGAGATCATCGCCGCCAAGTTCAACAGCACGGCTGAGGATATCGCCCAGCAAAACCGGCGCAACAACCGCCCGCTGACCAATGCGTCGCTGCAGGCCGGGGACGTGTTGACGGTGCGGATTGATCTGGTTACGGTGACGCCCACCCTGCCCGCGAGTGTCACACCGGCCGCCAGCCCCACGCCGTGATGGAGATTGACGCGCTTTCGTTCGCCGACGAAGTGCGCACCGCGGGTGAGGCGCTTTCGCCGACCCGCGCCAATCTGCTGGCCGCACGCGAAATCGCCTACGCTGACCTGCGCCCCTCCGCTGTCCTCGCCGAACTCGACGCGCTGGCTACACAGGCCGCGTCAGCGATCGCTGCCCACTCTACCCTGAGCGGTCGGGGCCAGGCCCTGGCGGAATATCTCTTCCAGACGCACGGGCTGCACGGCAACCGCGAGGAGTACGGCGACCCGCGCAACTCCTACATCCACGAGGTCTTGCGGCGGCGGCTCGGCCTGCCCATCAGCCTTTCGGCGATCTTTCTGCACATCGGCGCGCGGCTGGGCCTGCCGGTGAGCGGGGTGGGGATGCCGGGGCACTTCATCGTCTGTGTTCCGGCGGAGGGTAGCTCGCTGTACCTCGATCCGTTCAACGGCGGCCAGCCGCTGACCCGCGAGGCTTGCGCCGAGTTGGTTCAGCAGGCCACCGGCTATCACGGCGGCTTCGACCAGCGCTGGCTCAATCCCACCCGGCCCCATGATATCGTGGCGCGGATGCTGGGCAATCTGCGCAACACCTATACGCAGATGGAGGACTGGCCGGTGCTGCTGCGGGTGGTGGAGCGCCTGTGCGAGCTACAGCCGGAGGAGCCGGCGCATGTGCGCGACCTCGGCACCGTGCTCTATCGCGTCGGGGCGCTGCGGCGCGCCGCCGACCGGCTGGGCGAGTATCTCGCTCGTGCCCCGCGAGCCGCCGATGTTGACCAGGTTCGCCAGAGCCGGGACATGCTGTTGGATGAACTCTCGCGTTTGAACTGATCTCAGGCAAACGCCCGCAGGAAGGCGACGGCGTTCTGCCCCAACAGGTCGAGCCCGTAGCCCCCCTCCTGCACGATGAGCGTGGGCAGGTGGAGCGCCGCGATCCGCTGGCCGATGGCCGCCATCCCTTCCACCGTCACCGCAAATCCCCCGCCAATCGCGGACGGGTCGCCGAACGCAATATCGAATCCCGCCGAGACCACCAGGTAGCGCGGGGCGAACCGTCGAATAGCCGCGAGTCCTTCATCCAACGCTTCGAGATAGCCGGCGTCGTCGGTGCCTTTGGCCAAAGGCAAGTTGAGGTTGTAGCCCAGGCCTTCGGCTTCCCCCTGCTCCTCCGCCGCGCCCCAAAAAAAAGGATAGTCGCTGTCGGGGTGCGCGTGCAGTGACACATACAGCACGGTCGGGTCCCGATAGAAGATTTCCTGCGTGCCGTTGCCGTGATGGTAGTCGAAATCGAGGACGGCCACTCGCTCGGCCTGACCGTGCTGGAGATAACGAGCGGCGATGGCGGCATTGTTGAGGTAGCAGAATCCGCCGGCCTGATCGGCGAGGGCATGATGGCCCGGCGGGCGGCACAGCGCGTAGGCCGCGCGGTCACCCAGCCGCAACCGGTCGGCCCCGCTCAGGGCGCACTGCACACTCCAATAAATCGCCTCCCATGTATTTTCGAGGAAGGGCACCGCGACATCGAAACTGTATTGGCCGAGCAACGCCCACGGGTGAGGCGAGGTGCGGCGCGCGCTGCGCGTGGCGAAGGTGTCGCCCATGAAGCGCGCTGCGCTCGCGTGGCGCGTCCCCGCGCTGGCCGCGTAGATCGTCCGCAGAAATTCCACATACGCGGCGTGATGAACGGCGTAAATGGGATCGAGGCCGCCATCAACCGGCGGGGCAACCGGGCCCAGGCGCGCTTCGGTAACAGCGGCTAGAATAGCCTCGGCGCGCGCGGGCACTTCGGGAAAGGGCTCGCCGTGGATGCGGAGGTCCGCTGTGTCGTGCCCCAGGTGCGCAGCGGAATAGTAGATGTGCATAGGAGGCCTTTCCTACCCGATGGGCCGGGCCGGGTACTCAAATAGTCCCAGCGCGGGATATTCGGCCTAAGCGGAGGCGTATACACTTCCACCAGGCTCCACTCGCTGACTTCACACTCAATACCGGCAGATGGCAAATGATTCGTGTAGTTCTTGTTGATGATCAACCCGTGATGCGCCAGGCCGTCAGTTCCTGGCTCGGCATCGAGCCAGACCTCAGCGTCATCGGCGAGGCCGAAAGCGGCGAGGCGGCTGTGGCGCTCGTGCCGTCCCTCAACCCCGACGTGGTGCTGATGGACATTGACATGCCGAAGATGGACGGCATCGCCGCGACCGCCGCCCTGCATGTCGCCGCGCCCGGCAGCGCCATCGTCATCCTGAGCATGCACGACGACACCACTATTCAGACCCGGGCGCAACAGGCGGGCGCTGCGGCGTTCGTCTCGAAACATCAAGCCCTCGACGAATTGGTGCACGTCATCCGGCGCGTCGCCGGGCCGCGACAAACCGGCGCGCTCGGCGCAGCCCCGGCCTGAACCTGGCCCGCCTGCGCCCGACAGCCCGGCCACCGACCGGGCTGTTTTTGCTTCGGGCTACGACCCGCCGAATACGGCGGCCACGATGCGCGGGGTGACGAACGCTTCGAGCCAGGCCGCGCCGAGGAGCAGCGGCACGACCAAACCGAGCGACACCCTGGCCCACTCGGCCAGCGCCACCAGCCAGCTCTCGCCGAGCGTTTGGCCGCGGGCCGGGGCGAGGATGCTGGCCCCGAGGCGGAGGATGGCCCCGCCCGAAAGCAGGGCGGCCGGTATCTCGCAGATGCCGTGCGGCAGGATGAAGGCGAGGAGGAAGAGCAGCGGGTTGATGCCGATCAATGCCATCTGGCCGGCGAAGTAGCCGGTGAGCGCCAGCGGGATCATCAGCAGCACGGTCGAGAGCGTGCCCCACGAGAACGCGCCCAGCGCCGAGGCCAGCCCGAGCGCGCGCACATTCGTCAGGAAGACCCAGACTGCGCCGCCCGCGCCGCCCAGGCCGTATTGCGCGAGCTGGGCCTCGACGTTGCCGAACTCGCTGACGCGCTCCTCCGTCAGCGGCAGGCGATACGTCGCGGCCTGACCGTAGCCAAACATGAACGCCGCCAGAAATGCGGCGGCCACAACCGCAATGGGCAATCGCAACCGGCGCACCGTTGGCCACACCTCGGCGCGATACCAGCCCACAATCCCCCGCCCCTCCCCCACAAACGCCCTCGAAAAAGTCCGCCAGCCGGCGCGCAAATTGAGTTCATCGAGATCGCGCCCCAGCAGTTCCTCGCGATTGAAGAGCTTGACGCCCATGCGCACGAGAATGAAGAGGATGACGAGCAGGGCGACGAGCAGCCACCACAGCGCATCGTATTGGCGCCAGAACATGATGACGCTCTCGGCCTGCACGAGCAGGGCGAACGGGATGACGATGAACGAGGCCAGCAGATTCGCCGCCCGCACCGAGGTGGCCTGGGCCGAGACCACAACCGCCCCGGCCACCATCACCAGCGCCTGCACCGTCGTCAGCGCGACGATTTGCGCCAGCAGCACCGGCTCGGCCCGCCAGCCGATCGTCAACGCCAGGCCGATGAGGTAGACGGCGATGCCGAGGAAGGACGAGCACAACGGCGGCAGGGTGGAGGCCAGCATCTTGCCGATGTACAACTCGGTGTCGCTCAGCGGCGAAGAGAGCAGCGGCTCGAGGCTGTGCCGCTCCTTCTCGCCGACGAAGCTTTCCAGCGCGATGACGAGCGAGACCGAGATGGGGAAGAAGCCGACGACCATCAGCAAAAAAGGAATCAGCCGGTCGCCGACGACCTCGCCGCCGAAGCGCCCGACGAAACGCACGATCTCGCCGGCGGTGAAGTTCATCAGCAGCGGAAAGAAGAGCGTGAGGGTGACGACCGGGAAGATGATGCGCCAGTCACGAAACTGGTCGCGCATCTCGCGACGGGTGACCACCAACGCCCTGGCAAGGCTGGTTTGTCGAAGGACGGGTGTGTTCATCAGAAATCCGTGATGCGTGAAACGGGCTATCGGTCATTGGGAAAACCCGGGTCATAACCCGGCCCGTCACGTTTCACATCCTGCACCACTTGCAAGTACACATCCTCGAGGCTGCGCGGCACTTCGGCCAGGGTGACGACGGGCACGTGCTGCGCGGCGAGGCGCTGCAGCAGGAGGGGATTGGTGACGGCCGGTTCAGTCACTCGATAGCGCAGCCAATCGCTGCCGGCCTCGACCACCTCGACCTGATCGGAGACGGCCGGCGCCACGCCGTTGAGCGGCGCGGCGAACCGCAACTCCATCAGCGCCGGGCCGAGCAGTTCGCGTTTGAGCCGGGCCGGCGTGCCGCGGGCGATGATCTCGCCGCGCCGGATAATGGCGATGTGATCGGCAAGCTGCTCGGCTTCGGTGAGGTTGTGGGTGCACAGGATGATGGCGCGGCGCTCCGTGCGCAGTTGGGCGATGGCATCCCGCACCAGGCGCGCCGAGTGCGGATCCATGGCCGAGGTCGGCTCGTCGAGCAGCAGCACCGGCGGGTCGTGCAACATCGCCCGGATGAGGGCCAGCTTCTGGCGCATGCCCTTCGAGTATTCGCCGAGGCGCTTGCCGGCAGCCTCGCGCATGCCAAAACGGTCGAGCAACTGCGCCGCCCGGTCGCGCCGCAGCGACGGCGACAGGCCATACAGCTCGCCGAAAAAATCAAGGTACTCCTCCGACCGCATGCGGAAGTACAAGCCGTGATGCTCGGTGAGCACGCCGACGCTGCGCCGCACCTCATCCGGCTGGCGGGTCACATCGAAGCCGGCCACGCGCGCCCAGCCCGAGTTCGGTTTGAGGATGGAGGTGAGCATGCGGACGGTCGTGGTCTTGCCCGCGCCGTTCGGGCCGAGCAGCGCCAGCACCTCGCCCGGCTGCACGCTCAGCGAAACGTCCTTCACGGCGATGAAGGAGTCGAACAGTTTTACCAGCGATTGGGCTTCGATCATGTGGGGATTATAACGGGCAGGCGGCGGTTAAACGATGAACGGACGGGAGCGTATCTCCGTCCGTTGGCCTGCGGGCGTTGAGCGCCAGACGTTACGCCGCCGGAGGGGGGGCTTCGGAGGCCGAGGGCGCCGGACCCTCGGGGGCGGCCTCGCTGCCGGGGGCGGTCGCGACGGCGGCGGACCACGGCTCGGCGGATTGGCGGCCCTTCAACTCGTGCCGCCGCACTTGCCGGTGCCGGTTGACGAGCAGCGCCGCTGCGACCACCGCCACGATCAGCATGATGGTCTGGTTCGTGTTGATGCCCAGCACCTGCGCGTTGTCGAGGCGGATGAAATCCAGGAAGAAGCGCAGCGTCGGGTAGCCGACCAGATAGATCAAAAACAGATCGCCCGTCTTCAACCAGCTTTTGTAACGTCGCTGGAGGTACATGATCAGCGCGAACAGGGCGACGTTGCCGATGGCCTCGTACGCGAACAACGGGTGGAAGCGTTGATCGGGCGTGTAGGGCGCCAGCGGCCGGTCGATCTGCAACCCCCACGGCAGGGTGGTCGGCGCACCGTACAATTCCTGGTTGAGGTAATTGCCGAAGCGGCCGATGGCCTGCCCGATGGGCAGCGCCGGCGCGACGATGTCGAGCCATTCGACGAAGTCGAGCTTGTGACGGCGCGCAAACCACAACAGCATCAGCACGCCGCCGATGACCGCACCGGGGATGCCGAGGCCGCCGTTGGTGACCGCCAGCGCCGCCGGCACATTGAAGTTGAAGCCCAGCACGTTCACCGGCACGAAATTGGCGAGGTTGAGGTAATACGCCGTGTCGAAGCCGGCCGCAACCTGACTGGGCGGCGGGGTGAAGATGTGCCACAGGCGAGCGCCGACGATGCCGCCCAACAACACCCACACCAACCCATCCCACACCAGGTCCGGGTTGTGGCCGCGCCGCTTGGCCTCGCGCGCCGCAATCCACCCGGCGACAAACGCGCCGGCCATGAGGATGATTCCGTAGAAGCGCACCAGGTACGCCCCGTTGTACAAAATCCCAACTTGATCAACTGACATCGCTCGCTCCGTGTGTTACAGCCATTTGTCGGGCCGCCAGGCCTGGGCGCGCACGTGCCACACCCGCTGCAACGCGGTGACATTGGCAAAGATCGCCACGATCCACAACGCCAGCCAGGGCAGGCTCAGGGTGATGAGCGGCGCCAGGATGAGGTAGCGCTCCAGCCGCGTCAGCACGCCGACGTTGCAGTCGAAGCCGAGCGTCTCGGCGCGGGCCTTAGTATACGACACCATCACGCTGCCCATCGTGGCCAGAAAGACGAGCAGGCAGTAGAGCCACGCGTTGGGATCGTTCCCGCGCACGTAATAATAGAGCAGGCCCATGAAGATCAGCATCTCGCTCCAGCGGTCGGTCACCGAATCCACAAACGCGCCGAACTTGCTGGGTTGGCCGAGATTGCGCGCCATCGTGCCGTCGATGCCATCGAATGGCCCGCCGATGAGGATGAGCACCCCGCCCCACAGCATGTTGCCCTGCGCGATGAGCACCGCCCCCGCCGCGTTGAGCGCCAGCCCGGCGAGCGTCATCATGTTGGGCGTCAGGCCGAGCCGAATCAACCCGTCGGCAATCGGCTCGACGACGCCCCTCATCCGAACGCGCATCCAATCGGTGAAGGAGGCGATGGTGGGCTTGGGCTTCTCGGCGTGCATTGGCAGCTGGCTGGTAGCCGTTGGCGGATGGCAGCCGGGCTATTTGCCGGCGATGAATTCTTCCGTCCGCTGCCGCGCAACGTCGTCGGAGTATTGCTCGGGCGGCGTCTTCATGAAATAGGACGACGGGCCTTTGATCGGCCCGGCGAGGCCCCGGTCGAGCGCGAGCTTGACGCACCGCACCGCATCAATCACCACCCCGGCGGAATTCGGGCTGTCCCAGACCTCCAGCTTGAGTTCGAGGTTGAGCGGCACGTTGCCAAAGGTCGTGCCCTCCATGCGGATGTAGCACCACTTGCGGTCGGTCAGCCACGGCACGTAGTCCGACGGGCCGACGTGCACGTTGTCCTCATCTATCTCGTAATCGAGTTGCGAAGTGACGGCGTTGGTCTTGGAGATCTTCTTCGACTCGAGCCGTTCGCGTTCGAGCATGTTGAAGAAGTCGGTGTTGCCGCCGAAGTTGAGCTGATAGGTGCGGTCGAGCTTGACGCCGCGTTGGCGGAACAGGTTAGTGAGCACGCGGTGGGTGATGGTGGCGCCGACCTGGCTCTTGATGTCGTCGCCGATGATGGGCAGGCCGCGCTCGGCGAAGCGTTTCTGCCAGTAGGCCTGCGAGGCGATGAAGACCGGGACGCAGTTGACAAAGCCGCAGCCCGCCTCGAGCACCTGCTCGACGTACCACTTGGTCGCCATCTCCGCGCCGACGGGCAGATAGCTCACCACCACGTCGGTCCTGGAGTCTTTGAGGATTTTGACGATATCGGCGGTTGGGCCGGACGCCTTCTTCACCTTTTGGGCCAGATACCGGCCGATGCCGTCGTGCGTCATCCCGCGCTCGACCTTCACTTCGAGTTTGGGCACCTCGGCGAATTTGATGGTGTTGTTGGGATGCGCCCAGATCGCCTCGCCCAGGTCGAGGCCCACCTTTGACTCGACCACGTCGAAGGCAGCGGAGAATTCGATATCGCGGATGTGATACCCGCCCAGGTTGACGTGCATCAACCCCGGCACGCGGTCGCTGTCCTTGGCGCCCCGATAAAACTCGACGCCCTGCACCAGCGACGACGCGCAATTGCCCACGCCGATAATGGCGACGCGGACCTTCCTGCTTGATTTTCTTGCCACGCAATGCCTCCAAAGGATTGGGATTTACAAGTGTCTGGCTGCGATTCCAAACCGGCGTGCGCGCATTATACCTTTAGCCCAGTAATTTAATGGCGGCGACGCCCGCAGCGATCAACACTGCCCCGGCGGCCCGCATCACCGTACCGGTTTCCTTCAACAGCCATACCCCGATGGCCGCACCGAGCACCACGCTCACCTCGCGCGCCGCCCCGGCGTAGCTGGCCGGCGTGCCGGTCTGCATCACAAAGAGCACGATGGCATAGGCCGCCAGCGTGGTGAAACCCGCCAGCACAACGGCGAACCGCGAGGCCCGCCATTCCATCCGCAGTCGCTCCCGGCCCCGCCTCCACAGCACGCCCGGGGTCAACAGCAGCCACGTCACCCACAGCGCGAGCCAGGTGTATTGGAGAGGATCGAGGAAACGGATGCCGACGCGGTCAACGGCCGTATACAGCGAGATACACAATCCGGCGGAGAGTGCCCAGCGGCTCGCCGGTTCGTGCAGCATGGCCCGCAGCGGCGCCGCCCACGCGCCGAGGCCCGGCAGATTGACGCAGTACAGCCCAGCGGCGATGAGGCCGACGCCGAGGGCCCCGCCGAGCGTGGGCCGCTCGGCGAGGATGAGCACCGACCACAGGATGAGGAGCACGGGCGCGGTGCCACGCGCCAACGGATAGACCAATGAGAGGTCGCCGCGACGATAGGCCTGGGCGATGGCAAAAAAATAGCCGGCCTCGAAGACGGCGCTCACGAGAATCAGCCCGGCCGCTTCCACCGGGATCGGTTGCCAGCGCAGCAGCACGACCGGGGCAAAGGTCAGCCCTCCCCACAACAGCATCCACCAGACGAAGGCGTCGCGATTGCGCGTGCGTTTGAGGGCGACGTGAGCGACGACATGGATGCAGGCGGACAACAGAATCAGCCACAGGCTTTGAACAGACATCGGCGCTTCAATTCACGACGGTTCACGCGTCGGTTTATGCTATAATCCGCGCCGTTGTCCGGAGCGGCAGACTGCGCTTGACAACCCATCGGGGCGTGGCTCAGCTTGGCTAGAGCACTCGGTTCGGGACTGAGAGGTCGGCGGTTCAAATCCGCCCGCCCCGACCTCCACCCTCATAGCTCCCATCTCCACGGAGCTATGAGGCTTGCCGCGGCCTGGCGCCCCACCGACCAGGCCCCACGTCCATCTTCATCCAACCTATTTCCAAACGGGCCAACCCGCTTTTCCTCGGGTTGGATTGTATCTGTTGTCACCCATGGCGGCCAGCCATATTGCAACGTCGCGCCGTGCGGCAACTGAGCAACGATACAGACCGCGTCGGTTTCCCGGATGGCGCAAAGCTCGCAGGACTCCTTCGGGGTCTTTTGATTCGAAATGCGAATGCTATAATCCTCGCCACGCCGCCGAGTGAAACAATCCCGCTGCCCGTCACGTCAGGGTGAGTGATTAAGCGTAGAGGAAAGAGTCATGCCGACAAGAATCATGCGCAGCCTGGCGCTGCTGGCGTTGGTCGCTGCGGCGTGCGCGCCGCAAGCCACGGTGCCGCCTGTCTTCACCGTCGCGCCGCCTAACACAGCGGCGCCGCCGAAGCCCACCGGTGAAGGCGGCCCGATCACCGCCACCGAGACCCCCACCCGCGTCCCGACCCAATCTTCGCAACCCACCTCCGTTCCCGCCACACCGACACAGTTCGGCCCGCAGGGTGAACCGATCGGCAAACTGAGCGCGGGCACAGCCATCACCGTCTCGACCCTCAGCATGTTGAATGAGACCACCGGCTGGGCGACCGCCGGGCACGGCGGCGATCTGGATGACCGGGTGTTGCGAACAGGCGATGGCGGGGCGACGTGGCGCGACCGCACGCCTCCGCAGCCGATTGACCCCGCGCTGCCCATCGGCCAGGGCGCGACGCTCTTCGCGCTCGATGCGAATAACGTGTGGGTGACGTACTACGATCGCGCTGGCGGCCCGCTGGCGGCCTCGGCCTTCGTGTGGCGCACGAGCAACGGCGGTGAGACCTGGGCGGCGAGCCAGCCGCTCGACCTGACCGACGTCGAGCTGTATCTGCCGTCGGATATCACGCTCGTGGATGCGCAGACCGGCTGGCTGATGGCGCACGTCGGCGCGGGGATGAGCCACGACTACGTCGTCATCTTCCGCACCACCGACGGCGGCCAATCGTGGACGCGGCTGGTGGATCCATTCAATAACGCGCTGCAACAAAGCTGCGGCAAGACCGGCATGATCTTTACCGACGCACAGACCGGCTGGGTGACGGGCGACTGCAACGCCGTGGTCACCGGCGCGCCGCCGTATCTGTATCGCACGACGGATGGCGGCCAGTCGTGGGCGGAGGTGCAACTCCCCTCACCCGACACGCAGAAGGAATTGTTCGCCAATCAGGATGTGGGCTGCGGCACACAGTCGCCGGCGCACTTTGCCGAAAAGGCGGGCGTCATCGTGGTGACGTGCTACGATCTGCCGGCGGGCACGCAGTCGGCCTTTGTGTATTCGACCGCGGATGGCGGCGCGAGCTGGCGGGCCGAGCCGCTGACGGGCGTGTATCAGGCGGCGGACTTCATCAGTGCCGAGGTGGGTTGGGTGCTGACGGCCAAAGACCCGAACAGCGACGGACCGCGCGACCTGTATGCGACGCAAAACGCCGCCGAGACGCTCAGCGCCACCAAGCAGCTCAACTGGGTGGGCAAATTCAGCTTCGTTTCGCCGCAACTCGGCTGGGCGGTGGCCGAGAGCGCGGAGGGCGTGGCGCTGGTGAAGACCACCGACGCCGGGCGCTCGTGGACGGAGATCAAGCCGGTAGTTGGGGAGTGAGCGGCGCATTCGCAAACTCATCCACCACTTCTGCCAGCGGGCGCGCGGCGATTTGAGATGAAGCCATAAGTTGCGGCCCCAATTGCGATAGAAGCTGTTGAACCTGCCGCTGCGTATCGGGCGTGGCCTCCGGCTGATTTTGAATGTAGGCCGCAAGGCTGGCCGCGCGCGCCGGTTCACTCTCAGCCAGCCACTGCGCCATACCCGCTAACGCCTGCAACGCCACCGGCGCCGACCGGTCGCGGTTGAGCTTTAGGCTTTGCCGCAACAAACGGCCGGCCTCGGCGCGGTCGCCTTCGGTGAAGGCGAGGCTGCCGAGGTGCACGAGCACACGCGCGCACCCCACCGCGTCGCCGCTTTCCTCGTTGAAGCGCAAACTGTGTTGCAGATGACGCCGCGCCCGCGCAGCGTCGCCGAGCGCGGCGTGCACGCGCCCCAGGTTGTAGTGCGCCGTCGCCATCCCCCACCGGTCACCGATGGTGTTGAAGATGATCAAACTGTCGTCGAGGTAGCGGGCCGCGCCGGGAAGTTCATCCCCACCCAGCCGGTACGCCACCAAGCCGAGGTCGTTGAGCGCGACCGCCACCCCCCACTCATCCTCGATTTCGCGCAGCGCAGCCAGGCTCTCTTCAAACAGCCGCTGCGCTTCGCGATACTCCCCCTGCGCCAGCGCGGCCAGCCCGAGTTCGTCGAGCGAGTGCGCGAGGCCGCGCCGGTCGCCGATGGCGCGGCAGCGTTGCAGGCTCTCCCCCAGGTACCCGCGCGCCTCGGCATATTCGCGGCGGTCAATGGCCTTGTCGCCCAGGCTGATCAGCGCGCGCACGATCCCCCACTCATCGCCGCGCGCCCGCGAGATCGCCAAACTCTCCTGCAGGCACGCCTGCGCGTCGTCGGCGTCGCCCATCACCTGGGCGATGCTGCCCAGACTGAGCAGGGCCAGCGCGGTTTCGTCGCCGATGCTCGCGGCGCGAAACTGGCGCAGGCTCAGTTGAAGCAAGCCGCGGCCCGCCTGGTGCAGGCCGAGCCGGTGCAGAAAGCGCCCGCGCCGCGCCCGCATCCGGGCGGCCACCGGTTCGTCACCCCGGCCCGCCGCCTCCCACGCGGCGACACCGGAACCGAACAGCTCCGCGCCCTCTTGAAACCAGCCGCGCATCTCGCAAAACAGATGCAGGCATTCCAGCGCCGCCGCCACGCGTTCGGCCCCGCCGCGCTCGACGGCATAGTGCCACGCTGCGCGGATATTTCCGATCTCCGCGCCGAGCTCGGCCAGCGCTTCTTTCTGGCGGCTCGACTTCAATTGCGGTTCGCGCTGCTGCATGAACTCGGCGAAGTACGCGGCGTGCCGCTCGGTCGTCTGCTCGGCCTCGGGCGCGGAACGGTGCAGTTGCTCGAGCGCGAACTGGCGCAGCACCTCGTGACTCTCGTAGCGGCCGGAGGGCGTGAGCCGGACGAGCGATTTATCCACCAGCGCGGCCAGCGCCGGCAAGGACGCGCCGGCGACACGTTCAGCCGCGGCGCGCGCGAAGCCGCCCCGGAACACGGCCAGCCGTGCAAAGATCAACTGCTCGTCTTCGCTCAGCAAATCCCACGACTGGGTGAACACCGCCCGCAGGCTGTGGTGGCGTTCGGGCATGTCGCGCATCGGCGCGGCCAGAAAATCGAGATTGCGCTCGATGCCGGCCACGACCTCGGCCGGCGTCAGCGAGCGCACCCAAGCCGCCGCCAGCTCGAGGCCGAGCGGCATGCCCTGCACCAGCCGGCACACGCGCGCGACGTGCGCGCGGTTGGCCGAGTCGAGCCGGAAGCGCGGCTGCCGCTGGCGCGCCGCCTGCACAAACAACTGCACCGCGCTGTAGCCTTCGATGTCGGTCGCGCGCTCATCCGGCGTCGCCAGCCCGGGCACTTCGAACAGCCACTCCCAGCGCAGCCGCAGCGGCTCGCGTGAGGTGGCGAGACACCGCACGCCCGGCGCAGCTTCCAGAATTTCCGCCAGCAGCTCGGCCCCGGCCAGCAAGTGCTCGAAGTTGTCCATCACCAGCAGCAGTTCGCGGTCGCGCAAATGCTGCATGAGCTGCGCGCGCGGCTCGGCCTGGCCGCGAAAATGGAAGTTGAGGGCGTGCGCGATGGCGGCGACGATGTGCGCAGGCTGGCCGATTACGGCAAGTGGAACGAAGTAAACGCCGTGCGGGAAGGCGCGTAGTGAAGCACTCGCAGCCTGTTGCGCGAGCCGCGTCTTCCCTATCCCACCCGGCCCGACGAGGGTTAGCAGCCGGCACTCCGGCTCATCACACACTTGCCGCGTTATCGCTTCCACCTCGCCTTCGCGCCCGATGAAGTGGGTGGGCGGCGCGGGGAAGCCGTGCAGCCGCGCCGCGGAGGGCGGGCCGGCGCGAATCTGTTCGGCCAGCGCCAGCGTCTCGGCGGAGGGTTCCACGCCCAGCGCCTCGGCCAGCACGCGGCGGCAGGCTTCGAGTTGCGCCAGCGCCTCGGCCCGCTGCCCGCGCGCGGCCAGCGCCCGCATCAGTTGGCGATGCGCGGCCTCGTGCCACGGCTCCAGCGCCAGTTGCCGGGTTGCGTAATCAACCGCCGCGTAGTGCTCGCCGCGCTGCGCGTGCGCGTCTGCCAGTTCGCCGAGGGCGGTCAGCGCGCGCAGCCGCAGCGACTCGCGCTGCACCACCAGCCACTCCTCAAAGGCGGGCGCGTCCGGCAGCGACAACCCGGCGAGGAATTCGCCCGCGTACAGCTCCGCCGCGCGCGCCAGCCGGGTCAGGCACTCGTCACAGTCGTGTAGCACAGTGTGGGGATGCGCGGCGGACTCGGCCAGCAGTTGCCGGAACTCGCCGACATCGGAATGCACGGCGGCAGAATGGAGCTGGACGGTGGGCCGGTCGGCGGTGAGGAGCCTTTCAGCCGCTGCACCCAGCGGTTCGCGCAAGCGGTGGAGCGTTTTCCGCAGGTTGTTGAGGGCCGTCGCGTCCGGCATCTCGGGCCAGAGCAGCCCGGCCAGGCTTTCGCGGCGGTGCGGCACGTCGGCCTCGACGGCGAGGTAGGCCAGCAGCGCGCGCGCCTTGTCGGTGCGGAAGGCCGGCAGGTCGGCCTCGCCCAACGCGGCGCGGAACGGCCCAAACAGGTTCAGGACGAGAATGCTCGGGTTGTTGGGGACGTTATGGGAACGCCGCCCTGCGATCATGGCTGCAATCGTCCGCAGAAGCCAATCACTCCTGCACCAACAGCGTAACTGAAATGTACCCGCCGGACAAGAAGGAGTTGCGAGCACTTCACCGAATGTACGTGCTGCACCTGTGGCGTGACGGCCCGGTTTCGCCCTGGCGCGCTTCGGTGAAGGCGGTGGCGGAGGGAAAGGAGATGCACTTTGCCAGCCTGGAAAACCTATGCGTGTTTCTACAAACCGAGACCGCGCCGGAGGCCGAAGGCCCTCGCCGCAATCAACCATAAAGAAATGGAGTGGAGAAAATGTTTGACCTAACCTGCAACGTGTTTCGGGGGCTGCGCTGGCTGATCGCGGTGGCATTAGCGGCCGGCGTGTTATCCACGGCGCGACCGGCCGGCGCCAGCCACACACCGTACCTGTGGGTGACGATTGAAGCCATTGACTGTTTGGGCAGCTTCGACGCCGGCAGCCAGCCCGATTTCTATGCCCTGATCACGATCAACGGCGTCACCATGAAGAAGGGCGAGATCAGCAATCGCTGCGCCATCGCGCCCAACTGGCAAGTCTCGCAACACGTGGGCAACCAGGCCGCGACCTCGGTCATCATCCGCGTCTACGATGAGGACGGATTCTGGAGCGCCGACGACGTGGCCGACCTGAAGCCGGGCGCGGGCAGCTCACTGGCCCTGACTGCCACGCGCGAACCATGCGCGATCAGCGGCGATGTGCGGGGCCCGTGCAACAGCCAGTTGCAGAGCGCGGGCCGTTCAAGCGACTCGGCCCGCATTGTTTTTCGAGTGCACTATGAGCACTGTGGCGTCGGGCTGGTGTGTCGCTCGCACTAAGCGGGCACTGCCATACCCGAAATCAAACCAACCGTCATCTGAAAGGAACACACTCATGAACACCACCTTCTTACGCCGATTGAGCACATTGGCGCTGCTGGCCGGGCTGCTGTTCGCGCCGCTCGCCGTGCGCCCGGCCTACGCGCACAACACCGCCCCGCCGCGCATCCTCGACGATTGCGCTCACTTCTTTCATGGATTTGGACCGCGCCAGTATTTGGATCTGCGCCTGGGGGCTGCGAACCAATTTCACCAGGTTCAATCGCCCGACGGCGCTTACGGCGGCCTCACCGATTGCGGCCACGGCAGCGGGCCAAAGATGCGCTTGTGGAACATCCAAATTGACCTGCCGCAGAGCGGGCGACGGGTCACCCTCCGCCCCACCTGGGGGCTGGGCGCGCCGCAGACCGAAGCCGCCTGCCGCGAGACCAACATCGTCTACAAAGTGTGGGTAATGTTCCGATTATCCAGTGACCACATTCCTTACCGAGCCGGTACGCTGTATGGCGTGTGGACGGCGGGCAATGAAGGCAACCCTGGCTGGTGCGCGTGGCGCTCGGACAATCCCCGCACGCCGCAAGTGGAGAGCGACCCCACTCAGATCACGGTGGATGCGTACTCGTACTCGATGAGCCACATCCTGGTGAGCGCCCAGGCCCTGCAGCATGTGCGCGTCACCGAAGATCGGTGGGTTTTTGGGACTCGCTCCGTCAAGGTGTTGGTGTCGGTTCGGCCCCTGCCTTAGCCCTCACTCGTGTCACTCGCCGGCGCGAGTGACACGAGAGAAACGCTCTACACCAAATTCGAAAGGAGAGTCTTCACCATGTTCAAGCTGCCGACCATTACTCGATTGATGCTGCCGTTGCTGGTGGCGCTCAGCACGGCTGCGCCGCTGCCCGTTGCCGCGCGGCCCGCCGAGCGGGTCGTTCAGCAGGCGCGCTTCTGCCCGGACGGCGCGCAAAGCTGCTTCGGCGACCCGACCCCAACGCCCGATGGCGGGGGCAGCGAGGACGATTTCAACACGTACACCTCGCTCCCCAACTTCCGGCTTTGGGCGGAGAACTCGTGGCCGGTCGGGACGACGCCCGGCGCCGGCCCGCGCCCGCTGCGCCTCAGCGATGAGCCGGTGGGCGGCAACTTCCCCTTCGCCCTCACCGGCCACGCCGCGTTCGACCCGGCCCGCGTCCGCTCCGCCACGCTGCGGGTGGATGTGCTGTACAGGACGGTGCCCAGCAGCCCGGGCAGCGACACCGTCCGCTTCTGGGACGAAAGCGATACCTCGGGCGCGATCGCCATCAGCTATGGCATCGGTACGCGCATCGCCCAGCGCTTTTGCTCGCCGCCCTACTATCCGCCGACAGACCCTCGTTTCCGCCCGTGCCCGTCCAATCCGACCGAACCCATTTGGGTCAGTGTGGATCTCAACCTGAAAAACGGCACGGCGAGCTTTTTTGAGCTTGACCCGAACACCGGTAGCCGCGTGCCGCTTACCCGCCCGGATGGTGCGGGCAACATCTGCACGGCACAGGTGACCGCCGGCTGCGCGTGGCAGGCGGGCAGCCAAGCGTTGATCGAGTGGGATCGCGGCGACCCGAGCCGCGTGCTGGAACTGGCCGCGGATGGCAAGCTGTACGGTTTGCTGGAGGATGATAGCGCACTCGGCTACGTCTCGCTTTTCGTGGATGCCGACCCGCTGCCGCCGGTCTGCCCGGCGCTGCTCGACAACTTCAACCGCCGCGACGGCCCGCTGGGGTCAAACTGGTCGGGCGCGGAGGGGTTGCGCAGCTATCGGATCAGCAACCACCGGTTGGATGTGGTCGGCGACGGGCCGATTAACTGGGTCCGCAACATCTTTGGCGCGAGCCAGGCGGCCTGCATCACCTTCGTCCGGGTGGACCCCAACGGTCTGCACATGAGCCTGATGCTCAAGGTGCGGGGCAACTGGCGGCAGGGCGCGGTGGCCGTGTTCTATAACGCCCTCGCTCACGAAATCGGCGTCGAAACGTACATCCCCGGTCGGGGTTGGGAGTTGCAGACTACGATCCCCAACGTCGAATTGCACGACGGCGATCAGCTGGCTGCGCGGGTGCGCGACGGCGCGGTCGGCGGCACGGTGGATGTAATCCTGAACGGCCGCAAGGTCAAAGAGACCTCGCTGCATCCGTTCTTCAACGGCAAGACCGGGCGCATCGGGCTGTGGTTCATCGGTGCGGGCGAGGCCGTGCTGGATGATTTCAGCGGGGGAACGATCACGCCGTAGCAGTTTGCACGTGTCAGGGAAAACAAAAAAGCCGCTGAATGTTTCAGCGGCTTTTTTTGTTCTTACTGGCTCTTGGGTTGTTCCGGCGGCTTGGCCGGCTCGGCGGGCTTTTCCGGCTCGGGCGTGGCCGGCGGTTTGCGCCGGGCGAAGTCTTCGGGTCGGGGCGGCTTGGCCATGCGCGCCGGCAACGGCGGCTCAACGACCGTTACCGCAGCTTGCGACTTAGCCTCTGCCGCCATCGGTTGCGCTGCGGGCGTATTCTCGTTCATTGCGATTGCGACGGGCGCGGGCAACGGCGGCAGCGGCGCAGGCTGCGGCAAACGCGCTGGGGGTCGCGGGAAGGCGGTATCGGTCTGCTGCCAGCCGTTGTCGCCGAGCAGCGCCATCACTTCGTCGTGCGAGAGGGTGCCTTTTTCCAGCAACGCCTCGGCGATCGCTCCCACTTCATCCGCGTGATTTTGTAACAATTGCTCGGTTTGCTCCTCGAGCAAACGCCAGAAGCGCTCGACCAGAGGGGCAGCGCTGGGCGGCAGCGCGTTGCTGCCGGTGCTCTCAGCGCCCATCACCGGCGGCCCGAAATAGCCATGCTGATACAGTTGCCAGATCCGCAGCCGAATCTTGCTAAAGTCACTGCCAAAGCCACCCGTCGCGCCGGTCCAGTATTCGCCCAGGAACATCTTCGTCGCGACGTGTCCGGCCATCGAGACGATGATGTCGGCGGCGAAACGGCGCAACGGCGCGGCGTAAATTTCCACCCGGTCAACGGCTAACGCATATCCCAGGCCGCCGCTGGTGCGCACGATGGTTGCGCGCACGATGCGTTTCTCCGGCGTGGCATAGTGCATGGCCACGGCGTGACCGGCCTCGTGGTAGGCAATTTGACGCCGTTGTTCCGGGTCTAACTCCTCAATGGGTTGAGATAGGCCGGCGTCCTGTTCTTGCAACGCCTTATCAATGTCCGCTTGCGAAACGCGGTCGCGGCCATTGAATAATGCGATGCGCACCGCGTCTTTGGTGATGGCCGCGGCGATCTCGGCCGGGGTCGCGTGCGGCGTATCTTCGACGATGGCTTCGATGTCAATCGTGTCGTCGTGCTTTACCCGGCTCAGATAGCCTCTGATCACTTCGCGGCGTCCGGTGCGATCGGGGGCATCCACTTGAATCTTTTGGTCAAACCGGCCGGGCCGCAGCAACGCCGGGTCCAGCACATCCGGGCGATTGGTTGAGCCCATGAACAGCACGTGCCAATTGCGTTTCTCCGGCTCTTTGCCGATAAAGCGATACCAGCGGTCGCGCAATTTTTCGAAACGACCTCTGTTCTCGACGCCATCCATTTCGTAGAGCAGGCGCGTCAGCGCGCCACTGCCGGCCCCCATCCCCATCAGGCCGCCCATCATTGGCATCCCGCCCTGCCCTCCCATCACCCCGCCGCGGCTCATGCCCACCGCGTCAATCTCATCGATGTAGGCAATGCACGCGCCATACTCGCGCGCTAACTTCTTGGCCTTGCCCACGAACTCCATCATGCGCAGAACATCCACGCCCCAAAACATGCCGCGAAAACCTGAGCCTTCCACTGAAATGAAGGCGATACCGGCTTCACCCGCCATGGCTTTGGCGAGCAGCGTTTTGCCGGTGCCGGGCGGGCCGTACAGCAGGACGCCATTGATGTATTTGCCGCCCATCTTCACAAAGGCGTCGCGGTCTGAAAGCAGGCTAATCCATTGTTGTACCAACGCGACCAGGTTCGGCTGGCCCCAGTAATCCTTGAACGTCACCGATTTGGGGTCTTCGGGCCGGATGGTCTCCATCCGGGTACGGCCCATGAACCAGAAGATGGCGACGAATTGAATAATGGCAAAGCAGATGGCAAAGACGATTTGGACCGCCATTTGGATGAGGAACATGCCCGTCTGAAAATTCGACCGGCTGCTGCCCATCCAACTGGCGAAGAGGTAGATGAAGCCAAAGAGCAAGGCCCAGGGCAGAATACTACGGAAAAATCGTCCGACCCGCGCCGAGAACCGATTGCGTTTGGATAGGATGTCTTTACCGCTCTTTGGGCGTTGATAGGGGCGACTGGGCGGGGGTAACGATTTGGCTGTCATTGCCTCTGTGTCCTTTCAAGACCGAGGAATTACCATTGTTAGAAGATACGTGAGTCTACCCCGGAAACTTCTACGGTTACAAGGAAAAAACGGTGGGAAACAGCAAGTTTTATCAATCTCTCATATCGCCGGGCCGGTCAAGGCAGCGCCGCATCTTTGACAGGGCGAGTGCAAAGCCCAAACGATGCCGTCATTTCGCCCTCTCCCGCGATAGCTTCGGCGCGTTGCACCGAAGCTATCGCCGCCCTCTCCCGCTGGGAGAGGGAGTGGATCGCACCAGTGGAACGCCACTCCCAATGGTCAGGGCCGGCTCCCCTTCTCCCAGCGGGAGAAGGGGCCGGGGGATGAGGGCGGACTCGGCGACTTTGCACACGCCCTGGCATCTTTGAATACTGGCGACGGCGTGCGGAGGGTTCAACCGCCCAGCCCGGTGAGGTGGCCCACCTCGCACAGGCTCGCCAGATGGACACGGCCATCGTGGACGTACACCCGCGAAAAGCTGGCGTTGGCGAAGCGGAACGAGACATGGTGGCCGAGTGGGACGTTCAGGGTGCTGAGCAGGTATGAATTGAGGGTGCCGCCGTGGCTGACGACCGCCACGCTGCCCTCCGGGTGGGCGGCCACCACCTCCGCGAAAACGGCGACGGTGCGGGCGTTGAGGTCGGTCTGGCTCTCGCCGCCCGGCGGGCCGTGCAGCCACCAATCCGGCTTGAAGTGGTCGGGGAACTGCTCGCGCACCTGCGCCTCCGTCAGCCCGCTCCACTGGCCGACGTTGCGCTCCTTCAGCCGATCGTCGGCCTGAACCGGGAGGCCGTGCTCCGCCGCCACCGCCTCGGCCGTCTGCCGGGCGCGCTGCAGCGGGCTGCTGTACACGGCCAGTAACGGCTCCCCGCGCAAGTGCTTCGCCAGCGCCTGCGCCTGCTTCAATCCAATCTCATCCAGCGGCGGATCGGCCTGCCCCTGCCAGCGGCCCTGCGCATTCCACGTCGAGCGCGCGTGGCGAATGAGGTAGAGAAGGGTCATACCAGTAGGCAGTAAGCAGGAGGCAGGAGGCGGTAAGCAGGAGGCGGTAAGCAGGAGGCAGGAGGCGAAAGCGGATTACGGGCGGCGAGCGTTATGAGCCCGACGGGGCGAAGCGGGTTGGGTTTTTCATCATTGCGCCCAGCATCTTTCCAACTTCAGCGTATCCGGCTACAAGTTCGTTTCGGCGCTCAACCGGCAGGTAGCCACAGTCCCTGGCGAAGTCGAGCCAAACCTGTGTTTCGGTCGACTCGGCATCCGCATCGGCCAGCTTGCTCACGAAGGCGTTGGGATATTGCCGCTTACGAAACGCCTCTGCTATATTGGCTGCGACGCTTCTTGACGAACGACGAATTTGGTCAGTCAGCGAATACCGCTCCTCTTTCGGGAACTCCTTGGTGACCTCGAATATTTCCATCGCCAGCCGGTATGCCAACTGATAAACTTTCAGATCCCTAAATCCCTGCAGCAACTCAGCCATTGCCTTCTGCTTTCCGCTTTCCGCTTTCTGCTTTCCGCCTTCTGCTTTCCGCCTTCTGCCTACTTGCGTT
>CAZSNP010000029.1:0-3918 GCA_964608265.1 uncultured Anaerolineales bacterium | reverse complement strand
GCTTTCCGCTTTCTGCTTTCCGCCTTCTGCTTTCCGCCTTCTGCCTACTTGCGTTTCGGGAACTTGCTCAGCACCACCGCCGCTTCGGGCGCGCGCGCTTTGCCGCCGTTGGCGCTGATTGCGGCCTCAAGCTCGGTCTGAGTGGTTGCGCGCGATTTGGCGAACGCCTCGCCCGCGCCCTGCATCACGCCGATCGCCGTGCCCTCGGCCAGCGCGTTGAAGGGGAGCAGCGCCTGACCCAGGCGAAAGCCTTCGCTGTCAATCGAGCAGCACGTCACCTCACCGATAATGCGCCCGCTTGCGTCGAGCACCGGATCGCCGTTGTGGGCCATGCGCCCGCTCTTCTGCGTGAACCGGAAGCGCGTGACCTCGGCCTTACGGTTACGCTCCTGCGCCAGGAACGCGCCGCGCCCGATGAACCACGGCTTGTGCGTCTTCACATAGCTGTCGAAGCCGCTGTCACCCACCGCCAGGTCGAGGTGCCCGGCCAGCTCATCGCCGTACAACGGGAGGCCGGCTTCGGTGCGGAGCGAGTCGCGCGAGGCCAGGCCGCAGGGCTTGAGGCCGAAAGGCTGACCGGCAGCGAGCAGCGCGTTCCACAAATCCACAACCATATCGGGATGCACCAATAACTCAAAGCCCATCTGCTCGCCGGTGTAGCCGGTGCGCGCGACGATGAGATCGAACACGCCGACCGTGGCGCGGATGACGTTGGTGCGCGCCATCGCCCTGATCCGTTTGGCCGTGGCCGCATCCGCCAACGCGAGCAATACATCGCGCGACTTCGGCCCTTGCAGCGCGAGGTCCACGCGCTGATCGGCCCCGCTCGCGAGCGCGCGCAGGTTGCGGAGCGTGACGCCGGCGCGACCCGGAGCTTTGGCCCATTGGCGTTCCGCATCCACCGTCACTTCACCGCGCTGCACGCCCGTCACCCACGCCCAATCCTTATCGTCGTTGCTGGCGTTCACGACGATCAGGAAGTGATCGGCGGCGAGGCAGTAAAGGTAGGCATCATCATGCACATGCCCGCTCGGAGCGATGAGGTGCGTGTACGCGCTCTCGCCGGGCTTGAGCGCGCTGGCCTCGTTGCCAAACACGGCGTCGAGGAAGACCGCCGCCGTTTCGCCGCGCGCGTCCCACACGCCCATGTGGCTCACATCGAACAGGCCGGCCGCGTTGCGCGTGGCGTTGTGCTCCTCCAGCACGCCGGAGTATTGCACCGGCATCTCCCAGCCGGCGAAGGGCACCATCTTCGCGCCGAGCGCGCGATGGGCCTCGTTGAGGCGCGTCTTCTTCAACGGCGCATCGGTTGGCTCGACCCAGTTGAAATGCGGCAGCGGCTGCGGTGTGCTCACCGCCCACTTGCTCATGCCGACGAAGTAGGGCTTGTCGTGGTCAACGCCCTCACCCGACACGGCCGGCAATTTGGCCGCCGGCTGCGGGTCGCGCACGAAGATCGGGCCGGGCAGCTTGCGATGCAGGTCGGTGAGGTCGGGCGCGACAAAACCATCCGAGAGGTCGCGCAGCCAGGTGGCGACGAGGGCGGCCTTGTCGGAGGGCACGGTTAATATGAAACGTGGTGCGTGCCGCGTGATGGCGCCCTCGACCTGGCCCTTGGGCGTGTACAGCCGCGTGGCTTGCGATTGCCCATCGCCCAGCGCGTACACATCGCTCGTCGTCGCCCAGTACAGAAACTCGGCGGCGCGCTCGCCGGCGATCTCCATCGTCGCATACGCGGTGCGCGGTGAGAGATCGTCCAAGAAAAAGAAGTGCGGGTATCCATGCCGCGCCGGCTCAAAATCAATGCCGGCGCTGTGCGCGAGGTCGCGCACCTTCAGCTTGGCATCATTGAACGAGTCGAAATCAATTTTGGCGCGATACAGATCGCCCTTGCGGCCCGGATACTTATACGGCTTGCACGCCTTCATCAACTGAGCGATGCAGTCACCCAATTGGTCAATTTCCTTTTCACGAAAACCGCGCTGCGTCACCCACGGCGTGCCTAGGCGGATGCCGGAGGGCAGCGCGGCGGATTTATCGCCGGGGATGGTGTTGCGGTTGCAGACGAGGCCGGCCAGGTCGAGGATGCGCGCGGCCACATCGCCCATCAGCGGCGCGCCGTCCGGCCCGGTCACCGATTTGCAATCCACGTTCAGCAGGTGACTCTCCGTGCCGCCGAACGGAATCCCCAAACCGTGACCCTCCAGCCGCTTCCACAACCGCGCTGCGTTCTTCACGGTCTGATGTTGCAGCTCGCGATACGCGGGCGTCGCGGCGATCTTGAACGTAGTGGCGAGCGCGGCGAAGACGTTGACGTGCGGGCCGCCCTGCTCGCCGGGGAAGACCGCGCGGTCAATCCTCTTCGCCAGCGCGCCATCGTGGGTGAGGATGATGGCCCCGCGCGGGCCGTTGAGGGTTTTGTGGGTGGTGAAGGTGACGATGTGGGCGATGCCGACGGGCGAGGGATACGCGCCGGCCGCGATCAGTCCGGCCACGTGCGCCATATCCGCCAGCAAATACGCGCCGACCGAATCGGCGATTTCACGGAAGCGCTTGAAATCCGCCGCCCACGGGTACGAGCTGTAGCCGACGATCATCATCTTCGGCCTGTGCTCGCGGGCGAGGCGCTCGACTTCATCCATGTCAATGCGGCCCGTCGCCTCGTTGATGGTGTACGGCACGATCTTGTAATACCTGCCCGAGCGATTGGCCGGCGAGCCGTGGGTGAGGTGCCCGCCGAAGAGCAGGTTCATGCCCATCACCGTCTCGCCGGGGTTGACCAGCGCGTTGTACACGGCGTTGTTGGCGGGCGCGCCGGAGAGCGCCTGCACGTTGACGTACAACTGATCCGCCGTGAGGCCGTTGGCGGCGAACACTTCGGCGCAGCGGCGGCGGGCCAGCGCTTCGATGAGGTTGGCGTACTCGACGCCTTTGTAATAGCGCGGGTCGCTGTAGCGGCGGAAGTGGCCGAGGCGGGCCTCGTAATTCAGGATCTCGGCCTCCGTCATCCAGCGCGTGTCCTCGTCGGGGTAACCCTCGGCATACAGATTGTGAAACCGTGTGCTCAGGCCTTCGAGCACGGCGTTGGGGGCAGTCGATTCGGACGGGATGAGGATGAGCTTGTGATACTGCCGCTCGGCTTCGAGCTGCGCCAGTTCGTGCACATCGGGGTCGAGGTCGCGCAGCGAGCCGCGGAAGAGGAAATCGGACATGGAGTCTCCGAGAGTGAGTGATGGGGCGGGAGGGATTGTAGGCGGGGGGCGAGGGAACGTCAAGAAAGACAAAGATTGGCGGGTATAGTTTTGCGCGAGGCAAAGATGAGGTTGCGCGAACTTGAACCCCAACTGGCGTCGCTCTCGCGCGCGGAGAAAGCGCAGGCGATACAGATGCTGGCGAACGGCTTGGGCGGGACCTGTCCCGGTATCGACAAGACGCCCGGGGTAGTGGGCGGTGAGGCCTGCATTGTGCGAACGCGCGTTGCCGTTTGGATGCGGGAGAATTACCGCCGGCTGGGTTGGAACGAGGCGAAGATTTTGGAGAGCTACCCTACGCTCCGCGCGGCTGATCTGGTCAATGCCTGGGCGTATGTGAGCGCCCATCCCGAAGAAATCGAAGCCGCGATTCAGCGCAACGCGGGGACCTGCGCCGATGAGAATTCCCCGCAGCCAATTGAGTAGGCGTATCGGACGTGCGACACTGCGGTCGTTGCTTTTAATTGGGGCATGGATTGTATCCCCCCTCCGACCTCAACAACATCATCCGAATCAACACAGTATTTTGCTTTTTGTCGATATAAATGCACCCAGTTTCTGTCGTTGAGCGATTGATGTCTGGGGCAGCGCAGATATAACGCCACGAAGTACTGTTTACTTGTTCTCGCCACCATGTACCGATTTCACTGTCATCCGATACGCTAAG
>CAZSNP010000028.1:47467-54737 GCA_964608265.1 uncultured Anaerolineales bacterium | reverse complement strand
TCGGGCTGAGGGGGATTTCGCGGATCTCGAGGCCGGGGAGGTTGAGCGCATCCTCCACCGCCTGCGCGAACAGCGGGCCGACGGGGATGGCGCCCGCCTCGCCCGCGCCCTTGACGCCGAGCGGGTTGAGCGGCGAGGGTGTCTCCTGATGCCCGACCTCCATGCGCGGCACGTCGAGGGCGGTGGGCAACAGATAATCCATGAACGAGGCGTTGAGCAGTTGGCCGTTCTCGTCGTAGGTCAATTGCTCGAAGAAGGCATTGCCGAGGCCCTGCGCCACGCCGCCGTGCACCTGCGCTTCGAGGATCATCGGGTTGATGACCCGGCCGCAGTCGTGGACGACGACGTACCTCTTCACTTCGATCATCATCGTCTCGGGATCAATCTCGATGATCATCGCGTGCGCGCCGCTGGCCGTGGCCCCGCGCTCCGGGCCGAAGTAGTTGGCGGCCTCCAGCCCCGGCTCGGTGCCGGGCTTCACCGCGCCGCGCAGCGGGTTGGCCTTCTGCGCCAGCGCGCCGAGCCTAATCGTCTTCGACGGCACGCCCTTCACGCGCACCTCGCCGCCGGCCAATTCCAGATCTTCCTCCGCGCACTCGAAGTATTCGGCGGCCAGCCGGAGGGCCTTGGCACGCACCACTTTCGCCGCTTCATTGATGGCGTTGCCGGCGACCACCGCGCCGCGGCTCGCAAACGTGCCCGCGCCCCAGTAAAACTGATCGGTGTCGCCGGTGATCACATCCACATCGCTCACTTCCACACCGAGTTGCTCGGCGACGACCTGCGCGAAGCTGGTGTAATGCCCCTGCCCCTGCGTGCCGACTCCGGTGGCAACCGACACCTTGCCGCTGGCCTGCACCTGCACCCGTGCGCCCTCGTACGGGCCGATGCCGGTGCCCTCGACGTAGCACACCACGCCGATGCCGAGATGCTTGCCCTCAGCCCGCGCCTTCGGCTGTTCCTCGTTCACAAACTTCTCGTAGCCGATCATCGCCAAAGTCTTTTCGAGGATCGGCGCGTAGTTGCCGCTGTCGTAGACGAGGCGGGTGAAGTCCTGATAGATGATCTCGTTGTTGTACGGGAACTTCTCGGGCGGGATGAAGTTGCGGCGGCGGATTTCGTTGCGGTCGAGGCCCAGCTCGCGGGCGGCGATGTCCAACAGCCGCTCCATCACAAACACCCCGTGCTGCCGCCCCGCCCCGCGATACGGCGTGACGATGGTTTTGTTGGTGAAGACGGCCTTGAACTCGCTGTAATAGTTCGGCACGTCGTACACGCCCAGCAGCGTGCACTGGCTGTTGAGCGGCACGGTCAGCCCATACGGCACATACGCGCCGGCGTCGTGCAGGAAGACATCGTGGATGCCGAGGATGCGCCCGTCCTTCGTCAGCGCCATCTCGGCGTCGTGAACCTGATTGCGCTCCTGAGTCGTGGCGAAGAAATGCTCGCTGCGGTCTTCGATCCACTTCACCGGGCGATTGAGGCGCATGGCCGCCCACGGCACCAGCACTTCCTCGGGATAAAACATCATGATCTTCGGGCCGAAGCCGCCGCCGATGAACGGCGCGATCACTCGCACCTGTTTCTCGTTGAGATCAAGCATCCCGGCCAGCCCGTTGCGGATGCCGACGGGTGCTTGCGTCGTATCCCACACGGTCAGTCGCCCGGCGCGCGCCTCCCAGTGCGCGACCACCCCGCGCGTCTCCATCGGGGCCGACGCGCCATGATCGTAATGAAAGCGCCGGCGGATGATGACGTCGGCCCGGGCCTTCACGGAATCGTAATCGCCCTTGCGCTGGATGACGTGCGCGGCGAGGTTGCTGTCGAGGTCGTCGTGGATGAGGGCGGTCGCGGGATCGAGCGCCTTGTCTATCTCCACCACGACGGGCAGCGGCTCGTACTCGACCTCAACCATGTTCGCCGCGTCCTCGGCGAGGTAGCGGCTCTCGGCGATGACGAGGGCCACCGGCTCCCCGACGTGCTTCACTTTATCTTTGGCCAGCGGCACCTGGGTGCGTTCGTTGAAGATGCGGCCCTCCACCGGCGGCGGTGAGACGAGCAGCGGCCCCGGCTTCCAGTAATCGCCGAGGTCGGCGGCGACGTACACGGCGTGCACGCCGGGCATCGCTCGCGCGTGGCTCGCATCGATCCGCCGAATGCGGGCGTGGGCGTACGGGCTGCGCAGGAACGCCGCGTGCAGCATCCCCGGCAGTTCCACATCATCCACAAACAATGCCTGCCCGGCGAGCAGCTTGGGGTCTTCGTTGCGTTTGATCGGTGCGCCGAAGTAACGGGTGGCCATGAAATCTCCAATAACCAATAACGAATTACACTCGTTATTGGTTATGAGTTATTTCCATCGTCGAGCCAGGCCACCGCGCGGCAAAAAGCGGCTTCGCCGCCGGCGAACTTCCACGGGAACGCGCCGAGGGTCAGGCGACGGTTGTGCAGTTCCTTCCGCCCGATGTCGCCGCCCAAGTTCTCGAC
The DNA here is from genome assembly GCA_964608265.1 of uncultured Anaerolineales bacterium. Taxonomy (GTDB): domain Bacteria; phylum Chloroflexota; class Anaerolineae; order Anaerolineales; family UBA6663; genus JANWXR01. The sequence goes on along the minus strand of CAZSNP010000028.1, from coordinate 52,250 downwards.
GTGCACGCAGTCATGCGGGAAGAGGGCGTTGTGCGTGAGCTGGTACGCCGAGTCGGGGAACAGTTCGGGTATCTTATCCGCGCCGAACTTGACCTCGACCCGCGCGCGTACTTTCTGCCAGTGCTCCAGCCCGCCCTTGCCGAGGAAGCGGCCGATGGGCAGGTTCATCGGGTGGTCGGTCGAGATCATGTCCACGCCCCACACGTGAACCTTCTTTTGGATCAGCCAGTCGCAGAGGCTGTAGTGTGGCCCGGGGTGACGGTGGATGTAGCGCTCCTCGTCGGCGTCGGGGCTGAGGAACGAATACCTGTGCCAGCCGGTGTGGATGAAGAGGATGTCGCCGTCGCGCACCTCCACGCGGTCTTCGATGTCTTTGGGCGTGAACATATCGAGGTCATCGAGCATGTCGCTCAGGTCCACAATCACGCCCGGCCCCCACAGCCACTCGATCGGCAGCTGGTCAATGGTCTTGCCCCTGGTCACGAAGTGGCGCGGCGCGTCGAGGTGTGTGCCCATGTGGTTGGAGGTCATGATGTACTGCGCGTTGACCCCGTGCTCCGCCTTGCGCTTGATGTACTTCACCTCGAACGGCGGGTAGAACGGCCAAAAAGAACAATCGGCGTTGAGGGGTTGGGATAGGTCGTATATCTTCATTGATGTCTCTCCTGTGCTAGAGCAAGTTGCTCATCATCTTTTATGAGTTACAGGATTGTTCAGATTTCTCCCTCACCCCTAACCCCTCTCCCGCTGGGAGAGGGGAGCGGCCGAGTCATTTCCGAGTCTGCTCCCTCTCCCGGAGGGAGAGGGCAGGGTGAGGGCGAGCCAGAATCCTGCAACCGCACAACTCTCGATTCAATAGCACGGCACCAGTCCGGCTGGGCTGCTAAAGTTGATACTTCTCCGCAAACGCCACCAGCGCCTCTTCAAACATCTTCATCGGCGGCCTGACCAGCCCGGCGCCAACCTGGCCGACGCCGGCGTTCTTGTGCGCGATGCCGGTGTTGATGCGGGGCGTGATGCCGAGTTCCACGACCTTGCGAATATCAATGCCGGTCGGCGTACCTCGGAAGTCGAGCGCGGGCATGGTGAAGTGCTTATGCTCGGCGTGGGTGATCTCGTACATCTCCAGCGTGGCGTTGACCGCATCCTTCGGCGTGCCCCCCACAAAGGTGACGATGGCCGGAGCAGTCGCCATGGCGAAGCCGCCGATGCCGGCCGTCTCGGTGATGGCGCTATCGCCGATGTCAGGGTTGGCATCCGCCTGCGAGAAGCCGGAGAAAAACAGGCCCACCGGGATTTCCGCCGGCGCGGTGAACCACTGGCCAGGCAGCCCGCTCACCCGGATGCCGAAGTCGGTGCCGTTGCGGGCCATCGTGCTCACGAGCGTGCAGCCCTCGATGCCGTGGGCCGCGTCGGTCATGGCCTTGCACGCCGCCATCACCGGGTTGAGCACGCTCAGCGCGTTGTCACCGATGAATTTCAATACCTCGGATTCGGTCTCGTGATCGGTCGCTACTTTCGCGATCAGCGGCGCGAGAGACTTGAGGAAGAGCAACGAGCCGGCCTTGTTGCGGTTGTGGCCTTCGTCGCCCATGTGCAGGGCCTCGGCCATGAGCGCGCGCAGGTCGAGGCCGCTCGTCTGCTTCAACGCCGCGCCGATGGTCGGGCCGAGCACGGCGTTCATCCAGCGCAGCCGCTTGAGCACGTCGTCGCTGAACGCGCCGTAGCGCAGCACCTTGCCGTAGCCCTCGTTCAAGTTCGAGAAGGCCTTGTTGCCGTGCGTGACGTTCTCGACGACGTACACCTGCATCGAGGCCGAGGTCACGCCCGCCATCGGGCCGACGGCGCTGTGTTCGTGGCACGGCTCGAACCGCAGCGCGCCCGACTCGGCGAGCCGAACGGCTTCCTCCTCCGACTTCGCCAACCCCTCGAACAGCAGCGCCCCGATCACCGCGCCGCGCATCGGGCCGGACATCCGCGCCCAGGTGATTGGCGGCCCGGCGTGCAGGATGAGGTCCTCGCGCATGCCGGGGATGACGTCGCGCGCCGCGGCCACGCCGGTGAGCATGGGCCGCGCGTCCATCATGCGGGTGACGGCCTCGGTGTTGGCGGACTCGATGTCCATGGGATCTCCAGAAAAGGTAATTGGTTATTGGCAATGACCAATAACCAATTACTTCCTCGTCTTCATCTTCGCCAAAATCCCCGCCAGCTTTTCGTTGCCCGCCGCCGGCGGCTTCCACTCGACGTGCACGCACTGCGCGCCCTGCCCTTTCAGGCTGTCGGAGAATGACTCGACGCCGACGTTGAGGGCCGCTAGTGGCGGCATGAATGTCTCGAGCGCGACGGGCGGATGCTCGAACTTCGGCGCGGCGGCGAAACGCGCACTGACGTAGGCCAGCGCCTCACTCGGGTTTGTGAATACCCGGCAACCCGCCACCTGCAACCGTTCAACCTGCGCCCTCATCTTCTGCGGGTCATCGTCCGTTCCCACCACCATCGCCACGAACTCCAGCCCATCGCGGCGCGACTCTTCGATGGCGGGCGCGAGTTCGCTGGCCGGGTCGGGGTGCGCGCTTTCACCCAGCACGACATCCAGCAGGATGACGGCCACCTCGCGGTCGGCGGCTTCCTGCCGGATGCGCCGCACGCGCAGGTCATTGTCCATCATCGGGTGCAGCCGGCCCACCGTGAACTCATCGCCGCCCATATCCACAATGCTATGGGCCTCGCTGCGCAAAGGGTCGGTGAGTAATTGGTTATTGGTTATTGGGGTATTGGAGTACAAGGGATAGAGCGTGGCCTGTAATGTGAGCATGGCCTCATAGGCCAACGTGCCGCCCGAGAACAATCCCCGAAGATATTTGCCATCACCGACCGTTTGAGGCTGGGGCGCACTCGAATAACCAGTCACCAATAACCCTTTGGCCATCTCCGCCGCCTCGCTCAAGCTCGTGGCGAAGTGCAGGTTGCCCAGCGTGCGCGCGGGCGGGGGATAGCCGATGAAGTCCACGACGACGGGCTTGCCACACGCCTGGGCGTGCGCGAGCAGCCGCGTGGCGACCTCGGGTGACGGCGGCTTGCTTATCAGGACGATGACGCTTGTTTCGGTGTCGCGCGCCAGGAGGTCGAGGGCCTGATGAGCCGTGATCGCGCCGACCTCGGCCTTGAGGTCGCGCCCGCCGGTGCCGATGGCGTGCGACACACCCGCGCCGAGTTGATGGATGCGGCACGTGACCGTCTGCAGGCCGGTGCCGCTCGCGCCGACCAGGCCGATGTTCCCGCGCCGCACGTGGTTGGCAAATCCCAGCCCGACACCGTTGATGATGGCCGTGCCGCAATCCGGCCCCATGACGAGCAGGCCCCTCTCGCGCGCCGTGTGCTTCAACGCGATCTCGTCTTCGAGCGGGACGTTGTCGCTGTACACGAACACATGCTTGCCGAGGCCCAGCGCTTCACGCGCCACGCCCGCCGCAAAACGTCCGGGCACCGAGACCAGCACCCACCCCGCCTCGGGCAGCATCTTCGCGGCGGACTCCAGGCTGTGTGGGCGGAACTCGCTCACGCTACTGGCTCGCTTGTGAGCCAGTAACGCATCCACCTGGGTCAGCGCCTCTTTCGCCGCGGCGTCGCTCTCGCCCTTCACGACGATGAGCAAATCATCGTTCGCCGCGCTGTGGGCGGACTCGGTGAGCAGGCCGCTCTGTTCGAGCAACTCGCGGTTGGCCGGGGTCGCCATCACCACACCCGCATCCTGCACGCCGGGCAATTGCAATAGCGCGCGCTGAAGCTGCATGAGCACGACCGAGTCGTAGTATGTCCCTTTCCGAATCTCGCTCTGGATCGCCATTCAGAAGTTAACCGCGAAGACACGAAGGCCGCAAAGAAGGCTTTCTCTTTCTTCGCGTTCTTTGCGGCTTCGCGGTTCAAATCACGCGTTCAATCTCACTCGCCCACTGCAGCAGCTCTTCATCGACACCCCAGCGCCCCGCCAGTTGCAGGCCGACGGGCAGGCCGCCAATCGTTCCATTCGGAAGGTTGAGCGCGGGCAGGCCGGCGTGAGTCCACGGCAGGTTCATCACCGGGTTGCCGGTGCTCTCCAGGCCACTGGGCGCGGGGCCGGGGGCCGAGGGCGAGAGCCACAGGTCAATGCCGTGCGCGTCCATCAGCGCGGTCAATTCGGCGCGCAGCGACTCGCGGCCCGGCAACGCCTCGCGCAATTGCTCATTCGTGATCGTCAGCCCGCGTTCAATCAACTCAACGGTTTTGGGGTGATAGAGCGAGCGATACTCGGCGAACCAATGCATGTGCACACGCGCGGCTTCGGCGGCGACGATGAGGTTGTGCCGCTCGCGGATGGCCTCGAAGTCGGGCATGGCTGGGACGGGCTTCACACTGTATCCGGCGTCGGCCAGCTTGCGGCATATCGCGCGGAAGTGTGCAAGCATCGCCTCTTCCGCATGGCTCAGGTATGGGCCTTCCGGAATCCCAAGCACAGGCCGCCTCAATCCTCCAATCTCTAATCTCCAATCCTCAATCATCGCCGACGCCGCCAGTGTCACCCCGGCCACATCCGTCGCGAACGGGCCGATGTGGTCGAGCGAGGGCGAGAGCGGGATGACGCCGGCGCGCGAGACGCGCTCGTACGTGGGCTTGAACCCAACGACGCCGCAGAACGAGGCGGGCCGCACAACCGAGCCGATGGTTTGCGTGCCCACGGTCAGCGGGGCGAGGCGCGCGCCCACCGCCGCCGCCGAGCCGCTGCTCGATCCGCCCGGTGTGT
>CAZSNP010000028.1:41314-47367 GCA_964608265.1 uncultured Anaerolineales bacterium | reverse complement strand
GCGAGGCGCGCGCCCACCGCCGCCGCCGAGCCGCTGCTCGATCCGCCCGGTGTGTGCGTCGCCCCTTGGGGGCTTACCGGGTTGCGCGTCGGGCCGGGCCCGAAGTAGGCGAACTCCGTCGTCACCGTCTTGCCGAGGATGAGCGCGCCCGCGTCCCTCAATCGAGTCACGCTGGCCGCTTCATCGCCGCGCAGCGTCTCGACCGGCAACCTGCTCCCGCCCGTCGTGGCGAAACCGGCCACGTGAAAAATATCCTTCACCCCCACCGGCACGCCGAACAGCGCCGGCCGCGTGGCCGGATAGGGGAAGCGCGCCATTAACTCCTTTGCCTGCCGATGCAGCCGCTCGAAGCGCCCGTCCTCCGCGACGAAGGCCAGCACCTGCGGCTCGCGCTCGGCGAAGCGCCGTTCGAGCTGCGCGACGTATTCGTGCAACGGCAACTCGCCACTGCGCAGACACTCGGCCAGGGCGGGGAGGGAAAGGGCAAGTGGCTCCATACAAAGAGATGGCGCGATTACAGCTCGCCCTCACCCTGCGCCATCGCGCCGCCCTCTCCCTCCGGGAGAGGGAGCAGCGCTTGAAGCGCCAGGACCACTCCCCTCTCCCAGCGGGAGAGGGGTTGGGGGTGAGGGCGAATTCTCCACTTCCCCAATTCTCTTTGCCGCCAGCAACGCCGCATCCACGATGTTCTGATAGCCCGTGCAGCGGCACAAATTGCCGGACAGCGCCTCGCGCACTTCGTGTTCGGTCGGTGCGGGATTCTCTTTCAAGAACGCCGTAAGCGTCATCAAGATGCCGGGCGTGCAGTAGCCGCACTGCAAGCCGTGCTTCTCCCAGAACGCTTCCTGCAGTGGATGCAGTTTATCCGGTGTGCCCAGTGCCTCCACCGTCGTCAGCTCGTGCCCATCGGCCTGCACGGCCAGCATGAGGCACGAGCGCGCCGGCTCGCCGTCGAACAAAATCGTGCACGCCCCGCACACGCCGTGCTCGCAGCCCACATGCGTGCCGCTCAATCCCAAGTCGTGGCGGATGAAATCGCTGAGCAGCAGCCGCGGCCCGACCTGCCTCTCGCAGGTTTTGCCGTTGACGACGAGTCGGACTAAATGAGATTCGGTCATTGTGAACCGTGATGCGTGAAACGTGGTTGGCAGCGCGCACATCACGTTTCACGTTTTACGTTTTACGAGACGGCGCGCGCCGCTGCAATCTTCAAGACACGTTTTGTGAGCACCGAGGCCAGGTGACGCTGATACTCCGGCGAGGCGTGCAGGCTGCCCATCGGTTCGATCTCCTGGGCAGACGCGATGGACGCCGCCTCCGCTGCGGCAGCGTCGTCCATCGGGCGACCTTTGAGTGATTCTGCCCCACGCTTGGCCATCATCGGGCGATCCCCAGCGTTAAGATAGACCAGCCGGGCCTCGTTACACTTGCCCGCCGCATCCAGCGTGACGACGGCGGCCACGCCCATCATCGCGTAATCGCCATGCCGCCGCGCCAGTTCGAGGAAGGCCGTGCCCGTTCGTGGCGGCAGCGCGGGCAGCGCGGCCTCGGTCAGCATCTCATCCGGCTCGATGGTGGTGGTGAACAGCGAGACAAAAAAATCATCAGCCGCGACCCAGCGCTCACCGCGACTCGATTGCAGCTTTACGCGCCCGCCCAGCGCGGTCACCACGACCGGCAATTCGGCGGCGGGGTCATGGTGGGCGAGGCTGCCACCGACTGTGCCGCGCGTGCGGATCTGCGGGTGGGCGATGTGCGGGGCGGTCTCGTGCAGCAACGGCGCGTGTTGCTTCACCAGCGCGTCGCGCTCCAAACGCCGCACTCGGGTCAGCGCGCCGATCCGCAGCTCTCCATCCTCCACGCGCACGAAGTCAAAATCCCGCAGCTTGTTCACATCAATCAACCGCGCCGGCTGCGTGGCGCGGAAGTTCATAGCCGGGATGAGGCTCTGCCCGCCGGCGAGGAATTTGGCCGCGTCGCCGTGCTCGGCCTTGAGCGCCAGCGCGGCTTCGAGCGTGTCGGGGGCGTGGTAGGCGAAGGGGGCGGGCTTCATTCGTTAGTCGAGTAGTCGAATGGTCACGTAGTCGAGTAGTCGGGCGCGACGACCCGACTACTCGACCACAAGGCTATTTGACTAAATGACTATTCGCCGCCCTTCGTCACCTGCACCGACTTCGGCGTGTAGCCGGCGCCGGCCACATCCACGCCTTTGGCTTTCAGGTCATCCACCGCCTTCTGCGCCAGGTCGGTGCGGTACGCGCCCGCATCCGGCGCGGCCTTGAGGTTGCCGGTCGAGACGGCCACATCCGCGGTCTGCTTCCACAACGCCGCATCCATCACGCCGATGCCGGCGGGCGACGGCCAGATGAGCTTGTTGATTTCGTTCAACTGCCAGGTCATGTGGCCCTTGCCCAACGTCGGGCCGGCGTCGAGCACGATCTGCACGCACTCGTCGAAGTTGTCGCGGCAGAAGACCCAGCCCTTGAACGTCGCGCGCAGGAAGCGCACAGCGATGTCCTGATTCTTGGCATCGCCGAGCCAATCTTCGCGCGCCCAGATCGCATCCTGCAGCATGGCCGTGCCGACCTTGTTGTAGTCAATGACGATCAGGTCTTCCGGCTGATAGAGCTTGCCGGTCGCCGGATTGATCGCCTCGAGCACCTGCGCGTATTCGTTGTAGGTCATGGCCTGCGCGGCATCAATCTCGCGGTTAAGCAGCGCATTCATATCGAAGTTCTGCGAGACGATGGTGAGGTCGGTGTCCTTGTTCAGCCCGGCGCGCGAGATGGCGGCCAGCAGTTCGAACTCGTTGCCGAAACCCCACGTGCCGACCTTCTTGCCCTTCCAGTCTTCAGGCTTGGTGATACCCGCATCGGCCCACGAGACCTGCAACGTGCCGCTGCGCTGGAAGACCTGCGCGATGTTGACGATCTTCGCGCCCTCTTCACGGGTGACCAGCGCCTTGGGCACCCAGCTCACCGCGAACTCCGATTGCCCAGAAGCCAGCACCTGCTGCGGCACGATATCCACCGCGCCTTCTTTGATGGTGACGTCCAGGCCTTCATCCGCATAAAAGCCTTTAGCCTTGGCGGCGTAGTAGCCGGCGAACTGGCTCTGCGTCACCCACTGCAACTGGATGGTGACCTTTGTCATTTCCGCCGGCGCGGCGGCCGGGGCGCAGGCGGCCAGCACGAGGGCGGCGATGGTGAGGACAAACAACAGCTTGCGTGTCATGTGAAATCTCCTCCGAATCTGGTTATTGGTGAACTGGTTATTGACATTGGTATTCGCGCTTTCGGATGCAATCACCTCCTTGCACAATGCGGTCCCCGGCCCTTGCAATAACCAATAACGAGAAACCTGTTACTCAGCGCTTCTCAAAGAAACATGCCACGGCATCACCACGCGTTCGATCAGCAGCAGAACGGCGTAGAAAGCGATGCCCATGGCACAGGCCACGATGATGGCCGACCAGGCATTGGCGAAGCGCGTCAGCGCGGCCTGCTGCGAGATGTAGTAGCCTAGCGCGTCCTGCGTGCCGCCGAAGTATTCGCTCACGATCGCGCCGATGACGCTGAGCGTGGACGACACCTTGAGCGCGTTGAGGATGTACGGCAGCGCATTCGGAATCCGCAGCCGGCGCAGGATTGTAAATTCACTCGCCGCGTACGAGCGCATCAACTCCAGGGCCCCGGCATCCACCAGCGTCAGCCCGCGCACGGCGTTGATCATCACCGGGAAGAAGACCATCACCGCCACAATCGCCATCTTGCTGCCGGGGTTGTACGTGCCGAACCACTGGTTCATGATCGGGGCGAGGGCGACGATGGGGGTGGCGTTGACGGCGATGGCGAACGGCATCAGCCCCTCGGCCGCCGCCGTCCAGCGGGCGGTGGCCAGCGCAATCAAAATCCCCAGTGCGCTCCCGATCAAAAAGCCGCCGACGGCCTGCCGCATCGTGTACAGCCCAGCGGGGACCACGCCATCCATCTCCTCCCAAAACGTGGCCGCGATGACGCTGGGCCGGGGCAGGAGAAAGGTTTGAATCTGAAAAACGGCGACGGCGACCTCCCACAGCACGAGACCCAGGATGAAGACGAGGACGGCCGGCACGGAGCGGCGCAGGCGGTCGGCGACCCGCGCGCCCCGATCGGGCATGATCTCGCGTTCGGCGGCGGCGACGACGTCAGTCAACTGACTCATGGCGGCTCTGGCGTTCCTCCTGTCGCAGACATTCACGCACCTCGGTGATCTTCTCAAAAAAATGCGGGTCTTCGCGCGTCTCGAAATTGCGCGGCTGCGGCAGGTCAATGTCAATCACCCCGGTGATGCGGCCGGGGCGCGGCGACATCACCACCACCCGCGTCGAAAGGAAGACGGCCTCGGGGATGCTGTGGGTGACGAAGACGACGGTCGTCCTGGTCTCGCGCCAGATGCGCAGCACCTCGCTCTGCATCCGTTCGCGCGTCATCTCATCCAGCGCGCCGAACGGCTCATCCATCAGCAAAATCGAGGGGGCAAAGGCCAGCGCGCGCGCAATCGCCACCCGCTGCTGCATGCCGCCCGAGAGCTGCCACGGGAAGTGGCGGTCGAAGCCTTCGAGCTGCACCAGCCGCAACATCTCCCTGGCCCGTATCTCGCGTTGCTCACGCGGGTGGTTCATCACCTCCAGCGGCAGTTGCACGTTCCTGCTCACCGTGCGCCAATCGTAAAGCGTGGCCTGTTGAAAGACCATGCCGTAGTCGCGGGATTGGCGCGCCTGCGCCGCCGGTTTGCCGTTGACGAGCACTGCGCCGCTCGTCGGTGACGTGAGGTCGCCGATGAGGCGCAGCAGCGTGCTCTTGCCGCAGCCCGACGGGCCGAGCAGCGACACAAACTCGCCCGGCTGAATCTCGAGGTTGATGTTCTCGAGCGCGACGAGGCGGTTGGCTTTGCCGATATTGAACACCTTGCCAACGCTGGTGATGGAGATGACGGCCGACAAATTCAGCTCTCCCGGTCCTGGCATCGAGTTGCGCGAATGAACACGAATTGATTTCGTGTAATGCGCGCAATTCGATGCCGGGTCATTCGGTCAACCTTCTGCTCTTCGGCAATACCACACTCTCGGCCAGCGAGACGAGCGCGGCGAAGACGATGCCGAGCACTGCTGCGCCGAGCACCGCCGCGAACAATCGCTCCGGCCCGGTGCTGAAGTATTGGGCGAAGTTGAGCAGGATGCGGCCCAGCCCATCGGGGATGCCCGACGGAAGCTCACCGACAATCGCGCCGATGACGCTGGCCGTGGCCGACACTTTCAGCGCAGTGAAGATATACGGCAGCGCCGCCGGCACGCGCAGCTTCCACAGGATTTGCATCTCGGTCGCCGCGTACGACCGCATCAGTTCAACAGCGGTGGGATGCGGCGAGCGCAGCCCGCGCAGCGTGTTGATAGTGACGGGGAAGAAGGTGAGGTAGGCGCTGATGACGGACACCGACCACCACGCCTCCCAGCCCAACCGCCCGCCCCAGATGACGACCATCGGCGCGATGGCGAGCAGCGGCACGGTTTGCGAGGCGACGATGTACGGCATCAGGCTGCGTTCCAGCAGCGTGAAGCGGGCGACGATGGCGCCGAGCACAAATCCGATCATGCTACCGATGAGGAAACCAAGCGCCGCCGAGCGCCAGGTGAAGAGCGCGGCCCGCGCCAGAATCGTGATCAGCAGAGTCGTATCGCTGCCACTGCGCGGCGGCTCGAACAGCGTGGCGACGATCGTCCAGACATGCGGCATCGAGCGGTCGTCGGCGCGCACCGGTAAGGGGAAAGTCGGACCAACCGCTGCGCCAAACAGCTTGTAACCTTCCCACAGCGCGCACAGCACGAGCAGCACGGCGACGAAGGACAGCGCGCGCCGCGCGGCGGGCCACCACGGGGCGACGGCGCGCGTTGCGGGCATCTCAGTTTCGAGGGTCTTGGCCAGAGCCATAAGTTGAGTGGGCCAATTGTAATTCAGAGCGACCGGTTTGTAGTAGCCGCTTCAGCGGCAGGCGCTAAAGCGCATACTACGAAC
>CAZSNP010000028.1:10147-41214 GCA_964608265.1 uncultured Anaerolineales bacterium | reverse complement strand
TTGGTGCGGGCGTTGCGGTGGGCGTTGAGGGCGAAATTGTCGAAGGCCTCGACCGTCAACCCAAAGCGTTGCAGGTACAGTTGCATCACCCGCGCATTCTGCGAGAGCAGCGTCGCCCCGGCCGGCGCCTCAGTCTCAGCGTCGAGGGCCTTGGAGAGCGCGGGCACGGGGTCGGCGTCGCTCATCTTCTCTACGCCGAGCGCGACCGCCAGCCGCGCCGAGCCGCTCTGCACCGCGAAGTACGCCATGCGCAGGGCGGCTGCGCCCGTCGCGGTGGCGGCCTCCACTTCGAGCGCCTCCACGCCGCGCAAACCCGCCTCGCTCGCGATCAGGGCGGCCAGGTGTTTCTGCCCCTGCAAATCATCGGCGAGCATATTGCCGACGAAGACCGCATCCACCGTATCCACGCCCGCGTCTTCCAGCGCGCGCTGCATCGCCGCCACACCCATCGCCCGCAGCGAGTGCGGATTCCGTTTCTGCACCGGGATCTGGCCGAGGCCGACAATGCTCACGCCGGGATACGGGCTGGACATGGGGTGGCCGAGTTATAGAGCGGTCCCCGGGCGCTGTCAAATCTCACCGCTGAAAACTCCGCGGACCGATGGGCAAATCGCACAACGACGCCTCCCGACCGCGACAACGGCGATTGGGGTACGATTTCCCCGGCCAGTACAATAGCTCGCATCCGGCCACCAGGGCGAGCGCAAAGTTGCCACGCTCGCCCTCATCCCCCAACCCCGTAAGCGGAGCGACTCTCCCGCTGGGAGAAGGGGAGTCGGCACTCATGATTTGGAGCGGCCTTCCAATGGCACGATCCACTCCCTCTCCCAGCGCGAGAGGGCGGCGATAGCTTCGGGGCAAGGCGACGAAGCTATCGCGGGTGAGGGCGAAAATCCGGCGTGGACTGGACTTTGTACCCACCTTGTCCGGCCACCGCGCTCTGCGCGGCTTGGCGTCCTGGCGCGAGACCACATGCCCCGTTTCTACTTCCTCTGCAGCGGTACACGCGGTGACGTGCAGCCGTATGTTGCGCTTGGCGTGCGGCTGCGTGACGAGGGCCATCCCGTCACCATCGCCACCCACCCGTCGTTCCGCGCGCTGGTCGAGGCGCATGGGCTGCGCTATGGACTCGTTGACGGCAACCCGAGCGAGGCGATGATGCTCGCGGGCGGGCGGCCGGTCTTCGCGCCGGGCACCGACCTGCGCCAGTCGTTCGCCTGGCTGCGCGAGATGCGGTCGGTGTACGCGCGGATGCTGGCGAGCGCGTGGCAAACCTGTCGCGACGCGGAGACGATCGTGGTCGGGTTGCCGACCCTGTGGGGCATCTCGATCGCCGAGGCCTTGCGCGCGCCGCTGATCGTCGCGCCGCTGCAACCGCTGACACGCACGCGGGCGTATCCGAGCGCCATCGCGCCCACAACACTCTCGCTCGGCCCGGCGTACAACGCCGTCACCCATCGCGTCGTCGAATTGGCGCTGTGGCTGCCGTGGCGCGGCGTCATCAACGAGTGGCGCACGCGCACGTTGGGGTTGCGCCCCCTGCCCCTCAGCGGCCCGTTTCCCGCGCTGTACGCGCACCGCGTGCCGTTCGTGTACGGCTTCAGCCCGCGCGTCGCACCTCGCCCCGGGGATTGGCCCGCCGAGCATCGCGTGACAGGTTACTGGCTATCAACCTCCGCGCCGCTCGGCGGCGAGGTGCAGCGCTTTCTCGACTCCGGCCCGCCGCCGGTGTATGTGGGCTTCGGGGGGATGGGCGGCGGGGCAACCGTCGCGGCGCTTGTGCGCGGATTGAACGTCGTTGGGATACGAACGATCTCCCCGGAGATCAGCGGCCCGCCCTCACCGTTGCGCCTCGCGGTGAGCGATGTGCCGCACGAGGCGCTGTTCCCTCGGCTGGCCGCCGTCATCCATCACGGCGGCGCGGGCACGACCGGGGCCGCCTTGCGCGCGGGCGTGCCGCAACTCGTCGTCCCCTTCGCGGTGGATCAATTCTTCTGGGGGAAGCGCGTCCGCGAGTTGGGCGTCGGCCCGCGCCCGATGCCGCATGCTTCGCTCCGGCCAGCGGATGTGGCGGAGGCGATACAACTGATGACTGATGACCTGGCGATGCGGCAACGCGCGCGCGAACTGGCGGGGCAACTGACGACTGACGATGGGGTCGGGCAAGCGGCAAAGATCATTCAAAGCCAATTGTGAACCTCAACCCAATGGCCCTAATCTGTTTCACCGTCGCTCCGTGCGCCTCTGCGTCAGGCCGTCCGCCCCAACCCACGCCAGGCAAGCAACAGCGCCACGACCGCCAGCCCCCCGCCCAACCACGGCAGCGACGGCGGCCCGAGCGAGTCGAAGGCAGCGCCCGCGAGCAGCGGCCCGGCGATCATCGCCGCCGCGTGCAGGGCGTGCAGCCCGCCGATGACGCGGCCCTGCTCGTTCGCGGCGACGCGTTGCGTGATGACGCCCGAGAGCGGCGGTGTGATCAACCCGCTGCCCAGCGCCGCCAGCCCAACGAGCGGATACAGCATCCAGCCCGCGCCGGCCAGCCCGACGAGGAAGATCGCCGGCGTCATCAGCCCCAATCCCGCGAAGGCCAGCCGCCGCTCGCCGAGGCGCGGTTGCAGCCGCAACACTAGCCCGCCCTGGGCGATGACGCCGCACACGGCCATGAAGGCGAAGAGATAGCCATTGAGTTGCGCCTCCCACCCGAAGCGCCATTGCGTGTACAGCGGGAAGGCGGTCTGCAAGCCGTTGAAGATGAGGTTGAGGACGAAAACGGCGAGGATGAGCGCGCGCAGACTGGCGAGCCGCGCCAGCCAGCCGAGGTTGGCCAGCGGGTTGAGCATGGCGATGGAGGTCGGCGCGCGCTGTGCCCGCGGCAACGATTCGGGCAGCGCGAACACGCCCAAGACCACGTTGCTGAAGGCGATAGCGGCGGCGACGAAGGCCGGCACGCCCAGCCCGTACACGCTCAGCAGACCGCCGAGCGCCGGCCCGGCCATCATCCCCAGGCCGATCGCCGCGCCCATCAGGCCGAAGCCGCGCGTGCGCTCCTGGGCCGTGGTGCGGTCGGCGAGGTAGGCCTGCGCGGTGGTGAGGTTCGCGCCGGTGAGGCCGTCGAGGGCGATGGCGATGATGAGCCACTCCACCGATTGCGCCGCGCCCAGCAGCACATACGACCCGGCGGTGCCGAGCAGACAAAGCAACAGCACCGGGCGGCGACCGAACCGGTCGGAGAGCGCGCCGAGCACCGGGCCGGCGGCGAATTGCAGACCCGCATAAAGCGCGCGCAGGAAGCCGGCAAAAGCCGCGCCGCCCGAGAACTCCTGCGCGTAAAACGGCAGCAGCGGCACGATCATGCCGTAGCCGAGCAAATCCACAAAGACGGTGATGAAGAGAAACGCGAGCGTGGCGCGGGCCGGGGCGCGGGTGGCGGACATGAGCCTGTAGTGTAACCGACTCAGATCAGGTCGCCCGGCCGGCGCAGCGGCACGAAGGCGACGGGCAGGCGCTGGGTGATCTTCAGTTTGCCGGCCTGCTTGACGAGGCGATGCAAAACCTGCTCGCTGCCCGCCGGCCCGATGGGGATGACGAGCCGCCCACCTTCGGCCAGTTGCGTCGCGAGCGGCGGCGGCACATGTTCGGCGGCGGCGGTGACGATGATGGCGTCGAACGGCGCGGCCTCGGGCCAGCCGAGGTAACCATCCCCCTGCCGCAACTGCACCCGTGTGTAGCCGAGCGCCTGCAGACGTTCGCCGGCCTGAGCGGCGAGCGTGGGCAGCAGCTCGACGCTGTAGACCGTGACGAATCCCAATTCGGCCAGGATGGCGGTTTGATAGCCGGAGCCGGTGCCGACCTCGAGCACCTTTTCGCCGGGGCGCAACGCCAGCCACTCGGTCATGCGCCGCACGAGCGAGGGCTGGGAGATGGTCTGCCCCAAACCGATGGACAGCGCGCGGTCGTCGTACGCGGCGGCCACGTCCTCGGGCAACACGAAGCGCTCGCGCGGCACGGCTCGCATCGCGCGCAACACCGCGTCCTTGTACGGGGATGAAGGCTCACCGGCGCTCATCGGCCGGCAGTATAGCACCGGCCTTTGTCGCTATCCCACGCACTCGGGGATTGTGTGCACGCACAGGATGTCAGCCGCTCCTTCGACTGCGCGGGCAACGGCAGCCCGCTCCGCTCAGGATGCGGCTTCGACAGACAACTCGTGCGTGCACACCCGGGGATTTCTCGGTACAATCGCGCTGCCGCCGGGCGTTTCCATTTCACCCGCAATCGCATATGTGCTCCGACCCCGCCCTTCAGCCGTATCTTGCCGATACGGTCGCCGACAAGCTTTTGGAGGCGCCGCTGCCCGACCCGCTGGCGGAGCGGGTGGTGGATTGTCTCAAGCGCGAGGCGGATCGCCAGTGGTACATCGACCCGAACCGGTCGGTGGAGTTGGCGCGCCGCATCCGCCGCATCGGCGAGGCGCGCGACGATGTGCGCCAGCAAGCGTTGGGCGTGATGACGCACGGCGACTCGGTGAAGATGCTGGGACGCACGGCCGAGGCCTGGGAGTCGCTCGAACGGGCCGGGGCGTTGTATCAATCGATCGGTGATGAGGTCGGGTGGGCGCGCACCCGCATCGGGCGGCTGCACCTCGGCACCATGCTCAACCGCGTGGCCGAAACGCTGGCCGACGCCGACGAGGCCGGCGCGATCCTGGAGCGCCACGGCGAACACGAGCGCCTCTTGCGCTTGCTCTTCGCCGCCGGCTCGGTGCACAACTACCTCGGCCATCCACGCGAAGCCCTGGCCCGGTTACAACGCGCGCTCACCCTCGCCGAGCCATTGGGCGACCGGGGCGAGAGGTATCTGGCTCTGCTCAGCACCGGCGCCGGCGTCGCCCACGAGTCACTGGGGGATCTGCCAGCGGCGCAGCGCTGTTACGAACAGGCCCGCGATTTCGGCCTGGCCCATGACGAACCCGTCAACGTCGCCAACGCCGAGGCCAACCTGGCCTACATCCTTCAATGCCAGGGCCACTATCGCCGTGCGCTGCGCCAACTCCATCAGGCCCACGCCCGCGTCGCGCACCTGCAAAGCGTCGAGGCGACGAAGATCAAGTGGCACATCACCGAGTGCTACCTCGACCTCAATCGGTTTGCCGAGGCGCGCGACCTGGCCCGCGAGGTCGTGGCCGACTACCGGCGCTTCAACGATGCTTACGAGTTGGCGCGCACGCTGCTGCAGCTCGCCACGGCGCAGGCCGAGTTGGGCGAGCACGTCGAGGCGCAACGCGCGCTGGATGAGGCCGAGAGCCTGTTCTCGCGGATCGAGGCCAGATCGTGGCTGGCGACGGTGTGGCTCAAGCGCGGGCGACTGGCGTTGAAACTCGAGGCCCCGTCGCTGGCGGCGTGGGAGGCGGAGCGCGCGGCAGCGACTTTTGCCGCCGAGCAGCAACGGGTCAATCAGGCCAACGCTGAACTGTTGCAGGGGTTGGCGGCCCTGCGCGCCGGTGATCTGGCGCGGGTGGGCGAGGTCGCGGCGCAGGCCTTGCGCACTGCCCAGCAGCACAGCTTGCCGAGCCTGCGGTACGCCGCGCATTTGCTCCTCGGGCAACTGGCCGAGGCGCAGGCCCGGCCCGAGCGCGCCGCCTGGCACTATCGCGCCGCGGCCTCCACCACCGAGCGCGTGCAACGCAACCTCACCCTCACCCTGCGGCCGGGCTTCCTCGAACATCAGACCGAGGCCCTGCAGCGACTCATCGGCCTGCACCTGCGCGGCGGCGACAGCGCCCATGCGTTCGAGGCCCTCGAACGGGCGAAGTCACAGGTGGTCCTCGGCTATCTGGCCAATCGCGACCGGCTGCGCTGGGCGACCGACGATCCGGCGTCGCGGCAGTTGGTTGAGGAATTGGAAGCGTTGCGCGCCCGGCATCAATGGCACTCCCGGCTGGCCCACGCGCCGCGCGAGGCGGATCGCCCGAGCGTCGTCACCCCGGTGGCGGCGCTCAAGGTCGTCGCCGACTGCGAGCGGCAGATGCGGGTCGTAACGGAGAAGTTGTATTTGCACACCCAGATTGGTCAGCCGGCAAACGCCGCGCCGACCGTCGCGCTGGCCGAGGTTCAGGCGGCGCTGGCCGAGGACGCCGGGCTGATCGAGTATTACCTCGACGGTGAACATATCTGGGCCTTCCTCGTGCGCCGCGACTCCGTCACCGCGCGCGCCCTGCCGTTGACGGCGGCCAGGTTGCAGGATGGCCTCAACCTGCTGCAAAGCAACATCGCCGGGGCGCTATCGGCCGGGCCGCACACCGCCATTAATCGCACGCTGATGTTGCAGGCCAAACGCGTGTTGCACCGGCTGCACGCCGGGCTGCTCGCGCCGTTGCTCCCGCAAACCTGGCGCTGGCGGCGTTTAGTCGTTGTGCCGTATGGGTTGCTGCACTACCTCCCATTTCACTTGTTGTACGATGGCGCCCACTATCTCGTCGAACTCGGGGAGGTGGTGACCTTGCCGGCGGCCGGCCTGATGGTGCGTGCAGGCCCGCGCCGGGCCGCCGGTGCGCGCGTGCTGGCCCATTCGCACGAGCAGCGCCTGCCTCACACCCGGGCCGAAGCCGAAGGAGTGCAGCGGCGGTTTGGCGGCGAGTTGTACACCGAAGCCGACGCCACGGTGAAGGTGTTGGCGGCCGCGCCGTGTCAAATCCTGCACATCGCCGCGCACGGCGAGTACCGGCTCGACCAGCCCGACCGGTCGCACTTGCATCTGGCCGAGGGGCACATCTACGCCGATGACTTGTTGCAACTCGATTTGAGTTACGAGCTGGTGACGTTGAGCGCGTGCGAGACCGGCCGCGCCCGGCCCTCGGGCGGAGATGAACTCATCGGCCTGGGGCGCGGCATTTTGTATGCGGGCGCCGGCGCGCTGGTGGCCAGCCTGTGGCAGGTGGCCGACCACAGCACGCTTTCATTGATGGACTCGTTTTATCACCACCTCGCACAGGGCGAGAGCAAAGCCGCTGCCCTTCGGCAGGCGCAGTGCGCGGCGCTCGCGGGGTCCCCCGAACTGCATCCGGCGTTCTGGGGCGCGTTTCAACTGATCGGGGATGCCCGCCGGCTTTCACTTTGAAGCCGGCTGTTCGCCCTCGAGGGAGGAATTCACCATGACCGCGCATTACTTCAGACCCGGCCGCCTCATCCTGCACATCCAACACCATCCGGAGATCAAAGCGACGACGCTCAAACACATGGTGCGGGCCTATTTGAAAGGGGGCGGTGGCCCGGGGTGGGGCACGCGGGTCGGCCTGCCCGAGTTGCCGACCGAAGCCCAGGAGGCCGAGACGGTGCGTTCGCTCAGCGCCCTGCCGGACGACACGGGCAAAATCCTGTCGCTCGTCTGCGCCGACACCGATGAGCCGGTGGCGGTGACGCAAGCCGCCCATCAGGCGCAAGTCAGCGAGGCGGGCAGGCCGCAGCCGAAAGCGCTGGCCATTGACACCGTCAGCCTGCTGTCGGCGGCGCCCGATTGGTTGACGGGTGGTTCGCATCATCAGGGCATGACGGGCGGCCCCGGTGATTGGCCCTCACCGGCGGCGGCGAGCGAAGACGGCAACGGCTGGCGCGTGCACGCCGCCGATGAGCGGCTGCCGGCCTGGGAGGCGCGCGGCGAGGAGGTGGACGTCGCCATCCTCGACACCGCCCCCTCGATGCACGCCCGCATCTGGGCCTATCACGAATTCACCCAGCACCCCAACCAGGCGCATCCCATCCTCAAGGAATTGTTGCGGCCCGACAGCCCGCGCATGCGCGTCTACCCCATGGCCGAGGCCGACGCCTGGCAGATCCCGTACAGCGTCAGCGGCCATCGCTACCGCATGTCCGATCACGGATTGTTCGTTGCCGGGCTGATCTACAGCACCGCCCCGAGGGCCAACCTGCATCTCTACGAAGTCCTCAATCACTACGGCGTGGGAAGTTGGGAGACGCTGGCCAACGGCCTGGAGCGGGCGCTGAAGAACCGGCGCAAAGGCCGGCCATTCATCCTCAACGCCAGCCTGGTCTTCGGCTTTCCGCGCGCTGAATATGGCGATCGCGATTTTCCGCTGGCCGGCCAATCGGCGGTGATCGATTACTCGACCAGGCCGATCCGCGATGCCTTCGGCTGGTTGCTGCGCGAGGCGAACAACGTGGTGATGGTGGCTGCGGCCGGAAACGACTCCAGGGGCACGCGGCTGCCGGCCCGGTACCCGGCGGCCTTCGGCAACGTCATCGGGGTGGCGGCAATGGGCAGCGGCGCGCCGGCGGATGCGTCCGGCCGAATCCCCGCCGCCTCATACTCGAATTACGCCGACAAGCCGATCAGCGATGGGTACATGACGCTGGGCGGCGAGCGCGGCGCGGGCAACGGGCTGCTCGGCCCATATCTCGATGACGTGCCACAACGGGGCGCCGCCGACGATGAGCCGGTGGATTACGCCCCCAACACCACCGGCTGGGCGCGCTGGGCGGGCACCTCGTTCGCTGCGCCCATCGTCAGTGGCCTGGTCGCGGCGTGGTGGTCGGCCAACCGCGCGGCGAGCGCAACCGCGGCCAAGGAGGCGTTGCACACCCTCGCGCTGCGCGGCGGCGATAAATCGGTCAATGACGAGGAAGTGCTCCACGTGCGTCAAGGGTGACGGGCGATGCGGATCGGACGGGTCGCCGCGACGCGCGGTTGACGAACGTCATCGCCGAGGCATGACATTGCACGCTGACAACGCGCGTGGGCTTGTGCTATTACAAGGTCAGAACCTTGACAACACGGCGTCTCACAGTGGGAAGCTCCAATAACCGGAGCGATTGGAGACGCCTTGCAGTTCACTGCGCGGCCACATTGCTACGCGCCCCGCCAACCACAACTGCGCGCCCCAAAAGAACGGGCGCCTGCCGGCAGGGGCAGCTTCTCGCGGCGACAAACGCGACTCAAGGCCAGCACAGTGAACGACCAGCGGGCCCGGAGCGAGCGAAAGGAGCAATCCAATCACCCCGGGCCCGTTCCATTAACCTCACCCCCTGTTCCCGCTCTCCACGCCGCGAACTACACGACGAGGAGAGAGGGAATTGCATTACCTGGGGGTTTACGATGACAGCACCTCCGCCAACAATTGCGCTTCGACGTTGCCGCCGCTGATGACGGCCACCGCGTTGCGGGTGCGCGGCAGTTCGTGCCGATGAAACAGGAACGCCGCCGTCGTCACCGCGCCGCTCGGCTCGGCGACCAGCCAGGCCTGCAGCGCCAGGCGGCGCATGGCCGCCCGAATCTCCGCCTCGGTTACGGTGACGATGTCATCCACGTACAGGCGGATGTGCTCGAAGGTGAGCGCGGCCAGCTTCTGCACCCGCAGCCCATCGGCCAGCGTGCGGTTGACCTGCTCGGGCGTGTACTCCACGAGGTGGCCGGCGCGGAAGCTGTCGCGCGCGTCGGCGGCGAACTCCGGTTCCACGCCGATGACCTTGACCGACGGGCGGCTCAACTTCAGCGCCGCCGCGATGCCCGAGATCAAACCGCCGCCGCTGACGGGCACCAGCGCCAGTTCCACTTCGGGCAAATCGTCGAGGATCTCCAGGCCAATCGTCCCCTGCCCGCCCATGACGTGCAGATCGTTGTACGGCTCGACGCGGGCGTAGCCGTGCTCGGCCACCAGTTGCTCCACTTTTTTGAAGCGCGCGGTGCTGCTGTTTTCCACCAGCACGACCTCGGCCCCCAGCGCGCGCGTGGCTTCGAGTTTGACCGCCGGCGCGTTCTGCGGCATGACGATGATTGACCGGCAGCCAAACGCCCGCGCCGCGTACGCCACCGCCTGCGCGTGGTTGCCGCTGCTGTGCGCGACCACACCGCGCGCGCGCTCCGCCTCCGTCAGCGACGCAACCTTGTTGTACGCCCCGCGGATTTTGAACGAGCCGATGGGCTGCAGGTTCTCGGCTTTGAGATACAGGGCGCAGGCCTCATCGCTGCGCGGATACGGCACCAGCGGCGTGCGATAGGCGACGCCCCGAAGGCGTTGCTGCGCCTGGCGAATCTCATCGAGTGTCATCATCAGAGCCTCGCGGGAGACGCCGCACCAGGGCGTCACTACAAAATGCTTTTGCCGAACAGCGACGCCACCAGTTCCACCGCCAGCCGCGCCGTCTTGTTGCGGTCATCCAGAATCGGATTGACCTCGACCACGTCGAGCGACTCGACCTTGCCCGCGTCGTGCAGGATCTCCATCAGCAAATGGGCCTCGCGATACGACAGGCCGCCCGGCACCGGCGTGCCCACCCCCGGCGCCTCGGCCGGGTCGAGCGAGTCCATATCCAGGCTCACGTGCACGCGGCTGTACGGCTTGAAGTGATCGAGCGCCTGTCCCGCCGCCGCCGCCAACCCCATCGAATCGATCTCGCGCATCGTCAGCACCAGCACATTGGCCTCGCGCAGCAGCACCTTCTCCTGCGCGTCAATATCCCGCGCCCCGAGGATGACGGCCTGCGACGGTTTGAGCTTAGCCCCGGGCCGCCCGATGTCGGTGAGCTCCGGCGCGCCCAGCCCCATGAGCGCGGCGAGGGCCATGCCGTGCACGTTGCCCGACGGGGTGATGTCGGGCGTGTTGAAATCGCCGTGCGCATCCACCCACAGCACGCCCACATCCTGCGTGAAGGCGGTGATGGCCGACACCGTGCCGATGCTGAGCGAATGATCCCCGCCGAGGAAGAGCGTGCGCTCACCGCGCTCGACGCAGCCTTTGGCCTGGTCGTAGATGTCGCGGCACACGCCGGCGATGCTGGGCAGATGGCGGGCGCGGCTGGCGTCGGGCGGCTCGTGCTCGGGCAGCGGCACGTTGACGTTGCCCGAATCCTGCACCGTGTGGCCGAGCGCCTTCAGTTGCCCGTGCAGCCCGGCGTAGCGGATCGCGCTTGGGCCCATATCCACGCCGCGCCGCCGCTGGCCCAAATCCATCGGCACGCCGAAGATGCGAAAGTTGAATGGCATAGGTTGTGTCGTCGAGTCGTCGGTTGGTCGAGTGGTCGGGGGGATTGTACCCGGTGTGACGCACTTCATAGCGCCGTCGGCGGCGGAGCGCTCTTGTGGAGCTGGAGTGCGATCACGCTACATGGGAGGCGCACCATGATTGTCGCCCTGTTTCTCGCTCATCTGGTTGGGGATTACGTTTTACAGTGGGACAAGCTGCGTATTGGAAGAGCCGCGCGTTGCCGGGCGTTCTCGCGCACGGCCTGATTGTGACGGCGGCGAGGTGAGGGGCGATCCGCGTCGCACCCGTTTACCCAAACTCAACACAATCCGCCTCCCCTGTCTGAATCTCGTTTGCCGCGTTGCAAGTTCGTCGCCCCTCCCCGCACAAAGCAACAAAACTCACACCAAAGTACCGGACTGACTCGTGGCGTGAGTGGAGTATACATATGAAGGATAGGGGAGCCAGCACGCTCCGCTCCGCCACGGCGTTTCCTCGCCGATCCCCGATCGGGCGCGGCTCGCACATCAGCGCCGCTGCCCCACCGGTGAGCACGGTTTCTTTCAACTGAATAGTCGGGTCAGTTCTTGTACATGGGAGCACGGTGATGAAATCCAATCGGCAAGCAATCTCCTTCGACCGGCTTCTGCGGCCAGCGGGGCTTGTGGTAGTCGCCTTCCTCGCGCTGGCGCTGTTCCGGGTGACAAGCGCCCAGACCAGCGCCTTCACTGTCAACACCACCAACGATCTTGTCATCGGCCTGTGCGATATTGAACACTGTTCGCTGCGCGAAGCGATCCTGGCGGCCAATGCCGCGCCCGGCCCCGACGCCATCAACTTTAGTATCCCCGGCGGGGCCAGCCCGTTACGCACCATCAATGTCACATCAGCGCTGCCGGCCATCACCGAGGCCGTCGTCGTCAACGGCTATAGCCAGCCGGGCGCCGCCCCCAACACCCTCCAGGTCGGCAACGACGCCCGATTGCAGATTGAGATCAACGGCGCGGCCGCGGGCGACGTGGATGGTTTGACCCTCTTCGGTGGGGCCAGCACCATTCGGGGCCTCATAATCAACAACTTCGCGCGCTCCGGCATCCTGGCCGGCAGCGGCGCGGAAGGCAGCGTCATCGAGGGCAACTTCATCGGCACCGACCCGAGCGGCACGGCGGCGCGGCCCAACGGCAACAGCGGGGTGCGGATAGACGAAGCCGGCAGCGTGACGGTGGGCGGCGCGACCCCGGCGGCGCGCAATCTCATCTCCGGCAATGGCGAGGCTTCGCCCGACATTGATCAGGGCGTGCTCATCACCTCCGGCCCGGATGGCGCGACCGGCAACATCATCCGCAACAACTACATCGGCACAAACGCAGCCGGCACGGCGGCGCTCGGAAATGTCGGCAACGGCATCTCCCTCTTCGACAGCAACACCGACGGTAACTTCGTCATCGGCAACCTCATCTCCGGCAACAGCGCACACGGCGTGGACATTGCGTTCGGCGCGGACGGCAACGCCGTGCGCGGCAACAGCATCGGCCTGGATATCGAGGCAGCGGCGCTGCCCAACGGCGGCAACGGTGTCCTGATCAACACCCTGCCGGACACGAATCCCACGACGAACAACGTGATCGGAGGCACCAGTTCCTCCGACCGCAACACCATCGGCGGCAACGGCGGCAACGGGGTGCGGATTGATGGCGCAGGCTCCACCGGCAACCGGGTGGAGGGCAATCTGATCGGGGTGGATACGGAGGGCGTCGGCGCGCCCAACGCCTTCGGCGTCGTCATCGCCGGCGGGGCGCAGGGCAACACCATCGGCGGCGCGGCCAGCGGCGCGGGCAACGCCCTCACCGGCAACCTCTTCGACGGCGTGGCGGTGCTCGGCCCGGTCACCAGCCGCAACGCCATCCGCAGCAACCGCATCGCCAACAACAGCGACCTCGGCATTGACCTGAACAACGACGGCCCCACCCCCAACGACGCGGCCGATTTCGATACCGGCCCCAACAACCTGCAGAACTTCCCCATCCTGACCTCAGCCTCCATCAGCGGCGGCAACCTCCTGGTCAGCTACGTGCTGGCGGTGGATGCCGATGCCTCACCGGCGCCGCGCACCCTCGAATTCTTCGAGGCCGACAGCGCCGCCGGCGGCGAGGGGCGCACCTTCCTCGGCGCAACCACGAGCTCCGACTCTAGCCCGGCCACGTTCAACCTCGGCAATGCCGCCGCGCTCGGTGTCGTTGCGGGGGACCCCATCGTCGCGACGGCGACTGATTTCAACGGCAACACCTCCGAATTCAGCGCGGTGGTCACGGTGGTCACCGGCGGCGGGGGCGCGACGCTCACCGTGAACACAAACAACGACGTGAGCGACGGCGTGTGCAACGCCGCTCACTGTTCGCTGCGCGAGGCCATCACTGCCGCGAACGCCACTGCCATCACCGACACCATCGCCTTCAACATCGGCGGCGGGGGGGTGCAGACGATAACCGTCAGCTCGGGCCTGCCCGCCATCGCCCAGCCGGTGGTCGTTGACGGCGCGACTCAGCCGGGCTTCGCCGGCGCGCCGCTCATCGTCCTCAACGGGGCCAGCGTCGGTGCCAGTGGGTTGCGGATCACCGGCGGCAGTGCGACCGTGCGCGGCCTCGTCATCCAGGAATTTGGCGAGAACGGTATCGAGATCACCGGCGGCGCCGGGCACGTCATTCAGGGCAACTTCATCGGCACGGATGTCACCGGAACGCAGGATCGCGGCAATCTGCTCAACGGGGTGCTCGTCAACGGGTCGCCCAACAACCTCATCGGCGGCGCGACCGTCGCGCAGCGGAACATCATCTCTGGCAACGGCTCGGTCGCCGCGCCGGATCGCAACGGGGTCTTCCTCGTCGGCGCGGGAGCGACGACCAACACGGTGCGGGGCAATTACATCGGCGTGGATGTGAGCGGCAGCTTCGCACTGGGCAATGCGCGCAGCGGTGTGGCCGTCATCCTCGGCGCCAGCAACAACATCATCCGTGACAACGTGGTCTCGGCCAACGTCGAAAGCGGGGTGTACATCCAGTTCGATAATTCCACCGGCAACATCGTGCGCGGCAACCGCATCGGCACGAACGCCTCGGGCACGGCCGCGCTCGGCAACGGCTACAACGGGGTGACGCTCGACGGCGCGCCCGGCAACCTCGTCGGCGGCGTCGGCGAGGGCATGGGCAACCTCATCTCAGGGAATCGAGTCTTCGCCGGCATCTTCATCACCGGCCCGACCGCCGCCGGCAACGTCATCCAGGGCAACTCCATCGGCACGAACGCGGCGGGCAACGCAGCAATTCCGAACGGCGATGGCGTGGTCGGCGGTATCTACATCAACAATGCGCCCGACACCCTCATCGGCGGCGCGACGCCCGGCGCGGGCAACGTCATTTCGGGTAACACCGGCGATGGGATCAGCCTGTGGTTCTCCGATACACGGCGCACGCGCATCTTCGGCAACCTCATCGGTGTCGGCGCGGACGGCGTAACCCCGCTCGGCAACAACACCGGCACCCCCGACGGCGGGGGCGTGGCCTTCCGCAACTTCACGCGCGATAACGTCATCGGCGGTGTGGGTGAAGGCGAGGGCAACGTCATCGCCAACAACTCGCCGTATGGCATCGTGCAATACGCGGGCAACGGCAATAGCTTCCGGGGCAACCGCATCTTCGCCAACGCCCAGTTGGGTATTGATCTGGGCGGCGACGGCGTGACGCCCAACGACCCGAACGACACGACCCCGGGGCCAAACGGCCTGACGCTGCAGAATTACCCGGTGCTGGTTTCGACGACCCCGAGCCGCACCGGCCTGCTCGTGACCGGCGCGTTGAACACCTCCGCCTTCCCGCTCACCTACACCGTTGACCTGTACGGCAACGCCGTCTGCGACTCCTCCGGCAACGGCGAGGGGCAGACCTACCTCGGCTCGGTGGCGGTGCCGGTGGATGAAACCGGCAACGGCACCTTCACGGCCAACGTCGGCGGCGCGGAGGGCTTCCTCACGGCGACGGCCACCGACCCATTCAGCAACACCTCCGAATTCTCACAGTGCGCGTTGATCGGCCCGGACAACACCGCATGGACGCGGGCGTTCGACCTCAACCTGCCCGAGACGACGCTGGCGACCGGCAGCTATTCGCAACTGATTGACAAGCAGGGGCAGACGCGCTGGTACCGCTTCGCGGTCGCGCCGGGCAGCACGCTCACGCTCACCCTCACCGGCCTCGAGACCGCCTACGACTTCACGGTGTACAAAGATATCCAGGTCGCGTACGACGAATTGCTCAACTCCACCGACTCGGTCACCGACACGCTCAACCAACTCGGGGCCGAGTTCGCGCCCGACATCTACTCGCCCGATATCTACTCGCCCGACATTTACAGCCCGGACATTTACTCCCCGGACATCTACTCGCCCGACATCTACTCGCCGGATATCTACAGCCCGGATATTTACTCGCCGGATATCTACTCGCCGGACATTTATTCACCCGACATTTACTCGCCGGACATCTACTCGCCCGACATCTACAGCCCGGAGGATTACGCCAGCGCCCAGCAACGCGCGCTGGTCGCGGTCTCGCCGTACAACGGCACCGCGCAGCACGGCATCGCCATCAACACGTGGAACAATGCCGGCAACTACTACTTGCGCGTGCGCGGGCGCAACGGCGCGTTCAGCCTCGCCGACACCTTCACCGTGACCGTGACCCGCGAGAACAGCGCCTGCCCCGGCATCACACCGCCGGCTGTCGGCACATCCCTCGTGGCCGCCGGCCCGAACTTCCGCACATTGATCGCGGCGGATTGGGGCCGGATGCCGGGCAGCGCGGCGGAGATCACGACGTTGCAGCAGCAGCTCGCCGCGCTTGCGGCCCGCGCCGAGGTGGGTGGGGTGATCGTCAACGTCGGCGCGGATGCGCGGGTAGCGGCCGCCAACACGCTGGCCGACGCCAACCCGCTGTGCCCGTACGCCAAGAACATCGTCGCCGACGCGGTCAAGCGCGTGGTGGATCGTTACCGCGCCGCGAACCCCAATCTGCAATACATCGTGCTGGTCGGCGGCGACGGCGTCATTCCCTTCTTCCGCTACCCCGACCGCGCCGGCCTCGCGCCCGAGAGCAACTACGAGCCGCCGGTGAACGAGACTACGGCCTCGGAGGCCAGCCTGCGCCTCAACTATGTGCTCGGGCAGGATGCGTACGGCGCGGCGACTCAAATCTCGACTCGCGACGACGTGCTGCCCATCCCCGGCCTGGCCGTCGGGCGTTTGGTCGAGACCGCCGCCGAAGCGACGACGGTGGTGAACGCCTACCTCACGGCCAACGGCATCGTCACGCCGGCCACGTCGTTCGTCAGCGGCTACGACTTCCTGGCCAAGACCGCGCGCGCGGTTGCGGCTGAGTTGCAACTCGGCACGAACGCCGCGCCCGATCAATTGATCGTGGAGGCCGATGTGCCGCCGACTGACCCGGCTTCGTGGACGGCCGATCAGCTCCGCGCGCGGCTCTTCGCCCGGCGCAACGACCTGCTCTTCCTCGCCGGGCACTTCAGCGGCAGCAGCGCGCTGGCCGCCGACTACACCACCCGCCTGCTGGCCGAGGAGATCACCACCGCGCCGGTGAGCTTCACCAACGCCCTCGTGTGGAGCGCGGGCTGTCACTCCGGCTACAACATCGTAGACGGTGACAGCAACGCCCTCACCCGCCAGCCCGATTGGGCGCAGGCCTTCGCGCGGCGCGGCGCGACGCTCGTCGCCGGCACCGGCTATCAATACGGCGACACCGACTTCATCTACTACAGCGAAGCGCTGTATCTCGACTTCAGCCGGCAGTTGCGCACCGGCAATGGCCCGGTCGCGGTCGGCGATGCGCTCGTGCGGGCGAAGCAGAACTACCTCGCCACCACCGGCCCGACGCGCGGCATCCACGAAAAGTCTTACCTCATCGCCACGCTCTTCGGCCTGCCGATGATGCAGGTCAACGTGCCGGGCGCGCGCCTCACCCCGCCGAGCGATGAGTCCATCGTCGGCTCAGCCTCGACCGTCGGCGCCGATCCCGGCGAGACGCTCGGCCTGCGCGTGGCGGATGTGAACATCACCAATCCGGGCGCGACCGTGCTGACGCGGCAGGTGCAGACGAGCAGCGGCCTGCAAACGGTGACGTACATCTCCGGCACGAACGGCGTGGCCGTCAACCCCGCCGAGCCGGTGATGCCGCTCTCGCTCTTCAACGTCACAGTCGGCGACACGGTGCTGCGCGGCGTGGGCTTCCGTGGCGGCGAATACACCGACTTCACCGGCGTCCGCCCGCTGGTCTCCGAGGCCGTCTTCGACCTCAGCGGCGCGCGGCCCGACTTCAACTCCGCGGTCTTCTACCCCGTGCGCCCGTGGCGCTTGAATTACTTCGATGCGCTGGGTGGCGGGACGCCCACGACGCGGTTGATGGTGATGCCCGGCCAGTTCCGCACGGGCAACGGCGCGCTGGGGACCCTGCGCCGCTTCGACAGCACGCAGTTCCGGCTGTTCTACAGCAACAACCTCACGCGCTTCACCACGCCCGGCGGCGGCAACGTGCCCGGCCTCTCGATGCCGCCGGCCATCGCCGAGGTCGTCAGCGAGGTGGCCGGCAATCAGGTCCGCTTCCGCATCCGCGTGAGCGGCGACCCGGCCGCCGGCATGCAGGCGGTGTGGATCACGTACACGGGCGAGGCGGGATCTTTCTACGGGCGCTGGCAGTCGCTCGACCTCACGCGCGATCTCGGCGACTCGCGGCTCTGGATCGGCACGCTGCCGCTCGGCACAAACTCCCCGGCCGATGTGCGCTTCATCGTACAGGCGGCCAACGGGGTTGGCCTCGTCACACTGGCGACGAACAGCGGGGCGTACTACCTCCCCGGCGCGGACAACACCCCGCCGCCGGCGCAAGGCGCGGACGCCGCTCCCACGAGTCTGCAATTCCTCACCCCGCCCGCGAGCGGCCCGTACGGCGACTCAGCCCCCTTCACCCTGCGGTTGAGCAGCGGGGCCACGCCGCTGGCGAACGAAAGCGTGAGCGTCAACCTCGGCCCGGTGCGCCGCGCTGCGCTGACAAACGCCGCCGGTGAAGTCACCGTCGTCTTCCCGCTGACGATGCAGCCCGGCGCGTACACCGTCGCCGCGACCTTCGCTGGCGACGCCCAGAACCAGCCCGCCTCGGCCAGCACGCCGTTCACGGTGAACAAACAACCCACGACGCTGGCCCTCGTCCCACCGAACGTCACCGCCGTCATCAGCGCCACCTCGACGCTGACGGCCACCCTGCGCGATGGCTCCGGCGCGCCGCTCGTCCAAAAGGGCGTGACCTTCGTCCTGACGGGCGCGGGCGGCTCGTACTCGGCGCTGGTTGAGACGAATAACGCCGGGCAGGCGGTGCTGGGCGCGGTGCCCCTGCCCGCCGGGACATACACGGTGAACGCCTACTTCGGCAGCCTCGTCACCCTGCCGGGCGGCGCGGTCGTCAACCTCACCGACGCGCGCTACGGCCCGAGCACGGCGACGGGCACGCTGACCTTGCGGCCTCCGTTCCCAACCACGCCGGTGCTCGACAACTTCAATCGCCGCAACGGCGCGCTGGGCAGCAATTGGCGCGGCAACACCGCGACCCACAACTTCGTCATCAACGACAACCGAGTGCGCGTGGCCGGCGGCGGCGCGTTGTACTGGAACGGCCCGAGCCCGGTCTTCGGCGTCAACCAGGAGGCCTTTGTCACCCTCAGCCAGTGGAGCGCCAACGCGTTTGAGCAGGCGCTGCTCCTGAAGGTGCAGGCGCAGCCAAGCGGCGCGCCCAACTGGCAGCGCGGCGCTATCGGCGTGCACTTCAATCGCGCTGCGGGCGTGGTGCGCGTGGAGACGTACCGGCCGGGCCAGCAGCAATGGACGGTGTACGCAGGCGTGCCGGTGGCGATGCAATTCGGCGACCGGCTGGGCGCGCGCGTGCTGGCGACGGGCGAAGTGCAGCTCTTCCGCAATGGCCTGCCCATCGGCTCCGTCACCCTGAACACGGCGGACCGCACCTTCTTCAACCCCAGAGGCGGGCGCATCGGCCTGTATTACTCCGGCGCCGGCGATTCGAAGTTCGACGACTTCGGCGGGGGGACGTTCGTGCCGTAAGCGCTATCTCTCGCGGAGCACGCCGGGACCGCCAGGGTCGTTTATTCATGGCGAACTCAGCGAGCTTTGCGAGAGACCTCATCCTGAACCTGAACGTGCTCCAGTTTGGCGCGCACTCCAAGCTGGAGCATAATTGATTCACCTGCTCCATGGACTCCCTCAGCATCTACCTCCCGATGGATCGGCGGCAAGCGGTCGCCGCCGGGCGCGCACTGCCCGACCGCACGACGGGCGCGGCGCTGCTGGCCGACCTCTCCGGCTTCACCGCCCTCACCGAGGCGCTGGCCCGCGACCTCTCGCCCCAGCGCGGCGCGGAGGAGATCAATCGCTACCTCGGCCTGATCTTCAACGCCCTGATTGCGGAACTGCACCGCCACGGCGGCAGCGCCATCAGCTTCAGCGGCGATGCGATGACGTGCTGGCTCGATGCGGATAACGGCCAGCGCGCGCTGACCTGTGCCTTCGCCATGCAGCGCGCGATGGCGCCCTTCGCGCAAGTGACCACCCCGACCGGCGAGACGGCGGCGTTGAAATTGAAAACCGCCGTGGTGGCCGGCCCGGTGCGGCGCTTCGTCATCGGCGACCCGCAGATGCAGTTGATTGACGCGCTGGCCGGGGCGACGCTCGATCGGCTGGCCTCAGCCGAGCATCACTGCCGGCCCGGCGAGGTGATGGCCGATGCTGCGACGCTCGAAGCGTTGAGCGACATCGCCGAGGTGGGCGATTGGCGCGACGACGAGGCCAGCGGCGAACAGTTCGGCGTGGTGACGGCGCTGCGCGCCGACGCGCCCGAGGCCCCATGGCCGCCGCTGCCCGAGGGCGCGCTCACCGCCGAGAAGCTGCGCCCGTGGCTGCTGCCGCGCATCTACGAGCGCCTCGCCGGCGGGCAGGGCGATTTCCTCGCCGAACTCCGCCCCACCCTCGCCCTCTTCCTGCGCTTCGGGGGCATCGAGTACGACGACGACGATTACGCCGGTGCGCGCCTCGACGAGTTCGTCCGCCGCGCGCAACAAATCGTCACGCGCTACGACGGCTCGGTGATGCAGCTCACCATCGGCGATAAGGGCAGCTATCTGTACGCCGTCTTCGGCGCGCCGGTGGCTCACGAGGATTACGCGCGCCGCGCGGCTTCGGCGGCGCTGGAGCTGCGCGCGCTCGGGCGGCAACTGGAGTTCATCGAGTTCGTGCAACTCGGCCTTGCGCAGGGACGCACCTACACCGGCGCCTACGGCGGCGACACGCGGCGCACCTACGGCATCCTCGGCGACAGCGTGAACCTGGCCGCGCGGCTGATGCAGGTGGCCAGGCCCGGCCAGGTGCTGGCCGCGCGCTGGGTGCAGCAGGCCACCGCCGATGTCTTTCAGTGGGACCCGCATCCGCCGCTGCGCGTCAAAGGCAAAAGCCAGCCCATCCCGGTGTTTGTGCTCAAGGGCGCCCGCGAGCGGCAACCGGCCGCGGCGCAGGCCGGGCAATACGCGCTGCCCATGGTCGGGCGCGAGGCGGAACTGGAACTCATCCGCCACAAGATGCAGGTCGCGCTGATGGGCTCCGGGCAGATCATCGCCATCACCGCCGACGCCGGTATGGGCAAGAGCCGATTGGTGGCTGAGGTGGTGCGCATGGCGGGCGAGGCCGAGATGGCGGTGCAACGCGGCGAGTGCGAGTCGTACGGCCGGGAGACGAGCTACCTGGTGTGGCGCGACATCGTGCGCGCGCTGTTCGGGGTGAAGGCCGGTTGGCCGCTGGTGCAGCAACAGCAAACGCTCGAAGCCGAGCTGGCGCGCATCAATCCGCCATTCGCCCAACGCCTGCCGCTGCTCGACGCAGCCCTCAACATCACCATCCCCGACAACGACCTCACCCGCACCTTCGACGCCAAGCTCCGCAAGGCCTCGCTCGAAGCGCTGCTGGTGGATTGCGTGCGGTTCTGGGCGAACGAGAAGCCGCTGACGCTGGTGTTCGACGACGCGCACTGGATCGATCCGCTCTCGCACGACTTGCTCGAAGCGACGGCGCGCGCGATTGCGAACCTGCCGGTGCTGATCGTGCTCGCGTACCGGCCGCCGTTCACGCCGCGCCTCGCGGCGTTCCCTCACTTCGCCGCGGTCGCCCTTACCGAGTTCACGCCGCGCGAGGCCGAGGAACTGATCGGCCTCAAGTTGCAACAGCTGTACGGCGACGAGGCCGCTATGCTGCGGGCCTTGCTCGAACGGCTGGTGGCGCGCGCCGAGGGCAACCCGTTTTACATCGAGGAACTGCTCAACTACCTGCGCGACCGAGGGGTGGATCCGCAAAACGCCGAGGCGTTGGCGCGGCTCGACCTGCCGGCCAGCCTGCACAGCCTGATCCTCAGCCGCATTGACCAGTTGAGTGAGCAGCAGAAGCTGACGTTGAAGTTTGCCAGCATCGTCGGGCGGCTGTTCAAGGCGACGATGTTGTGGGGGGCGTATCCGCAGCTCGGCGAGCCGCTGCGCGTGCAGAGCGACCTGGGCGAATTGCGCAAGCTCGAACTGACGCTGCTCGACAGCGAGCCGGAGCTGATCTATCTCTTCAAGCACATCGTCACGCAGGAGGTGGCCTACGAGAGCCTGCCGTACGCCACGCGCGCGACGCTGCACAATCAGATCGGCCTGTACATCGAGCGGACCTTCGCCGGGGAACTGGAGCAGCACCTCAACGTGCTGGCCTTCCACTTCGACCGCAGCGACAACGAGCCGAAGCGGCGCGCCTATTTGTTGCGCGCCGGCGAGGCCGCCCAGGCCGATTACGCCAACGGCGCGGCGATTGATTTCTATCAGCGGGTGCTGCCACTCGTGCCCGACGCCGAGCAGGTCGGCGTGCAGCGCAAGCTCGGACAGGTGCTCGAACTCACCGGCAGGTGGCCCGAGGCGCAGGCCGCGTACATGCAGGCGTTCAACCTCGCCACCACGCTCAACGATCAACCCGCGGTGGCGCGCTGCGAGATCTCCCTCGGCGAGCTGATGCGCAAGCAGGGCAGGTTCGACGAGGCCGGGATGTGGCTCGACCTGGCGCGCAGCAGCTTCGAGGAGCTGGGCGATCGCGACGGCATCGCGCAAGTGCTGCACATCGCCGGGACGCTGGCCAATCAGCAGGGCCAGCCGGGGGTTGCGCGCGAGCAATACGAGGCCAGCCTGCGCATCCGCCGCGAGCTCGACGACACGCCGCGCGTGGCCGCGCTGCTCAGCAACCTCGCCATCGTCGCGCGCTCGCAGGGCGACACGGCCCGCGCCCGTTCACTGCACGAAGAGGGCCTGGCGCTGCGCCGCGCCATCGGTGACCGCTGGGCGACGGCGGTCTCGCTCAACAACCTCGGCAACGTCGCGCTCGATCAGGGCGATTTTGCCGAGGCCCGCGCCCGCATCGAGGAAGCGGCCGCGCTGTTGCGCGAGGTCGGCGACCGGGCGGCGCTGGCGATCTCGCTCAACAACCTCGGCAATGTCACGCGCTCGCAGGCGGACTTCGCGGCGGCGGCGCGACTGTATCGCGAGAGCCTGCTGATCAACCGTGAGTTGGGCGACAAGTGGGCGCTGGCCTACTTGCTCGAGGATATGGGCCAACTGGCCGCCATGTGGAATCAACCGGAGCGCGCGCTGGCGCTGTGCGGCGCGGCCTCGGCGCTGCGCGAGTCCATCCGCGCGCCGCTCTCGCCCGCCGAGCAGAGCAAACTCGAAGCCGGCCTCGCCCCCGCCCGCGCCGCCTTAAGCCCCGAGGCCCAATCGGCTGCGTGGGAGGCTGGCCGCGCGCTGACGGCGGAGGCGGCGGTGGAGGAGGGATTGCGGGCGTAGACGCTATCCGCCAGGTGCTCTATAGTTTGCGCATCGCCTGTGAGGTGCAGCATGCAGTGGCAAGACATCCGTCAACACTACCCCGATCAATGGCTATTGCTGGAGGCGTTGCAGGCACATTCCGAAGGCAACTCGCGTGAGATCGATCAACTCGCGGTGCTCGGAGCTTTTCCCGACTCCGTCACAGCCCTGCAACACTATTCACAACTTCATCGCGAAGCACCCGGGCGTGAGTTGTATGTCTTCCACACCAGCCGGACAAGGCTGGACATTGTGGAGCGCCAGTGGCTCGGCATTCGAGGCCTGCCGTGAAACTTCAACTCCGGAACGGCTTGCCCTGCGTTGAAGTCGTCGTTGATTATCGTCGTCGGGAATTGAAACTGAACAACGTGTTGCTGGATACGGGTTCGGCGAGCACAATTTTCTAAACGGACAAACTGTTGATGATTGGTTTGCTGTACGAGCCAGAAGATTTCGTCCACCGCATCCGGGGAGTGGGCGGTGCAGAGTTTGTCTTTACCAAGCGTGTTGATCGCCTGGAAAGGGAGCCGCTGACAGTCCACGATTTCGAGATCGAAGTTGGCGCGATGGATTACGGCTTTGAGATAGACGGCATCGTTGGAATGGATTTCTTGATGCGGGTCGGCGCGGTGATTGATTTATCGAGCATGGAACTGCGCCCCTCAACGGCGTGATTGGCGAGCACGCTACCCGCGCTGCGCGCTGACGGAGGAGGGGGTTGAGGGTCAAGATTAACATCACCTGGTGACATGCTTGCCGAAATCGGGGTTGACGATCCTCGCCAAGCGAGCTTGAAGTTCCATCAGGGCTGAAGGCGAGGACGTTGTGAACGATACGCTCTACGCCTCCGCCGAGCTGTACGACCTCGTTCACCTTGGGCCGCACAAGGGCGAGGCGGAGTTCTACGTGCGGCAGGCTGAACGTTGGGGAAAGCGCGTGCTCGAATTGGCGTGCGGCTCCGGGCGGCTGACGATCCCGCTCACGGCGCGCGGCCTGCAGATGACGGGGCTCGACGTTTCGGCGGCGATGCTTGACCGGGCGCGGCAAAGGGCTGCCGGTGCACCGGCAGCCTTTGTGCTCGCCGATATGCGCGCCTTCGACCTCGGGCAACGGTTCGACCTCATCTTTATCTCCATCAACTCCATCTGTCATTTGCTCGCGCGCGGCGATGTGGAGGCCTGTCTGCGCTGCGTGCGCCGGCATCTGCAACCGGCGGGCCGCTTCGTCGTCGATGTGTTCAATCCATCGCTCACGCTGCTGGCGCGCGAGGCGAGCCGCTGGCACGAAGTCGGCGAGTACGACACACCGGACGGCGGGCGGGTGCGGCTCACCGAGCAGACTCGTTACGACCGCGCGACGCAGATCAACCACCTCACCTGGCGCTACGAGTTCGACGATGGCCGGCACGTCGAGCATACGCTGACGATGCGCCAGTTCTTCCCTCAGGAACTCGACGCGTTGCTGGCATACAACGGCTTCGCGATCGAGGACAAGTATGGGGGATACGGGGAGAGGGACTTTCACACCGGGTCGAACCAGCAACTGATCGTCGCTCGGTTGGCGTGAGGGCTGCGAGGTCGCAGCCAGCCTCAGGTGCCGGTGGCGGGGACAGCCTCGACCGCCAGCGGCAGCCGCAACTCGATTTCGATGCCGGGGCCGTGCGGGCGATTGTGGGCCGTGTATGTTCCGCCGGCGTTCATCACCATCACCGCCACCATCGCCAGCCCAAGACCCATGCCGGCCACCTGCCCGGTCAGCGACTTTTCGACTTGATAATACGGCAGCCACATCCGCGCCAGTTGCTCGGGTGAGAGGCTCACGCCGTCGTCGCCGATGTGGACGCTCACGGCCCGGCCCTCCAGCGCGGCCCGGACCGAGATGTGGGGGGCGTTGCGCGGGTGGAACTTGCGCGCGTTCTCGAAGATCTCGCGCAGCACCATCTCCAGCGCGGGCCGCCCCATCCGCAACGTCTCCGCGCTCAGGTCATCGTCCACCGCCACGCGCAAATCCTCGATCCCCAGTTGCACGCCCACGTCATGCGCCAGACCGGTGAGGCCGGCGACCGGGAAGCCCGCTCCATCCGCCGGGGCGCCGTGCGCGCGCACATATTGAAAGACATCCTCGACCTCGAGCTTGAGCCGTTCGAGGCTGCGCTGAGCGATGTCGGCCACCTGCCGGATCTCCTGCGGCGTGGCGCTGCCGGCGAATTCGCCCATCAACTCGAGCGAGTGCGCCATGAGGGCCAGCGGTGTGCGGAGTTTGTGTTGCACCGAGGTCGTGAACGACCACATTTCGCGCCACAGGTTGACCTGCGCGGTGACGTTGCGCATCTGGATCACCGCCTCGGACCCGGCGCCGGCGGGCAGCGCCAGCTCGCTCACACGCAGCCACAGCGCCGGCTCGATGTCGCTTTCGGGCCGGATAAGGTAGAACGGCTCGGCCCGCGTGTTGCGGGCGGTCTCCGGCTCCCAACGATATTGCGGGTTGACGAGGTCGGCGAAGCGGCCCGCTACCGGCTGGGCCTCATCCTCGGGCAGGCCGAGGTAACGGCGCGCTACGGCGTTGGCGTACGTCACTTCGTCGCGCGCGTTCGTCACCACGTAGCCCTCTTCGGAATGTTCGACAACCCAGGCAAAGCGCGCCCGTTCGAGGGTGAGGCGGCGGTAGCGGTTGAGGCGCACCACGGTTTGCACGCGGCTGCGCAATTCGAGCCGGTCGAATGGCTTGGAGATGAAATCGTCGGCCCCGGCCTGGAGGCCCTGCAACAACGAGTCGCGGTCATCGAGGGCGGTGACCATGATGACGGGCACCTCGGCCAGCGTCGGGTCGGCGCGCAACTTGCGGCAGACCTCGAAGCCATCGAGGCGCGGCATCATCACATCGAGCAGGATGAGGTCGGGCCGCACCTGCGCGGCCTTTTCGAGCGCCTCCACCCCGTCGCCGGCGAACTCGAGCAGATAGCCCAACGGCGCGAGCAGAAATTGCAGCGTTTTGCGATTGCTCACCTCGTCATCCACGATGAGCACGACGTTTTGGCTCGTCATCGGATTAGCTTACCGCTGGCCGCCGCTGGGCGGCCAGCATCTGTGTCAACTTTGATGCACTCATGGGTTTGGCGCAGAAATCGTTGGCCCCGGCCAGCAGCGCCCGCTCGCGGTCGCCCGATTTGATGAGGGCCGAGGACGCCACGATGGGCACGCTGGCCAGCCGGGCATCGGCGCGGATCTGGCGCAGCACCTCGGCGCCGTCCGGGCCGGGCATCTGCAGATCGAGCACGAGCGCAGCCGGGGTTTCCTCGCGCGCCCGCTCCACCGCCTCCAGGCCCGTGCGCGCCACGGTCACTCGATAGCCGGCCCGCCGCAGACCGCGCGACAATTCCAACAAGACGCGTTCGTTGTCATCCGCCAGCAACACGAGCGAGGCATCGGTGGGTACGGGCGGCAACGTCTCCACCCCGGGGTCGGTCTCGGCCAGTTGCGCTTCAACGACGCGGCTGAGGGCGGCCCGCAGCGCGTCACGGCTGATGGGTTTGATGAGGCAGGCGATAGCCCCGGCCGCCTCCGACAGCGACTGCTCATCGCTCGCCGACATCATCACCACCGGTATGACCGCGGTGCGCGGGTCGGCTTTGAGGCCGGCCAGCGCCTCCCAGCCCGAACCGTCGGGCAACATCGTATCGAGCAAAATCACTTCGGGCGCGACCGCGGCCGCGCGCTCCACCAGCCCTTCGAGGCGTGTCTGCGTGGTGGCGCGCACCCCGGCCTCGTTCAGCAGCCGCGTCAACGCCTCGCCCACGGCCGGCGAGTCCTCGACAACGAGGACGTGCGTGATCTCCTGCAGGCCCGGCGACACGGCGCGCGCCACCGCCACGCCGCGATCCGGCCCGCTCCACGGCAGGGCGATGGTGAAGCGGCTGCCGTGCTCGGGCTGGCTCTCGAGGGTGATGGAGCCGCCGTGCAATTCGGCCATGCGATAGACCAGCATCAGCCCGAGGCCGGTGCCGGAGTATTGGCGCGCCAGGCCGGTATCCAGTTGCGCAAACGGTTTGAACAGCCGGCCCGCATCGGCCGGTGAAATGCCGATGCCCGAATCCCACACCGTGAAACGGACCGCTTCGCCCTCCGCATCGCCCATCACCTCGAGGCCAAGCGAGCCGCCTTCGGGTGTGAACTTTACGGCGTTGGCCAGCAGATTCACCAGCATCTGGCGCAGCCGGCGCGAGTCGGCGACGAGCTCGGTCACCGCCGGATCGATGAATGTGACCAGCCGCTGCGCCTTGGCTTGCAGGGCTTGCGCCACCAAACGCTGGCTGGCCGTGCATACCGCCGCCACGTTCACCGGGCCGAGCTGCAGCTCCATCTTGCCGGCTTCGACTTTGGAAAGGTCGAGCAGGTCGTTGATCATCTCGAGCAGATGCTTGCCGCTTTCGTCGATATTGTTGAGGGCTTCGCGCTGCTCGTCGAAAAGATGGCCGAACACGCCTTCGAGCAGGGCCTCGGTCATGCCGAGGATGGTGTTGAGCGGCGTGCGCAGTTCGTGGCTGATGGAGGCGAGGAATTCGTCTTTGGCGCGGGCGGCCCGGGCCAGTTCGGCGTTGGCGGCGCTAAGATCGGCGGTGCGCTCGGCCACGCGCTGCGCCAGTTGGGCGCGCTCAGCAGCCAGCGCGCGGTTGGCGTTCTCCAGCTCGGCGGTATGCTCGCGGATGCGGTGCGTGAGCGCGGCGTTGAGGTCTTCGAGTTCGGTCTGCGATTGTTTATGCGGGCTGAGGTCGGTGACGACGGCGATCGAGCCGAGGTAGCGCCCATCGTGGATGCGCGGCACGCCGGTGATGAGCGCCGGCAGGACGCGGCCATCGGCGTGCCGTATCCTGATCTCAGACGAAGACACGGCCCCATTGCGCCGCTGAGCGAGGGCGTCGTCGAGCTGCGGGGCGAAATTGGGAATCGTCAACTCCAGCGGCGTGCGGCCCACCAGTTCGTCGGAGCTGTAACCCGTCAGGCGGGTAAAGGCCGGGTTGACGTACTCGAAGCGCCCGTCAGCATCGGTGACGATGACGCCCTGCCCCATCGCGTTCAGAATCTGCAGGGCGAAGTCGCGGTCGGCGTCCGGGTCGGTGGGGAGGATGGGTTGAGACGGCATGCTTGCGTCACCGGGGGCGCCGTGTGCGCCGAGTGGCAGCGGCATTATAACAACGAAGGCGCGCCGGCGAAGCGGCGGCGAGGTTGGAAATGCTACAATCGGCAGGACTCGGCTACCCAACAACCTTTTTGGAACCACGGATGACGCGGATTGCACCGATGTGACTTCGCCGAGGGCGATGTCGGCGGGTTGCGTTGGCAGCCAGTGAAATCTCCGTAAGGGACATGCGATGCGACTCTCACAACTTTTCAGCACCACCCTGCGCGAGGCGCCGCACGACGCCGAGACAGCCAGCCATCGCTGGTTGCTGCGCGCGGGCTTCATCCGCCAGTTGGGCGCGGGGCTGTTCAGCCTCATGCCGCTCGGCTTCCGCGTGGCGCGCAAAATCGAGGCCATTATCCGTGACGAGATGAACCTCATCGGCGGGCAGGAGATGCTGATGCCGGTCGTGCATCCCGCCGACCTGTGGAAGGAGACCGGGCGCTGGTATCAGATCGGCGACGAGATGAGCCGCTTCACCGACCGCGCCGGCCGCGACATGGTGCTGGCGATGACGCACGAGGAAGTGGTGACCGATCTGGTGCGGCGCGATGTGAAGTCGTACCGACAACTGCCCAGGCTCGTCTACCACATCCAGACGAAATGGCGCGACGATCCCCGCCCGCGCGCCGGCCTCATCCGCGTGCGCGAGTTCACGATGAAGGACAGCTACAGCCTGGACGCCAATTGGGACGGGCTGGACAAACAATACCGCGCACACTATCAGGCCTACTTCAACATCTTCAACCGCGCCGGGCTGCCCGTCATCGCCGTCGCGTCGGACACGGGGATGATGGGCGGCAAGCTCGCGCACGAGTTCATGTACCTCACCGCCGTCGGCGAGGACACGCTCATCTTGTGCGACTGCTGCGGCTACAAAGCCAACCGGCAGATGGCGCGACTGAGCAAACCGGCTGCCGAGCCGGCGGCGGCGCTGCCGCTCGAAAAGGTCGCCACGCCCGGCGTCAACACGATTCGCGGCCTGGCCGACTTTCTGGGTGTGCCCGCCGCGCAAACGGCCAAGGCGGTGTTCATGGTTGCCACGCTGGCCGAGGGCGAGGCGACGGTGGATCGCTTCGTGTTTGCGGTTGTGCGCGGGGATATGGATGTGAACGAGACCAAACTCGGCAACGCGCTGAGAGCGAAGGAACTGCGGCCCGCCCGCGACGAAGAGATCCGCGCCATCGGGGCCGCGCCGGGCTACGCCTCGCCCGTCGGCCTCGACCCGAAACAGATGATGATCGTCGTCGACGACGCCATCCCCGCCTCGCCCAACCTCGTCGCCGGTGCGAACGAGGCCGGCTATCACTTGCGGAACACGAACTACGGCCGCGACTACACGGCCAGCCTCGTCGCCGACATCGCCGCGGCGGATGCGGGCAGCAGCTGCCCGAACTGCGGCTCGCCCGTGCGGGCCGAACGCGGCGTGGAAGTCGGCAACATCTTCAAGCTCGGCACGCGCTACAGCGACTCACTCGGCGCGACCTTCCTCGACGCCGACGGGCAAAGCAAGCCGGTGATCATGGGATCGTATGGCATCGGCGTGGGGCGGTTGCTGGCGTGCGTGGCCGAGAACAGCAATGACGACAACGGTCTCATCTGGCCGATCAGCCTCGCGCCGTATCATGTGCACCTCGTCGCCCTGCCCGGCGGAGAACAACAGGCCGAGCAGCTCTATCGCGACCTCACCGCGCAAGGCGTTGAGGTGCTGCTTGATGACCGTGACGAACGCGCCGGGGTGAAGTTCAAAGATGCTGACCTCATCGGCCTCCCGGTGCGGCTGACGGTGAGCGAGCGCTCGCTGCAATCCGGCGGCGTCGAACTCAAGCGCCGCACCGACAAAGCTGCGGCCACGGTGCCGCTGGCGTCGGCGGTGGAGCGGGTGAAGGCGGAGATCGGAGAATTGGAGAATGCGCTGCGGCGGCGGGTGGTGAATGTGCCGTATCGGGAATAAGCGATGCAGGCGAGCCGCGGCCATACATTCATCACTTTCATGTCACCGCCCTCTTTCCTCTCCCAATCCTCCCACCGCCCCTACCCCATGCCCGTCGGGTCGTGGGTGATGTGGCAGACCTGGTACAACCTGCTCTTCGCGCACTGGCCCATTGAGCCGGAGGCGATGCGTCGCGCGCTGCCGCCGCAGCTTGAGCCGGAGACTTTCGAGGGGCAGGCGTGGCTCGGGGTGGTGCCGTTCGGGATGTGGCGCGTGTACCCGCGCTACACCTTTCCGGTGCCGTGGCTGTCGTATTTCCTCGAACTAAACGTACGCACGTACGTCTCGCTCGACGGCAAACCGGGCGTGTATTTCTTCAGCCTCGACGCCGCCAACCCGATAGCGGTGGCGCTCGCGCGGGCGTGGTACAAGCTGCCGTACTTCAACGCGCAGATGCGGATGGTCGAGCGCAACGGGTGGGTGGACTACCACAGCACGCGCACGCATCGCGGCGCGCCAAAGGCCGAGTTCAAAGGCCGCTACCGCCCGACCGGCGAGCCGTATCTCTCGCAGCGCGGCTCGCTCGAATACTGGTTGACCGAGCGCTATTGTTTGTACACCGTGGCTAAGGGGCAGATCTACCGGGGGGAGATTCACCACGCGCAGTGGCCGCTGCAACGCGCCGAGGCCGGGATCGAACTCAACACCCTGCTCGCGCCAATGGGCCTCACGTTACCGGGCGCGCCCCCACTTCTTCATTTCGCGCGTTCAATTGACGTTGTGGCGTGGGGGATTGGGCCGGTGTTGGCAACGGATCATGAGCAGATGTAACGGATGGTCGCGACTCACCCGCTTCTATCCGAGTATCCGTTGCCCATCTGTTACCCATCCGCTGCCAATTCCGTTGCCAGGATCGCGACCAACAGCATACCGGCGCCGGCGGGCCTCACGCTACCCGGCGTACCCTCCCTTCCCCCGCTT
>CAZSNP010000028.1:0-10047 GCA_964608265.1 uncultured Anaerolineales bacterium | reverse complement strand
CATACCGGCGCCGGCGGGCCTCACGCTACCCGGCGTACCCTCCCTTCCCCCGCTTCGCACGCACCATTGACATCGTCGCGCGGCAGATTGGGCGGGTAGTCGTGTGGCCGAGAAGTCGCTGATGTGATGCGAGTTGCTCTACGCACGTTTTTGTATCTTTTCGCGCTCCTGCTCCCAAAGAATTGTAAATCGTTCAAAGACATCACAGATGACTTCAAGTTCGCTTTCCGAGTAACTTGAGATCAATTTGTTTTGTGCGATTCTGGCCGACTCAAACCATGACGCGACCTTTTCAGCGGCCGATTTTGCGGGGGTGATCAGTATCCCGCGGCGATCATCGGGATTGGGTCGTCGCTCAACTAAACCTGCGTTTTCGAGCCGATCAAGCATAGCCGTCGTCGCACCAGAAGTCAGGCCGGTGTGCCTGGCAAGCTCGGAGGGCGTCGCAGTGTCTTTATGGAAGAGGTGTCTAAGGCATTCCATATCGGTCGCGTTGAGGCCCGCCCAGGCATCCATGGCGTTGCGGAACAGCGTCAGATGAACGCCGTAATCCCTCACCGCCGCCAAAGCCCGCTTCTTCAAGTCAGTCTTTGTGAGTTTCGCCATAGAGACCCTTGACATTATCTTGATAATCAAGTATCTTCATTTTACAGCTAACCGGCTGTGATGCAAGGGCCAAAACAACCCCAATCAAACACGGAGATTCCCATGAGCCCCAAGACCGAAACGAAAAAATCCACCAAGAAGTCTGGTGAAGGATTCTCAGCCCAAGAAAAAGCCGCGATGAGGGAGCGTGCCCAGGAATTGAAAGCCGAAGCGCGCGCGAGCAAAAACAGGGAGGAAGGCGAAAAAGCAGTGTTGGCGGCAATTGCACAGATGAAGGAGCATGATCGTTCCATGGCCAAGCGCCTCCATGAGGTCATCACCGCCGCTGCGCCGGAACTCATGCCGAAAACCTGGTATGGCATGCCGGCCTATGCAAATGGCGATGGCAAGGTGATCTGCTTCTTTCAAGCCGCGAGCAAGTTCAAAGTGAGATATGCGACGTTCGGCTTCCAGCACGATGCGGATCTTGACGATGGCAATATGTGGGCAACCAGCTTCGCGTTGGCAAAGTTGACTGCCGCCGAAGAGGCCAGGATTGTCGCGCTCGTGAAGAAAGCGGTGAGTTAAGATCTGGCCCGAAGATCGAATGACCAGGCAACAACCCTCTAAAGTGCGTGCGAACCGTTGGGCAGCGGAAGAGCGAAGTTATGGATGTAGCGTAGTAGGCTCGCCAGCCAACACGTTTGCCGATAACGAGAACAGAGAATCCGAAGGTGAGTTGGAAAATCCTGGAAGAGCAACAACCCGAATTGGCGGCCTTTGGCGCCGAGCGCCTGAACGGCAAAGTTGCCTATCTGGCGACGGTGCACAAGGATGGGGCGCCGCGCGTTCATCCGATGACGCCGATCATTGGGGACGGACATCTGTTTGTGTTCATGGAGCCAACCTCGCCGAAAGGGCATGACCTTGAGCGAGACGGGCGTTATGCCATTCATTGCGCGGTTAGTGACACGAGTGGAGCCAGCGGTGAGTTCATCGTTACGGGCCAAGCGCATGCGACCGACGATCCTGAGTTGCGCGCTTTGGCAGTCCGGTTGGCCAGTTATGCGCCCGCGGATCGCTACTGCCTCTTCGAATTCGATGTGGATGGTGCGGCGTCGACAACTTATCCGGGAGATCAACCCGTTCGCCGGAATTGGAAGCGAGGCGGCCAGCGGAGGGCTTGAATTGCCGGGCTGAGGGATGCGCAAATTGGCGAGCGGCTTCCCGACCG
The DNA here is from genome assembly GCA_964608265.1 of uncultured Anaerolineales bacterium. GTDB lineage: Bacteria > Chloroflexota > Anaerolineae > Anaerolineales > UBA6663 > JANWXR01. The sequence goes on along the minus strand of CAZSNP010000028.1, from coordinate 8,228 downwards.
GCCGGTGCACCTGCCCGCGCTCCGCAACGGCTTCGCGTTGCGGGTAGCGGGCAGCCGTTAGTTCAAGTTCGACCTCAACACGAGCGCAGCGCTTCTTTGCAGCGCTTTCATTTCTCACCCGTTGTCGCCCCGCCCGAATTAGAACCGGCGGAGTCATCTTGCGACTCCGCCGGTTCATTTCACTGCTCAACGTTCACCGCCCACTCCCCCACCGCCCGTCACTTCCCCGGCACGTAATCAATCTCGCAGTTGCCGGCCACGCAAGCTAATTCCATCGAGGCCGTGGTCAGGTCCTCGTCCTCGTAGTAGTAGAGCTTGGCGAAATCAATGTTCGGGAAGGCCGCGGCCAGCCGCTCGTATTCCTCCTTGCCGATCTCGACATACGGCATCTGAGCGTAGTTGGCGTCGAACGAGGGCAGGAAGCTCAATCCGCCCACCTGCTCGCGGTGCTCCCACACCCACTTCATTAAATCAATCACCTCGTCCGGTTGATAGGTGATGGTGCAGGACGGGTTGTGCTCGGTCCAGTAAAGCTTGTTCTGCAGCCAGTACTCGCACTGCTCTACCGCGCCGCGATCGTTGCGGGTGACGGCCCCTACGGGCGATTTGACCGGGAAGTGAACGACCCATGTGGTCGCGCCGTCGGCGGTCTGCCCGTTCTCCGGGTCCATCGGCGCGCCGGCGTCGCGCAGGACTTTGTACACGGGCGAGTGCGCGCTGACGCGGACGTTGCGGATGTAGTACGGCGCGTGGCGGGCGTGCAGGCCCGAGGCGCAATCGAGCAGTTGCGAGGAGTTGCCGCTCGGCTTGACACAGGTGATGGCCGCGCTGGGGTTGATGCCGAGTTGCCCGGCCAAAGCACGGTTCAGCTCAACGGCGATCTCGCGGAGTTGCGCCTTCACCGGTCCGTCCTGCGCGATCGGGCTATCCATCTGCCCGGTGATATCGACGCCGAGCAGCCTCTCGTCTTCACAGTTCTGCTGCCACATCGGGCGCAGGCCGGGGAAGTGCGTGGCCAGCGATTGAATCGTGCCGATGATGGTGGCGACCTCGACCTTGTCGCGCAGCGTGTCGAACGTGTCGTTCACGCGCGCCACGGCGGCGGTGAGGTTACAGAATTCCCACGGGCGCAGGTTGATCTCACCGCAGTTGTGAACGTACAAGCCGTTGGCATCGAAGGCGTGCAGGCCGGCCACGGAGCAGTCGTAGACCATCTCAACGCCATCCGGCTCGATGCTTTCAATCGTGGCGACGAAGCGCTCGCGGTTCATCTCGCGTCGGTAGCCATCGAGTTTGCTCGCCAGCCGCTCGCGCTTGTCGGGGTCGGAGAAGCCGATCAGTTCGGCGAACACAGCCAGGTTGTCGTTCGAGATGACCAGCTCGTGACTGGCGAGCGTGTTGTATTCAGCGTAGCCGCCTCGACCGTCGGGCATGAGGCGGGGGCCAGCGGGCCGCCGGTTCTCGTAGATCGTGGAGGCGATGCCCAGCCGCAGCAACATGCGCTGTGCGGCTTCGAGCAGGGCCACATCCGACTGCGCCAGCCGTACGCTCAGGCCTTTGGCCTGCGTGCCGATGACAGTGCCATCGGTATCGAAAAACCCTTGCAGAAAGCCGCAATAGAACGCGCTCGAGGCCTGCTCGACAAAAGGTGTGATCGACTTCATACCGCGATAGATGCCGTAATCGGCGGCCAGATCGCGCAGCCCGGCGGAGGAGACAATCGTGCGGTCGTATTGGGCTTGATCGTGACCGGCCAAATCGGAGCGCACTTTCACACTCGCGCGCAAAGCGTTGACCGCCTGCTCGGCCATTTGCGCGCGATGCTGGCCCCAAAAGGTCAGCCGGGCCAGCTTCTCATCGAACGTGCCATCGCCGACCAGCGCGCCGAGCAGCCAGCCCTCATCGAACGTGCCATCGCCCTCCCACGCGAAGTCGCGGTGGTCGTTGAGCTTGATTTTGTCGCCGGGCTTGAGTTCGCCGGCCTCGACCCACTCCGGCTTCTCGATCTTGCGCGAGATGTACGGCACGGCGAGGACCTTGTGGTTGGCCGTGAGCCGCAGGTTATACCCTTCCTTCGTCTTCAATTTGAGCACCGGCTTCACGCCTGTTTCCCAGAAGCCGGTCGCCGCGTGGCGTTGCCCGTTCACCACGGCGGTGAAATCGCGACCGATGAGATCGCTCACCTGCCGCGCGCCGTCGGCGGTCATCACCCATGCGTCGGCGGTGATGCACGGATTGGTGCCGAAATCAGCTTCGACGCGGCGCGGGCTTTTCATGCTGTTGGCCGCGGCCCGGCTGAAGATGCCCGGCTCGCCGCGCCCGCTCTGCACCATCTCAAAAAAGTGCTGGATGAATTCCTGCTGCGTCAGCCCGCCCTCGTTCCACACCGCGCTGTTGTTGGCGTTCCAGCGCTGGCTGTTCTCGCGCTCGAAGTCGCCGCTTTTGGCCAGCCGCATCTCATCGTCGTCGGCGTCGAAGAGCGAGATCATGGCCGTGCGCCGCACGCCGCCGCTCACCGCCGCGTTGCCGACCGCGCACATGATGTCGTGCGCGTCTATCGGGCGCAGGAAGGAACCCTGCCTGGCGAGGATGCGCGCGCGCGCGAAATCGAGCATCACGCGGAACGGCTCGGGGCCGGAGGCGCGCCCACCCTTGGTCTTGAGCGGCGTGCCGGCGGGTCGCAGTTGCGTGAGGTCGAACTTCACATCGCCGCCGTCGAACCACGTTTGCAGACCGATGCGCAGCGCGTCGGCCCAACCTTCGGCGGAGTCCTCGACCACCAACGTCACCGGCTTGTGGCCCGATTGGCGTTTGATGCGCGGGAAGTTCTCGACGTACTTGCGCTCGACGCTGTAACCCACGCCGCAGCCGCTCATTGAAATAATCAGCGCCTCGACAAACGAATCGATCGACTCGACCGGCTGATACGAGCAGTTGTAAATGGCGATGTTGTTGCGCCGCGCCGCCTCGCCCGCCATCGCCAGCAGCCGCATCGACGGCATGGCCTGCATGCTGAGGATTGATTGCCGCACGCGCTGGTACGTCGCCGACGGCAAACGGTCGCCGGCCAGCTCGTGCAGATAATCCACCGCGCGGTCTACGGTCTCGATCCACGTTTCGCGCCGGCCCAGTTCATAATTGAAGCGCGCATACTTGTCGTAGAACTGAAACTTCTGCAGTTGAGTTGGGAAGAACCGGTCGGACTCGTCGAAGGCGATGCGCACCACATCGGGGATCGGGCGCTGCTGCCGGATCTTGGCGTGCTCGGCGCGGTAGAGGATGTAATGCTTGGCGGCCTCGTACTCGCCGGCGGATTGCAACACCGTCTCGACCACGTCCTGCACTTGCTCGACCGTCGGCTGCTCATATTTGGCGGCGACGATGTTCACCGCTTGCCGGGCCAGATCGGGGATGGGAGTGACCGGCTTATAGCCCAGGCTGGCGAAACATTTGTTGAGCGCATTTTCGATGCGCGTGATATCAAAGGGCACGACCCGCCCATCGCGCTTGACGATGGAGGCGGGCGTGATGCGCAGCTCGGGGAAGAGGCTCGGACGTGAGTGCCCGTTCCCATTTCCATTTTGCGCTTTGACGTTTGGCAGCATGGCGTTCTCCCAATAAAATAGATTCAGGCCGCGCGTCTCCCCACGCGCCGCCTGTGGCACACTAAATTTCCAGCAGTCGGTCGATCTCGTTGCGGACGGACTTCAAATCGTCGAGGCCCAGATAGACGATGGCGTAGCGGACGTAGGCGATGAGGTCGAGTTCCTTCAATCCGGCCATCACCATATCCCCCACGATGCGGCTCGAGACTTCGCTCTTGCCCATCGTTTGCAGCGTGGCTTCGATCTCACCCACCAGCCGTTCGATGTCGGCGGCCGAGACGGGGCGCTTGGCGGTGGGGATGCGGATGCTGCGGGCGAGCTTCTCGCGATCGAACTCCTCGCGCGTGCCATCCTGTTTGATGATGAGGGGGGTGGCCAGGATGGCGCGCTCGTAAGTGCTGAAGCGTTGCTTGCACGTCAGGCATTCCCGGCGCCGCCGCACGCCGCCCTTGGCGTCGTGGTTGGTGTCGATGACTTTGGAATCGGCGGCACTGCAATATGGGCAACGCATTGGTGCTCTGCGTCTCTAACGTTCTGCAAGAAACCGCCATATCTGGCGGTCTCTCGGATAACTAGCCTACATCTCTGGTTACTGGGGCAACAGAGTAGCACAAGTTTTTTGCCGGAGCAACCACAAAAACACGGTGCTTGGCTTAAAGTTTTTTGATGTCGCAGTACGCCTGATTTGGCGGCCGAAACCTTGAGGGGATGAGCCTGGCGAGTAGCCGGCGCAGCGCTGATCGCGCCAGTGAACTGATGCCCAGCGCATCGGGCCAGTTAGAGGTGCGTTTGACACTCAGGGCAATGCGATTTCCGCCGGGTTGATGCGGACGCCGGGATGCTTCAAACGACTACGCCCCACTCTTGCGAGCGGGGCGCAGCCAATAAAGGAGCCGGAGCCAGGATCAGTGGCCCGTGATATCGGCGTCTGCGATTAGCGGCGTCGCAGGAAGGCCGGAATATCCAGATCGTCGGTGTTGTAGGTGCGCGGCTGGAAGTCGGCCATCGCCGGCTGTTGCGCCGGTTGCTCGACCGGCTTGGCCGGCGCCGAGGCAGGCTGCGCGCCCCGCGACTGACCGGTCGTCGCCGCCGGTCGCGTCGTGGGCCGCTCGAGAGTCCGGCGCGGCGCGCCGGCGCGCTCGAAGCCGGTGGCGATGACGGTGATCCGCATCTCCTCGCCCAGGTTCGGATCGATGACGGCGCCGAAGATGAGGTTGACGTCGGGATGCGCCGTCTCTTTGATGATAGCCGCCGCCTGGTTGACCTCGAACAGGGTCATGTTCGGGCCGCCGGTGACGTTGAAGAGGATGCCGCGCGCGCCGTCGATGGTGATATCGAGCAGGCTCGAGCTGATGGCCTGTTCGGCCGCCAGCCGCGCGCGATCCTCACCCGTCGCCCGCCCCACCGCCATCAGCGCCGCGCCGCCCTCCGACATGATGGCGCGCACGTCGGCAAAGTCGAGGTTGATCAGGCCGGGCACGGTGATGAGCTCGCTGATGCCCTGGATGCCCTGCCGCAGCACGTCGTCGGCCATGCGGAACGAGTCTTTGAGCGAGGAGCGCTTATCCACCAGTTGCAGCAGCCGGTCGTTGGGGATCACAATCAGCGTATCCACGTGATCCTTCAGCCGGTTGATGCCGCTCTCGGCGGAGACCGAGCGCTTGTTGCCCTCGAACGTAAACGGCTTGGTGACGACGCCGATGGTCAGCGCGCCGGACTCTTTCGCCACTTGCGCCACGACCGCCGCCGCGCCGGTGCCCGTGCCACCGCCCATGCCGGCGGCGATGAAGACCATATCCGCGCCGCGCACCGACTCGTACAGTTCCTCGGCTGATTCCTCCGCCGCCTTCTGCCCGCGCTCGGGGTCGCCGCCCGCGCCCAGGCCGCGCGTCAGCTTATCGCCGATGCGGACGCGCTTCGGGGCGTTGCTCAACAGCAGGGCCTGCGCATCGGTGTTGATGGCGATGAACTCCACCCCACCCATGCCCTCCTCGATCATGCGGTTGACGGCATTGCTGCCGCCCCCACCCACACCGATGACCTTGATGCGGGCAAACGACTCGGGTTGTGATAAAGGTTGCATTGTCACACTGTCTCCTCTGATCCTGTTGTGTCAGCACCGGCTCCCGACGGTGCGATTTCGAACGATGTATACAACCATCGTGCCAAAAAGCAAGTTGGTGGCAGGCGGCCCGTAGCGGGTGGCAAGCTTCAAAGCACGTGCTGCCTGCCACTTGCTTCTTTCACGGCAACAGCCGCTTGAAAAACTCAAGCCCGCGACTCAAATCCACCGTGCGGGCGCCTTTGCGCGGCGGCTTGCGGCGCGCCGGCGGCGCGACCGACTCTTGATGGGCCCAGTGCAGCAACCCCACGCTCGTCGAATACGCCGGGCCGGTGAGCCGATCGACCAGGCCCTGAAGATTCTGCGGGCCGGCCACGCGGCACGGCAGGTTGAGGACGCTGCTGGCCACCTTGCGGATGCCGGGCAACTGGCTCGTCCCACCCGTCAGCACGATCCCGGCCGGCAACAGCCCGTCGTAACCGGTGCGCTTGATCTCCTGCAAGATCAACCCGAAGATTTCTTCGACGCGCGCTTCGATGATGGTGGCCAGGTCGTGCTTCGTCACCTGCAACGGGTGATCCTCGCCGAACGGCTGCACGTTGAACGACTCGTGCAGGGCCACCTCAGATGAATTGGCCGAGCCGTAATCAACCTTCACTCTTTCCGCCATATCCGCCGGCAGCCGCAGCCCGTGGGCGATATCCGAGGTGAGGTGGTTGCCGCCGATGGCGAGCACACCGGTGTGCCAGACGTTGCCATCGATGTAAATCGCCAGATCGGTCGTGCCGCCGCCGATATCAACCACGACGACGCCCATCTCTTTCTCGGTGTCGCTCAGCACCACCTCCGCCGAGGCGAGAGGATTGAGCACATACGCTTCCACGGCCACACCGGCCGCCTCGACACATTTCGAGAGATTCTGCACGGAGGCGGTGGCGGCGGTGATGATGTGGGCCTCGACCTCGAGCCGGAAGCCGTGCATGCCGAGCGGCTGGCGGATGCCCTCCTGCCCGTCCACGATGAAGCCGCGCGGGATGACGTGCAGCACCTCGCGCCCGTGCGGGATGGCGATGGCGGTGGCGTTATCGAGCGCGCGGTCAATGTCATCCTGCTCGATGCCGTAGTTGCCGCCGCCGATGCCGACCACGCCCCGGCTGTTCACCGACGAGACGTGCGCGCCGGCCAGGCTGACAAACGCCGCGCCGATCTCGTAGCCGGCGCTGCGCTGCGCCTTATCCACCGCCGCCGCGATCGAGCGGCTGGCCTGCTCGACATCAACCACCACGCCTTTGCGCATGCCCTGCGACGGTTCGATGCCGACGCCGAGGATGCGATACACGCCCGCCTCATCCACATCGGCGATCAGCGCGCAGACCTTGGTGGTGCCGACATCAATCCCAACCAACAACGGAGAGTCTTCCATCACAACACTTTCAGTAGTCAGCAGCCGTAAGCCAGTATCCGGTCAACGGTGTGATCGTCGCTTTTCCGAGCCTATTGGCTTCTGTTGTCCGGCGACTGTTTACTTCTTGTAGTACGGCGCTTTCAGATTCTCGACACTGATCTGCACCGGATGCTCATCTTTCTTCATCAACTCATCCACCAGGCGCTCGTAGATCGAAAGCTTCTGCAACATGTCGGTGCCGGTGCCGAAGTACCCGCGCCAGCCGCGACCATCCTGATAACTCAACCCGCGGACGGGGTCGAAGTATAGTTTTTCTATGTTTTGGCGCAACTCTTTCAACTGCAACGCGCCGGCTATCGCCTCGGCTGGAACCGCAGCAAGTTCCGTACCGGCCTCACTGACCAGCGGCAGCAGCCCGGGCAAATCGCCGCGCGAGAGGAACTTCTGCCCCTCGGCATCCACCCACCACTGCTTCGGCCCTTCCATCAACATCACCCGGGGCACGCGCTCGACGACGACCAGCGTCACCCGGGCCGGCCACTCCACCGTCACCGTCGCCGTGGCGATGCCGGGCACTTTCGCCACCGCCGCCTCGGCCGCCCGCGGATTCACCCAGAAGATGTGCTGGCCGAAGAGGCCGCTTTCCGCGAACAACTCTTCCGCCGGCACCAGGTTCGCGCCGCCGAGGTTGATGGAGGTGACGTACATGTCGCGGTTCATCATCATCCACACCAGCAAGCCGCCGAGCAGCACGATGAGGGTCAGGCTGTACATCCGCCACGTGCCGGCGATGCGGGCCAGCGCCCCCATCAGGTCGAGATCGAGCACCATCGCCTCGCCGCTCGGCAACAGCAATTGCAGACCGCCGCCGCGGCGCATCGGGCGCAGGCCGTTGGCCCGGCGCGGGCGGCTGACCAGCGGCTTGACGCTGCTGCGCGCGGTCTCGGCCACGGCGTTGTAATGCTGCCGCGTCTCCTGCTGGCGCCGGCGGCGCACGACTTCGGCGCGGGTGAGTTTGGAGGAGTCAGTAGCCATTGCGTCTCTCCACCGGTTATTGGTAATTACCAATAACCCATCACTGCTCTCGAACTTTTACAGTCCGGTCCTTCTCCGCCTGCCGTTCCAACGCGAGCGCGACGAGGCGATCAATCAACTC
>CAZSNP010000027.1:24004-54951 GCA_964608265.1 uncultured Anaerolineales bacterium | reverse complement strand
CTGGATTCGTTTGCGAACGATAGACGCGCACGCCGCCGGCGAGCCGCTGCGCGTGCTGGCGTTCGATAGCGGCTTCCCCAAAATCCCGGGTGACACCATCCTCGCCAAACGCCGCTACGCGCGCGAGCATCTCGATCACCTGCGGCGCGCGTTGATGTTCGAGCCGCGCGGCCACGCGGATATGTACGGGGCCATCCTGACCGAGCCGGTCACGCCCGACGGCGACCTCGGCGTGTTGTTCACGCACAACGAGGGCTACAGCACGATGTGCGGACACGGCATCATCGCCCTGACCACCGTTGTGTTCGAAACGGGGATGCTGCCCGCGAATAACGCATCGCCGGTGCTGCGGCTCGATACGCCCGCCGGCCGCGTGACCGCGCGCGCTGAGTGGGAGTTGCAACAGCGCAGAGTGCGCGCGGTTACGTTCGAGAACGTGCCGTCGTATGTCGTTGCGATCGATCAGACTGTGGATGTGCCCGGCCTCGGCGCGGTGCGCTACGACCTCGCTTTCGGCGGGGCGTATTACGCGTATTGCGAGGCGGAGGCGTTGGGGCTGCGTTTGACGGGCGAGGACTTCCGCGCGCTGATTGAAATCGGGATGCGGATCAAACACGCCGTGGCCGCGGCGCGGGTCATCGAGCATCCCTTTAAATCCGACCTTGGCTTTTTGTACGGCACGATCATCTGCGGCGCGCCGCACGGTGAGGGCGCCCACAGCCGCAACGTCTGCATCTTCGCCGAGGGGGAAGTGGATCGCTCGCCGACCGGCACCGGCGTGAGCGGCCGCGTCGCCATCGAGCACGCGCGCAGGCGACTGCGCGAGGGAGAGCCGTTCGTCGTCGAGAGCATCCTCGGCACGCGCTTCACGGGCCGCGTCGCGCGGGCCATGCTTTTTGGCTCGCACAATGCCGTCATCCCCGAAGTGAGCGGCAGCGCGTGGATCACCGGCCAGCACGAATTCCTCATCGCGCCCGATGACCCGCTGCGCGAGGGGTTCATGCTGCGGTGAGGGGCTGCGTCACGGGTCGGGACTGAGTTGCAACCAAAAACCTGTCACTCAACCGAGGGTGCGGCGAAGGCAATGCCTGCGCCAGACCCGCATCAACCCGACGTGGTCGGTTGGTTGGCGATAAACCGGCACCGCACAGCGCCCGCGCAAGTGATCGAGCCGCCTCATCGCCGCGCCATCGCATACAGCATCACCCCGGCGGCCACGGCCAGGTTGAGCGAGGTGACCCGGCCAACCATCGGCAGCCGCACCATCACGTCGCACGCCGCTTCCTGTACTGGCGTTAACCCCTCGCGCTCGCTGCCCATCAGCAAAACCCTCGGGCGCTCGTAACGCATCGCGTCGTAATCGGCGGAGCCTTTCTCCGACGTGCCGTACATGCGATAGCGATTCGCTTTGGCCCACGCCGCGAACTCGCCGAACGTGGCCGCGACCACCGGCATCCAAAACAGCGCGCCCAGCGAGGCCCGCACCGCGTTCGGGTGGCCGGGGTCCGCGCCGCCGTCGAGCAGAATCAATCCGCTCGCGCCCACCGCATCAATCGTCCGCATCACCGTGCCGATGTTGCCGGGATCCTGCGGGCTGACGAGGGCGACGAGCCAGGGATGCGTATCAGGTTTCAACGTGTCAAGTGTCACGTGCGGGCGGCGCGCGACGGCGAGCAGGCCCTGCGGGTTGTCCTTGTCGGCGAGGGTGCGGAAGATATCGGCGGCGAGGGCGTACACGCGCGCGCCGGCGCGGCGCTGCTTTTCGAGCAGGTCGTGGGCGAACTCGCTCTTCAGCAATTCGGGCGCATAGCAGAAGTAGGCAATCGCGGCACCCGCAGCGATTGCCTCCCCTACATGCCGGATGCCCTCGACGAGGAACAGCCCGGTCTCATCGCGCACCTTGCGCTGCTGCAACTGGCGGACTTGTTTGATATCCGGGTTGCGCGGGTTGGTCAGCGTGGTCGAGCGGTCGCGGGGTCGTTTGGTCATCGCGAAACGATTGTACCGCGCCAGTGTGTGCGTTGGTTGATAAATACGGACAAGGGGTACAATTCATCCAAGCGAAAGGGTAGCCGCCATTATGGTCGAGCCGGAAGCGCGCGTTTACGAGCACATCGTCCTTCGAAATCGTGAGCCAATCATCTTCGGCACGCGGTACTCAGTGTTGCACCTCGTGGAGGAGCGCCTGGCCTATGGTTGGAGCGCCGAAGAGCTGCACCTACAGCACCCTGACCTCGGCCTCGGGCAGATTTATGCTGCGCTCGCCTACTACGCCGATCATCAGCCTGAGGTTGACCGACTCATCGAGCAGCGTTGGGCCGATTTCAAGCGACGACGTGACGAGGCGGGCGACTCGCCCCTGCGCCAGAAACTGAGAGCAGCGGGCCGACTGGCATGACCGTCGCGCTCTACATGGATGTGCACATCCCGCGTGCGATCACGACGCAGCTTCGCCTGCGCGGGGTAGACGTGCTCACGGCTCAGGAGGATGGCTATGCCCGGAGCAGCGACAGCAGATTGCTTGACCGTGCCACCGCGTTGGGCCGCGTGCTGGTTTCACAAGATCAGGATTTGTTGATCGAAGCGGACCGCCGTCTGCACTCCAGCGCATCGTTCGCAGGATTGATCTTCAGTCGTCCCCTCGACATTTCAATCGGTCGTAGCGTTGCGGATTTGCATCTGATCGCAGAGGCCACCGAGTCAAGCGATTGGCTCAATCGGGTCGAGTATTTGCCGCTGTAGCCCCATCACCCAACCTCGCTAGCCATCCCCGCGCCCGATAGACCTCCGCCGCTTCGCGCACCAGCCGCGCGCATTCGGGCGCGCCGTAGCGCTTCTCCAATTCATCGGCCAGGTGCACTAGTTCGGCGTGCGAGGCGCGGCCCGGGCGCAGCAGCGCATACATGCGCAGCACCTCGGCGTTCGGCACGGCGGTGAGTTCGGCGGCGCGGATGAGGTTGGCCGCGAGCTGGCCGTAGCCGTGGCTAAGCGCCACCTCGGCCTGCGCCCACAGCGTCTCGGCGCTGATCTGCACATCGGCCATCGTCAGCGAGTCAACGGCCTCGGGCGTGAGGTCGCCCAGCGCGCGACCACTCGCGGCCCGCAGGGTATCGGCGGCGTGTTCGCGCAGTGGATAGCGAGGGGCAATCATTCAGTCGGCCCTGTTGAATACAAGCAGACTCCGCATCGAATTTCGCGAATGACACGAGTGTCTGCGGCACCGTTCGAGAAATGCGCGCCATTCGATGCAGGAAGAAGTCCGCTCAATCCTTCCTGCACAGCGCCTGCTGACAACGAATGAAAACGAAAATCGTTGGACATATGTTGTTGAACGATTGCGGCTCGCCCTCACCCCCAACCCCTCTCCCGCTGGGAGAGGGGAGTGGATCCAGAATACTCAAGCACTTCTCCCTCTCCCGGAGGGAGAGGGCAGGGGTGAGGGCGAATTCCAGGCAACTGCGTAACTCCAAAACAACCCCACGGGTCTATTCAAACGTCCGGCTCCCAATCGAACCGCAACTCGGCCGGCGGCACATCCTTCACCAAATCGGTCTCGCGGCGATGCAGCAGCGCCGTCTTGACGATCAAGCGCAGCCGCGCCCAGTTATCCACTTGCACGGGCACGGGCGTCGTGACTCTGCCCAGGGCATACCGCGCAGCGTTGCGGCCAATGGCCTGATACGTTTCGAGCGTGAGGCTCGGCGACTGCGGGAACAGTTCGAGGTTATTCAGTCGCGCCAGCCCGCGTTTGTGAATCACCGTCGTGCCGCGCGATTGCAGCCCGATGCCGATGCCCGACCCGCTGAGCTGCGCGCCGATCTGCCCGATCGCGGCGCAATCGGAGGAGCGATAGACCTTCACCACCCGCGCTGTCAACCCTTCAGCCGCCACGCCGGTCAGTATCGCCGCCAACACGGCCTCGTGATCAAGCCCGCCGATCGTTTTATTCAGCGCCACCCCGAACGCCGGGCCGACGGCCACGACGACCTCCGGCTGCGTGCCCGGCCTGGCCGGGCCAAGCTCGGCCAGCTTCGCGCTCGGCACGCCCACGCGGTCGAGGATGAAGTCGCGCGGGGATTTGACCGCCGGCAACTGTTGCAACTCGGCCCAACGCTCGCCTTCAACACGATATCCGGTGCCGGGGCCGCCGTAATCGTTCGGTTGATTGATCGCGCTTTGCACGCGGAAGTGCGGATCGAAGATGGCGGCGGGCTGCAGATAGTCGCCGGCCACGCGCTGCCGCCCCATCTCCAGCAAGTGATCGGCGACCCGCGGAAAGCCGCGCGAACGCAGCGCCCGCACCACCGTGAGCACGGTCTGCTCGCCGGCGAGGAAACGATCGGCCGCCGCCAGGTCGGCGACCACATCGCGCGCGGGCATGTCATCGCTGCTGTGCGCGGTCACGGCGGCCTCGATCTCGGCGTCACCGATCGGCGGGAAGCCGAGTTCGGCGTACACAGCCTGTATCGCGCGGGCGGCCTCGCGGCGGATGTGCAGGGCCTGCGCCTCGGTGATAGGCCGCGTTCCGCCATCCACCTGCATATCGCGCTGCAGCACGCCGTAGTCGTCGAGGTCATCCGCGTCGAAGTTGCCGCCGCCGAACAGGTTGTCGCGTTTGGGGATGGCGCTGAAGCCGGAGAAGATGAAGTCGGTGCCGGGGATGAATTGCAGCATGAGCTTGGCGCTCCTGCGGATGGCGGAGTGCGAGGCCAGCGCGTCGTTGCCGGCGGCGACCTCGAGGCCGAGCATGGCGGCCAGCAGATTTTCGGCCAGCACCGCGCGCACGCCGCCGGGCAGCGACTCGGGCAGCGCGATGCACGAGATCGAACCGTTCTGCACACCCTGGCTGCCCGCGCCGCGCGTCACGCACAGGCAACGCGCCTCGAGGTACAACATCGAGTAGCCCTCAGCGTGGCCCATCAACGCCTCCGACCCCGTGCCCGAGGTGAAGCGCACCTTGACACCGCGCGAGGCATACGCCGCCGAGAGGAAGGCCTTCGACCACGGCGAATCGTCGCCGTCCACGAAGGCGCGCTCGGTGCCGTACACGGAGAGCGTCTCGGCGTAGGTCGTCAGCCCTTTCATCGCCAATTGCAGCCCGAGCGACTCCTCGACCGAGCACTGCGTCAGCACCCCGCCCCGCCCGGCCTGGCTGCCGATGAGGATGGCGAGGGCATTGAACGGCGCGTAACGCGCCACCCCGACGGTGGTCTCGATCTCGGCGAAGCCGCGCAGCGCGGCCTCGGCGGCGTCGGCGGCGAGCAGCGCCGGATGTTCGCGTCTGTTGGTGACGTGGGCCTGATTGGCCGGGACGCGCCGCGCCCGCATCTTGGCCAGCCCCATCATCATCTCCAGCACGTTCATGTGCCGGATGATGTCGCAGAGCTTGGCCGGCGTGCAGCCGGCGGCCAGCCGCAGCACCTCGGCGCGCGGCACGTGAATGTCGGCGAGCATCCGCGCGAGCTGTAGCGACGGCGTCATCATCGCCTCCTCGGCCACCGCGAGGTCGAGGCCGTGCCCGGCGATGAAGGTGTCGAGCATGTCGAAGTCGGCGCGCGCCCGGCCATCCATCTCGACCACGCAACCGTTTTCGATTCTCAGGCTCGGTTGCGGGTCGTCCGGCCCATCGGCGACGATCAGGCCGGCCTCGGGCCACGGCTCGACGAAGGTCTCGCGGTGGATGTCGCGCTGTTCGAGCGCCTCAAAGCGGCGGGAACGAGGTTCGGTCATGGCAGGGGGGAGAACTGCTTAACGCAAAGACGCAAAGAGGCAAAGGCGCAAAGGGAAGCTTTTCTCTGCGTCTCTGCTTCCCTGCGTCTTTGCGTTAAAGTTCTTATTTCAATCAAAAAAGCTCTCATCGCCAGCAGACAGGTAACGGCGCGCGGCATCCACTTTGAACTCGAGGCCCAGGCCGGGGCGATCCCAAACCTTGATTAGGCCGTTCTGCATGATCGGGTTGGGCAGGCCCTCGACGAGGTCGTACCACCACGCTGGCTGGCCGAGCGGATACTCGAAGGCGATGTAGTTTTCGGGCAACGGCGCGCACACCTGCACCAGCGCCGCCAGGCCGAACAGCCCATCGAAGATGCCGTGCGGGGCCATGAGGAGGCCGTGCAGGTCGGCGTACTCACAAATCCATTTCAGTTCGGCGATGCCGCCCACGTCCGCCGGGTCCGGCCCGAGGATGCGGACGGCGTGTTTCTCGATCAGGTCTTTGAAATTCTGGCGCAGATAAACCTGCTCGCCGGTGTGGATGGGCACCGAGGTGCTCTGGGTCAACTCGCGATACACGTCGGCCAGCGTGTATGGCACGTAATCGCCGGTGAGCATGTCCTCGAGCCACGTGATATTGAGCGGCTCGAGCGCGCGGGCGAGCCGGATGGCATCGGGCAGCATCCACCCCGGCCCGCAATCGAGCGCCAGCCCAACCTCATCCCCGAGCACGGCCTTCATCGCTTCGACACAGGCGATGATGTGCTTGAGCCCGCGCTCGGTGAGCGGGCCGCGATTGGCGTGCGGCGGCTCGACGGTCTCGGGCTTCGAGGCCTGATCGCCATAGAAGAACTGGCGCGGCACGGCGCGCACCTCGCCGTGAAAGAAATCCGGCACCTGGTACGGCATGGCGCTGTGGAAGCTGATGCCGGCCTTGATGATGCGGAAGCCCTCGGGCGCGGCCTTCATCCTGGCGACGTTGTCGGCGTAGTCTTCGGGCGAGCTGCCGGCCATGGGGAAGCGCACCGCGCCGTTGTACGCGCGCACGTGGTCGCGCACCTTGCCGCCGACCAGCTTGTACACCGGCACGCCCGCCGCTTTGCCGGCGATATCCCACAACGCCATCTCGATGGAGCTGACCGCCGCGCCCCACGGTTTGAACGCGCCCAGCCGCCTGATCTTGCGCATGACGCTTTCGACGTTCGTCGGGTCTTCGCCGACGATGTATTGCTTGTAGAACAGCACAAACGGCTTGAGATGGGGCTTGGTGTTCTCGGCCTGCCCGTAGCCGCTGATCCCTTCATCTGTGACGATGCGGATGACGGGGTTCTCGCCGATGACGGTGCACTTGAGGTCGGTGATTTTCATGGTGTGATGAGTGAGCGCGGCTCGCCCTCACCCCAACCCCTCGCCCGCTGGGAGAGGGGAGAAGGCTTGAAAATGACACGGCGCACTCCCTCTCCCGGAGGGAGAGGGCAGGGGTGAGGGCGAAATTCGAGCACTTGCGTGATTCAGCCAATGGCCGCCACACACGCGCGCGCGGCGGCGGTGATTTGATCGAACGCGCCGGCGGCAACGGCCTGCTTCGAGACCAGGCTGCCGCCGATGCCGACGGCGACCGCGCCCGCCGCGAGATAATCGCGAGCGTTCTCGGCGTTGATGCCGCCGGTCGGCACGAGCTTGAGAAACGGCATCGGCGCCAGCACGTCTTTGAGATAGCGCGGCCCGCCCAACTGCGCGGGGAACACTTTCACAAACTCCGCGCCGGCCTCGTGCGCCGCGAGCAGTTCGGTGGGCGTGAAGCCCCCGCACACGATGGGGGTGCTGCGTTTGACGCAGGCCGCGATGACGGGCAAGCGCAGCGCGGGCGTGACGACGAACTGCGCGCCCGAGTCAATCGCCGCGTGCGCGTCCTCGTCGGTGAGCACCGAGCCGGCGCCGACGCAGGCCGCCTCGCCCAGCGCCCGCCGCGTCGCCGCGATCGCCTCCATCGCCCCGCGCCCCGTCAGCGTGAATTCGAGCACCGGCACGCCGCCCTCCACCAGCGCGCGGGCCACCGCCACCGCGCGCTCGTAATCGTCGAGGCGGATGATGGCGATGATTTTGTGCGTGACGATTTGTTGTGAGATTGACATGGTTATTCAGCGCATCGAATTTCGCGAATGAACGCGAATTTGGCGTCTTGGCGCGAGACAGAATCCGAGTGATCGCTCCGTCACCGCGCCACGTCGTGCCCGTGCCCGGCGGCCATGACCGCCTCGAGTTCGGCGCGCGAGGTGAGCGCGCGGTCGCCGTGTTGCGTCAGGGCGATGGCGGCCAGCGCGAGGCCGCGTTCGAGGCCGGCGCGCGGGTCGCCGTCGAGCACGCCGTCGAGCGCGCCGGCCGCAAACGCATCGCCGCTGCCGATGCGATCCACGATCTGCACCGGAAGCGCGGGACGCTGCGTGAAGTCGTTGCCCATCAACAGCGCCGCGCCGCGCTCGCCAAAGGTGCAGAAGATGGCGCGCGCACAGGTCAGGGCCTTGAGCTGCGCCATCAACTCGCGCGGCTCGCCCGCGCAGCCGAAAAGCACTTCGGCGTCGGCGCCCTTGCAGAACAACACCTCGGCCTCGGCCAGCAGCGGGCGGAGCTTTGTTCCGGCTACTGTTGCTGCCCAAAGTTTGGCGCGATAGTTCACATCGAAGCTGACCGTGATCCCGGCGGCGCGCGCGCGGCGCACGGCCTGCACGACCGTGGCGTAACAGCTTTCACTCAACGCGGCGGTGATGCCGGTGAGGTGCAGCACACGCGTGTCGAGCAGATAGTCCCAATTGACATCCTCGGGCGTCATCCGGGCGGCGGCTGAATCAGCGCGGTCGTAGATCACGTGAATGCCGCGCGGCGCGGCGGCGTACTCGACGAAGTACGTGCCCACGCGCTCGCCCGGCGCGCGCCGCACCGCCGATACATCCACCTCATCCGCGCGCAGCGTACGCAGGACGGCGTTGCCCAGCCCGTGATCGGGCAAACGGCTCACCCAGCCGGTGTGGCGACCCAGGCGACTCAGCGCCACGCACACGTTGCTCTCCGCGCCGCCGATCTCCATCCGCAGTGAGCGCGCATCGTCGAGGCGCTCGCCGTTCGGCACGCTGAGGCGCAACATCGTCTCGCCGAGGGTGGTGAGGTCAAAGCGTGGCATGGAGTGAGCAGAAAGTGGCGAGTGGCAAGCAGTCGCTCAGATGAACTGGATGCACGATGCGCCGGGAACCGGGACGCGGGCGACAGCTTCGCCCACGCCATCGGCGGTGACGGGCAGCACGCAGACCTCGCCGCTGTATTGATTGGCGACGAGGATGAAGCGATCGTCCGGCGCGACGGCGAAATTGCGCGGCCAGTCGCCGCCGCACGATGGAACGGCGAGGCGGGTGAGTGCGCCGGCCTCATCCACCTCGAATACCGCAATGCTGTTGTGCCCGCGATTGGAGACGTACAGCCGGTCGGCGCGTGGGTTGAGATGGAGGTCGGCGACGATGGTCTCCGGCGCGCCGGGCGGCAAGGTAGCGAGCCACTGGCGCTCGCGCAGCGCGCCCGAGCTCGAGTCATAGTCATACGCGCTCACCGTGCAGTCGAGCTCATTGGCCACATACACCAGGCGGCCATTGGGATGAAAGGCCATGTGCCGCGGGCCTGCGCCGGGCCGCGCATTGGCGTGGGCGTGCGCGCCCAGTTTGCCGGTTGCGGCGTCGAAGCGATACACCACCAGCTCATCGGTGCCGAGGTCAGCGACGATGACGAAACGCCCGTCGGGGGTCACCGTCGCCGAGTGCGCGTGCGCGGCCTCCTGGCGGTGCGCGTGCGGGCCATGGCCGTGATGCTGGGCCAGGTCGGTCATCGCCCCCAGCCCGCCGTTCGATTGGAGCGGCAGGACACCGACATTGCCGTGGCCGTAATTTGAGACGAATATCCAGCCCCCGCTCGCGTCAAGTTGCAGATGGCAGGGCCAGTCGCCGCGGCTCGCTTGTTGCGTGAGCGGCGTCATCCGCCACGGCTCGCGCTCGAA
Organism: uncultured Anaerolineales bacterium; assembly: GCA_964608265.1. Classification (GTDB taxonomy): domain Bacteria; phylum Chloroflexota; class Anaerolineae; order Anaerolineales; family UBA6663; genus JANWXR01. The sequence goes on along the minus strand of CAZSNP010000027.1, from coordinate 45,200 downwards.
TTGCAGCGCCCACACCGAGCCGGGCACGCCGTCAGCCGCCTGCCCGGTCTCGCTCACCGTGTAGAGCCAGCGCTTGTTCGGGTGGATGATGAAGAACGATGGATTGAGAATCCCGGTGAAGGTGCCGTGCGGCTTGAGTGATCCGTTGTTCGCGTCGAACCAGAACGCATGCAGTCCGGGCTGATCGGCTTTAGCGTAACTGCCAATGAGGACGAAGGTCGTTGTCATGCTTGCTTGTCCGCGAGAAACAGAAGGCAGTGAGCAGAAAGAAGAGCTGTCACCTTCTACTTTCCGCTTGCTACCAATTCGTCACCGAGCCGTCGCGCCGCCGCCAGTGCGGGGCCTCCCAGAACTTCCACGCCTCGGCGGCGGCGCGGGCCTCATCCACCTCGATGCCGAGGCCGGGCGTGGCGGGCACCGGGAAGCCTGTGCCGTCGAGGCGCGGCTGCACCGGGAAGAACAGCTCGGCGTCGTTCACCCCGGCCTGCCCGTAATACAGATTCTCGGTCTGCGTCACGCGCACTTCGAGCCAGGCGAAGTTGGGCACCGCCGCCGCGAGGTGGATGGTCGCCGCCGTGCAGATCGGGCCGAGCGGGTTGTGCGGCATCAAATCAATGTAGTGCGCCTCGGCCCAACCGGCCACCTTCATCGCCTCGGTGAAGCCGCCGACGTTGCAGATATCCACCCGCGCGAAGTCGGTGAGGTGGCGTTCGATGAAGGGCAGGAACTGCCACTTGCTCGCGAACTCCTCGCCGACGGCGAACGGCACGTCGGTGAGTTTGCGCAGCGCCGCGTAGGCCTCGGGCGTCTCGTCGCGGATCGGTTCCTCGATGAAGTCGAGCGTGCCCTTCGGCATGCGCTGGCAGAAGGAGGCCGTCTCCGCAATCGAGAGCCGGTGGTGATAGTCAATCCCCAGCACAATCTCGCCCCCGCACTCCTCGCGCGCCCTGGTCAGCCAGTGAGCGGTGAGTGGGATGCTTTCGCGCGGCTCGAAGATGTCGCTCTCGCCGGCAAAGCCGCCCGCGCCCTGCGGCACCATCGGGGCGGTGCGGATCACCTGCCAGCCGTGTTTCATCAGCAGCTTGAGGTCGTCAATCAACTTTGCCCCGTGGCCGCTGGCGGTGGCGAAGCACGGCACAACGTCGCGCTGTTTGCCGCCGAGCAGCTGATACACCGGCACGCCGAGCGCCTTGCCGGCGATGTCGTGCAGGGCGATGTCAATGGCGCTCTGCGCCGCGAGCAGCACCCGCCCGCCCTCGAAGTATTGGCTGCGATAAAGCTCCTGCCAGATGCGCCCGCGCTGCAGCGGGTCCTGCCCGAGGAGGAACTCGCGGTAGTGCGCGAGCGCGCCGACGACGGCCTGCTCGCGCCCGCTCAGCCCGGACTCACCCCAGCCCGTAATCCCCTCATCGGTCTCGACCTTTACGATCAATTGGTTGCGGCTGCCCACCCAAACGGGATATGGTTTGATGTCTGTGATTTTCATGTTCATCAGTCACCAGAAGCCAGACAACAGTAGCCGGACTGGATACTGTTTACCGGATACTGGAGACTGACTCGTGTTTCCATCCCAAAATCCGCTCGGCCTTGCGGCAATCGAAGAAGCCGGTGTGGCCCGCGAGTTCGCCGCGGATGGCCGTGTGCGGATAGTGCTCACGCGCCAGTTCGAGCGAGGGCCGTGCGGCGGCGGTCTGCGGCGCGACGATGTAGAAGACCTCATGCCCGCTGAACTCGGCCGTCAGCGAGAGCAGGCAGGCGCGCGCGGCTTCGGGCAGCAACGTGTACGCCCAAAGATGCCGCACCATCACCGGCGCCGGCCACTGCTCTGCCCGCCTCGGCTCGGGCACCAGGCCGTGAAACCGCAGGCTCGCAATCGCCAGCCACTCGTAGCGGCGCGCGAAGGCATCGGCCTGTTGTTCGAGCACCCACTTCGACAGGCTGTACGGGTCTTCGGCGTACGTCGGATGCTGCTCGTCGAGCGGGAAGTAGTCGTAGCGCGGCGCGCGGCTGAACGCCCCGCCGATGGCGTTGATGGACGAGGCCAGGCACACGCGGCGGATGCCGAGGGTCGCGGCGGCGCTCAGCACGTTGTAGCTGCCGGCGGTGTTGTCGACGTACACCACCGGGTCGGGGTTGGTCAGCGGCGAGCGATGCGCGGCCAGATGAACCACGCCGTCGCAGCCGCGCAACGCAGCCACCACCTCGCCGAAGTCGCGCACATCGGCGACGAACGGCTCGACGCCGGCGGTGAACGTGGCCGGCATGGCGCGATCGATGCTCACAACCGCGTGGCCCTGCGCAACCAGATATGGGATCAACACGCGGCCCATATCCCCATGGCCACCCGTGACGGCTAGCTTCATCCGTTCTCCTTTCGCTGTCGTTGCGCCTCGGCGGCCTGCACATCGTTGAACATATCGTTCATGTGCGCCTGCATCAGCAGGCGTGCCTGCGGCGCGTTGCGCTTGCGCAACGCCTCGGCAATAAGCAGGTGATAGCGCGAGCTGCGGGCGCGATTCTCGGGATCCAGAATGATGCGCCGGCGGCTCTCCAGAAACAGATCACTCACCCCCTCGATGGTGCGATACAGAATCGGGTTGGAGGCGGCCAGCGCGATGTGATGGTGAAACTGCACATCGAGCTCGGCGAAGTCGCTGCCGCGTTCGGCCTCGACGCTCGTCAGTTGCGCCAGCTGCTCGATCTCGGCCAGCGCCTCATCGCTGCCGCGTTCGGCGGCCAGCGCGGCCAACTCCGGCTCGAGGATGCGGCGCGTCTCGGCCAGGGCCACGATCATGTCATCACCGGCGTTTTGAAAATGGCTCGACAGCTCGGTGGCCGGCCGCGCGCCGGTGACAAAGACGCCGCGCCCGTGCACGATGCGGACGACGCCGACGGACTCCAGCGACCGCAGCGCCTCGCGCACCGAGCCGGTGCCGACGCGCAGCTCCTCGGCAAGCCGGGTGATGCTGGGCAGGCGCTGCTCGGCCCGCCATTCGCCGAGGCGGATGCGGCGCAGCACCTCATCGAAGACCGCCTCGTGAATGCGCTGCCCGCGCGCCGGCGCGTCGTTGCTCAATCCGTCACTCATTGCGTTGCCGCCATCGTTTACTCAATCGTCAGTTCCCAGATTGCGCCGTTGCCGCCGAAATCGAGCACGTACAGACGATTCTCGATCAGCACGGCGTCGATCGGATTCTGAAAGCCGCGCGCGATTTGCGTCGTCACCGCCTGGTAGTTCTCGCCGGTCCTGGTCAATCGCAGATGCAGCAAGTCCTGCCCCTTGTCGCTCAACGTACCGCCGGCCGCGCCCCAACTCAGGACGAAAGCATGCAGCCCATCGCCCGGGCCACGCAGGTCGGCCGGCAACTTATCGCCGGTCGCAAACACCAGCCCGAGCGGTGAACGATGCGGCGTGAAGGTGTGGATGGGTTTGCCCTCGGCGGCGGCATCGTACTCATTGCCCTCGGCGTCGCGATTCCTGGCCGCATCCGGCCCGAGGTTGCGCACCGGGTCGGTGAACGGGCCGGGCGGCTTCGGGAAGGTGGGGTCGGCCCGATACGCGCCGATTTGTACGGCGGTGAAGTCGGGCGCGAGGCGTTTGTCGAAGACGCCGGTGTAGTCGGGGAATTGTTGCGGGTTGTCCTCGTGCCCGAAGCGCCACGGGTAGCCGTAATGCGCCCCCTCGCGAATCCAGTTCAACTCATCGGCGTAATCGGCGTCCGGGCCGTTATCCACCGCGAACAGTTCGCCGTTGGGGGCAAAGGCCAGGTCGTAGGCGTTGCGCAATCCGCGCGCGAAGGCGTATTCGGCCAGCGCCGCTTCGTCATTCGGCAGCTTCACCTCCACCGCCTCGCTCGGCAAGCGGAACAGCCGCGCGGTGAGCGGGACCTCGCGCGTCTTCGGGAACGCGCCTTTATTGGTCTCCTCCTCGCCGTGGTCGGTGCGCGAACCGCTGTTGATGAAGAGCCACTGGCCGTCGGGGCTGACGGCCAGGCCGTTGAATTGGTGATCGAACGGCGTGCCGCTGAGCGGGTACGGCTCCGTCTCGGCGACGGTGTTCCACTCGTAGTCGTCCTCGCCGCGCGGCGCGCCCCGGCGGATGAGGGCGACGTTGTACTTCTCGGCCTCGGTGCGATTGAGCGCGACGAAGAGTGTGCCGTCCGCGCCGATGGCGAGGCCGGTCGGGTTGGCCCCCGGCGCGATGTCGGGCAGCGGCGCGATCAACTTCCGCGTGCCCGCCTCGACCGAGACGCGCACGATGCCGCGCCCCGGGCTGAGCACGTACAGGTCACCGTTCACCGGATGCCGCACGAGGCGGACGCTGCCCGCGCCGGCGTCGGCCACCTTGCGCACGTCGAGGCCGGCCCACAGCAGTGTTGGGCCGCCGGGCACCGGCTGGCGTTCGCCCGTCGGGCGCGGCGTGGGCGGCGCGGCCTGGCAGGCGACGAGCGCGAGTAAAGGGAGGGAAAGTCGCAGCGTGAGAGCGAGGCGCATGTCAGTGAGTGAGCTCCGTCAGGAATTGCCGGTGCGTCCACGCGCCCTGTTGCGCGGCGTCGAGTTGCAGCACGGCAGCGAAATGCTCATCGGCGCGCGCCGGGTCGCCCAGGCCGAGGCAGCCGAGCGCGAGCATGTAATGGCAGTGGATGCGGTTGCGCAGGCTGAGGTCTTCCTCAAAAACCAGAAAGGTCGGCAGCGAGACCGCGAAGTAATCGAGCGTCACCGCGTCGTCGAGGTGCGCCCGCCCGTACTCGATAAGCTTCTCGAAGATGCCTCGCGCCTCGGCCTCCCGGCCCAACTTCTGGCGCGCCAGGCCCTGATAGAAAATCATCTCCGGCGGCTGATCGTTGTAATACACCGCCGAAGCTGGCTCGCCGGCCCCCTTCGCCGCGCGGTCGAAGTGGTGCTGCGCGCGTTCCCGGTCACCGCCCGCTTCAGCCGCCAGGCCGAGCCAATAGTGGATGTCGTTGTCGAGCGCGTTCGGCAACTTGCCCTCGCCGAGGTTGTGCGGGTACACCAGCGCGGCTTCGAGCAGCGTCGTTGCCTCGGCGAACCGCGCCGCCCCGAGCAGCGCCCTCGCCTGCCCGATCAGACTTGCAACATACTGGCCCGTCGCCTTCCCCTCCCCGCCCTCCCACGGATGGAACCTGCGGGCCATCAAGACCTCGAGCGCCTCCGCGTGGCGGCCCATAAGGTTCAGCAGCGTGATGTGCTCAAGCGTCAGGTCGTCGCGCAGCGCGACGAGCGCGCGTTGTCCCTCGAGCCGCGCCAGTCGTTCGGCGGGCGGCGCGTTGAGCCTCTTTTCCAATTGATCGAGTTCAAACAGCACGCGGGCGTCGGCGGGGTCGAGGGCGAAGGCGCGGGCATAGGCCTCGCGCGCGCGGGCCGCCTGCCCGAGCTTGTTGAAATACGCCAGCCCGAGGTTGCGATGCACGGTGGGGAAGGTCGGGTCGAGGGCGCGGGCCTTCTCCCAACACTCAATCGCTTCAGCATAGCGGCGATGCGCGTACCAGAAGTTGCCGAGGTAGTATGGCGCGCGGGCGTCGGCGGGATTGAGGTGCATGGCCGCTTCGAGCGCGAACACACACTCGAGCCGATGCGGGAAAACGTAGTCCGGCGGCATGGCCGCGGCGCGCCGGAAGGTCTCAGCGGCCCGGGCGGATTCGCCGCTCTGCCATTGGCTTGCGGCGAGGAAATACAACGTCAGCGCATCGGGCGTGGGCGCGGCCTCGAAGAGCGCGATCGCCTCGGTGAACAGCCCGGCGTGGGCATAATCGAGCGCGACCTCGACGAACGTATGCGCGCGACTTCCGACGAGGGCCGTGAAGCCGTCCTCGCCGCTGACGAGTCTCTGCTCCCACAGCGCGCCGTAGTCCATCGGCTCCAATTCGAGCGCGAGGGCGATTTCGCGCAACGCTTCCGCATGACGCCCGGCCCGGCGCAACAACGCGATCTTGAGGTGCCGCGCCTGACGGTGGGCGTGGTTGCGGCGCAACGCGCTGTTCGCCAGTTCCAGCGCCCGGGCTTCATCGCCGAAGCAACGCGCCGCCAGCCGCGCGAGTTCGAAGTACGCGGCATCCTGCCAGGCCGCGTTCCACGCCGCTTTGTAAAACGCATCGAAGGCCTCGCCGTAGCGGCCCTGCATCTTGAGCGCCAGGCCGAGGTTGTAGTGCGGCTCGCCGTCGTAGGGATTGGGGTTGCGGCGCGTGAGCGACTCGATGGCTTTGCGGAAGTGCGGCTCGGCCTCCGCGAACCTGCCGCGCCGGTACAGCAGCAACCCGAGGGCGTTGCGGCAGCGGCTGTCCAACGGGTCGCGCCGCAGGGCTTCTTCGTAATACGGCTCCGGCGCAAACGTGGCGTGGCGATACTGTTCGAGATGCAGCCCGTTGAGGAATAGCTCTTCGTTGGAGGCGATCTCGGGCGGCGGTTTCGCTGCGGTGGCCGGCGCGGGGATGGGGCCGGTGTCCTCGGGCAGCGGCGTGAAGGCGACCAATTCGCGCCCGCCGGCCAGCACACGCACCGTCACCTGCTGCGGCGCACAGCCTGCGGGCAGCGCGACCGTTTCCATCAACACGACCTCGGGTGAGAGCGCGGCCTCCTGCGCGAAGATCGTCTCCCCCGCGCAGCGCAGTTCCACCGTGACCGGTCGCGGCGCGGTGACGTACACGCCGAGACGCGCCGCCTTGCCCTCCACCGTCAGGCTCACCACTGCGTCCCGGCTCGCATTCGTCGCCGGGCCGATGAGCTTGTACGGCAGGAAGGTCTGGGTGAAGCGTTTCGCCTCGCCCGGCATCAGCCACGAGAAGTCGGGCTGGTTGTCGGTAAAGGCCCCGCACATCAATTCGATGTACGGCCCATCCTCGTCCGTCAATTGCCGATCCCACGCCTGGCCGAAGTCGCTGTTGCCCCACGTCCACTGCTTCTTGCCGGGCACGAGGTGATGGTCGGCCACATGCAGCATGCCGGCGCGTTGCCCGTGATCGTAATCGCCGACGAAGTCGAAGTCGGAGTGATAGGCCATGTACGAAGTGGGCACGGGGATGTTTTTGTAGCGCGAGATGTCGGTGCCCGGCGCGTAGTTGGTTTTGTAGTACGTTCCGGTCGCAATCGGGAAGTCGCTGACGTCGCGCTTGCCGTGATCCATCACCGCGTGCACGTCGGGCGGGAAGACCGATTGATAGTCATCGTTGACGTGCACCGCCGGGTTGGCCCACCACAGAAAGCTCTGCGGCGTGGCGGTGCGGTTGTACAGTTGCACGCTGATCTCGAGGTATGCCCGTTCGGGATAAAGCGTGAAGCCGTGCGTGCCCTGGGTGAAAGACATCCGCTCGATCTCGGAGCACCACACGGTGCGGCTGCCGTCCGCGTTCTCGACGATGCGCCAGTCAACCGGCTCGAAGGTGCTGGGCCGGTGGTGCTGCGGCCAGTTGAACTCGATGCCACCCGATATCCACGGCCCGGCCAAACCGACGAGGGCGGGCTTGATGACGCGGTTGTAATATATGAAGTGATAGCCGTTGGTCTTGTCCAGCGCCATCTGCACCCGGCCACCCAGTTCCGGCAGCAGCATGATCTTGAGATAACGGTTCTCGAGGAAGACCGCGCAGTAGGGCCGGTCTTCTCTTTCATCGCCCACGCGGTCGATGACGGGATAGGGATAGACGACACCGCTGCTGCCCTGATAGACCCGTTTCTCGAGGAACATCGGATTCTTATCCGGCCGGCCAATGGCATAGGTCGGAATCCGAACCGTCTCTGACCAGGCTTTGACTGCTTCCATCTGGGGGGTCATGGGTCAATTCTCTGGTTGAGATATGATGACTGATTGCGCCCGATTTAGGTGACTGTTGACACGATAACCTAAACTGCGTAAGATTTCAACCATCCACCGCTGAAAACGACTGAAACAAATCTCAAGGAGGTGCTGCCACCCAGGACTCATCACATCTCTCACCCCCTGTTGGGTAGTACAGACTGACCACTCATATCGGAGGAGATTCAAGCAATGACCCGACTCAAGCTTCTGAACGCCCTCGCCATTGCGGCGATGGTAATCGCGGCGTGCGCCCCCGCGCAGACGGCCGCGCCCGAAGCCACCCAGGCGCCGGCGGCTACATCGGCCCCGGCCGCTACCACCGCCCCCAGCGGCGGCCTGAAGGACGTTCCGCGCAACCAAACCGTCGTCCTCGGCTGGAGCATTTCCTCGGCCATCGGCACCACCAACCCCTGGGCCACCGGCTACACCCATCAGGAAGGTAATGTCTTCATGTGGGAGCCGCTGATGTACTTCGCTATTTTCGCCGACAAGGAAATCCCCTGGCTGGCGGACAGCATGGAGTACACCAAGGCCGATTTCACCGAGTTGACGATCAAGCTCAACAAGGATGCAGCCTGGAGTGATGGCACGCCCGTGACATCGAAGGACGTCAAATTCACCTTTGATGGCCAGAAGAGCAACGACAAGCTGCCCTATCACGCCGCCTTCGAGCAGTTCGTCGACAGCGTCGCCACCCCGGATGACAAGACCGTGGTGGTGGCGTTCAAGATCCCGGCCCCGCGCTTTGCCTTTGAAGTGCTGATGCTCAAATTCGACACCGGTATCCCGATTGTCCCGGCGCACATCCTGGAGAAGGAGAGCGACGTTAACGCCTTCGCCGGCGGCCTGGACATGGTGCATTCCGGCCCGTACAACCTGGTGGTGTGGGACGCCAACCAGAAGATCTATGACCTGCGCAGCGACTGGTGGGCCGTCAAGGCCGGCCGCCTCCCCGAGCCGGCGGTCAAGCGCATCGTCATGGTCAACATCGGCGGGCAGGTGGGCCAGAACATGGATGTGGTCATCCAGCGTTTGGTCAACAACGAGTTCGACGCCATCCTCGACGTGCGCAGCGGCGTGGCCAAGCAGATCCTCGACTCCAACGCCAAGGTCACCACGCACGCCGGGAGCAACCCGCCCTACGGCTACCTGGACTGGTGGCCAAACTCGCTGTGGATGAACACCCAGATCGAGCCGTTCAACGACGCGCGCGTTCGGCGCGCCATCAGCCTGGCGGTAGACCGCGACAAGATCGACGAGATCATCTACGACGGCGCCAAGATCACCACGATCTATCCCTTCCCGCTGTACCCCGGTCTGCAGAAGTTCGTGGACAGCCCGGCGGTGAAGGCCCTCGAGACGAAGTACGAGCCGCGCAAGTTCAGCCTGGAGGAGTCCGCGGCGCTGATGACCGAGGCTGGCTTCACCAAGAACAATGATGGCCTGTGGGAGAAGAACGGCGCCACCGTTCCGGCCGTGATCAATGGCTTTGAAGGCATCCACGCCGACATCGTGGCCGTGTTAGTGGAGATGCTCCGCGCCGGCGGCTTCGACGCCGACACCGACTTCAGCTCCGAGTCGTACAACAACATGGCCAACGGCAAGCCCGGCCTGTACATGTTCGGCCACGGCGCCAGCCTGAAAGACCCGTACGCGGCCCTCGAGCTCTTCCACGGCCGTTTCAGCGCCTCCATCGGCACCACCGCGGGCAACAACCGCTTCTCGCGCTACTCCAATCCGGAGTATGATGCGATCCTGGATCAGATGGCGCCCCTGGCCTCGGATGACCCCAAGTTCCAGGACTTGGCGGCGCAGGCGCTCGGAATCTACTGGCGCGATCAGATTGACGTGCCGATCATCCAGTGGCTGCACCGCATTCCATACAACCAGACTTATTGGACCAATTGGCCGACCGAGACCAATTTGGCCAACGGGACGAACGGCGCCTTCTGGGCGCACACCGGCCTGCTGGTGATCACCGGCCTCAAGCCGGCCCAGTAAGTAAATCGGCCGATCAGTGAGTGACGAGGGCATAGCGCGTCCGGCGCGCTATGCCCTCCCCGGTTTAGGTACACTGCAATGTCGTTGACATGATCCGCATGGGAGGCATCGCGTTATGAGCATTCAGCTTGTTATCCGGCGCGTCTTGTTCCTCATCCTCGTCGTCTGGTCCGCCTCCACCATTACCTTCTTCATCCCCCGCCTGTCCTCCAAAAACCCGGTGCGGGAGCGCTTCGCGGAGCTGGCCCGGCTGGGCGGCTTTTCCCCGCAGGACCTGGAGACCATCGTCGCCTCCTATAACAAGCAGTTTGGCCTGGATAACCCGCTCGGGCAGCAGTACCTGGACTATCTCATGGCCATCGCCCGGCTTGACCTGGGCGTCTCGCTCAACAAGTTTCCCAAAACCGTGATCGATCTGATCATGGACTCGCTGCCCTGGACGATCACGCTCCTGCTGGTGACGACGATCCTGTCCTTCATCATCGGCAACCTGTTGGGCGCCATCGCCGCCTGGCCGCGCGCGCCACAATGGATGCGGACGTTGGCCACGCCCTTCATCCTATTCCAGGGCATCCCGCCGGTGTTGATGGGCGTGCTGCTCCTGTTCTTTGTCGCCTTCCGCCTCAAGCTGGCGCCGTTGGGCGGGGCCTACTCCACCGGGGTGATCCCGGACTGGAGCTCGGTGGAGTTCGTCCTCGATGTGGCGCGCCACCAGATCCTGCCCGCCCTGGCGCTGATCCTCGGCTCGGTGGGCGGGTGGGTGCTCTCGATGCGTGGGATGGGTGTCACGGTGCAGGGCGAGGATTACGTGGTCTTCGCCGAGCACAAGGGCCTGGGGGGCGCGGCCATCTTCCGTGATTACTACCTTCGCAACGCCCTCCTGCCCCAGGTCACCGGTCTGGCGCTGGCCCTGGGGACGGTGATCACCTCCGCTATCGTGGTGGAGAGCATGTTCGCCCTGCCCGGGCTGGGCCGGGTGCTGGATGCCGCGATCCGCGCCAATGACTTCTTTGTGATCTACGGCGTGGTCCTCTTCGTCACCATTGCAGTGGCCACCCTGATGGTACTCGTGGAATTCCTCTACCCGTTGCTTGACCCGCGCGTGCGCCACGAATAAGCGAGGCCGACCATGACTACCGCGACCCTGGCTGAACCCCGCTTCTCCCAACCGAGCCGCCTGACGCTGTTGCTGCGCTATCTGCGTCGCAACAAGAGCCTGGCCGTGGGGCTCCTCATCTTGCTCGGGCTGATCATCTTCACGACGCACGGCCTGCTCACGGCCGACCTCGACAACGCCTATCCTCTGTCGGTGAAGACCAAGCAGCCTCCAGGCCTGGAGTTCCCGTTCGGCACCGACTATTTCGGTCGCGACCTGTATGTGGCGATGGTAGTCGGCCTATGGCAGACGGCGCTGATCGGCGTCCTGGCCGGTGCCCTGGGGACCCTGATCGGCGTGGTCCTTGGATTTACCTCGGCTTACTTCGGCGGGTGGATCGACGCCGCCATCAAGAGCTTGTGTCAGATCCTCACGCCCATTCCAGCCTTCCTCATCCAGGTGATCATCGCCAGTTCACTGGATAAACGGGACGTCACCATCTTTACGATGGCCTTTGTGGTGGTGTTGCTGGCCTGGATGGGGCCGACGCTGGTGGTGCGCGCCCAGGTGCTTACTATGAAGGAGCGCCAGTTTGTGGCCGTGGCCAAGCTCTCCGGGATGGGAGACCTGGGGATCATCTTTGGCGAAATCATGCCCAACCTGCTGCCCTTTATCGCGGCAGCGTTTGTAGATCAGGTCTTCAAAGCGGTGTTCGCCTCGTTCTACCTGGCAGTCCTGGGCCTTGGCCCGTTGCGCGAGCCGTTGATGGGCAACATCATCTGGGCCGCCCAGGGCCAGAGCGCGTTCTTCAACAACTGGTGGTGGTGGCCGTTGGCCCCCGCGGCGGCTATGGTATTGATCCTGAGCTCGCTGGCCCTCATCAACATGGGCCTCGACGAGCTGGCCAACCCGCGCGTGCGCCGCACTGAGTGAGCATGGCCGTTACCCGCGATTTTTTGTGGACGATTAAGGATGCTCCCCCGGATGGTGCGATGAACCCTGTTTTGCATGTAAACGATTTGCAGGTCACGTACTACACCGATGCTGGCCGCGCCAAGGCGCTGGACGGCGTGACTCTTTCGTTGAACGCGGGCGAAAAGCTGGGGTTGGTCGGCGAATCGGGCTCGGGCAAAAGCACGATGGCGCTGGCGATGATGCGGATGATCAAGCCGCCAGGCCGCATCGAGGGGGGCAACGTGATCGTGGATGGCACCGACCTCACCCGGCTCAGCGATCAACAAATGCTCAAAGCGCGCCTGAGCAAGATCGCCTACATCCCCCAGGGCGCGATGAACTCGCTCAACCCGGTGATGCAGATCGGGGCGCAGATGGCCGACGCCATCAAGGCCCACCAACCCGACACGTCGAAAGCGGAGTTGGAGACGCGCAGCCTGAAGGCGCTCGAGTCGGTCGATCTCAAACGCAGCGTGTCCAAAATGTACGCCCACGAGTTGAGCGGCGGCATGAAGCAGCGCGTCTGCATCGCCATCGGCATTTTGCTCAACCCCAAGGTCATCATCGCCGACGAGCCGACCAGCGCGCTCGACGTGGTGACGCAGCGGCAGGTGATGGAGACGATTGATCATGTCCAACAGCAACTCGGCGCGGCGGTCATCCTCATCGGGCACGACATGGGGCTGATGGCGCAATTCGTGGACAAGGTGGCGGTGATGTACGCCGGGCGCATCATGGAACTGAGCAGCGTCCGCGAGATGTTCACCGACCCCAAGCATCCTTATGCACAGGCACTCATCAACAGCCTGCCCAACCTCGAGAATAAGGGCGTGTTTCAGGGCATCCCCGGCCTGGCGCCTTCGCTGTTGCGCCTGCCTGGTGGTTGCGCCTTTCATCCGCGCTGCCCCAGGGTGATGGAAGTGTGCAAGACGGCGCGCCCGAAGATCGACACCCTGCCCGGCGGGCGCCAGGTGCAGTGCCACCTATATGGGGAGAGGGTGTGATCATGGCGCCCCTGCTTGAATTCAAGAACGTCACCAAGGTGTACTCGCGCGGGCTGCTCTCGCGCAGTTCGACCACGGCGCTGAACAATATCTCCTTCACGCTCAACGAAAACGAGCCGACGATTATGACGGTGGCCGGCGAGAGCGGCAGCGGCAAGACCACGCTGGCTATGTTGCTGCTCGGTTTCATCAACACCACTTCCGGCCACATCCTGTACAAGGGGCAGGATATCAATCAACTGCGCGGCGCCGAGCGCATGACCTTCCGCCGCGAAGTGCAGGCCGTCTTTCAAGACCCGTTCGCCGTGTTCAACCCGTTTTACACCGTCGATCACCTGCTCTCGGTGCCGATCGAGCGCTTCAAGCTGGCCAGATCCAAAACCGAAGCGCGGGACAGAATGGCCGAGGCGCTCAACGCCGTCGGGCTGCGGCCCGAGGACATCCTGGGCCGCTTCCCGCATCAGCTCTCCGGCGGGCAGCGGCAACGCATCAACGTGGCCCGCGCGCTCGTCCTCAGGCCGCGGCTGCTGGTGGCTGATGAGCCTGTGTCGATGGTGGATGCCTCGCTGCGTGCCAACATCCTCGAAACGCTGCGCGCGTTGCAACGCAACTACGGCGTCTCGATCATCTACATCACGCACGACCTGACCACCGCCTATCACATCGCCAGGTCCATCGTCGTGCTGTATCGCGGCAATGTGATGGAGGCGGGCGATGTGGATAGTGTGATCAAGACTCCGCAGCACCCGTACACGCGGCTGCTCATTGATTCGATCCCGTGGCCCGACCTCAGCCGGCGCTGGGGCGAGACCGAGCTTAAGGTCAAAGAAGGCGACATCCACGATCGCGGCGCCGGCTGCCGCTTCCTCGCGCGCTGCCCGTTTGCGATGGACAAATGCCAGGCCCCGCCGCCGCTATTTCGCCTCAACGGGCATCAGGCTGCGTCCTGCTATCTGCACGAACAGCATCCCCAGATCGAGGCCGAACGGCTGACGGAATTGCTGCCAGTGTAGCGACCGGCGGGCGTGATGAAGTTACCGACTGCGGTCGCGCATGCTCTCATAGGCTGGCTGGGCGGCGCGGCAGGGATCCTCGGCTCTGGCCTGTTTCTGCTGGCCGCCTTCCCGGGCGCCGTGCGCCCCAGCCCCGACGGCAGTCAGCCCGGCGTGCCCCTCGTCCTCGGCCTCTCCCTGCTTATTGCGACACCGTTTTCATTGGTCGGCGGTGTGCTCGGTGGCCGCGTGGCGCGTGAGGGCGGCGTGAACGAGCAGCGGGTGATGGCCGTCATCTTCGGCCTGCTGCTGGCGCTGCCGGCGGCCTGTTTCAATTTCTGGTCGTTCGGCGGTCGCCAGTTCTGAACATGCCCAAAGCCATCGCCGGCATCGTCCCCATCCTCGCCGCCCCGTTCACCGCCTCGGGCGTGCTCGACGAGGACAGTTTCCAATCGCTGGTTCGCCATCTGCTCACGACCGGCGCGAGCGCCCTCACCCTCTTCGGCCTGGCCAGCGAGTTTTACAAACTCAACGACGCCGACCGCGCGCGGATGCAATCGTTGCTGCTCGCCGAGACCAGCCAGAGTGAGTACGTCGCCGGCGTCATCTCGATCACCGATCATAGTTGGGAGGTGGCGATTGGGCGCGCGCAGGCCGCCGAGGCGCAGGGCGCGGATGCGTTGATGCTGCTGCCGCCGTTCTTCCTCGGCCCGAGTGAGGAGGCCAGCCTCGAACATCTCCAGCGTGTCATCGGTGCGGTGCGCATCCCCGTCATCGTGCAATACGCGCCGGTGCAGACCGGCGTGCGCCTCTCGCCGGAGGTCTTTCTGCGTCTGCGCGAGGCGCTGCCGAATGCCGACTTCATCAAAGTGGAGACGCAGCCGCCGGGCCGCTACATCGGCCACCTGGTCGAACGGTCGGGTGGGCGCTTGAAGGCGCTGGTCGGGTACGCCGGTGTGCAGATGCCGGATGCGCTGGCGCGCGGGGCCGCGGGCATCCAGCCCGGCTGCTCCTTTACCGAGGTGTACGTCGAGCTGTGGCGCCGCTGGCAGTACGATCGGCCCGCCTTTCACACGCTGCATCAAAAGCTTCTGCCGTATATCAGTTACTGGATGCAGGGCGTCGAGCTGATCGTCAGGGCCGAGAAGGTGATTTTGAAGCGGCGCGGCCTCATCGCCAGCGACTACTGTCGCAGCCCGGCGTACGCGCTCGATGCCCGCGAGTTGGAGCAGATCGAACAATTCTTGAGCGAGTTTTCAGGCTTCTGGCCACAGAGACACGGAGACACAGAGGCTGGAACATAGGCTCCGTGTCTCTGTGTCTCGGTGACAAACCGTTTCGTTATGGCCGACACACCCTTCTTTGACAGTGACATCGCTCACTACACCTGCTGCCGAACCCGGCAGCCGTTGACGATTGACGGCCATCTCACCGAACCGGCGTGGGCGCGCGCGCCCAAATCTCCGCGCTTCGTGGATATGGTCACCGGCGGCGCCGCCCTCCTCGACACGCGCGCCGCCGCGCTGTGGGATGACGAGAATTTCTACGTCGCCGTCTGGATCGAGGAACCCTTCCCCGAGGCGCACCTCACCGAGCGCGACTCCATCATCTTCACCGAGAACGACGTCGAGGTGTTCATTGACGGCGGCGATTGCTATTACGAGTTCGAGATCAACGCCCGCAACACCGTCTACGAAGTCTTCTTTATCTGGCAGGAGGCGTACCGGCGCGGCGGCAAGTTCGACGTGCCCGAGTTCGATTTGCTCGGACGCAAAGCCCTATCATTCGGCGGCAACTTCGACCGCAGCGGCGAGCATTTCTGGTGGGGATCACATCCGCGTAAGGCGCGCTGGGCGTTTGTGGATTGGGACTTCCCCGGCCTGCGCTCCGCCGTGCACGTGGATGGGGTACTCAACGACCGCTCGGTCGTCTCGAAAGGCTGGACGGTGGAACTGGCCTTCCCGTGGGCCGGGATGCAGTGGCTGGCGAACGGGCGCGCGCTGCCGCCGCAGGCCGGCGATGTGTGGAGCGTGTTCTTCGGGCGCTTCGAGCGGCTGGAAATCTCGGGCCAGTTGCCGCAGCCCCAGCCGGCGTGGAGCTGGAACCGGCTCGGCACGTTCGACACCCACACGCCCGAGCGCTTCACGCGCGTGCATTTTTCAACGCAATCGGTCGAGGATTTGTGAACGCAATTCTGCATCAAGCTATCGACGGCTTCGCTGCCGTGGCCGTCAACACCGGCCCGCTCGCCCTCACCCTCATCCCCGAACTCGGCGGAAAGGTGAGCGGCCTGCGCGACGAGCGCTCAGGGCGCGAGTGGCTGTGGCGGCATCCGCGCATGGCCTACCGGCGCGTCGCGCCCGGCGGCTCGTACGTCGCCGAGGCCGACACCGGCGGCTGGGACGAGTGCTTCCCCAGCGTTGCGCCGTGCGCGTATCCCTCCGCGCCGTGGGCGGGCGCGGCGATACAGGATCACGGCGAGTTGTGGTCACAGGCCGCGTCGCTGGAGGTGCGCGAGGCCGGCGACTCGATCACGCTGCGCACGCGCTGGCGCGGCGTCGCGCTGCCGTATACGTTCGAGCGCGCCATCACCCTCACGGCGAACTCGGCCCGGCTGCGCGTGGATTACACCGCGCACAACACCGCTGACGCGCCGCTCAACTTCGTGTGGTGCATCCACCCGCTGCTCGCCATCGAGCCGGGGATGGAGTTGCGCGTGCCACCGGCAGCCCGCTTCAACCGGTGGGGCACCATCCCCGCCGACCTGCTTCCAGGGGATACCGGCCTGCCGTACCCCCTCCTCGCGCGCGGCCACGATCTCACCACCCTGCCCGACGCCTCCGCCGCCATCGCGCTCAAATTGTGGAGCGACCCGCTGCCGGCGGGCGAGGGCTGGGCGACGCTGCGCGCCCGCGACGGTGAGCTGCGGATGAGGTGGGACACGGCGCAACTGCCGCAATTGGCGTTTTGGATCAACCTCGGCGCGTGGGCGGGGGATGGCGGCGCGCCGTATTACAACCTCGGCCTAGAGCCGTGCATCGGCGCGCAAGACTCACTGGCCGAGGCGGTGACCGTGCGCAATCTGTTCGCGGCCCTACCGCCGCGCGACTCACGCGCGTGGTGGTTGGAGATCGAACTGACTTAATCCACTTGGCCACAGAGACACGGAGAATCTCCGTGTCTCTGTGGCTCCGTGGCAAAAGATATGAAGATAACAGACGTCACCACCTACATCGCCGGCAACCCCTGGAAGAACTGGGTGTTCGCGCGGGTAGACACCGACAAAGGCGTATACGGCCTCGGCGAGTGCACGCTCAACGGCTTCGCCAAAACGGTCGAGGCCGCGGTGCACGAACTCAAGCGCTTTGTCATCGGCCAGGACCCGTTCGACGTGGAGAACCACACGCTGCGATTGTTCCGCGAGGTGTATTCCGACGGCGGGCAGATTCAGGGCGCGGCGCTGGCCGGGATCGAGTTCGCGTGTTGGGACATCATGGGCAAGGTGACGCAACAGCCGGTGTACCGCCTCATCGGCGGGCGCTGCCACGAGCGGCTGCGCGTGTACGCCAACGGCTGGTATCGCGGCCCGCGCGAGCCGGGGAGCTTTCACGCGAAAGCGAAAGACGTGATCGCGCGCGGCTATACGGCGCTCAAGTTCGACCCGTTCGGCGCGGCGTGGCGCGTGGTGGAGCGCGGCGATTTCGCGCTGGCCATCGAGATCATCGCCGCCGTGCGCGAGGCCGCCGGCCCGGAGGTGGATATCCTCGTCGAGGGCCACAATCGCTTCAGCCCGCACACCGCGCTGCAATTCGCCGAGGCGATGCAGCCCTATCATCCGACGTGGTTCGAGACGCCGGTGCCCCCGCAGCGCATCTCGCAGATGGCCGCGGTGGCCAGGCGCAGCCCGGTTCCGGTGGCGTGCGGCGAGGATTATTACAGCCCGCAGCAATTTGCCGAGTTGCTCGCGCACGATGCCGTCCACATCATCCAGCTTGAGCCGCAGTATCTGGGATTGACGGCCTCGAAGCAAATCTGCGGGATGGTGAACGCGGCCAACGGGGTCACGGCCCCGCACAGCGCGCAGGGGCCGCTGTGTTCGCTGGTGTGCGCGCACCTCAACACCGCCACGCCCAACTTCTTCATCCACGAAATCTTCGACGACTTCAACGACGATTGGAGCGGGCACATCCTCACCCATCCGGTGAAGGTGAAGGACGGCTACATCGAACTGGAGGACGACCGCATCGGCTGGGGCACCGACCTCAACTACGAGGAGATCGCCAGGCACCCGTACGACCCCGGCAATTTCCTGCCGCTGTTCCGCTCGGGCTGGGAGAAGCGGGAGTCAGTGAATGGATAGTCATCAGTCATAAATCATGATTGATGACGGACGACCGGTTCCTCGCGACGCATGGCTCTCTCGATTGACCTCTCGCACAAACGCGCCCTCGTCACCGGGGTGAGCAGCGGCATCGGGGCGGGGATCGCGGCGACGCTGGCGGAGGCGGGCTGCGATGTGGCCGGTTGCGGCATGGAGCCGGCGGAGAGTGAGGGCGCGCGCAACTTCCTCGCCGAGGTGACGGGGCGCGGGCGACGGGCGTTTTATCAGTCGGTGGATTTGACGGACGCCGAGGCGACGCGGGCATTTGTGGAGCGGGCAGCGGCGCAACTCGGCGGGCTGGATTTGGTGATCTCGAACGCAGGCCGCAACTACAACCTCGGCGCGGCGCACACCACCGAGGCCGATTGGCGCGCGAACACCGATCTCAACCTCGCCGCGCACTGGCGCGTGGCGCAGGCCGCATATCCGTATCTGCAACAGTCGTCATCGCCGGTCGTCATCATCATCGCCTCCAATCACGCGTATTACACCCTGCCGAACAGCTTCCCGTACAACGTGGCGAAGGCGGGGCTGCTGGCGCTGGTGCAGTCGCTGGCGCTGGAGTGGGGGCCGAAGGTGCGCGCGGTCGGCGTCGCGCCGGGCTTTGTGGATACGGCCATGAATGTCGAGTGGTTTGGCCGCTTCCCTGACCCGGCGGCCAAGCGCGCGCAGATCGTGGCGCTGCATCCGGCCGGCCGGCTCGGCCTGCCCGCTGACATCGGCGCGCTGTGCGCGTACCTGTGCAGCCCGCTGGCCGGTTACATCACCGGCACGACGATATTGATTGACGGCGGGCGTGGCGCGGTGATGCAGGATGCGTGACACAGAATCAAATAACCAGCATCCTGAGCGGAGGGCCGGTGCAGTTCCGGCCCGTAGTCGAAGGATGCGCCCTCGTCAATGGCTTGGCCGCATCCTTCGACGTGCTTCGCGCTGCGAAGCCCCGCTCAGGATGCTTGCGGCTGTTGTGAGGCGACGTGGACGATGCATGGAGGTGAGTTCGCCTGCGAGGAGCACCCGGCCTCGCCGGCGCGGCGGCGCAAAGCGCCGTTGGAGAAAGGCCGCGCCTTTCTCTCTCGCCGGCGCGGCGACCCGCAGCCCGATAGTTCGGCGATGTATCGGCAGACCTGGTTTGTCTATCTCAAATCCAAGCGACCGGAGTGAGGTCGCTCTTCACCGAAGGAGTTACGCGGTTGCCGAGATTTCGCCCTCACCCCCAACCCCTCTCCCGCTGGGAGAGGGGAGTGGTCATGGTCATTTCAGGCATCGCTCCCTCTCCCGGAGGGAGAGGGCTGGGGTGAGGGCGAGCCCCAATCGCTCAGCTGCGTTACGCGAATCGAAAGGAGCATCACAAATGGAAACCGCCCCACTCGCTTCCCCCTCCCTCACGCAGGTAGCCGGGATGGTGCCGGATAGCGGGGCCGCCGCTCGCGCCAGGCTCGCCTTCTTCCCGCACGGGCCGATCACACTGGAACTGATCGAGCCGATTGAGGGGCCGAGCACGTGGCGCGATCAACTCGAGCAGCCCGGGCCCAGCCTCCATCACATGGCCTTCGAGGTGAAGGGCATGGCGGGGCTGCTGCCGGTGCTGGCCGAGCACGGCTTGCCGCTCGTGCAGGGCGGCGACTACACCGGCGGGCGTTACGCCTGCCTCGACGGGCTGGCCCGCTTCGGCGCCGAGATTGAGTTGCTCGAGAACGATTGATCCTTTTGCGCCCTGCGCGAGAGATGACACGATGATTCAGATTGCCGAATTCCTCCCCCCCACCCCCTCGCCGCTGTGGAGGCTGGCCAAGCAGGCCGGCGTGGATTACGCCGTCGGCGGCCTGCCCTTCGACGACACGGCCTCGTTCACCGACGCCTCGCTGCGCCCCGACGCTGCGTGGGACTATCTGCCGCTCGTGCGATTGAAGCAGCGTTACGAGAGCGGCGGCTTTCAACTGGCCGTGATCGAGTCGCGGCCCCCGCTCAACAAGGCCAAGCGCGGCCTGCCCGGGCGCGATGAGGAGATCGCCGCCGTCTGCACGCTGCTCGAGAACATGGGCAGGCTCGGCATCCCGGTGTGGTGCTACGAATGGATGACGGACTTCAACTGGATGCGGACGAGCACGAATACGCCCTCGCGCGGCGGCTCGGTCGTCACCAGTTTCGACAACGCGCTGATGAAGGACGCGCCGCCCACCGAGCACGGCCCGATCAGCGAGGAGAAATTGTGGGAGACGCTGGAATACTTTTTGAAACGCGTGCTGCCGGTGGCGGAGAAGGCGGGGGTGAAGCTCGCCATGCACCCCGACGATCCGCCGCTCTCGCCCATCCGGGGCGTGGGCCGCATCATGCGCAGCGTCGAGAACTTCCAGCGGCTGCTCGACCTCGCGCCCAGCCCGATGAACGGCCTCACGCTCTGCCAGGGCAACTTCACGCTGATGACCGACGACCTGCCCGGCGTCATCCGCCGCTTCGGGCGCCAGGGCAAAATCTTCTTCGTCCACTTCCGCGACGTGGCCGGCACGCCGGAGAAGTTCGAGGAGACCTGGCACGACGCCGGCAAGACCGACATGCTGGCATGCATGCGCGCGTACAAAGACATCGGCTTCGAGGGCGTACTGCGGCCCGATCACGTACCCACCGTCGAGGGCGACAGCAACGCCAATGCCGGCTACTCCTCCTTCGGGCGGCTGTATGCCATCGGGTACATTCGCGGGTTGAGGCAGGCGGTGTATGCCGATAACCAATAACCGATTACGGGTAATTGGTTGCCAGCCATAGAGAGAACATGAAAATCGCTATTACCGGCGGCAGCGGCGGGATTGGCCGCTCCGTCACCCAACTGGCGCTCGCCCACGGGCACGGCGTCGTTAATCTTGATCGGGCGCCGCCCTCGCCCGAGGCCGCGCACCCCGGCGTGCCGTTCGTGCCGGTGGAGGTTGCGAACTACGATGAGGTCGAACGCGCGCT
>CAZSNP010000027.1:0-23904 GCA_964608265.1 uncultured Anaerolineales bacterium | reverse complement strand
GGAGACTCAATGCACATTCAACCCTCACGCGAAGACTTGATCGAACTGACCGCCCAGAATCCCTTCGAGCGTTTCCCCGATGGCCGCCCGCGCGTGCCCGATGACCTGATCGAGCGCATGAAACTGGTCACCAC
Source organism: uncultured Anaerolineales bacterium (assembly GCA_964608265.1). Classification (GTDB taxonomy): domain Bacteria; phylum Chloroflexota; class Anaerolineae; order Anaerolineales; family UBA6663; genus JANWXR01. Next base: position 23,770 of record CAZSNP010000027.1, on the reverse strand, counting down.
CGAGGAAGCCTGGGGCGTGCTGCACGCGCACGGCTACCACCGCCAGTTCGCCGGGGAGTGGAAGGAAACGCATCCGGGCACGATCACTGTGGGCCGCGCGGTGACGGCGCAATTCCTCCCGCATCGCCCCGACTATCACGAGGCGGTGCAACAGGCCGGGCTGCGCGAGGGGCGCGGGGCTATCGGCGGGCAGAACTCGTGGGTCATCGAGACGCTGCAGCTCCACGACGTGATGGTGGTGGATATCTTCGGCAAGGTGAAGGATGGCACCGTGGTCGGCGACAACCTCGGCACGGCGGTGCGCGCCCGCACGCGCGCCGGCGCGGTGATTGACGGCGGCATCCGCGACTATCAGGGCCTGGTGCAACTGAGCGAGGTGAACTTTTACGTGCGCGGCGTGGACCCGACCGCCATCGCCGACGTCACTCTGGCCGGCCTCAACATCCCCATCCGCATCGGCGCGATGACGGTGCTGCCGGGCGATGTCATCCTCGGCACGCCGACCGGCATCCTCGCCATCCCGCCGCATCTGGTGCAGGAGGTGGTCGAGCGCAGCGAGGACATCCGCGTGCGTGACGACTTCGGGAAGATGCGGATCGCGGAGGGCAAATACACCAGCGGCGAGATTGACGTGCCTACCTGGCGCGAGGATATCGAGGCGGATTTTCAAGCCTGGAAGAAAGCCAACAACAAATAACTCTTTGGCCACGAATTGACACGAATTTGCACGAATGGGGCTTCGCGTGAATTCGTGCCAATTCGTGGCGAAAACAACATGGCGACCCGAACAAAACCAAAGCCACGATCGAAACCCGAAGACCACGTCCGCACACACTCGCGGCCCAGCGACTTGAAGATCACCGACCTGCGCACGGCCACCGTGGCGTGGGATCACTGGCGCTTCACCCTCATCCGCGTTGACACCAATCAGGGGATCAGCGGCTACGGCGAGGTGCGCGACTTCGCCAGCAAGACTTACGCGCTGATGCTCAAGAGCCGCTTGCTCGGCGAGAACCCGTGCCACGTCGAGCGGCTCTTCCGCAAGATCAAGCAGTTCGGCGGTCACGCGCGGCAAGGCGGCGGCGTGTGCGCGGTGGAGATGGCGCTGATGGATCTGGCCGGCAAGGCCTACGGCGTGCCGGCGTACGTGCTGGCCGGCGGCAAATACCGCGACCGCATTCGCATGTACTGCGACACCCCCAACGAGCAAACCGGCACGGCGATGGGCAAGAAGCTGAAGGAGCGGCTCAAGCGCGGCTTCACGATGCTGAAGATGGATGTCGGCATCCAGCCGCTCATCGGTGTGAAGGGCGCGCTGTGCCGGCCGATGGGGATGCTGCCGGGCGACCCTGTCGACGGGTACGAGCGCATGTTCAACGTCAATCAGACCATGCACCCGTTCACGCACGTGCGCCTCACGCCGAAGGGCATCGGCCTCATCACCGAATATGTGGAGCAGGTGCGTTCGGTCGTCGGCTACGAGGTGCCCATCGCCGCCGATCACTTCGGCCACATCGGCATTGACGATTGCCTGCGGCTCGGCCAGGCGCTGGAGCCATACAACCTGGCCTGGCTCGAAGATATGGTGCCGTGGCAGTTCACCGACAAGTGGGTGCAGCTCGAACGCGCCCTCAACACGCCGGTGTGTACGGGCGAGGATATTTACCTCAAGGAGGGTTTCAAGCCGCTGATCGAGGCGCGCGCCGTCAACGTCATCCATCCCGACCTCGCCACGAGCGGCGGCATCCTCGAGACCAAGCGCATCGGCGATTACGCGCAGGAGCACGGCATCAGCATGGCGCTGCATATGGCCGGCACGCCGGTGAGCACCTTCGCCAGCGTGCATTGCGCCGCCGCCACCGAGAACTTCATCGCCCTCGAACATCACTTCGCCGAAATCCCGTACTGGGGCGATTTCGTGGACGCCGTGCCGAAGCCCATCATCCAGGACGGCTACATCCCCGTGCCCGAGGCGCCCGGCCTCGGCTTCGAGCTGAACGAACAAGCTGTGCGCGCCCACCTCGACCCGAACGACCGCGGCTTCTTCGAGCCGACGACGTATTGGGACACCGAGCGGAGTTGGGATCGCCTGTGGTCATAATCGTTCGCCACGAATTGGCACGAATTTCACGACTCACCTTCGTGGCAATCGGTGTGATTTCGTGGCCAGGAAAATGAAAATCACCAAAGTCAAATCCCTCCTCACCGCGCCCGACGGCATCGCGCTGGTCGTGGTGAAAGTCGAAACCGATCAACCCGGGCTTTACGGCTGGGGCTGCGCGACGTTCACGCAGCGGCCCACCCTCGTGGCGCAGGCCGTGGATGAGTATCTCGACCCGCTGCTGCGCGGGCGCGACCCGGCCAACATCGAGGATCTGTGGCACCTCATGTACGTCAACTCGTACTGGCGCAACGGCCCGGTGCTCAACAACGCCATCAGCGGCGTGGATATGGCGCTGTGGGATATCAAGGGCAAGGTCGCCAACCTGCCGGTGTACGACCTCATCGGCGGCAAGTGTCGCGAGGCGGCGATGGTGTACCGCCACGCCGACGGGCGCGAGCCGAAGGAAGTGCTCGACAACGTGTTGCGATATCAGGAGTGGGGCGCGCTGGCGGTGCGCTGCCAGATGGGCGGCTACGGCGGGCGCGTCAAAGAACTGAGCAAGCGCAGCGCGCGCCCGAACAGGAAAGCGCCGCAGGCCACGCATCGTATGAAGACGCTGGACAAGTTGCAGAGCAACTTCCCCGGCGCATACTACGATCCCGATAAGTATTCGCGCTCGGTCATCGAGTTGTTCGAGTACGTGCGCGGCCAGATCGGTTACGAATTGTTTTTGTTGCACGACATCCACGAACGGCTCGCGCCGATTGACGCCATCCGCATGGCCAAGGCGCTCGAACCGCTCCGGTTGTTCTTCCTCGAAGACCCGCTGGCCCCCGATCAAATCGAGTGGTTCCGCCGCTTGCGCGAGCAGTGCGCGACGCCGATCGCGATGGGCGAGCTGCACAACAATCCGCTCGAATGGCGGCCGCTCATCGCCGAGCAGTTGATTGACTTCATCCGCGCGCACCTCTCGCAGCTCGGCGGCTTCACCCCGGCGCGCAAGCTGGCCGCGCTGTGCGAGGCCTTCGGCGTGCGCACGGCCTGGCACGGCCCGGGCGATGTCTCGCCCATCGGCCACGCGGCGAATCTGCATTTGGATCTGGCCTGCCACAACTTCGGCGTGCAGGAGGTGATCTTCTTCGGCGAGCCGCTGCTGGAAGTGTTCCCCGGCACACCCGAACTGCGCGCCGGCTTCCTGTGGCCGAACTCGAAAGCGGGCTGGGGTGTGGAGGTCAACGAGGCGAAGGCGAAGAAGTATCCGATCCACCTTGAACCGATTCAATGGACGCAAAGCCGCTGGCCGGATGGGACGATCTGGACGCCGTGACCTCACCCCCCGTCCCCCTCTCCTGCTCCTTCGTCGCCGGAGAGGGGGGCCGCGCATTGAATGAGTTCGACGATTGTGAGACACCCCTCTCCCAGCGGGAGAGGGGCCGGGGGTGAGGGGAATGACCTCACCCCCCATCCCCCTCTCCTGCTCCTTCGTCGCCGGAGAGGGGGGGCCTCGCATTGAAAGAGTTCGACGATTGTGAGACACCCCTCTCCCAACGGGAGAGGGGCCGGGGGTGAGGGGCCGCGTTACAATTGCCCTATGCCCCTCCACGCCCATCTCCTCGAAAACCTTGAGCCAGCCGTCATCGAGTCAATGCGCGCACAATTGAGCGCAGACGTGCAGTTGACGACCGGCCCAACCGTCGCACCCGAGGCCGAGGTGCTGGTCGGCTCGCCGACGCGCGAACAGCTCGCGGCCAGTTCGCGCCTGCGCGCCGTCGTCGTGCCGTTCACCGGCATCGCGCCCGGCCTGCGCGCGGTGATGCTCGATCACCCGCAACTCACGCTGCACAACTGCCGCTGGCCAACCATCCCCACCGCCGAGGGCGCGCTGACTTTGCTGCTGGCGGCGACCAAGTTCGTGCTGCCGGCCGACCGCGCCTTTCGCCGGCAAAACTGGGAGATGCGCTATCAGCCCAGCCCCTCGATTTTGTTGGCGGGCAAGACCGTGCTCGTGCTCGGCTTCGGGGCGATTGGGCAGCTGATCGGGCGGATGTGCCATGCGCTCGGCATGAAGGTGATCGGCGTGCGGCGGAACGCCGGGGGCCGCCTCGACTTCCCCGCCGAGGTATATCCGGCGAGCGAGCTGCGGGCCGTGCTGCCGCGCGCCAGCATCCTCATCGTCACGCTCCCGCTGACCGAGGCTACGAAAGGCCTAATCGGCGCGGAGGAGTTGCAACGGCTGGCGAAGCCGGCCTTCCTCGTGAACGTGGGCCGTGGGCCGGTGATTGACGAGGCTGCGCTCTTTCACGCGCTGCGCGACGGCACGCTCGCCGCCGCCGGCCTCGACGTGTGGTACACGTACCCGAAGGATGCCGGCGAATACGCGCACACGCCCCCGTCGCAGTACCCGTTTCACGAACTCGACAACGTGGTGATGAGCCAGCACCGCATTGACCTCGTGCGCGAGCACGACGCGCGCCTCGTCGCCGAGCTGGCCGAGACCCTCAACCTGGCGGCGCGCGGCGAGCCGCTGCGTTATCGGGTAGATGTGCAGGCGGGGTATTGAGGGACAAGATCGCGTGGGTCTTTTCAATCCAAAACGGGCCTCCCGTTGGGAGGCCCGTTTGGTTTGGGAGCAATACCGCTTTTCGCTGCGCAGGTCCGCGCGGCTAATTGACGCAACCACGAAGTGTAGCTACAATTTCACCGTGCGATATGAGTGGGATGAAACCAAGCGTCGGAGCAATCGGCGAAAACATGGCATTGATTTTCAGGAGGCCGCTTCGGTTTTCGAGGGTGATACTGTGACCATCGAAGACGACCGTCAAGATTACGGCGAGACTCGTTACGTCACTTTTGGGATTTGGCGCGGTGTTTTAATTGCCATTGCTCATACTGAAACAGACGAGGCTATTCGGATTATCTCAGCACGAAAGGCTACTCGACATGAAACGCGTCACTTTTTCTCGCAAATCGGGAACTGATCTCAAGCGTTTGCGACGGATGGCAGATAAGGACATTGATCTCAGTGAGATTCCGGAAGTCACACCGGAAATGTTCGCGAAAGCCGTCGTCCGGCGTGGGCTGAAGCCCGTTGCCCGCAAGTCGCAACTCACCCTGCGGCTTGACCAAGACGTACTCGTCTGGTTTCGCGGGCAAGGCCCAGGGTATCAAACCCGCATCAACTCCTTATTACGCGCGTACATGGAGGCTCACGAAAATCGGGCGGAACGGACGAAGGCTGCGGCCCGGCGGGGATAATAGAAATATACTGCGGTGTTAAGTGAAACGGGCCTCCCAATGGGAGGCCCGTTTTGTTTTCGGATTGGGGCACCTGCAAGGGACACCCACAAGGGGTATCCCTACCGTACGATGACTGGCAGGTACACCTTGTTGCTCCCCGTCGGCGGGATGAGGACGATTTGCGTGCGCAAACTCGCGCTCGCCGTCCTGGTCGGGTCGGCGCGCGAGGTGAACGTGACGGTGGCCGTATCGGTCAGCGTGCCCGTGGGCGAGAGCGGCACCGTGACGGTGATGAGCATCGGCGCCGGCGCGCCCGGCGCGAGCGGCCCGAGGATTGTGGGCACGGTGGTTGTGAACGCGTTGCCCGCCACCGTCACCGTGAACGTATCCGTGACCTCGCCTACGTTCGTCACCGTGAGCGTGTGCACGACCGTCGCGCCGGGCAGGCCGAGGCCCACGCTCGTGGTCGGCGCGACCGTGACGCCGAAAATCGGCGCGCGAACGGTGGTGATGAGCGGCACGGCGACCCCGACATCTTCATTGCCCTTCGACACCACGTTCACGCGCACCGTGTCCGTCGCGCCGACCGAGGCGGTGAGCGGGATGGTGACCGTGACCGGCATCGAGGCGGCCGCGCTCGGCGCGAGCGGGCCAAGTGTGGCGGGGGCGGTGGTTGTAAAAGCGTAATTGGTAATTGTGATGGCGTATGTGTCAGTCAGCGTGCCGGTGTTGGTGACGTTCACCGTGTACGTCACGGCACCGCCCGCCAGGCCCGACTTCGCCGCGTTCGGGCTCGTCGCGCTGAGGTCGTACCCGAGCACCGCCAGCGAGAGCGGGAGGGATCGGGTGGGGCTAATGGCGTCGTTGCTCGTGATCGTTGCGGTGGCGGTGTACACGCCGGGCAGGCGGCCTGCGCTGTTGAACGTGGCCGAGAGCACGGCGCTGCCCGCCGGCGCTACGGCGGCGCTGATGGGCGCAACGGTCAACCACGTTGGCAGGTTGCTCACGGTGGCCGTGAGTGGCGCGTTGCCGGTGTTGCTGATCGTCAGCGCGGTAGTGATGAGGGTGTTCGCAATCTGCGCGCTGCTCAACGCCAGCGGCACGATCTCGATACACGGCGCGCTCTGCGTGAGGGTGAAGTTCGTCGTCGTGGTGAGTTGCTGCGTCACGGTGACCACGGCCGGCGCGCTGCTGAGGTAGCCCGGCGCACTCACCGTGAGCGTGTAGGGTGTGCCCGTCCCGCCAAGGACCTGCGCCGAATACAGACCGCTGGCACTCGTCGTCAGCGTGATCGGTGCACCTCCGGCCACGTTCACCGAAGCGCCCGCCAGCGGGGCGACCGTCCCCCCGCAGATCGGCTGGCCGAGCACCGTGCCCGTCAGCGTCCCAAAATCACCGGGCGCGCTCACCGTCATCGTCACCGGAACACTGATGGGTGGTTGTGGCGCGTTGTGCAGCAACGCGAGCGTGGCCGTGTATGTGCCGGGCGTCGCCACCGCCGCCGCATCGAAACCGATGGCGATGGGCAGCGAGCCGGTGAGGCCGACGGTGGTGGTGATAGATTGACTCAGCCACGGCACAGCGCGCACGCCGCACGGCTGATTGCCGGGCCGCACGAAGCACAGCGCCAGCCCATCGCTCACGCTCGGCGTGTTGAACGAGTATTGCAGCGCGTTCGGCGCCCCCACGCCGCGAATACCGACGGTCGCGCTGGCGCCGTTGTTGGTGGCCGGGTTGCCAAAGTTCACATCTTGATACTGGAAGAGCAGGTTGCCGTTTTCGTACAGCACGGCCTGCAACGTCGCGCCGTCGCCGGGGCCGGGGAAGTGCGAGCGGTTGTGCCACTGCAACACGGCGATGCGGTTCGGGGCAACGCCGAGCACGCGCCAGTACACCGCGCCGGTCTCGTCGTCGAGGTCATCCCACAGCGGGGCGATGAAGTTGTCGGGCGCGCCGCTCATCGCCGCGTTGGTGATGGGCACGTCGCCGCTGGTGGCGTTGAAGAGGAGACCGCCGTTGTTACCCACGCGCAGGTTGGCCGAGCTGCCGCCGTAAAACGGAAAGGCGAACGGGAGCGCGAGGTTCACCTCGCCGTCGTCGGTGAGGGTGATGGCGGTGCCCGTCGGGCTGATATCGACAAACGAGTACGGCACGCTGAGCAACGTGTGGCCAAAGGTGTCGGTCGTCGTGGTCGTCGTCGAGATGGGCGCGCCCGGCCCGCCCGTGCCGGTGCCGTCGCTCTCGAACAGGGCAAAGCTGAGCGGGGCCGCGCCGCTGTTCGTCACCGTCAGCGTCTCGCTCACTTGCGCGCCGAACGGCACCGAGGCCGCCAGCGCAGCGGGATGGACGCTCACGCACGGTTGCGCCAGCCGCAGGGTGAAATCTGTTTTCTCCGCCCCGCCGGCCGGGATGGTGACAGCGGCCTGCGTCGCGGCCACGTGCCCGGTCGCGCTCACCGTCACCGTGTACGGGTTGTCGGTCGCGCTCAGCCAGTAACTGTATGCGCCGCTGAGGTCGGTGGTGAGCGTCGTCGTCAGGCCGCGCGTGCCGGTGATGAGGACGTTCGCGCCGGCGAGCGGCGCGGGCTGCGCGTCGCACACGCCGCCCGAGTTGACGACGCCGGTGAGCTGGCCGAGGTCGGCGGTGGGTTGCACCGTCATCGTCACCGGCAGCGCGCGATGCGGCTGCGCGAGCGGGTCGTTGCTCAACACCTGCAGCGTGCCGGTGTAGGTGCCCGGCTGGGTGATGCCGCCCGCCGAAGTCGCCGCCCAGGTGACGGTGACGGTTTGGGTGGCGCTGATGGGCAGCGCGCCGCTGAGCGGGATCGCCGTGAGCCACGGCACGTTGTCAGCGGCCTCGCCCCCGATCAGCCAGTACAGACTCGCCCGCAGCACCTCGCGCTCGATGGCCTCGTTGGTCGCCGACGTGCCCAGGTTGTCGTAATCGGTGGCGAGGTAGAGGGCGCGGTAGCCGTTGCGGAGGATGCGCGTCGCGCCGGCCCCCCCGCTGAGGTAGCGGAAGATCCGCGTGCTGTTCGCGCCGCCGGTGAAGACATCCGGGAACGGATCGGCGCTGGCGGCGCTCAGCCCGCCGAAGATATCCTCGCCGACCAGGCTGCGATTGCCCACGCCGGGATCATCGCTCACATAGGCCGCATCGAGGTAGGTCGTATAAAACGCGAAGCTGCGGTTGAAGAAGCCGAGGTCGTTATCGGCGATGAGCAGCCGCCCGCCCGCGTCGAGGTAGTTCATCAACGTCGTGTTGCTCGGGCTGTTCGCGGCCGTGCCGGTGTTGCCGAGGTAGATCACGCCGGCATAGGCGTTCGTGAGCGAGATCGGGGCGGTGCCCTCGAAGCCGAAGTTGTCGGTGAGGACATACGAATGGCCGAGGGCGGTCAGGGCTTGCGTCACCGCGCTGGCCGCCGTCGGCGCGCCGCGTTGCACCACCAGCAACGGTTGCGGCAACACCAGCGGCGGCGGCGGGACGGTCCCCGCCGCCTCGGTGACGGTGTACACCAGCGCGGCCGCGCCGGTGTTGGCCACCGTCAGCCCGGCGGTCTCGGTCACCGTCTCGCCGAGGGTGAGCGTGCGTCCCAGCGCCGGCGGCGTCACCCCGAGCGTCGCGCTCGCCAGATTGAAGGTGCGGGCGGTGATGGTGTTCGAGATCAAAGTCACGCCGGTGAAGACCTGCGTCGCGTACAGCGGCGCGCCCACCGTGGCTGTGTACGTGCCCGAGAGCGCACCGGTGATCTGGAAATATCCGGCCCCGTCGGTCGAGGCCGTCGCCGTCACCGGCCCGCTGAGCGCGACGACGGCGCCGGTGAGGGGCGTGGTTGTGCTCAAGCTGCGGACGAAGCCGGCCAGCCCGGTGGTGGCAGCGGTCAGCGCGAAGTCGCGCGTGGCGCTGGCGGTGAGGTTGACCGCCGCGCTCACCGTCGAGTACAGCGGCGCTTCGGCGGAGACGGTGTAGCTGAACGTGCCGCCGCTGCCGGGCAGGTTGAAACGGTAACTGGGGCCGGTGCGCTGCGCCCGCACCGTGCCGAACGGGTCTTTGACTTTCACCGTGGCCGTGAGCGGCAGGCCCGTCACCGCGTCGCTGATGACGCCGGAGAGGGTGAAGAACGGCTGGGCCGTCAGCGCGAAGTCGCGCGTCGTCGTCGTGCCGCTGATCGTCGTCACCGAGGCCGATTGCAGCGAATAGCCATACTTCCACGCCGAGGCCGCGTACGTATCCGCCGGCAGCGTGATCGAATACGCGCCGGTGGCGAGGGTGTTGGCCGCGAACGTCGTCGTGCCCGTCACCACCTGCACCGTCGCACCGGTGATGGGCGCGCCCGCCGCCGACACCGTGCCGGCCAGTTGAGAGTTGCCAAAGGTGCTGTTGTAGATCACGAGGGCGAAATCCTGATCGGTCGCATCGCCGTTGCCGGGCACGCCATCGCCGGGGAGGTTGGCGGCGATGATGCGGACGGTGTACTCACCGCTCACCCCGGCGGGCAGAAAGACGTTTTCGACGTTGTTGCGCGCATCGAACGCGCCGCCGGCAACCGAGGTGGTGCCGGTGAAGACGTTGCCCTTGTACACCACGCCGTTGAGCGTCACTTCGAGGTTGAGATTGTTGACGAAGGCATTGCCGCTCAGCGCGCCGGGCGCATCGGTCCACGCCAGCGTGAAGCGCACCGGGCGGGCCGGATTCGCGATCGAGCCGGTGAGGGTGATGACCTGCCCGGTCGTGCCGAGGAGTTGCGCCTGATCGATCAGCCGGCGCGGCGTGCCGTCGGTCAGTGTGCCGAGGTTGACCTCGCCCCAGCCTTCATCGTTGTTCGGCAGGGTGTTGCCCGAGCCGGCCCCGTTGATGGGCCGCGTGCTGTTGAGGAGCAATGCTTTAAGCATCGCCGGGCTGGGGGTGAGGCCGGGGGCCAGCACCCGCCCGTAGTATTCCCAGGTGAGGGCCGCTGCGCCCGCCGCCGCCGGGGTCGAGTGGCTGGTGCCCGACGACCACGTGTACAGCGTTTGCCCGGCGGGATAGAAATCCGCCGGCTCTTGCGCGTTGCCGTTGCCAGCCGCCCCGCACACACCGGTGCCGTTGTAGCCGGGATCCTGCGAGGCCTGGCCCTGCACGTGCGTGCCCGGCGCGACGAGGTCGGGCTTGAGGCGGCTATCGTCGGTGGGGCCGCGCGAGGAGAAGTCGGCCATGTCATCGGCGTTGTTCGCACTCCCGATGGCGCAGCCATCGGGTGTGCCCTCGTCGCGCACATTCTCGGTCGCGCCGACGGTGAGCACATTCTTGGCCGTGCCCGGCGAGCCGATGGTGTTGACGCCGTTGCGGCCGCTGTTGCCGGCGGCGAAGACGTGCAGCATCTGTTGATTGCCGGGCTCAGCCGGCGCGGCGTCGCGCGTCAGCGCATCGTAGGCCTGCGACGAATCATCGTACAGGCCGTTGACGGGCGCGCCCCAACTGTTCGAGGTGATGGCCGCGCCGCCGGTGTAGCTCGCGAGCACCACGCCCGCATCGTTGCCGCCGCAGGCCGAGACATCGTAATTGCCGGCGTTGCGGAAAATCTTGGTGCCGGCCAGCCGGTTGTACGGCGAGACGCCGAGGCCGCGCCGAAAACCGTTGGCATCCACATGCGGCGCGCCGCTCAGGTCGTTGTACGCGCCGACGATGCCGGCGTTGAGGTTGCCGTGCCCGCCGACGCCGTTGCCCGTCGCATCCGGCGTGCAGTTGCCGATGTATGTGAAGCGGTCGGGGTTGGCGAACACCCCCAACTCGTGAAAGTCGGGGTGCAGCACATTCGCCCCATCGCCCTGATCGAGGCCATCATCGACGATATCGACGAGGGGATAATTCGCGGGATTGGTCGGGAAGCCTTTGGAGGCCAGCCAGGCGAGGTAACCCGGCCCCGCCGGGACGACGTTGCTGCCGGCGGTCGTCAGGTTGCCGGCAATGATTTGGTTTTGCGCCTCGTCGAGTTTCTCGGGCGCGAGGTACGCGCCGATGTTGAACACGTCCGGCCACTGCGCGATGTCGGCCACGCGGCTCGCCGGCACGCGCAGGCTGATGTTGGTGTAGCCCAGCACGCGGCCCGGGCTCTTGAACACCACGCCGCCGAGGGCCAGCAGCTTCGCCACCGACTCCTCCACAGCTTCGGTGTTGAAGAATTGCACCGAGAGTTCGAGTATCTCTTCGACCTCAGCCGCTTCGACGCGCTGCACGACCGAGGGCGCGACGCGGTAGGCCGGATGGTACGGCCCCGTCCACTGCACGGGCAGTCGCTGCTGCGCCCACGCCTCGAGTTTGGCCAGCGCTGCGCCGTCACCCCACACCACGTAGGCGTTGTTCGGCATGTAGGCGACGATTTGCAGCCCGCGTTCGGCGAGGCCCGCGGCCCACTCATCCTTCACCGGCCCAACGAACTGCACCATCCACATCTGCGCCGCCTCGCCGCGCGTTTGCCGCCACTCGCCGGCCACCTGCGGCCCGAGGCCAGTGCGCGTGTCGAGCGCGCCGCCGCGCAGGGCGATCTCATCCAACTCGCGGGCGACGCTCACCGCCGGCAGGCCGCTCAACGACTCAACGGCGGCCTCCGGCACGAGGTAGAGCGCAAACGCGCCGTAATCCACCAGCCGTTCCGCGCCCAGCGCCGCGAGGCGCGCGACAGCCTCCGCGTCGCCCGTATCAACCAAAGCCTTCACTCCGTTTGAAAGAAAAACCCCCTGCGGACTGTCTGTCTGCGCAGGGGGTTGGGCGGCGGCGGGAGTGAGGCCACTCAGCAGCAGGCCAGCGAGGCTGAGGGCGGACGCGACGGCGCGGAGTTTGTGCCACATAGGCCAGTCCTCTCGAACACAACGATGTATGCGGCTGGTTCACTAAAGGTGACGCGGTGTGTCGCCATTCTACAGCGGATTGACCCGCGGCGGCACAGCAATAATACGGAGGCGCTCGCCTCCCCTATCGCTCGTTGTTGGTGATGGGGAGGGGCTGGGGGTTACGGCGTGAGTCCTTTCAAATACTCGATCACCTCGCTGGCATTCGCCAGCCCGAGAGCGTGCGCGGCGACCTCGCGCGCGGCGGGGAGCGACCAGCGGCGCACCGCATCTTTCACCGCCGGCACCGACGACGGAGCCATGCTGAACTCATCCAGCCCGAGGCCGAGCAGCAGCGGCACGGCCATCACCTCACCGGCCAGCTCACCGCACATCCCCGTCCACCTGCCGTGCGCGTGGCCGGCGTCAATCGTCATCTTGATCAGCCGCAGCACCGCCGGGTGATAGGGGCTGGCCAGCGCGGCCACGCGCTCGTTGGTGCGATCGACGGCCAGCGTGTACTGCGTGAGGTCATTGGTGCCGATGCTGAAGAAGTCTACGTGCGGCGCGAGCGCGTCGGCCATGAGGGCGGCGGATGGCACCTCGACCATGATGCCGAAGCGCAGACGCGCGGGCAGCGGCTTGTCTGCGGCCCTCAACCACTCAACCGCCGCGTCAAACAACTCGCGCGCCCGCCTCACCTCGGCCAGCGACGACACCATCGGCAGCATGACGTGCAGGTTCGCCCCGGTCGCGCCGCCCGCCAGCAGCAGCGCGCGCAGTTGGCTCTCCAGCACGTCGGGCCGCTCGCGAATCATGCGGATGGCGCGCCAGCCGAGGAATGGGTTCGGCTCCTGTTGCAAGCCGAGGTACGGCACGGCCTTGTCGCCGCCGATGTCGAGCGTGCGCACGACCATGATCCGCTCGCCCATCACGCTGAACACTTCACGATAGATGGCGGCCTGCTCGGCCTCGCTCGGCATCGTCTCGCGGTCGAGGTAGAGGAACTCGGTGCGGAGGAGGCCCACGCCCTCGGCGCCGTTCTCCACTGCGGTACGCGCCTCCTCCGCGTTGCCGATGTTGGCGACGATCTCGACCGTATGCCCGTCGCGGGTGGTGGCGGGCTGATGCGCGGCGGAGAGCTGCGCGGCGCGCGTCGTCTCCCACTCGGCCCTGCGCGCGCGGGCGCGGTTGAGTTCGGCCAGCGTCGGGCCGAGCGCGATCTCGCCGGTGCCGCCATCCAGCACGACCAGGGTTCCCGGCAGCATCTCGCTCAGTTGCAGCGGCGCGCTCACCACCGCCGGCACGCCGAGGCCGCGCGCCAGTATCGCCGTGTGTGAGGTCGGCCCGCCACGCACCGTCATCAATCCCAGGATGTTCGCCTTCTCGAATGTCACCGTGTCGGAGGGGGTGAGGTCGTCGGCGACTATGACGGACGGCTGCGTGAGCGCGGCCTCCTCGCCCGCGTTGCCCGTGAGGCAGCGCACCACGCGCCGGGCCACATCGCGCACATCGGCGGCGCGGGCTTTGAAGTAGGCTTCTTCAAGTGATTCGAGCGCCAGCGCGTAATGCTCGAAGCCGTCGTGCGCGGCGGCCTCGGCGTTGAGGCGCTGCTCGGCGACGGCGGCCTGTAGCGAGTTGAGCAACTCCTCATCGTCGAGGAAAAGTTGATGGGCGGCGAAGATATCGCCCTCGCTCGCGCCGATGTTCTCGCGCGCGCGGGCCTCGAGGGCCTGCAATTGCGTGCGCGCCATCGAGAGCGCGGTCTGCAGGCGCGCCCATTCGGCGGCGGGGTCGGCGGCAGTGCGGCGTTCGACCGTGGGGGCGGCGGGCCGGTAGACAAACGCCGGGCCGATGGCGATGCCGTTCGAGGCGGGGAGGCCGATGAATTTTTGCATTTTGATCTCTCGCGAAGCACGCAAAGACTCTTGGCGAACTTGGCGTGCTTTGCGAGAGCGCATTACGCCTCGCCGAAATTGCTTTCGATCAGTTCCTTGAGCGCAGCCAGCGCTTCTTCGGCCCGGTCGCCCTCGGCGGTCAGTTCGATCTCGTGACCGGTGTTCACGCCCTGCGTCAGCACGCTGAGCACGCTCTTGGCGTTGGCGGCGGGCTTGTGGCTCGTGAGGTTGCGCACGGTGAGGGTACACGGGAACGAGGCCGCCATCTTCACAAACTGCGCGGCAGGCCGGGCATGCAACCCGGAGGCGTGGTGAATGGTGAGGGTGAGGGAAGGCATTTGGGCAACACTTAACGCAAAGGCGCAAAGAAGCAGAGACGCAAGGGGAATACTCTCCTTTGCATCTTGGCACCCTGGCGGCTTTGCGTTGAAAATCCTCTCAACGTTTCAGCAGATTCTCCTGTTCGCGGCGGAGTTTCAGAATGGTCTGGCCTTCGTCGAGCGCGAGGTCGTCGTAGCGCAGCACGACGCCGGCCTTCACCGGTTGCCGCACCGTTGCGCCGACAGCCACCCCGAGCGGTACCATGCCCTCGGCGGCAACCACCTCGGCCCGGGCGATCAGGCCGTACATCGAATAGCCGCCCAATCCATCCAACGTCTCGCCCGGTTGCAGATCGCGCTTCGCTGTCGCCACCGTATCCGCCACCGGCGCCTGCGTCGTTGACAGCGTCACATCGCCGTACACCACCGCCCGCGCCACCGAGATCGGTGTTTCGAGGTTGGCGAGGTGATACGGCCGATAGAGTGCCCAATACTTGCCGTTGCCGTTCAACCGCAGATAGTTGAGGTCGGTGATGATCTTGGGTTGGTCGGTGGTGATGATGACGAAGACGCCCGGCGCCACATCGCCCACCGCATAATCCACCGCGTGCGGGCCGTTGAAGATGCCGCCATCGCTTTTAGGGATGAAGACATTGGCCAGATCCTTCACCGTCACCGTCGGGCCGTATGCCCCGGTGACCTCGGGCGCGTAGCCGGTGCCATTGGCGATGGACGTCATCTCGACCATCGTTTTCGTGCCATCCTCGAACGACGCCAGCATCTTGGGACTCATACGCTGCGTCTTGGCTTTGGCGGCGGCGCTGTCGGGATTGGCGGCGCGGTTGAGGGGATTGTTCTTGCCCTTGCCGATGGCCACGATCTCGAACCCCAGCGCGTCGGCGAAATCGAATATCTCTTTGATCGTGCCCGGCTCGTCGCCGGTGGCCAGCGTGTAGATGACGTTGCGCGCGCGGGCCTTGCACGCCAGCACGTAGCCCACCGTCGCATCGGTCTCCACATTCATGTTGACGATGTGCCTGCCGGCCTCAATCGCCGCCAGGCACACCCGCGCGCCGACCTCGGGCACGCCGGTGCACTCCACGATGATGTCGAGCGCTGGGACCTTCACCAACCAGTCGGCGCTCGTCGTGGCAAGGCGGCGTCCGGCGGCGATGGCCTCACCCGCGCGCTGCGGGTCGGCGTCCGCGTCCAGCACCTCTACCTGCGCGGCGGGCACGCTGGCCTCAGCATACGCGTTAGCGGCGCGGCCCGGCAGCACATCGGCGCAGGCGACCACCCGCATACCGACCATGCGCTCCATTTGGCTGATGAGGCCGGTGCCCATCTGTCCCGCGCCGACCAGGCCGACGCGGATGGGGCCGTGCTGCGCGGCGCGCGCGTGCAATCGTTCTTTGAGTGACATGAGTTGTGCTGACGCGGATGGCCCGGGCCGTCGAGCGGCCCGTCGCTACCCGTGTGCGCTGAATTGAAACCGCATCCCCACGGCCAGCACGGGCAAAGACCGCGCCTCGGCGCAGATGTCGCCCGGCATCTCCGGCTCGGTCGCGCCGTTGAATTTGATGATGAAGTGCCCGAGCGCGGCCAGGTTTTGATTGGCGACCGCCCCGACGGCGAGCACCCGATAGCGCTCTCCACCGATGCTGAACACGTCGCCGGCGACCACCGGCTCGGCCAAAAACTGCCCGTCGTGGATGACGGCGAACTCCGTCAACTCCTCCGGGGCGTTCGGTCCGAAAAACACCAGCACCCCGGCCTCGGTGAACTCCGACAGCAGTGGCCCGATGCCGGTGATACGGGCGGTGTATTTGACCATTTTTTTGGAGACGCCCCGATGGGGGGCCTGGCCCAGCGGCGCCTCGCTACGCTATTCAACGACTTCGATATCTTCGGGCCGCACCCCGGAGACGAACAGGTCTTCGGTGATGAAGCGCATCAGCGGGCCGGCGGGCGAGGTCGGGTGCACGTCCACCGTGAACACCTTCTTCATCGGGTACACACCCACGCGCGCCGTGCCGCCGCAATCGATGACCGCCACGGCGATCTCGCTGAAGTCGGCTTTCGATTTGAAGCCATCGAACGCCTTGCCGCCGGTAAGCTCGGCGATTTTGGCCGCCACGGGATGGATGCCGCCACCGGTGACGGAGTAAATCAAGTCTCTGCCCGGCTTTGGCTCGATGACCAGCGGGCCGCCCCAACCCTTGGGGCCTTTTTTGATGCGGACTTTTTTGTACTCGCTCATCTTTTGCTCCTTGCCATGAAAGGGATGCCAGAACTAGGCCGTGAAGTTGACGAGGGCGGGCTGAAGGGCGAGGGCCAAGTTGTTAGCCCTCGCCCTCCACAGTGAAATCTCTCCCGGCCTTACATGCCGAGGCTAGCTACGTAGCCAATGATCACGGCCACGGGGCCGGTGATCAGGCGAGAGAACAACACCGCCGGCACGCCCACCTCCACCGTCTCCGGCTCGGCTTCGCCGAGGGCCAAGCCGACGGGGATGAAGTCGCAGCCGACCTGCGGATTGATCGCCCACAGCGCGGGCAATGCAGCCGATAGCGGAAGCGTTTTGTTGGCAAATAGCGTGCCGAGCAGCGTGCCGATGATCTGCGCGATCACTGCACCCGGCCCAAGCAGCGGCGAGAGCACGGGCAGGCCGATGATGAGCGACAACACTATCAAACCGATGACGCTGGAGGCCAGCGGTTCGAGGGCGGTCGCAATCACAGTGCCCAACCCGGTTCCATTCATGATACCGACGATGACCGCCACAAAGGCCAGGAACGGCAGGATGTTCTTCCACACCTGATCCACAGCCTCACGACCGGCCTGGAACATGGTGCCGACAAGGCTACCCATCAACCGGCCAAAGCGAGTGAGAAAACCAGTGAATGCTTGCATGTCTTGCCTCCTATGCCTTCTTCCACATCATGGCGGTGATGCGCTCAGTGACGATGCCGCGGATCAGGATGACGAGCAACCCGGTGAGCAAATAGCGGACAGCCAGATCAGCCATTGCTGTCGCGCCATGCGCCGTCTGTACGCCGGTTGCAATACCCGCCCACACAAACAGTTCACCCGGGTTAACGTGCGGCAGGATGCCAAGCGGTGGATGCACAAAGGATACGGCCGAGTCATAGAACGCCGGCTTGTATCTTTCGGGCAAGAAGCGACCCATCGTGTAGGCCATCGGGTTCGTCAGAACAAACACGGCCACGACCGGGAGTAACAAGTAGCGCAAGGGCAGAAAGGCAATGCCCTCCTGCGAGGCGAACTTGCTAAAGCCCTCGATGCGTTCGTGGCCGATCCAGGCGATGACGGCATTGAACGCCGTCATAAGGACGATGACCAACGGCACGATTCCGACGAAGACGGCCCACCACCAATCTGCACCGGCCTTGAAGATGCCGATAAACCCCTCGGCCAATTGAACTAGAAAGTCCATGGCTGCTGCTTCCTTTCTCTGAAATTGATTCCGACCAGCGATTCCAAGTGACGTACACAAGTGATGGTTGATTGATCGCCGATAGACGGTCCTTTCTGCGCTCGAGGGCACATCGGGTTGTCAGGCAAGCGGTGATGAAGCGGCCAGCGCCCCATTATCAGCCTGGGCTTCGGCTTCCTTCTTCCGGGCGTACGCTTCCATGTGCTTGACCGCGTCGCGCAGAGCCAGCAACAACTTGCCGGACACCGGCAACTCAAGCGCATCGTCGGTCAGGTCACTTACCGGCCTGCCTTCCAATCCCGGAACAGGCTTGAGGGCCGCCAGCACCGTCCATCCCGACAATTGCTCGGCGCGCACGATGCCGTTATCGCGATCCACGACGAGCACTGCGTATTGCCGCCGCCGCCAGGCCGAGCCGGCCATCCCCACCCAGACCATGCCCTCGCGTCGCAACTCGGCGAGCCGCCGGTAATAGCGGCGCATCTGCCAGAACGACAGCGCGTATTGCAACGCCCACATGATGGCTAACATCAAAATGATGACGGTCGCCGTCGTCGACATGCCACCTCCTAAATCATCATCAGCTCGGGCCGCTCCAGCCCGTCGCGCAGGTCTTTCAAAAAACGCGCCGCCACCGCGCCATCCACGATGCGGTGATCGGCGGAAAGCGTGACCGACATGAGCGGGCGGGCCACCGGTTGATCGGCCGCATCCGGCACAAACTGTTTGCGCACGCGGCCTACCGCGAGGATGGCGGCCTGCGGCGGGTTGATGATGGCCGTGAACCGATCCACCCCGAACATGCCAAGGTTGGAAATGGTGAATGTGCCGCCGGCCACGTCGTCCGGGCGCAGGCGGTTGGTGCGCGCGCGTTCGGCCAAATCTGCAATCTCCGCCGCCAGTTGCGCCAGGCCCTTGCGCGGCACGTCGCGCACGACCGGCACGATCAGTCCTCCGCCGTATTCAGCGGCGTCGAGCGCCACCGCGATGCCGAGGTTGATCTCTGCGAGCAGCAGTATGTCATCGCCCTCGATCCGGGCGTTGACCATCGGGTGGCGGCCCAGCGCCCACGCGCACGCCCTGGCGATGAGGGCGGTGAGGCTGACCTTGAGCTGGCCTTTGCCCAGGCGTTCATTGGCTGTGGCCCGCAGCGCCTCGGCTCCGGTCACATCAATCTCCGCCTCGAAGAAGATGTGCGGCGACTCTTGGTAACTCTTTTGCAGCCGCTGCGCGATGGTGCGGCGCATACCGGCGAGTGGGATGACGGACGGTGGACGGCCGGCGGCAGCCGGCGCAGGGTCGGCTTGCTTCCGTCCTCGGTCTTCGGTCATCCGTCGAACATCCTCCGATTGCACGCGGCTGCGCGGGCCGGTGCCGGAGACGGCGGCGAGGTCAACCCCCAATTCACGCGCGAGGCGACGGGCGGCAGGCACGGCGCGGGGCGCCGTCGCCCCGGTGATGTCACGTGTGGTGATGCGACCGCGCGGGCCGGTGCCGGTGAGGGCCGTCAAATCCACGCCTTTGTCCTGCGCCATCTTCTGCGCCAGGGGCGTGGCGCGACGGGCCTCCGCCGAGGCGCCCCGGTGGGGCGTCTCCACGATGGCCGGCAAGGTCTCGTTCACGGCGCGGATGTAGGCGATGATGTCCGTCACCGGAACGGTGTCGCCCTCGGCAAACCGCAACCCATCGAGGATGCCGGAGGCCGGGGCCTCCACTTCCATGTTGACCTTGTCGGTCGTCACTTCCGCAATCGGCTCGCCCTGTTCGACCGAATCACCGGCGCGCTTGAGCCAGCGGACAATCTCCGCGCTCTCCTGCGTGAAACCGAACTTGGGCATGATCACGGCTTTAGCCATTGGTCGTCGTAATCACGTGATGCGTGATACGTGAAACGTGAGAGTCGAAGAGTTCATCACGCCTCCCGCAACACGTTTCCCGTCAATACTCGCCTCGCACAATCCTGCGTGCCTCGGCCACAATGCCCTCGACCTGCGGCACGGTGTGCGCTTCGAGCGTGCGGTTGTAGGGGATCGGGATATCAAGCCCGGCCAGGCGGCGCACCGGCGCTTCGAGGTAATCGAACGCTTCGCTCTCGACGATGCGGCCCACGACCTCGCCGCCGAAGCCGCCGGTCTTGGCCGCTTCGTGCACGACCAGCGCGCGCCCGGTCTTCTTCACGCTCTCGACAATCGGCCCGTCGTCGAGCGGGCTGAGGGTGCGCGGGTCAATGACCTCCACTTCGATGCCCTCCGCTGCCAGCGTCGTCGCCGCATCGAGAGCACGGTTGACCATGAGCGAGGTGGCGACGAGCGTGAGATGTTGACCCGCGCGCGCCACGCGGCTGCGCCCGAGCGGGATGGTGTACCTCTCCTCGGGCACGACGCCTTTGGTGCGGTACAGCAATTTGTGCTCGATGACGATGACCGGGTTGTCGTCGGCGATGGCGGCGATGAGCAGGCCTTTGGCGTCGAATGGATGGCTCGGCATGACGACCTTGAGGCCGGGGATGTGCACAAACCAGTTCTCGAGCGATTCGGAATGCTGGGCCGCCGCGCCCGTGCCCGCGCCGCCCGGCGTGCGCAGCACCATCGGCACGCTGGCCTTGCCGCCGAACATGAACCGGATCTTGGCGGCTTGCAGCACGAGCTGTTCCATGCTGATGGTGATGAAATCCATAAACTGGATTTCGCCGACCGGACGCAGGCCGGTGAGCGCCGCGCCGATGCACGCGCCGGCGATGCCGGCCTCGGAGATGGGGGTGTCAATCACGCGCGCCTCGCCGAACTCCTGCAGCAGCCCCGCGCTCGCGCCGAACGCGCCGCCGTACACGCCCACATCCTCACCGATGAGGAAGACGCGCTCGTCGGCGGCCATGCTCTGGCGCAGCGCCTCGCGCACCGCCTCGACGTAGGTCAGCTCGCGCGTGACGCCCGCGGGTGGCGCCTCGTACACGGGCAGCGCAGCGGGCGCAGCCATCACCTCAGGCATACACGCCCTCCGTGATGGAGTCGACTGAGGGTTCGGGGCTGGCCTCGGCGAAGGCTACGGCGGCTTCGATGCGGGCCACGGCCTGAGACCGCGCGCCCTCGAGTTCGGACTCGCTCAGGCCCATGACTGCGGCAAAGCGAATGATGGGATCGCGCCCCTGCCACTCCTTCACCTCGTCGCGCGTGCGGTACGCTTGCTTGTCGCTTTTGCTGTGGCCGCGCCAGCGATAGGTGACTGCCTCGACGAGCGCCGGCCCGCCACCGGAGCGCGCGCGTTCGGCGGCCTCGCGCACGGCGGCGTACACGGCCAGCAAATCGTTGCCGTCTATCGTCACGCCGGCCATGCCGTACGCGGCAGCGCGCCGGCTGATGCGCTCGATGTTGAAGGCGCGCTGCATCGGCATGGACATGGCGTACTGATTGTTCTCACACAGATAGATCACCGGCAACCGCCAGATGCTGGCCATGTTGAGGCTCTCGTGAAACGCGCCGGTGTTCGCGCCGCCGTCCCCGAAAGTGGTGAGGCAGACTTGTGCCGTCTTGCGTTGTTTGATGCTCAGCCCGACGCCGACCGAGATGGGCAGCCCGCCGCCGACGATGCCGTTCGCGCCGAGGTTGTTGGCCTCGACGTTGGCGATGTGCATCGAGCCGCCGCGCCCGCGACAGTAGCCGGTCTCCTTGCCCATGAACTCGGCCATCATCGCGTCCACGTCGCTGCCGAACCACGCCAGACAGTGCCCGTGCCCGCGATGGTGGTTAAGGAGATAATCGCCCTCGCGCAACGCGCTGGCCGCGCCCACCGCGCTGGCCTCCTGCCCGATGGAGAGGTGCATGGTGCCGTGCACGCGCCCCAGCGAGAACAACTCCTCGGCCCTTTCCTCGAAGGCGCGGATGAGGAGCATCGTGTCGAGCCGCGACCGCGCCCAATCGTGGCCCAATCGCGCCAGCTCAACCTTGGCCGGCAGACCGTTCTCATTCACGCCAACTTGTCTCCTGACATCATGCTCAACAAGCTGTTCGCGGCCACGTCGTCCGTCACTAACATATCAATGAAGCCCGCCCGGCACGCGCCCAGGATGGTGGCCGCTTTGTATTGCCCGCCCGCGACGGCCAATTTGGTTGGGATGGCTTTGAGCGTAGGCGCGTCAATCGTCACCATGCGCCGGGTGAGGGGGGTATCAATCAACTCGCCGCGCAAGTCGTAATGCAGCGCACATACGTCGCCGACCGCGCCGGCGTCGCGCAACTCCTGCAATTGCTCGTCGGAGAGGTAGCCCGCGCGCAACATGCTGCTGCGTTCCGGGTCCACCGTGCCCGCGCCGATGAGGGCGAGTTGCGCTTCCTGGCAATACGCTGTCACACGCTTGAAGCGCTGGTCCGCGCGCAGCGATTGGCTGATGGATTCGCTATCCACGATCAGCGGCATGGGCAGGGTGGTGTAGCGCCCGCTGAAGATGCGGGCCAGCCGGCGCGCCAGTTCGGGGCCGTCGGTCTCCGGCTCGCCGGCGGCCAATGCACCCATCATCTGCACGATGTGGACACCGGCGCGGGGCTGCGGGCGGAGGGCGTTGGTCAGCTCCCACACGCCCATCCCCCATGACACGCCGATGGTGGTGTTGTCCTGCACCAGTTCTTCCACTGCGCGCGCGGCCAGCGTCCCGAGGCGGCGCATCATCTGCGCGTAATCGAGCGTGCCGCGCGAGAGCACACGCACACCCTTCAAATCCAGCGCTGCCTGCAGCCTCTGCTCCAGCTCGCGCTGCCGCCCCAGCGGGTAATTGACCTTGACCTCGACCACGCTGAGGTCGCGCGCCTCGGTGAGGAAGCGCGAGATCATCGAGCGCGAATAGCCCGTTTGCTGGGCGATCTCCTCCTGCGTCAGCCGGTCTTCGTAATACAGCCCGGCGATGCGGGCCAGGAGTTCGAGCCGGTCGCCATCGGGGGGTTTTTGTCCGTTGTCGCTTGACACAGGGACGCGTCGAGACACAGCCGTCCTCGCCAGTTTTTCTGTGGACACTGTTAGTGCTGCTTATTTGATTTTGCTGCCTGGATAAGTGGAAACTGTGCTAGCGATGCATGTTTGAACTGTTATAACCCCTTTGTCTGCATTTGTCACGCATGTGTGAACAACATTCACACATGTGCATTACTCGCCGAAGTTGCCCTCCACAAGTTCGCGCAGCGCGGCCAGAGCTGCGCGGGCGTCGGGGCCATCGGCCTGCAGGTGGATGGCGTGGCCCTGTTGCACAGCGAGGGTGAGGATTTTGAGGACGCTTTTGGCGTTGACGGGGCCGTTGCCCCGGGTGAGGTTGGTGGCTTCTATCCTGGATTGGAACCGAGCAGCGGTCTGCACGAATTTGGCCGCTGGCCGCGCGTGCAGGCCGACTGGGTGCGTGATGGTAAGGGTGATGGAGGCAGGGTGGGATTGCGGCTCGCCCTCACCCGCCGGCCCGCTCTCCCGCTGGGAGCGGGGGAGCACCGCCAATCGCGCGCGCAACAGTTCCGCCGCCTGCTTCACTGTGGCGGTGTTGCGCAACTCCTGCAGGTTCTCCGGCACCTGGCAGAAGTCGATTAACCGGGTCAGCGTCTTCACCTGTTCATCCGGCTTGACGACCGAAAGCGCGAACACCGTCTGCACGGAGACGGTCTGCGCCGGGTCGCCCATCATCCCCCACCTCACCGGCTGGGCGAGCGTGGCCACCGCAATCGTCGGTTGCAGACAGTGTTCGACATCGGTGTGCGGCAGCCCAACGGGCACCTCGGTCGGCAAGCCGGTGGCGTATATCTTCTCGCGCGCCAGCACCGCCTCGGCCCAGCTTACTTTCACGTAACCCGTCGCCTCCATCCGCGCGCCGAGGGCGCGGATCACAGCTTCGGCGCTCTCGGCCCGCAAGTTGAGGAGGATGAGTTGCTCGTCAATCATAGGAGCGTCTTTGACGCAAAGGCGCAGGGGACGCTAAG